>VXTR01000080.1 GCA_009837355.1 Chloroflexota bacterium | reverse complement strand
GGCATTCACCACTCCTTGCGGGTCGTACACGGGTTTTCTGGGACAGGCTCTCTTGGGAATGGACCGATTGGCTCCCTAATCCGTTAGTCTCTGTGAATAGCCCATGACCACGCTCACCGAATCAACCGTCGAACAGGCATCCCTGGAATGGCTTGCCGCCTTGGGTTGGCAGGTAGCCCACGGGCCGGACATCGCCCCGGACACGCCGGGCGCGGAGCGGGTCGACTATGGGCAGGTGGTCCTGGAACAACGGCTGCGGGATGTCCTGGCTCGGCTGAACCCTGAGTTGCCAGACGTTGCGGTTGAAGACGCTCTCCGCAAGCTGACCCGGCCCGAAGGGACCACCTTGGAGACGCGCAACCGGGAGTTCCACCGGATGCTGGTCAACGGAGTCAACGTGGAATACCGGGCCGGCGACGGCGTTATCCGGGGCCAGCAGGCGCAGGTCATCGACTTCGACAATCCGGCCAACAACGATTGGCTGGCGGTCAACCAGTTCACGGTCGCGGAAACGGTGGGCGGGAACCGAAACACACGCCGCCCCGACATCGTTTTGTTCGTGAACAGCCTACCCCTGGGCGTCATCGAACTGAAGAATCCCGCCGACGCGTACGCCACCATCTGGAGCGCATGGCGGCAACTCCATACCTACCAGGCGCAGCTGCTCTCCCTGTTCTCCATGAACGAAGTCCTGATGATTTCCGACGGTCTGGCCGCCCGCGTCGGCGCTTTGGGAGCCGGGCAGGAATGGTTCAAGCCCTGGCGCACCACCACCGGTGAAACGCTGGCGGATTCCAGCCTGACCGAGTTGCAGGTAATGCTGGAGGGCGTCTGCCAACCGGAGCGATTCCTGGCATTGCTGCGGGATTTTATAGTGTTTGACGACGACGGCAGCGGCAAGCCGGTGAAGAAGCTGGCCGGCTACCACCAGTTCCACGCGGTCCGCGCCGCCGTGGGCGAGACCCTGCGCGCGGCAGAGTTGCAGCAGGCGGAACGGGCCGTCGGAGAGGAAGGCGGCGGTTACGAGTCGGGAAGAAGGGCCGGCGGCGAACCTGGCGACCGGCGCGTCGGGGTGGTCTGGCACACCCAGGGTTCGGGAAAGAGCCTCACCATGGCCTTCTACGCCGGGGCCATCGTCCGAGAGCCGGCCATGCGGAATCCCACCATCGTGGTCCTCACCGACCGCAACGACCTGGACGATCAACTCTTCGGCACCTTCTCCCGCTGCCAGGACCTGCTGCGCCAGCCGCCTACACAAGCCGAAAGCCGGGCTGACCTGCGGCGGAAGTTGTCGGTGGCAGCCGGCGGCGTGGTATTCACCACCATCCAGAAGTTCTTTCCCGAAGAGCGGGGCGACACCCATCCCACTCTATCGGAACGGCGCAACATCGTGGTGATCGCCGACGAGGCCCACCGCAGCCAGTACGACTTCATCGACGGCTACGCCCGGCACATGCGGGACGCCCTGCCAAACGCCTCCTTCGTGGGTTTCACCGGGACGCCCATTGAGCTTGAGGACGCCAACACCCGGGCAGTCTTCGGCGACTACATCAGCATCTACGACATCCGGCGTTCCGTGGAGGACAGGGCCACGGTGCCCATCCACTACGAAAGCCGGCTGGCCAGGCTGGAACTGGACGATGCCCAGCGGCCCACCATTGACCCGGACTTTGAGGAGGCCACCGAGGGCGAGGAAATCGAGCAAAGGGAACGGTTGAAGACTAAGTGGGCTCAGCTGGAGGCCGTCGTCGGCGCTCCCGACCGGGTAAGGCAGATAGCCGCGGACATAGTTGACCACTTCGAGGAACGGTTGGAAGGGATGGACGGCAAGGCCATGGTGGTGTGCATGAGCCGCCGCATCTGCGTTGACCTGTACGACGAACTGGTTCACCTGCGCCCGGAATGGCATGGCGGCAATGACGGCGAGGGCGCCATCAAGGTGGTGATGACCGGCTCGGCCTCGGACCCGCCGGAGTGGCAGCGGCACGTGAGGAACAAGGCTAGGCGGGAGGCATTGGCCAATCGCTTTCGGGACCCTGACGACCCTTTCCGGGTGGTATTGGTGCGGGACATGTGGCTGACCGGCTTCGACGCGCCCAGCCTGCATACCATGTACCTGGACAAGCCCATGCGGGGACACGGGCTGATGCAGGCCATCGCCCGGGTCAACCGGGTGTTCCGGGACAAGCCCGGCGGGTTGGTGGTGGATTACCTGGGTTTAGCCAACGACCTGCGGCGGGCATTGGCCACGTACACCGAGAGTGGAGGAACCGGGCGCGCCGCCATCGACAAGGAAGAGGCGGTGGTGGTGATGCTGGAAAAGCATGAAGTGTGTTGCGCCCTGTTTCACGGCTTTGACTGGTCGAAGTGGACGTCCGGCGTGCCAGCGGAACGGTTGGGGCTTCTTCCGGCCGCTCAGGAACATATCCTGGTCCAAGAAAACGGCAAAGACCGCTGCATGGCGGCAGTCCGAGAGCTCTCACAAGCCTTCGCCCTGGCCGTGCCCCACGAGGAGACCCACCGCATCCGTGACGACGTGGGCTTCTTCCAGACGGTGCGAGCGGCGTTGTCCAAGTCGTCTCCTTCGGATGCGCAATCGAACGAGGAAATGAACCTGGCGATACGCCAGATCGTTTCCCGGGCGGTGGCTTCGGAAGGGGTCCTGGACATCTTCGCGGCAGCGGGGTTGGACAAGCCGGACATTTCGGTGTTGTCCGAGGACTTCCTGGCCGAGGTGCGGGGAATGCCCCAGCGCAACCTGGCGGTGGAGTTGCTGCAAAAACTGCTCCGGGGTGAAGTGGCAGCCCGCCGGCGCACCAACGTGGTGCAGGCGCGCTCCTTCGCCGAGATGCTGGAACAGACCCTCCGTCGCTACCAGAACCGGGCGGTTGAGGCGGCGCAGGTGATAGAGGAGCTGATCCAACTGGCCCGGGAGATGCGGGAAGCCGCCACCAGGGGCGAAAGGCTGGGCCTGACGGATGACGAGTTGGCCTTCTACGACGCCCTGGAAACCAACGACAGCGCCGTGCAGGTTCTGGGTGACGAAACGCTCCGCGCCATCGCCCGCGAGTTGGTGGAGACGGTGCGCCGCAACGTGACCATTGACTGGACGCTGCGGGAGAACGTGAGGGCACAACTGCGGGTTCTCGTCCGTCGTATCCTCCGCAAGCACGGGTATCCGCCCGACAAGCAGGAAAAGGCGACTCTGACCGTTCTGGAACAGGCGGAGGTGCTGTCGGAAGGGTGGGCGACGTCTTGAAGCGCAGACGCACTCTCCATCTACAGCCATGGAGTTCAAATTGCCAAAGTTGATCTACCCGGTACTCCTGACCCTGCTGGTGGCGTTGCTAGCGTGCTCCGGCGTAGGCTCGACCTCCGTTCCAGAACCTACGGCGGAGGCCAAGCCCACCAAGACGCCAGCTCCGGTGGCTACGGTCGCTCCAACAGTCGGTCTCAGAGCGAGCCCCACGGCGCCGCTTACGAAACAACCCGGACAGTCAGTAGCCTCGACCAGCGAGCAGGTTTCCAACTCCGGCGGCGCCAGTGGCGAGGTGTTGCAGGGAGACCACGGGATGCCACCGGAGGTGCTGTTGCCCGCCGACTTTGGCGACCCGCAGACCTTCCTATGGACCAATGCTGACCGTTTCACCGACATCAGCGTAGGTTCGCAGCATACCTGCGCCATTCGCGCTGACGGTGTCACAGTGTGCTGGCCGGGTAGCTCGGGGGTGGTTCCGCCGACCGGGGAACAGTTCACCGCCCTCACCAGCGGAGACCAGTATTCATGTGGCCTCCGACCTGACGGATCGACCGTGTGCTGGGGACCCGGCAGTCACATCACGGGATTCCCATCTCCCATCCCCGATGAACGGTTCATCGCCCTCAGCGAAGGAACCTCCCATCCTTGTGGAGTCCGCAGCGACGGGACGCTGTCCTGTTGGAGCGGTGCCGGTGATAAGAGCGCGTTGTACGTTCCTCAAGGCGAGCAATTTGTAGCGGTTTCCATCGGCGAGTTTTACGGAGAGTTTTCTTGTGGCATCAACCGGAGTACCGCCCTCCTGTGCTGGAGTAGTCGCCTCCCCGCCCGTGGCTTATCTTACATCGAGATTGACGAAGCTACCACCATTGACGACGCCATCGCCGCGTTTGGTCACAGCGACCAGACGTACGTCTGGTCGGCAGGCGACGGCAAAGTGTACGTCCTTGAGGAGGAGCCTGTCGTGAACTTGGGCGAGGGATTTATCGCCGTTAGCACCGGCCCGGACGACGTTTGTGGCTTGAAGCAATCCGGGGATTTGATCTGCTGGGGATTCGGACGTTGGGGCTCTTCGGTTTTTGATCTTGTGGAACACTATCCCCTGCCGGACCAGAAATTGTCCGACTTGGGACACGGCGCGGCTTGGTTTGGCTATACTTCCCAGCGCGCCGACTATCGCTGTGGGATAAGCCCGGACGGTTCCGCCCTCTGTTGGTTCCCTGACCCCGCGACGCAAGATCTGCGCAAAGTTAAGATACCTGCAGACGAAAAGTTCCTGAAGGTCGCCAGTGGGTCGGGGCATACTTGTGGTCTGCTGGCGGACGGATCGATCAAGTGCTGGGGACACAATCACGATGGCGAAATCATGGCCCCTCCGATGGATGCCATGCCAACGTACGTCCCAACGGACTCCGGGGAATGCGTAGCCGGAATGTCGGTGCCGTTGGGTTCCGGCTGCCAATTGTCCATGTACGGCATCGAGCCGTCATTCGCGGTTACGGATCAAGGTGAGGCCATCTTTTACGATCGGGGTCAAGTACTCCAAACCCAGTTCGGTGCCATGCACCTCGGATACTATACTCATTCTCATTACGTAGTCGACGATAGAACTGTGATCGAACACCATAGACTTACCAAATTGCTGGCATATGCTAATGCCGACGGAAGCTGGATCCTTGCCAGAGTGCATGAATGGGATTACTGAACCAGCAACGGCGTGCCGTTCGCTCCTTTGGGGGTCTCCGCTACCACAAAAGGCGACAATCGGCGATTCCTAGAGCGCCGGCCGGGAAGAGTTCCACAGATTGAGTTGCAACTTGGCTCCGCGGTTGACGACGGCGACGGCGCTGTGGCCTTCTGCAGGGAAATAGTGTTGAACTCCGTTCTTCTCTCCCCGACTACGCACCAGAGCGTGAAGAACCAATTTGGCTTGCTATCCTGGAATGCGCTATCAACGCCCCGGAGGTTGTGGTGAGAGCGTCAGCGGAGACGCTTACCAGAGAACTCGACACCCTTCCTACAACGGAACAGTCAACAAACACCGAACCCCAATTGACCGCTGAGTGGCGGGCTTTGTGGGCCATCCCTTCGATTGCGGCCCCAATCAGGGTTGCCGAATGGGCAAGGATTTACTACTGCCCTTCGTCTAGCAATCGAGCTGCCCAGGCGATGGGGCTAGAACGTTGACGCATCTTGGGTCCTCGCAATAGTTGGCACTGGGCCATCAACTGGAACCGCCAAGTCCTACAGCCTCATCCACATTTCGAATATGGTACTGCCTACCGTCAAGTCAGGCCCACCACCGTACCCGATACTGCGAACTCCGCCGTTCAGGGCTATTTCGGC
>VXTR01000010.1 GCA_009837355.1 Chloroflexota bacterium | reverse complement strand
GCCGATACCTACCCCCACTATGCCGCTGCTTACGCCGCGCAACCCGACGCCGGGCCGCCCGCGTTGAGCCGTCTGCGTCAGCGCGGCTGGGACGCCTTTCAGGATCTCGGCCTGCCCACCGCCCGCCGCGGTAACGAACCTTGGAAATACACCAACGCCGGCCCCATCGCCCGCGAAGCCTTTGCCTTCGGGCCAGAACTGCGCGCCGCCGCTGGCCTGACGAAGGCCGACGTGCAAGCCGCCGCGCCTTGGCAAAGCGACTGGCGTACCCTGGTGCTGGTGGACGGCGTATTCACTCCGGCCCTGTCCTATGGCATCACCGCCGCCGCATCCGACGGGCTGACTATCGCCCCCCTGACCGATGCCGTTGACCTGGAGGGCGAGACGCTGTTGAGCAGCTTGGCCCCGCCGGAAGACGACGGTTTTGTCGCCCTCAACACCGCTTTCCTGCGCGATGGCGTGGTCATATCGGTACCGCCCGACGCCGACGCTGGCGTGGTGAATATCGTCTATCTCACCACTGGCCGCCAGCAGCCCAGCGCTACGTACCCCCGCACTCTGATTAACGCGGCCGCCAACTCCCGCCTCACTGTGATTGAAACCTTCGCCGGCCCCGATGACACCCGTTACCTCACCAACGCCGTAACCGAGGCATCCGTCGCCGAAGGCGCCAGCGTAGAGCACTACCGCCTGCTCTTCGAGGGTATGGACGCCTACCACGTGGGTGTCAGCCGCGTTTTGCAGCATAAGGACTCCGCCTTTTCGTCAGTTGCCATCGCCCGCGGCGCAGCCCTGGGCCGCAACGACTTCGGCGTGAAACTGGCCGGAACCGGCGCACAATGCACCCTCAACGGCCTGTACCTCACCAAGGGCAGCCAGCACATCGACAACTACATCAACATTGACCACGCCGAACCCTACGGTACCAGCCGGCTGTTCTACAAGGGCATCCTGGACGGGCAGTCCCGCGCCGTCTTCGGCGGCAACGTTACCGTCCGCAAGGACGCCCAGAAAACCGACGCCCAGCAGACCGACAAAAACCTGCTGCTGTCGGAACTTGCCGAGGTGGACAGCAAGCCCAGCCTGCTCATCTACGCCGACGACGTGAAGTGTGGCCACGGCGCCACCGCCGGCCACATTGACGCCGATACCGTCTTCTATATGCGCAGCCGGGGCCTCGACCTGCCCACCGCCAGCCGCATCCTGATTCACGCCTTTGCCAGCGAAATCATCGACACGGTCGCCCTGGAACCGCTGCGGGAATACCTCAACGAGCAGTTTGAGAGCGCCATTCCGGACGCTGACCTTTCGCTGTCCATTGGAGGCCGCTAGTGACCACCGCCACCAACATGACGGGCGCACCGGGCCACGCCGCCGCGATTCCATCCGACGGGCTTGCCGCGTTGGACCCTCACCGCATCCGGCAGGACTTTCCTATCCTGGACCAGCAGGTCAACGGCAAGCCCCTGGTCTATCTGGACAACGCTGCCACCACCCAGAAACCCCGGGCCGTCATCGACGCCATCAGCAACTACTACCTGAACAACAACGCCAACGTCCATCGCGGTGTTCACACCCTGAGCCAGCGGGCCACCGATGACTACGAAGTTGGACGCGAAGCGGTGCGCCGGTTCATCAACGCCCCGGACGTCAACGAAGTCATCTACGTGCGCGGCACCACCGAGGGCCTGAACCTGGTCGCCCACAGCTACGGGCGCAAGTACTTCAAGGCCGGCGATGAGGTCATCATCACCGGAATGGAGCACCACTCCAACATCGTGCCCTGGCAGATTCTGCGCCAGGAAATCGGCATCCGGCTCCGCGTCGTCCCCTTCAATGACGACGGCGAACTGCTGATGGACGAGTATGAGAGCTTGCTCAACGACCGCACCCGGCTGGTTTCCGTAGTGCATCAATCCAACGCCCTCGGCACGGTGAACCCCATTGCAGCCATGGCGGAACTGGCCCACGCCCGGGGTATTCCGGTCCTGGTGGACGCCGCCCAGTCGGTCCCCCATATGCCGGTTGACGTGCAGGCCTTGGGCGCCGACTTCCTCACCTTCTCCGGCCACAAGCTCTACGGCCCCACCGGCATCGGCGCCCTCTGGGGCCGCTCCGACCTGCTCAACGATATGCCTCCCTACCAGTCCGGCGGCGAGATGATTCGCTCCGTTACCTTCGAGGAAACGATCTACAACACCCTGCCCCACAAGTTTGAAGCCGGCACCCCCGACATCGCCGGCGCCATCGGCCTGGGTGCCGCCATCGAGTACCTAGAAAGCATCGGTATGGAGCGCATCGCCGCTTATGAACAGGCCCTGCTGCGCTATGGAACCGAAAAGCTGGGCGACATCGAAGGAGTTCGGCTCATCGGCACCGCCGAGGACAAGGGCGGCATCCTGTCTTTCCACATGGAATCGGCGCACCCCCACGACATCGGCACCATCCTGGACGCCGAGGGCATCGCCGTGCGCACCGGACACCACTGCGCCCAGCCCGTGATGGCCCGCTACGGCGTCCCGGCCACCGTGCGCGCTTCCCTGGCCTTCTACAACACTACCGATGACATTGACGCCTTGGTCACAGCCATTGACCGGGTAATTGAGGTATTCGGCTGATGGCATCCGACCTGAGCGACCTTTACCAGGAGATTCTGCTGGAACACAATCGCCGGCCCCGCAACTTCCGCAATCTGGACGACGCCACCCACCAGGCCGATGGATTCAATCCCCTGTGCGGCGACCAGATTTCGCTGCAATTGAAAGTGGGCGATGATAAAGTGCACGATGTCGGCTTTCAGGGCCACGGCTGCGCCATCAGCCGCGCCTCCGCCTCGCTCCTGACTCAGGCGGTCAAGGGAGGAACGCCGCAGGATGCCATGGCCATGTTCGACGAGTTCCACCGGATGCTCACCGAACCCGACGCCGAACTGGACTACGACCTGCTGGGTGACCTCGAAATGCTGGCCGGCGTCATCGCTTATCCCACCCGCATCAAGTGCGCCATCCTGCCCTGGCACACCCTCAAAGCCGCTATGGAAGGCGAGAGCGTGGCGACTACCGAGTAAGTCCCCGCCATGGCATCCCTGTCCGAAAACCCGGAGGCGCTCTATGGCGACGTCATCATGGAGCACTACCGCAGCCCCCGGCACCGTGCCCGCTTGGAGCGTCCCGACGCTGAAACCGAAGAGTTCAACCCATTTTGCGGCGACCGGGCCAACCTGCAACTGAAACTGGACGGCCCGGCCGGCAGCCCACCCTTGATAGTGGGAGTCAGCGCGTTCGCCGAAGGATGCAGCATCATACAGGCGTCGGCATCCCTCCTCGCCGACGGCGTGCATGGCCGAACCGTGGATGAGGCTGCCGACCTGTCCCAGCTGTTCCGCGACCTGATGCAGGGCAAACCCCTGCCCCCGGTGGCTCTGGCGGAACTGGGAGAGCTGGAAGCCTTGGAAGTGGTGCGCCAGTACCCGGTCCGCATCAAGTGCGCCCTCCTTCCCTGGGTTGCCCTGGAAGAAGGACTCCGCCGGCTGCGTTAGCCGGCCGACGCCGAGCCGTTCTACTTGCCCTGCAGCCCCCGCAAATAGGCGATGTGCCCCACGTGCTGGTACATCTCGCCGATTATCTGCCGGAACATTGCTCCCAGCGACATTTCCGGACGACGCTCCCGCGGCACGGTTTCCATATCCTCCGGCGTCAGCGTGTTCAGGTAGGTCAGCGTGGCCTCGCGCACCGCGGCCCGGTAGCGCAAAAACTCGACCAAATCCAGCCGGGGGAAGTTGTTCACCTGCTCGGCAGTATGGCCAAAGCCGTTGTCCCGGGTGGGCAGCCCGAACTTTTCATGCCAGCCTTCGCTCTCCCACAGCTCCGTCTGGAACTGGGCGAAGAACTGAATCCACATATCCTCGACCCGCACCATGTGCCAGAGTGTCCAGCCGATGGAATTGGCGTCGGGAGACGGCTGCCAGGCCGCTTCCTCGGGAGTGAGGCCGTCCAGCGCGTCCAACAGGAAGCCGTTTTCCTTGTCCAGCGCGTCGATGATGAACTCGTTGAGGGTCACGTTAGTCTCCTCAGGCGGTGGTCGCCGTATCGGTGGCGATGGGAGAGGCGGCCGGCCGTGCGCCCATTTCCCGGTCCAGCAGCAGCAGCGCGTCGCTGCGGCCCTTCACCATTTCCAGGGCGGCGATTACGTCCCGCGCCGTCTTTTCCTCTTCAATCTGCTCGGTTACGAACCACTGCAGCATAATCTGCGTAGCGTAGTCTCCGGCGTTCGTGGCCGCGCCGTACAGGTCGTTGATGAGGCCGGTAACGTGTTGCTCGTGCGCCAGCGTTTGCCGCATCACGTCCTCCACCGAGTCAAACTCGATGGGCGGCTGCTCAATTGGCAGCAGGCTAACGCGGCTGTCCCGGTCTTCCAGGTAGTCAATGAACTTCATCGCGTGAGTGTATTCTTCCTCGCTCTGCACGCGCATCCAGTGTGCAAACCCCGGCAGGTCAATCGAGTCGCAGTAGGTGGACATGGAAAGGTAGAGGTAGGACGAGTAAAACTCAGCGTTGATGTGCCGGTTGAAAGCGTCCAGCAGGCTGGTGTTCACGGTAGTCATTGGCGGACTCTCCTATTGCTCTAGTCGTGCAGAAAGCCGAGCACGCTGTCGAAGAAAGCGTCGGGTCGTTCCAGCTGCGGGATGTGGCCGCACTCCGGAATCACCGTCAGGGTGGCATTGGGCAGCAGCTCCCGGAAGGCTTCCCCGTATTCCGGCGAGATCACCTGGTCCGAGTCGCCCCAGACTACCAGCGTCGGCATGGTTATGCGGTGCGCCCGCTTGGTCAGCCCCCGCTCCGGTATGGGCCAGGTGAACTTGGCCACGGATTGCAGCGTCTGGATACGGTCCATCGTGTATTCCAGCCGTTCCTCCGCTTCCGTGGGTTGGGCGACGTATGCCCGCGCTAGCTCACTGTCCGGGTCGTGCCACATCATCTCTCGCCGTTCGTCGGGAGTAAGGATGAAGAAGTCGGCTACCGGCTTCTTCTCCAGCCACAACCCCAGCGAGTTCACCAGCACCAGCCGCGCGATCCGGTCGGGCCGATGGGCGGCCAGCTCCGCCGCGCAGAACCCGCCGTAGGAATGCCCGATCAGGTGGCACCGCTCTATCCCCAGCGCGTCCAGAAACTCCTCGAAAAACTGCACCAGGTCCCAAAGGTCGTCCAGGTTGTTCAGGCCGGTGGACTTGCCAACGCCCGGGTGCGCCGGAGCATAAACGTGGTAGTCCTGCGCCAGCCGGTCCAGGTACTCCGGCCAGCCTACGTAGCCGCCAGCCCCATGCAGGTAAATCAACGGCTCGC
Organism: Chloroflexota bacterium; assembly: GCA_009837355.1. GTDB lineage: Bacteria > Chloroflexota > Dehalococcoidia > Lucifugimonadales > UBA3495 > Bin87. The sequence goes on along the minus strand of VXTR01000010.1, from coordinate 321 downwards.
CCGAACCGCCCTCAGCCACCTGCACGTTGAACATACCGTTGCGAACGGAAACCATCCGCTCAGTGTACGAAACCATCGGGGAATCACCTCAAAAGACAACGAAAATAAAACCGGCGCCAGCCCCACGCATTTCAAAGCCGGCTACAACACTCTACACGATACCATAAATCACCGTACTTTGGCCCTCCGAGGCCGCGCCGCGCCTGGGCAAGCGGGTTGCCATCACACCAAAGCGGCACGATAATGCCGCGCGTTTTGGCCTCAGAATTTCGGGGGGGGGGGGGGGGGGGGGGGGGGGGGGGGGGGGGGGGGGGGGGGGGG
>VXTR01000037.1 GCA_009837355.1 Chloroflexota bacterium | reverse complement strand
CCCTCAACCCCATCACCGCCCCCGACGGCTCCCAAGTCCGCCTCCTCCTCACTCACGACCACGGCGCAATCCGCTGTAGTGTGGTGGAGGTCAGCATCGCCGCCGGTCAGGCCAGCCGTCCGGTGCGCCATCGCACCGTGGAAGAAGCCTGGTACGTTACGGCTGGCGCGGGCGAAGTCTGGCGCTGTCCGCCCGGAGCGTCTCCCGCCGATGTTGCCCCCGTAGCCGTTGCCCCCGGCGATGCGCTGGTAATACCCACCGGCTGGGCCTTTCAGTTCCGCGCCGACCCGGACCAGCCCCTGCGCTTTATCTGCGTAACGATGCCGCCCTGGCCGGGGATGGACGAAGCGATTGCCGTCGCGGAAGGCCCTTGGCCCTCCACCCTCTAGTTGCCCGAAACGTTCTGACCCGCCCAGTTATCCGGGTCGCCGTACCTCGATGGTCTCACCGTCGGCCAGGGCAACGCGGCGATACTGAATCCCCATTTTCAACATCCAGTAACCCAGGGTAGCCGGACTCACTCCCAATTGGGCAGCCGCGCGGCTCATTCCCACTTCATTCACCAAGCTCGGCACCAGGCTCTCTAGGGGCTGTCCGTGCGCCTCTTCCACGCTGCGCATTAACTTGGTCTTTCTGATTCGCTGCGTCGACATATCCCCTCTTTTCTCGTAAATTATGCGGCGCTATCGGCGCGAAGCCCGCTTCTCTCGGGCCGCCCGATGCGCTTCAAACTGCGGCTATCTTACACCAACGAGTCGTCTCAGTACCCGTATTTTGCGCGCAACCTGTCGTCATTTTTAGAAAGTTACGGAAAATTTCAGGCCGCCGCTCCCGTCAGCTCCGACACCTGCGGCATCACCTTTTCCGCCAGCAGTCGCGTCGAATGTTCCCACGCCCCATTGTTCTCCGACTGGTCGTACACCAGCATCAGCAGACCGCCGAACCCGCCCACGTCTCCGTACAGCCCCCGTATCTTCTCCGCCACCGTGTCCGGCGACCCAATCAGCCACAGGTGATCGGCCATGTATTCCGGCGTTACCGCGTCGTCCGGCACCTCTTCGTCGTGCTTGAAAACCTTCATCAGGTCGAACTCGCGAAACAGCGGCAGCAGGTAGTCGCCCCACACCCGGCCCAGCATTCCGTTCAGTGCCAAATCCCGCGCTTCTTCATCCGTGTCAGCCACGTACACGTCCCGCACCAGCCGCCAGTCCGCCCGCGACGGCGTGCGACCCGTGCGCTGCGCCCCCTCCTCAATCGCCTCCCAATGGCTCCGGCAGTAGTCGGCGTTCAGGGCCAGGCTCATCGGAATGAACCCCCGCTCTCCGGCAATCATCAGCGTCGGTGACTTGTAGCTCACCGACGCCACCCCGATGGGCGGGTGCGGCTTCTGGTATGGCCGCAGGAAGAACTCCAGCGTCCCGTACATCGGCTCCGGTATGCTCACGTTCCAGTACTTGCCCTTGTACTCAAAGGGCCCGTCGTTCTCCCAGATTTTCAGGATGATGTCCAGCGACTCCCGCGTCATGTCCCGGTGCTCGCCGTTGTTACCGTCAACGTCAAACAGCGCCCAGTCGCTGGGCAACCCGCTGGCGCCGACGCCAAAGAGGAACCGACCCTGCGAAATATGGTCTAGGTACGCCACCCGGTGCGCCAGCTCCGCCGGGTGATGGAACGGTAGCAGGTGCGCCCCGGAACCCAGCTTGATGCGCTTGGTCTTCATCAGCACCTGGGCAATCAGCAGGTCCGGCGCCGGTATCGGCTCCCACGGCGAGGTGAAGTGCTCGCCAATCCACGCCTCGTCAAACCCCAGCTCGTCGCACAGCGTCAGGTACTCCAAATCCCACTGGTGGGCGTCGTAGATGTTCCGTTCCGGCGGATGGGACGGCATCATAAACAGTCCGTATTTCATCGCTCTTCCACGACCTCCATCTCACTTATTTCCGTCATTCCGGCCTCATACCCGTCATTCCGGCGAAAGAACGTCACCCCGTACTTGATACGGGGCCGGAATCCACGCGGAAAAGGCGCACCGTGCCGCGCCATGTTCATTGCCGTACCATATCACAAAACCCCAACCCTTGCCGGTTCCCGCCCCGTGTTATAGTGCCCCATCCGAAAACGGCAAGGAGCCTCCATTGACCACCGCACAAAACGGCAACCGCGTTCGCGTCCACTACACCGGCCGCCTCGACGATGGCGAAGTATTCGATTCATCCCAGGGCGGCACTCCGTTGGCTTTCACCGTCGGCGGCGGACAGGTGATCCCCGGCTTCGAGAACGGCGTCATCGGCATGGCCGTCGGCGACACCAAAACCGTCCGCATCCCCTGCGCCGACGCCTACGGCGAGCATCAGGACGACGGCGTGATGCAAGTGCCCCGCGACGAGTTCCCCTCGGATATGCCCCTGGAAATCGGCTCCCGCGTTCAGGGCCAGCAGCAGAGCGGCGAGGTCGTCAGCTTCACCATCGTCGCCGTCACCGACGACGCCGTAACCCTCGACGCCAACCACCCGCTGGCCGGCAAAGACCTAACCTTCGACCTCACTCTGGTCTCAATCGAGAATAGCTGATTCGCCCGACTACAGCCGCACCTGCTGCGCCAGCGTCTGGTACGTAACCGGCGAAGTTGCCACCAATCCCGCGTCCACCGGCAGTATCACCCCGTTAATCCAGCGCGCCTCCTCGCTGGCCAGGAACAACGCCGCGTTGCCGATGTCCCACGCCGTCCCCTCCGTCCGCAGCGGGGCCGCGCTGCTCCGAACCTGCCGCAGGTCGTCGTCCATCCGCGGCGCCACCATCGGCGTGTACACCAACCCCGGCGCGATGCAGTTGGTGCGTATCCCGTCCGGACCGTGGTCGGCGGCCATGGAAATGGTCAACCCGATCACCGCCGCCTTCGACGCCGTGTAAGGCGTGCTGCTGTGCGCCCGCAGCCCGGCGATGGACGATATGTTGATGATGGAACCGCCCCCGGTTCTCATCATCTCCGGGATGGCGAACTTGCTCGCCAGCACGATGCTCTTCACGTTGATGGCCATCACCCGGTCCCACGCCTCTTCCGCAATCTCCACCACCGTCCCCCGGTGCGATATGCCCACGTTGTTGTCCAGTATGTCCAGCCGCCCGTACCGCTCCATGCACGCCGCCACCATCCGTTCACAATCCTCAGCGTTGGTGGCGTCCGACTGGATGGTCGATGCCACGCCGCCCTCCGCCTCAATCAGCTCCAGCGTCTCCCGTGCCCGGTCTTCGTTCAGATCGGTCAGCAGAACCTTCGCCCCTTCCCGCGCGAACAGCGTCGCCGTCGCCCTCCCGTTGCCCACGCCGGGGCCGCTGCTCCCGGCCCCCGTCACGATGGCTACCTTTCCTTCCAGTCTGGGCCTGCGTTCCGCCACGGTGAAACCCTCCGTTAGTTAGTACCCGTCATTCCGGCGAAAGCCGGAATCCAAAACCTGCGTTGGTTGCTTCGCTCTTATCCCGTCACTCTGCAATCGGCCGGGATATGATCCACAAACTCGCGCAAGTGTAGCACACCATCAGCGCCAGCATCGGTACCTGGCTCAGCAGGGCCGAACGCCGGTCGGAGTACAGCCGCACCGCCTGCACGTGCGCCAGGTACACCCCGGCGATGTGGCCGATGACGATGGCCGATATGGAGAAGTACCAGATGAACACCGGCGACAGGATACCGATGTTGATGATGGCGTCCGCCGTGCCGAACAAATCCCAGCCCCAGCCGAACGGGTCCGACGCCAGCACGATGAACCGTTGCCCGTTGATGAGCAGGAACCCGATGAAATGCGCATAGTGGTAGGCCAGCGCAATGGGCAGCAGCGAGAACACAAACGCCCGTGCCAGCTGTCTGGCGTCGGGCCGCCCATCCGACGCCGAACCGGCCGCCATCGCCATCGCGCCGCAGGTGGCCAGGTACACCAGCCCGAAGACAATCGGCAGACCTATCGCCCCAACCAGATTCGCCAGGTAGCCCCCGATGCGTGGAAACTGCAGCAGAAACTGTGTGCTGAAAACTAGCCATTCGGGCGTCGCCGACAGCCCGTCAAAGGACACTGTGGACAGCAGCAGTATCACCAGGCACAGCACCGGCGGCGTTACGTCCCCCAGCCGATTCAGCCCCACGCAGGGCGGACGCAAGTTGAACTCCCGCTGGTCCGGCTGAGCCGAACGGTAGCGCTCATAGCAATCCACCCAATCCCTTTCGCCCGCCGAACCCCGGCCTCTGTCCGAACGGCCGGCGCCAACCGAGCCTGGAACACGTACCTCCGTAACCGAAAACCGCGCCATGAACCCGTACACCACGGCGAACCCCTCGGCGTTGCGAACCCAGGCGTCCCGTCCGTAGCGGTGCATTCCGATAAGGTTGTACGCCGTATAACCCACCAATATCCAGCCCAGCGCTCGCGGCCCGGCCGCGTCTCCGGCCACCGTTTCCAGTATCGCAAAGCCGGCGAACACCACTACTGCTGGCCACTGACCCCAACGGACGGGATAGCGTCGCCGACCCCCCAGGCGATGCCCGGCAATTCTCTCGGCCAACCCCCAGGCTGCCGACCATGGGTTCACCAGCGCCCACAGGTTGCCGAACAACGCCGTGAAGAAGCTCAACCCCACCCAGAAGGCCACGTACACCGCCGCCGGCGCCGGATTCAACGCCGCTCGTTCCGTGCCGATCAACGCCCCTAGGATCACGTACACCGTGAGCAGTATCGACAGCAGTTGCAGCGTGGTCGTAACCCACGCTGACCCCAGCAGCCGGCCGATCACTGGCGCGCGCAGCAGGTTCCAACGTGGATATTCCCGGTGCGTCGCGCCGCCGCGCAGGAACACCGCCGCCACCACGAAGGACAGCAACACCGCCGCCGCGCCCGTAATCACGAACAGCGACAGCGGCAGGGGCAGGTCGTAACGCTCGCCGAACCCGTGCGCCTGCGCCGGCGTCGCCGAAATCGTAGCCCACAACAGCAAGGCCGCCCCGCCCACTGCCGAGCCGATCAGCGCTAGTGTGATGCGGTGTGCCATGCCGTCAGCCTCGCCGCCGCTGTAGCGTCAGCCAGGTCCAGATTCCCACCGCCACAATCGCCGCCATCACTCCCGCAATCCATATCCATTGGATTCGCGCGCCGGGCTCTCCCACCGCCATGTCCAGCACGAATTCCTCCTCGCCCCGCTCTGATGACACCGTTACCAACACGCTCCACTGCCCGATCACGCTGAACGGCACGTCAACCTCAAAATACCGCAGCGTCTGCTCGTTCAGCACCTGCGCCGGTCCGAAATCCGACGCGCCCGGTGGCCCGGTGGCGATAACGTGCATCTCAACGTCAGTGTCTCTCAGCAGCGTGGCGTCGGCCGCATCGAATACTTGGATCGCCAAATGCGTCTGCGGTATCACCGGGCGCGCCGGCAGTATCCCCACCACCAGCCGGTACGGTCCCCGCGTCTCATCAAACACGATGGTTGAGGTGCCGTTGCCCTCTGCCAAACCTCTGGGCAAAACCATTGCGACTACTGACAAGGTGGCAAGAGTCAACGCTGCGACAACGGTGAGGACGCGCGCCGGTCCCCATGCCCCACAAGATGCCAAGTCCAAACCCGTTCCCGCTTCTAAATCAACTCAAAATTACCCGCCGCACCATACCATACCCCCACTGCGCTATCAACAAGATTCGCCCCCTATCCCCTCCATCCCGTTCATCCCTGTAAATTCAAAATCCCTGACAACCCGCCGTTGACACCCCTCATCACCCGCCCTAAAATAGAATATATGTCCGAATTAGCCGACATCATCGCCCAGGAAACCC
>VXTR01000070.1 GCA_009837355.1 Chloroflexota bacterium | reverse complement strand
GCCGTACACGCCGCAGTGGGTAGCGCGCTGGAACAAGCGTGGTCTTGCGATTTGGAGATGCTGACGGTTGTGGCCGTTGACGACCGAACTAACCGGGTGATGGTAGGTTCTGATTTACCTCGTTGGCAGGCTGTGGGATACCGATGGTTCACGCGTGTAGGATTATTATGAACGGACGTTCTATGAATTGTCAATAGGGGTTGGTGTCATCGTCAGAATCGGGATTTGCGGGATTGTGGCTCTGCGCCGGCAGATGGGGTCGGGTTGTCAATCGTGGCGTGTGGGTGTACAAAGACGGAACAGATTTGGATTCCCTGCGCGCTTGGGAGCAGTTGCCATGTTTTTCAATTCACGTCGTTCTACAGTTCACGCTACTCGTGGGATGGTTGCCACGAGCCAGCCGCTGGCGGCCATGGCCGGCCTGCGCATCCTGATGGCCGGCGGCAATGCCGTTGACGCCGCCGTGGCCACGGCCGCCACCTTGAACGTGGTAGAGCCGATGTCCACCGGCGTGGGCGGCGACGTGTTCGCGCTCATTTGGAAGGCCGCGGAAAAGGACGTTGTGGCGTTGAACGGCAGCGGGCGCACTCCTATGGCGGCGAGCATTGATGACCTGCGGGCCAAAGGGCACCGGCAGATGCCGGGCTTCGGCCCGCTGTCGGTGTCGGTTCCCGGCACGGTGCACGGGTGGGAGGTTCTGCTGGAAAGCGAGGGAACCATCAGCCTGGCCGACGCGCTACAGCCGGCGATTGAGTACGCCGAGCAGGGATTCCCGGTGAGCGACATCATCGGGTTCCAGTGGCAGCAGCAGGAAGAGAAGCTGGCCGCGCTGCCGTCGGGCCAGGAGTTGCTGACCAAGGGGCGCGCGCCGCGGGAAGGCGAGATGATGCGGCTGCCCACGCTGGCGAAGACGCTACGCACCGTCGCAGAAGGCGGCAGTGAAGCCTTTTACAAGGGGCCAATCGCGCAGGCCATGGCGAACTTCGTGCAGGAACAGGGCGGGTGGCTGACGGAAGAAGACCTGGCGATACATCATTCCGACTGGGATGAGCCGATCAAGACGGACTACCGGGGCGTAACCTGCTGGGAGTGTCCGCCCAACGGACAGGGCATCATCGCCCTGGAGGCGCTGAACATTGTCGAGGGATTCGACATCGCCGGCATGGGGTCGCAGAGCGCTGACCGCTACCATCATCTGATTGAGGCGACCCGGCTGGGGTTTGCGGACGGTTTTGAGTACCTGGCCGATCCGAGATGCGTCGATGTGCCAATTGAGACGTGGACGTCAAAGAAGTACGCCGACGGCCGGCGCAGCCTGATTGACCCGATGCGGGCGATGGACACTGCACCCTACGGCAAGATGGTGCCGGGCAGCGATACGGTCTATATCAGCGTGATTGACGGCGAAGGCAACGCCTGCTCGCTGATCAACAGCGTGTTCGCCAACTTCGGCTCCGGGCTGGTGGCGCCGGGCACGGGCATCGTGCTCCACAACCGGGCATCACTGTTCAGCCTGGACCCGGAGCATCCCAATGCGCTGACCGGCGGCAAGCGTCCGTTCCACACGATCATACCGGCACTGGCGACGCGGGACGACGAGCTGTGGCTGAGCTACGGCGTGATGGGCGGGTTCATGCAGCCGCAAGGCCACTTGCAAGTGATAACCAACATGGTGGACTTCGGGATGGACTCGCAGTCCGCGCTGGACGCGCTGCGTTTCCAGGTAGTGGGCGATTCCGTGTGGCTGGAGGGCGACGTGGACAACGACGTGGCGACGGAACTGCATCGCCGGGGGCATCGGGTCAACGTGATGCACGGGCCGGGACGCGGAGGAGCGGGAGGCATGGGCGGCGGGCAGGCCATCAGTCGCAACCCGGAGAACGGGGTGCTGAGCGGCGGCAGCGAACCCAGGAAGGATGGCGCAGCGGTAGGCTGGTAACGGCCGGCTCTACTGGGAGAGCCAGCGGCGAAAGCGCTGCCAGGCTCCCTGGGGAGGGTCGTCGATGGGTCGGCCGCGCCAGTAGGTTGTGGTCGGCGCGCCGCTCCAGCGTCGGGCGAACATCCACGCTATCGCTACTACCATTATCGCCATGCCGGCCAGGGACAGCCACTTGAACAGCGGCAGCAACAGGCCAACAACCGCGAGGATAACGCCGGCCAGGGCCAGTTTGCCCGGGGAAATCAGGCGCGCGCCTGGTCTGGGCCTGGGAGTGAAAGGTGAAGGCTGGTCATCCAGGGGCGGCGGGGCATCATCGGGAGCCGGAGGACGCTGGCCGTCTGCCGGCTCGGAGTCCAGCTCGTTGAGCAGTTGCTCGATTTCCTGTTCATAGCGTTCTTTCATCACGGCACATCCAGAGCATTGCGGTGTGAGGCAATTATAACCCGACAGGGCGGAAGGGGGAATAACGGCGCTGGAATTCTTGACGCAGTGGGGCGATGACGGTAGTATTGAATGCCGCCGGAGATAGACAATGCCCAAACGAACTTATCAGCCCAAAAAGCGACGCCGGGCCCGCGTGCACGGCTTCCGCTCACGTTCCCGAACTTTAGACGGCCGGGCGGTCTTGCGCCGTCGCCGGTTCAAGGGCCGGCACCGGCTGTCCGTATAGCCGGTCTTGGCGCACCGTCGCAGTCCTCTACCAACTTCGATGCAAAAACAGCACAGGCTTACCGGCGACGCCCGAATTTCGGAGATTCACCGTGAAGGGCGCAGCATCGCCAACAGCCTGCTGGTTTTCCGACTCTCGCCCAACGGACTCGACCACAGCCGCTTTTGCTTCATCGCCGGCAAGCGGGTAGGCAACGCGGTGGTTAGAAACCGGGTCAAACGTCGTCTGCGGGAAACCGTCCGGGACAGTGGTTTCCGTCCAGGCTGGGATACCATAATCATGGCGCGGCGTGGTGCCGGCGAGGCCAACTACGACGAGTTGCGGCGGGCAGTGAGCAATTTGATGCGCCGCACCAAGCTGACGGCATCGGAGCCGGAGTCCACGCAATGAAAGCCGCCGCGCTGCTGTTGATTCGCCTGTACCAGCAGGCATTATCGCCATATCTGCCAAGCGTGTGCCGTTTTCAGCCCAGCTGTTCGCAATATATGGCGGAGGCGGTGGAGCAGTACGGAGTAGCCCGGGGCGCCTGGTTGGGGGTGCGGCGTATACTGCGCTGCCGTCCGCTTGGTCGCCGGGGTTACGACCCGGTGGTGTAACGTCCATTTGAAGCGGCCTTTTGATTTGAATAATATGCCTCGCTATTTCCCGCCCTTCCGCAACCTAGCGCAGAACCGGACTCCGGTGGCATTGCTGCTGATTATAGCGGCGCTGCTGCTGGGAGCGGCGGGCTGCACTCCCAACCTGGGCCAGTCCACCAAGGGCTGGGGGGCGGTGGCAGCCGCCGACGGGGTGGTGTACGCCACGACTTTGAACGGGCAGGTGTACGCGCTGAACGACCTGGGACCGGAAGGAGTGAGCACCCGCTGGATCTCGACGGTGGGCGGTGAGAAGGGATTTCTCGGAGCTTACAACTCGCCCTCGTTAGGCCGCTATCTCTACGTATCGGGCATAGACGGCTTTTTGTACGCGCTGAACACCCCGGACGGCGGAGCGCCGGCGGAAGCGGTCTGGCGGCAGCCGCAGGTTGAGTCGGAAGATATGCTGCCGCTGGTGAGCAGCCCGGCATTGGACGAGGCCGGTGGCATCGTCGCCGTGGGTTCCGAAGACGGCGGACTGTACGCCTACAACGCGTTGACGGGAGAACACCTGTCGTGGTCGCCCTTTATGACCGGGGGCGAAGTATGGTCAACGCCGGTTTTGCGCAACGGAGTGGCCTATTTCGGCTCGCAGGACGGGAACGTGTACGCGGTCAGCCTGGAAACGGGAACGGTGAAGTGGCAGTTTGAAACCGGCGCGGCAGTGGTTGCCAGTCCCGTGATACACAAGAATATGCTGATAATCGGCTCTTTTGACCGCCAGTTGTACGGACTGGGATTAAGTGACGGTCAACTGCGTTGGCAGTTTTCGGCAAACAACTGGTGGTGGGCGACGCCGGCGACGTCGGGCCGGACCATCTTTGCCCCGGCGATGGACGGGAAGGTTTACGCTCTGGACGAAAACGGAGCGCTGCTTTGGGAATATGACTTGGGCGCGCCCATCGTGTCCAGCCCGGCGCTGTTGGAGAGAGGGCTGGTAGTGGCTACGGTTGAGGGCAAGCTGTCCGTCCTGCGCGCCACGGAAGCCAGCCACGGAGCGGCCCAGGAAATCGCCTCCCTGACGGTGGGAGACGCCGAGGTGAAAGCCCCGCTCTCGCGCCTGCCGGATCGGGTGTCGGCCGGGCTGCCCGAACCGGCCGATTCAGTGTACATCGGCTCAGACGACGGCACGGTGCGCCGGGTTCAAGTGCTGTCGGGGATCAACATCCAGTGGTGCTACAACACCCAAGAGAACACCCAATGCTGAGGAACGCGCTGCTCACCGGGTAGCGATACAGGTTCATACCAGTGGAATTTTTCTCCATATTCGTTCTGCTCTGGAACGAAGTCATCATCCGGCCCATGCTCAACACCCTGCTGGTGTTGTACGTGCTGTGCTTATCGCAGATGGGCCTGGCCATCATCGCCTTTACCGTGCTGGTCAGGGTGGTAACCATCCCGCTGACAGTGCGGCAGTTGCGGCAAATGCGGTCGATGACGGGCTTGCAGCCCAAGGTACGGGAGATACAGGAACGCTACGCCGGGGACCGGCAGCGCATTTCTCAGGAGACGATGGCGCTGTATCGGCAGAGCGGAGTCAACCCGATAGGATGCCTGGGCCCGCTGATTGTGCAGATGCCAATTCTCATCGGCTTGTTCCGGGTGTTGATCTTGACACTGTTCAACAACCCGGAAGACTTGGTGAACCTTTCCGACAAGCTGTACTCGTGGGTTACCTTCGTGCCGATTCACGCCGCGATTCCGGTCAACAACGGATTCTTGTGGATGGACCTGAGCCGGCCCGACCCGTCGCCCATCGTTATGCCGGTGCTGGTGGCCGTAACCACCTGGGTGCAGCAGAAGATGACGCAGATGCCGTCGCCGGACCCGCGTCAGCAGTCAAGCCAAACCATGATGCTGTGGATGATGCCCATCTTCCTGGGGGCGTTCTCGCTGGGATGGCCCAGCGGATTGCCGCTGTATTGGGTAGTGTCCAATCTAATCGGCATCGGTATTCAGTACTTTATTACCGGATGGGGTCCGTTGTTCCCCCTGTTCCCGCGACGCGGTGAGCAGCAGGAGGAATCCTCGGTAACTCTCGAGGAAGTTGTCCCCACCCAGCAGGAGAGCAGCAGTGATGGACCAGATAGTACAAACCGGGAGAACCGTAGAAGAGGCCGAAGAGCAGGCGCTCGCAACGCTCGGCGCCGACCGCAGCGAGGTAGAGGTCGAAATACTAAGTAGGGGTCGCCAAGGCTTCCTGGGCATCGGCGGCGAGCTGGCTGAAGTGCGTGTCACGCGTCTTGGCGCCGGCGGAGCCGAGGAGGGACGGGAGGCGGTAGAACCTGAGGATGACGACGACAGGGCCGACGTAGTTCCCATCACCGCCGATAGTCCGGCCGGCGCTGCCCTGCAGGCCGTGGAGCGGATCCTGGAGAGCGTCGGCGCCGACGTGGACGTCATCCTCCGCTCAGAGAACGACGAATTCGCCGGGGGGCCGGTCATCGACATCAACGGGCCGGATTCCGGGCTGCTGATTGGCCGCCGCGGCAACACGTTGCAATCGCTCCAATTCATTGTGCAGAGCATCGTGCGCCAGCAGTTTGACCAAGAAGGCATCAGGGTATCCCTGGACGTAGAGCAGTACCGCCAGCGACGGGAGGATTCGCTGCGGGAGATGGCCGATCGGGTCGCCAACCGCGTGCAGCAAACGGGCCGGGGCATTACGCTGGAGCCGATGCCGCCTTCGGACCGACGGGTGATTCACCTGTACCTTGACGGCAGGGACGGCATCCGCACGGAAAGCGTCGGCTACGGTGATGGACGCAAGGTTCAAATCATTCCGGAACGGGACTGACCCGACCAAGGTTGGCTGGAAAGGCGTTGACCTGTATGGGTTAGCACAATAGAATGCACCCATGAGCCTGTGCTTGCCCATCAGTTCAGAGGGATCGCCTCTTGATGGCCCGCGTGAAGCGTGCGGGGTGGTTGGCATATATGCGCCGGAGAGTCATAGCGCAACGCTGACTGCGGTAGGTCTGTTCGCCCTGCAGCATCGCGGGCAGGAATCGGCCGGCGTAGCAGCCTCCGATGAAGGTAGAATCCGCGTCCATACCGGCATGGGACTGGTCTCCGATGCATTCCGAGACGGCGACATTGAACGGGTTACCGGCTCAATGTCAATCGGGCACACCCGTTACTCAACCACCGGATCCAGCGACCCGTGCAACGCGCAGCCGCTGCTGGTTACCGGGGTGAACGGCCCGTTAGCAGTGGCGCACAACGGCAACATCATCAACTCGGTGAAGCTCCGGGAGAACCTGCAAGCCGAATGGGATTCCAGATTCGCTACCAGCACCGACTCGGAAGTGGTCGCCCACCTGCTGGCCAATGCCCCCGGCGCAGATTGGCACGAGCGGATTTTCTACGGAATGCGACTGATGCAGGGCGCCTTCTCGCTGGCGCTGCTGACTCCCGACGCCATAATCGCTGTCCGCGACCCGTTGGGCATACGTCCGCTGTGTCTGGGCCGGCTGACGGAGGGGAACGGCGGCGGCTGGGCCTTTGCCTCGGAAACCTGCGCCCTAGACCATTTGCGGGCAGACTTCGTGCGCGAACTGGCGCCGGGCGAGGTAGTGGTCATCGACAAAAACGGAGTTCGTTCGGAGGTGTACGAACGGGCGGCACGAACCAACCGCGCTTTGTGCGTGTTTGAGTGGATTTACTTTGCCAGACCGGACAGCACAATGGACGGACGGTTGATGCACAACGTACGCGATGAGATGGGCGCGCAGTTGGCACGTGAACATCCCGCCGACGCCGACCTGGTGATCGGCATACCCGATTCCTCCACGTCGGCCGCGGTTGGTTTCGCCAGGGAATCGGGCATACCCTTCGCCAACGGACTGGTGCGAAACCGATACGTTGGGCGTACTTTCATTGAACCGGAGCAGCAGCGCCGGGATCGGGGCGTCCGCCAGAAGTTCAACCCCATGCCGTCGGTACTGCGAGGCAAGCGGCTGGTGGTGGTTGACGACAGCATCGTGCGGGGCACCACAACGCCGCACGTGGTTGAGCTGCTGCGCAGGGCCGGCGCTACCGAGATACACCTGCGGGTCTGCGCGCCGCCGATCAAGCACCCGTGCTATCTCGGCGTTGATATGGCGACCCGCGACGAGCTGATTGCCGCGCGCAAAACCGTGCCGGAGATTTGCCAACTTACCGGCGCCGACACTCTGGGATACCTGAGCGTCCGTGGCCTGATGGACGTAGCCCGCGGGCGGGAACAGGGCGGGTTCTGCGACGCCTGCTTTACGGGGAACTATCCGGTTCCGGTTCAGCTTGACCTGTCCAAGCAGGCCCTGGAACGCACTGCCTCCTGACGACACCGCACGAGGTTCGATTGACTATCCCGGGCACGGATACCTATGCCGCCGCCGGCGTCTCCCTGGACGCCATGGACGGCATCAAGGACCGTATCAAAGCCTTCGCCGAGCTAACCCATGGGCCCGAGGTTCTGGACGGTGGAGGCGGATTCGCCGGGTTGTTCGCTCTCGGCAAATTCCAGGACCCGGTGCTGGTCGCCAGCACGGACGGCGTGGGCACCAAGCTGAAAATCGCCGCACAACTCGGGCACTTTGAGGGCGTCGGGCAGGACCTGGTTACCCTCAACGTGAATGACGTACTCACCAAGGGCGCTCGTCCTTTGTTTTTCCTGGACTACTTGTCGTTCACAGCCTTTGACGAGCACCGGATGGAAATGCTGATGCGGGGCATGGTGTGGGGTTGCCGTGAGGCCGGCTGCGCGCTCATCGGCGGAGAAACGGCGCAGCTACCCGGCGTCTATGCCGACGCCGATTTTGACCTGGCCGGCTTCGTCGTCGGCGCAGTGGAGCGTGGTCGGCTACTGGACGGCAGCGGCGTGATTGCCGGCGATCGGCTGATCGGCATACCGTCCAGCGGAGTACACACCAACGGCTTTTCACTGGTGCGGCGGGTGTTCAACCTGGACGACAACCCGGCAGCCTTGTTCCGTCCATGGCCCGGCCTGGAGCGCAACCTGGGCGACGAGTTGATGGTGCGCCACCGGGCATATTACCCGCTGCTGGAGCCTTACCTGGACCGGGTGAAAGCGTTGAGCCATATCACCGGCGGCGGGCTGCCGGGCAAGATGCCGGCGTCGCTGCCCCCCGGAGTAGCCGCCGAGTTCCGTATGGGTTCGTGGCCGGCGCTGCCAATCTTTGGCGCGATTCAGGAGGCGGGCAACGTCAGCGACGACGAAATGTACCGCGTGTTCAACATGGGCCTGGGCATGGTGGCCGTTTGCGACGACGCCGGGGCGGAGGCGGTACTGGCCGGGATTCCCGACGCGGCGGACGTGGGGCGCATTGTGGAACGCACGGGAGAAGCACGGACGATTTTCCAAAACGATTAGCGCAACGCAAGGGAGGTAAATCATGGGACTGAAAAATCCTTTCCGGCGCAGCAGCACACAGCGTGATGATGGCGCCGCAGTGCACGATGTGATGCGTCCCTGGTGGGCTTGGGGGCCGTTAGGCCTTATCTGGTACGGCGGGCACCATGACACTGGCAACACGAACATAGACTCCGGCATGATTCACCACCCCGGTGACGGCGGTCATTTCAACAACCATATGGACCACAGCGGCGGATTCGGCGGGTTTGACGGCGGAGCCGGCGGTGGCGTGTAACCTCTGGGGCAAAACCAACCAAAAGGGAGAATAGCGGCAACTTGAAAGCCTTACTCAGCGTATTCGACAAAACCGGGATTGAAGATTTGGGCAGAAGCCTTGCGGATGCCGGCTACGAACTCATCAGCACCGGCGGCACTCACCGCAGCCTGTCCGACGCCGGCATCGCCGTGCGGCAGGTGTCCGACGTTACCGGCTCGCCGGAGATCCTGGACGGACGGGTGAAGACCCTGCATCCGGTGATACACGGCGGGCTGCTGGCCCGGCGAGATTTGCCAGCCCACGTGGACGAACTGGCGCAACATGGCATTGACGCCATCGACGTGGTGGTCGTGAATCTATATCCATTTGTGGAGACCATCAGCAAGCCCGGTGTCTCTCTGGACGATGCGCTGGAAAACATCGACATCGGCGGGCCGACGATGCTACGAGCGGCGGCGAAGAACTTCCCGTACGTAGCGGTGGTTGTGGACCCAGATGATTACGGTTGGGTGTCCGAAGCGCTGGCCGGCGACGGGTTGGATCTGCAACAGCGCCGTCATCTCGCCGCCAAAGCCTTCCAGCACGTCGCTGTCTATGACGCCGCCGTCGCCGAGTACCTGGCCCAAGACCCTGCTGCTGAGGAGGAGATGCCGGCGCAGGTTACCATCGGACTGACGCGGGTGTCGTCGCTGCGCTACGGGGAGAATCCGCACCAACGGGGAGCGCTGTACGTGCCGGCCGGCGGCGGTTCCGGTGGGCTGGCCCGCGCCCAGCAGCTCCATGGGCGGGAATTGTCTTTCAACAACCTGATGGATGCCGATGCCGCCTGGCGCACAGTGAGCGACTACGACGAAGCGGCGGTTTGCGTCATCAAGCACGCCAACCCCTGCGGCCTCGCCTCTCGCGATGACATTGCCGAAGCCTACGAGTTGGCCTACCAGGGCGACCCGGTATCCGCCTTCGGCGGTATCGTGGGATTCAACCGCAAGGTTACCGCCGCGGCCGCCGAAGCAATGGAACCCGTATTTTACGAAGTGGTAGTAGCGCCCGGATACGATGGCGACGCGCTGGAAATCCTGCAGCGCAAGCGCAACCTGCGGATTTTGTCGGTGGAACCGGCAGAGGCTGCGCCCGGCGCGCCGGATTACGACGTGCGCCCACTGAGCGGCGGCATCCTGGTGCAAACGCCGGACGCTATTGCCGAAAATCCGCAGGCGTGGACGACGGCCACCGAGCGTGCGCCCAGCGACGCTGAGTTGGCCGACCTTGCCTTTGCCTGGAAAGCGGTCAAGCACATCAAGTCCAACGCCATCGCTTTCGTGAAAGACCGCACCCTGGTGGGCATGGGGGCCGGACAGCCCAACCGGGTGGTCAGCGTGCACTTGTCCCAACGGGCGGCCGGAGACAAAGCGGCGGGCTGTGCGCTGGCGTCGGATGCGTTCTTCCCGTTCCCGGACAACATCGAGCTGGCGGCAGAGGCGGGCATTACAGCCATCGTGCAGCCGGGCGGCTCCATTCGGGACGACGAAGTAATCGCCGCTGCCAACCAGGCTGGCATCGCCATGGTGTTCACCGGAGTCCGCCATTTCCGCCACTGACAATTTGCCTGTCATGCCACTGGCACATAGCCCCGTCATTCCGGCTTTCGCCGGAATCCAAGCCTGATGGACGCCTACCTGGACATTGAAACCACCGGATTCATCGGCGGTTATTCCTACCCTACCGTGGTGGGAATCGCCATAGATTTTCCCGGCGACTGGACGGTGGAGCAGTTGGTTGGGGAGGACATAACGCCGGCGGCGATTGAACACGTCCTTGAAGGCGTCACTACCATCTACACTTACAACGGCGGCAGCTTTGACCTGCCCTTTCTGGCGTGGAAACCCGGAATTGACCTGCGCCGGAACTTCCGGCATCAAGATTTGATGCACGACTGCCACCGAGCCAACCTGTACGGGGGGCTGAAAGTGGTTGAGCGCAGGCTCAGCATCAAGCGGAAGTTGCCTGACGTGGACGGCCGGGTCGCCGTTGACCTCTGGCACAAGTACCAGGCGGGCGACAAAGCGGCCTTGCAGACGTTGCTGGAATACAACCTGGAAGACGTCGAAAACCTGCCCATCTTGCGACATAAGCTGGAACGCCGGGGCAATCGGAGGACATAGAGTTGGAACTGGGATTGAAGGGCAAGAACGTGATAGTAACGGGCGGTGGCAATAACATCGGGCGGGCCATCGTCCTGGCCTTTGCCGCCGAGGGCTGCAACATTGCCATCGCCGAGCTGAACCGTGAAGCGGGCGAGGGTGTGGCCGGAGAGGTAAAGGCGATGGACACCGGAGCCACGGCCACCGTCATCGACGCCGACGTAACCGACCGGGCCAGGACCGACGCCATGATTGCCGAGGCTGTATCCAGGCTTGGCGGTGTCGACGTTTTGGTCAACAACGTGGGCTGGACGGTTGACCGTCTGTTTATGGACAAGTCGCGGGACGAGCACGTCAAAGAAGTTGACGTGAACCTGTGGGGCGCCATCAATTGCATCCATGCGGTGCTGCCGCACATGATTGAACGGCAACGCGGAGCCATCGTCAGTATCAGCAGCGACGCTGGGCGCATGGGCGAGTACCGGGAGGCGGTTTATTCCGCCTGCAAAGCCGGCGTAATCGCACTGAGCAAGTCGCTGGCGCGGGAAACGGGGCGCTACGGCCTGCGTTTCAATATGGTGTGCCCGGGGTTGGTGGTTCCACCGCAGGCGGAGGTAGCCAGCGCCGACAGCATGTGGGCGCAGGGGATGGAGGAATTGTTCACCGACGAGGTGCTGGAAAGGGTAAAGCGCGCCTACCCGTTGCGTCGCATGGGCACCGCGGCGGAAGTGGCCAACGCTGTGGTATTCCTCGCGTCCGACGCGGCCAGTTTCATCACCGGACAGACGCTGAGCGTGTCCGGCGGCTACACGATGATGTGACGGCAAGGCTCGCCTGACGGAGTTAACAAACGAGGGGCGGGTTTGAAACCCGCCCCTGCGCTTTATCCGAATAGGCAGTTGGGTTACTGCTGGTTGGTACCAACCAGGGCCCACGCCTTTTCTTCCATGGCCGGAATAACAGCCTGCACCAGGTCGTTGTCCACGTTGGCAGCGACGGTAGGATAGCCGGCGCGGTCAATCATGTTGGACAGGTTGCCGGACTTGAACTGGTCGAGAGTCCAGGCCAGGGTGTGGCCGCTGGTCGTGGTGTCCCAGTAAATCCGCACGTCCTGGTTGCGGGGGCCATAGTGATAGTGCGGCGCGATCTCGAAGCAGTCGAAGGCCAGCAGCTCGAACTCCTGCCCCAGATGATCGGTCAGCACGTGGATGGCCACGCCGCGATCGTTGGCCGCGCCGATGTTGGTGCGGAACTCAACGCCGAATCGGATGTTGCCAGCCTCGTAGATGTGGTCGCCGCGGAAGTGGGTGACGGTGCGGCGCTCGTCGCGAGACTTGCCGAGGGCGCACTCGTCAACTTCGTCCATCTTGTTCTCGTCGATGCCCTCGGCCTCAATGCTGGCGGCCAGGTCATCGTAGCCAGCGCGCCGCACCATGGCGGGGAGGTTGGTCCGAATGTTCTTCAGGGTCCAGCCCAGCGCAGTGCCGACGGTGGTCTTGTCCATGTGCAGCCGGATGTTCATGTTCTCCGGGCCGTAGTGATAGTGCGGGTCCTGGTCGAAGCAGTCGAACCGCAGAATCTCGGTGTCATGGCCGTCAACGTCGCCGTACACCTGAACCATTAGACCCTGGTCGGGCATGATTTCCTTGCGGTAGGACAGCGCTACGTCCACTGGGCCGACATTGATAATGGTATCTCCCTTTTCCATGAGCTCGCCTCCTCTTGGAATTGGATAGGATTGCTGCCACGTTGCCATGGCTGGTTACTTTGCGCCGATTATAGCATCGCCGGGGATAATGGCAAGAACGCTTTTTATGATTTCAACCAATATCGGCGCGGTGGCGGGAGTGCGCTATAATCGGATTGCAGGGTTCATATGTCAGAGACACGACGCTCCAGCAAGATTACCGCAGACTTTCCCGGCGCCGCCTGTCCGTTGGGCAGCGTGGTTAGTTTTAGTGGGAGGGACGGCCGCAGTCTGCTGGGCAAGGTGGCTCGCATCCGTGTGCGCCATGCCGACGTGATTGATGAGGATGGCCGGCAATGGCCGGTGCCATACCGGGCTATTACCGAGGTGGTGAGCGCGCCGGCGCCGGACTGCTCTTTGCGGGATGTTGAAGAGATGGCGGGGACGCTGTTGGAGCTGCATCAAGCCAGCGCCGCCCTGCCGGCCGGATGGAGTTTCGGGTTCGACCTGGCGCCGTCCCGGGCCGGCGTCTGCCGATACCGGGAGCGGCGCATTGACCTGTCGGTCAGCTACTGCCTGGCGGCCACCCGCGCCGAGATTGAAGACACCATCCTGCACGAAATCGCCCACGCCATCGTTGGCCCCAAGCATAACCATGATACCGTGTGGAAGGCGAAGGCCCTGGAAATCGGCTGCCAGGGAGAGCGGTGCCATCGAGTGCAGCATTCCGTGCCGCGGTGGGTAGGCGAATGTGGCTGCGGGCAGCAGTGGTTCCGCCAGACATTGCAGCGGCGGATGATACGCAACCGGGTTTGCGGCAAGTGCCTGGGCGAGATAGCCTGGCGCAGGAATACATCCCCGGTGCTATAATGCCGCCGTTGCCGAGGGAGGCGCACACCGGTTGCGCCAAAAGCCTCTTGGTTCAGGAGAATTCCCGATGAAGATAGGTGTCAGCATCCCCCGTCTGCCCGACGCTGAGGGCATCCGCGAGTTCTGCCAGCGGGCCGAGCGGCTGGGTTTCGAGTCCGTGATGGCCGGCGACCACATCGTGCTGCCGGTGGGCGGCACCAACCAGTACCCCTACACCGAGACCGGCGCGTTTCAGCGGCCCTCCGACGAGCCTTTTCTGGAAACGATGACCATGCTGGGGTTCATGGCAGCGTGCACCAGCGAAATACGCCTGGGCAGCACGGTGCTGATACTGCCCTACCGCAACCCGGTGGTGCAGGCCAAGATGTTTGCGTCGCTGGACGTGCTTTCCGGCGGGCGGATGATTTGCGGCGTGGGCGTGGGCTGGCTGGAAAAGGAGTTCGACATCCTGGGCGTGCCCTACGCCGACCGCGGCCCGATGACCGACGAGTTCCTGGAAATCTTCAACGCCCTGTGGACGGAGGAAGTACCCGAGGTCAAGGGCAAGTATTACCAGATTGACGGCATCTTTTTTGAGCCGAAGCCGATCCAGCAGCCCCGCATTCCCATCTGGGTGGGCGGGCATACCCGGCGCGCCCTGCGCCGCACGGCGAAGTACGGCGACTGTTGGCATACCACCCGGCAGACTCCCGACTTTGTGGCGCAGAACCTGCCCTACCTCCGGGAGCAGACCGAACGAGCCGGACGGGACCCGGCGGACATTACCATCTCCCTCAAGCGCAGCCTACACTTCACCGACATGGACGGCTCTGAAGAGGGTGTAGGCGTCCGTTCCGGCGGCGCGTTGATTAACACTACGCAGGCGGTCATCGACGACCTGCACTATTGCAACGAACTGGGGATCGACCAGCTGACCTTCGACTTCCGCGTGGACGGCATCGGCCCGTGCATCCAGGTAATGGAGCACCTGGCTGAGCACCTCCTGCCCGTGGCGGAACGGCTATAGACCGCTCTCTTTGAACCATTCGGCGCGCTCCACCAGGTGCTCGGCGGTGGTGCGCATCTGGTCGATTTGTGCCTGGCTTACCTGGCGCTTGATGGAGCCGGGAACGCCGGCGACGAAGCTGTGGTCGGGTATATCGGTGTTGGAGAGCACCACGGCGTTGGATGCAATCAGGCATTCCTTTCCGATAGTCGATTCAGTGAGAAAAGTGCAGTTGTTCCCCAGCAGGCTGCCCGCGCCGATGCGGTCGCCGTGCACCACCACGCAGTGGCCGATGGAAACGTAGTCCTCGATGACCAGTCCATCGCCGTGCACCACGGAACCTTCCTGGATGTTGACGTGGTTACCGATGGTGATAACGTCGCCGTCGCCGCGGATGGTAACGCCGGGCCAGACGCTGCTGTACTCGCCGATGACGACGTTGCCCACCACGTAGGCGGCCTCGCTGACCCAGGCGGTGGGCGCGATTTTCGGTTCAATGCCGCGCAGACTGCGTATCAAAGCTGTTTCCTCACAAGATAATGCGCCGCCGACAGTAACGTCGGGGCGCGGGATTGCAGTGCAGATTATAGCGCATTTGCCGCTTGGCGCGACGGGTCGATGTACAGTGCCTTTAGCAAAAAGAACACGGTCAAGAACGAATCAACGAGGATGCCCAGCGCGAACAGGGCCATCACGCTTTCGAAAGTTGGCTGCCAAAGACCGGCGGCGTATAGCAGGAATGCGACCAGATAGACCGTACCGTTGGTAAGAATGGACTGGTAGGCCATGTACTGAGTTTTGCCCAAGCCGTAAAACACGGAGTCAATTACGGTGTTGAACGAGAAAAGAACGTAGGGTACGAACAGGATACCGAAGGCGGTGATGGCCCACCCCACGGTCGCAGGGTCGTCAGTCAACAAACCTGCAAAGGTAGGAAAGGCCGGCGCCAGCGCAATCCAGATAACCATCATTCCTGCCGTTATCAGCATTGAGGAGCGCCACAGTGTCCGTACTCTGGCAATATCACCGGATGCGTTGGCCACCAGAGCCTTTGCCGAATCGGCGAAAGCGAGAACCGGCACCAGCATAAAGCTCCAAAGAATCTGGATGGCGACATAGTACCCGCCAATCTCCTCGGCTCCGATAGTGTTCACAATCCGGATTATCATGAAAAAGTAGGCGACGTTCCTGATTAGACTGTCGGCTCCGCTGCCTAACCCTACGCGCAGGTACTCCCTCATATCAGCAAAGGACGGCGGGGTTTTGAGGGACTCTGACAATGTCCCTCTTGACAACAGCAGCAGCGCAAGACCGACCGCGAACAATCCTGCGCTGGCCAGCAGAGTTGACCAGCCCACTCCCATCACGCCGGCGTCCAGCGAAAAGGCGTAACCTCCGAATAACAGGCTGTCCAACACAAATCGCAGCAGCACGTTGACAATGGCCATCACGAACACCAGCGCCCGCATACCCATCGCCTCAAACATAACCACGGTAGCGGCGGCCAGGATGGTGAAGGGGATGCTGAAAATGCTGATGCCCAGAAAACCGCGAGTTTCCTGCTGAATTTCCTCAGACGTCCCGATGAGGGTGATGAACGCATCCCTGAAGAAGAATACGCCTACCGCGAACACGAGCGACGCCAGGAAAATGAAGGTAAAGACGCTTTTCGCTCGGTCCAGCTGGACTGATTGACCGCTGCGTATCTGAGATCCCAGGAAGAAGAAGATGGCCAGTACTGTGGCCTCCTGGAAAACCTCAACTACCAGCCCCACGAACTGCCACTGCGATACGATGGCCAAGCTGCCAGCATCAGGAATCGCGTTCCCGACGAGATGCACTCGGTAGAGTTGATAAACGTTCGGCAGCCCCAGGAACAGCAGGATAAACAGGAACAGCCGCCAGTCCCATACCTGGAGATAGTATCGTAGGTATCCCAGCATACTGGCAGGACTGCTAAATCGTCAGAGTCGTCAGCGGGTCAATCCCGCAACTCTTTCATCGCTTGGCGGGCGGCTCGCTCGCGCTCCCGGTCGATGATGGCCCGGCGCTTGTCGTACTGGCGTTTGCCCCGGGCTACGCCCAGCTCAACCTTGGCGTGGTGGTTTCTCAGATAGATGCGCAGGGCCGCCAGGGTTAGGCCCTTCTCGGCAATCTGGGCGGCCAAGTCGCCGATTTCGCTGCGATGCACCAGCAGCTTGCGCGGGCGGCGCGGCTCGTGGTTCATGTAACTGCCGGCGTCGTAGGGAGCAATGTGCGCGCCGTGCAGCCACAGCTCGCCGTCCTGTACGCGCGCGTAGGCGTCGCGCAGGTCCACCTTGCCGGCACGCAGGGACTTGATCTCAGTGCCGGTCAACACCAGGCCGGCCTCCACCTTGTCCAGGATTTCGTAGTCGTGCAGCGCCTTGCGGTTGACGGCGATCTGGCGGTTATCGCCGCCCACCCCGCCGGCAGCCTTCTTCTTGCTGTTGCGGTTCTTTCTGGCCATGACGTTCACCTGGAGCCTGCGGGCTGCTGCAAAATCTCCAACGCCCGGCGCAGGACAACATCGTCTTCCGGCGGAATGGGTAAAGTCTGTACGTCAGCCTGGATTTCAATATCAGGCGTTACTCCCTGACCCTCTATCTGCGCGCCGTCGGGCAAATACCAGCGGCGGATGGAGAAGTAGATTGCGGAACCGTCGGAAAGTTCGCGGGTGATGTTCACGCTGCCCTTGCCGAAAGTAGTCATGCCCACCAGCGGCGCGCGTCCGGCGGCTTTAATCGCTCCGGCCAGGATTTCGCTGGCGCTGGCGGAGTACTCGTTAACCAGGACCACCATAGGTATTGCCAGCGCCGGTCCGCCCTTGCCGGCCTGATGGTCGATGCGATCTCCCTCGGCGTCAATTTCGTACAGGATCGGCCCGCCGTCCAGGAAAAGGCCGGTAACGTTAATCACCGCGTCCAGCAGGCCGCCCGGGTTGTTGCGCAGGTCCAGCACCAGCCCCTGTCCCTCGGCGTCCTCGAACTGCTCCAAGGCAGTGCGAACCTCCCGCTCCGTGGTGTTGGAGAAGCTGTAAATCCAGAGGTGTCCGATGCTGTCGTCCAACATTCGGAAAGCGGTGCTTTCAATGGGTATGCGTCCGCGGGTTACCGTAATGCTCTCGTTCTCCATGCTGCCGGCATGGCGGACCAGCAGGGTTACGTCGGTTCCGCGCGGGCCGCGGATAAGGTTGACCGCTTCAATCAAGCCCAGTCCGTCGATGCTTTCGCCATCCACTGCCAGGATGAGGTCGCCCGGCCGGATGCCGGCCGCCTCGGCCGGCGCGCCGGGGATCGGAGCGATGACCGTGAGTCCGGCATCGGTCAGCGTAACCTGCGCGCCGATGCCTTCGAAGTAACCCCGGTAGCCTTCCTGTTCGCGGGAGTGCTGCTCGGCGGTGAGGTATGAAGCGTGGGGGTCGTCCAAAGCGGCCAGCAAGCCGCGGATAGCGCCGTCAGCCAGCTGATCGGGCTCAATGACTTCGTGGTCAACGTGCTCTTCAAGCAGGATGTCGTAGGCCTCGCCCAGCTTGAGCAGCTCCGGCGGAAGGTTGCTACTGGGCGGAATCGGCTCAGCTGCGGCGCCGGCGCTGACTCCCCCGCAGCCGGCGACGGCCAGCAGGAAAAGCAGGGCAAAGAGCAGTGGCGTCAACCGTGCGCTTACGAATCGCTCTATCATCAATCGCATTGTAGCACGGGAGTTGCGTTGACACTGATTCCCGCCCGCTGGTAGCATCGGCCGGCGAATTGCACTAGGAGCGAAGCATTGACCGGAATCGCCGCCTACGGCGCTTATATTCCCCGCTACCGATTGGGAGCGGAAACGTCGGGCTGGAATTCACGACAGGAAAGGGCGGTAGCCAACTTCGACGAGGACAGCGTCACCATGGGCGTGGCCGCCGGTATCGACTGTCTGACCGGGCGCGACCGCAGCCGTATCGACGGCATCATCTTCGCCAGCACGACGCCGCCCTACGCTGAAAAGCAGTGCGCCGCCATCGTTGCCGCCGCCCTTGACCTGCGCCAGGACATCTTCGCCACCGACGTTACCAACGTGCTGCGGGCCGGCACCAACGCGCTCAAGTCGGCGCTGGATGCGGTGGCTGCCGGCAGCGCGGGCGAGGTTCTGGTGGTAGTCGCCGATAGCCGGCAGGGACCGCCCCGGGGTGAGACGGAACGCGCTTCCGGCGACGGCGCCGCCGCATTCGTCATCTCCAGCGACGGCGTAATCGCCGAACACGTGGGCAGCCACTCCATTACTGACAATATGCTGGATGTCTGGCGAACGCCCGGCGACCCCTTCGTGCGCACTTGGGAAGACCGCTTCGCCACCGAAGAGGGCATTGAGCGCATCGTGCCTGAGGCGCTGGAAGGATACTGCCGGCGACATGACATAACCCCGGCTGACGTTGCCAAAGCCGCCATCTACGCTCCCGACGCTCGCCGTCACGCTCGCCTGGCCCGGCAGTTGGGATTCGCCGAGTCGCAGGTGCAGGAACCGTTGTTCGGCGCGGTGGGCAACACCGGCGCCGCCTTTGCGCCGATGCTGTTGGCGTCAGCGTTGGAAACTTCCGGTCTCGGCAAGCTGCTCCTGGTTATATCCTACGGCGACGGCAGCGACGTGCTGGGTTTCCGAACCACGCCGTCACTGGCAGCGGCGCAACGTCCGGCTATGGGCGTGTCCGGCTGGGTGGCGGCCCGGCAAGCGCTGGACAGTTATGAAACCTACGCCCGCTGGCGGGAGGTTTGGACGCTGGACGACGCCTCCAGGCGACCGGCTGCGGCGTCGCCATCGGTGTCGGCGCTGTGGCGTGAGGGCGACAAAAACGTGCGGCTGTATGGGGCGCGCTGCCGGGCCTGCGGCTACGTGCAGTATCCGCCCCAACGGGTTTGCGTGGAATGCCGCAGCGTGGACAACAGTGAGCCGGTGCGGCTGAGCGAGAAGCCCGGCGAGGTTTTCACCTACTCCATGGACTACATCGCCGGCGCGGTGGATACTCCGCTGGTAGTGACCGTGGTGGACTTTGAAGGCGGCGGTCGGGTACTGTGCATGATGACCGACCGGGAGCTGGACGAAGTGAGGGTCGGGATGCCCGTGGAGATGAGCTTCCGCAAACTGCGCGTGGTGAACGGGATTCACAACTATTACTGGAAGGCGATACCCAGGCGCACACCCGCACCGGTGGCCGTGCCAACCTGACTTGAGGAGCAGAGCGATGAGTGGAATACGAGACCGAGTGGCCGTGGTCGGCATGGGCTGCACCCGCTTCGGCGAGCGCTGGGACGCATCTGCTGCCGACCTGATGGTGGAGGCGGCTTACGAAGCCTACGAGGACGCGGGCCTGGACGCCGACGACATTCAGGCGGCCTGGCTGGGAACCGTCAGCAGCTTCCGCACCGGCCAGCCGCTGGCCGAGGCGCTGAAGCTGGACTATATCCCCATTACCAGGGTGGAGAATGCGTGCGCCACCGCCACCGACGCGTTCCGCAACGCTTGCTACGCCGTCGCCGCCGGCGTGTACGACATCGTGCTGGCTATGGGCGTTGAAAAGCTGAAGGACAGCGGCTTTTCCGGACTGGCCATCGCCGCCGGGCCGGGGGCAGACGTGGAGCCGCCCACTCCACCGCCGTCGCAGTTCGCCATGGCGGCGACGCGCTACTTCCATCACTATGGCATTGACTACGACGAGGGGAAGCGGACGCTGGCGCAAATCGCCTCCAAGAACCACCATAATGGCACCTTGAACTCCAAGGCGCACTTCCAGCGGGAGGTCAGCGAGGAGCAGATTATCAACGCTCCGATGATTGCTTGGCCGCTGGGCCTGTACGATTGCTGTGGCGTCAGCGACGGCGCGGCGGCGGCCATCATTACCACGCCGGAAATCGCTCGCACCCTGCGGGACGACTACATACTGGTCAAAGGGCTGGGCCTGGCCGTGGGCGCCTTCGGCGTGCTGCGCAACGATTGGGACTTCACCTACTTTCCCGAAACCGTCCGGGCCAGCCAGGCCGCTTACGAAGAGGCCGGCATCACCAACCCTCGGCAGGAAATCGACATGGCGATGGTGCATGACTGCTTTACCATCACCGAGTTGATAATCATGGAGGACCTGGGATTCAGCCCCCGGGGCCAGGCCAGCGCTGACGTTGCCGACGGCGCGTTTTCGCTGGAGGGCGACCTGCCGGTCAACACCGACGGCGGTCTTAAGTGCTTTGGGCATCCCATCGGCGCCAGCGGCATCCGCATGATCTACGAGGTGTACAAGCAGATGCAGGGCAAGGCCGGCGGCCGGCAGTTGCAGAAGGCCGACCTCGGCATTACCCACAACCTGGGCGGGCGGCCAGGCTCGTTCACCTGCTCCGTAGCCGTATTTGGCCGGCCCGATTAATCCGGTGGATTTTTAGAATTTCGCCAAATTCGCAAGCGTCCGCTAGGGCGCGCGCCCGCCGGGCATTGCTATAACTATGCCCGATTATGGCGGACACTGCGGTTGATAGTCAGGAACTGATACAGGCGTTCGGGCGCGGCTCGCTGCTCAACATCCGGGTTGACGACAGCGTGCCGGTGGAAGCTGCCTGCCGCGCGCTGCGGGAGCACTTGGGACGCAGCCGTCAACTGTATGCCCATGGCGACGTTGCCGTGGACATCGGCCGGCGTTTGCTGGTCGTCGAGCAGCAGGAACGCATCCGCAAGGTCATTGAGTCCGAGTCGGGGCTCAGCGTCGCGCGGTTCTGGTGTGAACCGGAGGTGTTGGAACGGGAGCGGGAGCGCATCACCAACCTGCTGGCCTTGCAGTCCGTAACGGCGCCGCAGCAATCGCCCAACGGTCACCAGGCCGAAATTCAGCCGGACGGTGGTGAGCCGGAGACGGCAGAACCTCAGACGATCGATCAATCCGATGAACCGGACTCTCAGACGACGGACGGTACGGCGTTGGTCAGGGAGCGTTATGGCGTCCCTGCGGTGATGGTGCGGGGCACTTGCCGCTCCGGAGAGGCCCTCACTTTTCCCGGCAACGTAGTTGTGATGGGCAACGTCAACCCCGGCGCTCAAATCGCTGCACGGGGCGACATCCTGGTGTTCGGAGCGCTGCGCGGCGCGGTCCACGCCGGCTGCGAGGGCGACGCCAGCGCGGTCATCCTCGCCATGTCCACCGTCAGCCCGCACCTGCGCATCGCCGACTACCGATGGCACGACAACGGGCCGCGTGATACGGCCGGCCGTCGCGGCAGCGACTCCACTGCACCCATCGTCGCCAGGGTTGAGAATCGCGCAATCCGCGTCTCGCCGTATCTGAAAAACTATGCCTTTGACCACGGAGGAAATCCCAATGAGCGGTAAGACCATCGTCATGACTTCCGGAAAAGGAGGCGTGGGCAAGACTACCGCCACTGCTAACGTGGGGGTCGGACTGGCCCTGCGCGGCAAACGGGTGGTGGTCATCGACACCGACATCGGATTGCGGAACTTGGACGTAGTGATGGGCCTGGAGAACCGCATCGTGTACGACCTGATTGACGTGGTGGAAGAGCGCTGCCGCGTGGAACAGGCGCTGATTCGCGACAAACACGCGGGCGAACTCTACCTCATCGCCGCCGCGCAGACTCGCGACAAGGATTGCATCTCGTCGCAGCAGCTGATTGACCTGTGCCGTCAGCTGGAAGCGGATTTCGATTACGTCATCGTGGACTGTCCGGCCGGTATTGAGCAGGGGTTCCGCAACGCCATCGCCGCGGCCCGGGAGGCGCTGGTGGTTACCACTCCGGAGGTTTCGGCGATACGCGACGCCGACCGTGTGATTGGCCTGCTCCACGCCAGCGACATCCATTCGGCCAAGCTCATCATCAACCGCATCAAGCCGGAGATGGTGCGTCAGGGCGATATGCTGGACGCGTCGGACGTCCTGGATATGCTGGCGGTTGACGCCATCGGATTGATACCCGCCGACGACCGGGTAATCACTACCAC
Organism: Chloroflexota bacterium; assembly: GCA_009837355.1. GTDB lineage: Bacteria > Chloroflexota > Dehalococcoidia > Lucifugimonadales > UBA3495 > Bin87. The sequence goes on along the minus strand of VXTR01000070.1, from coordinate 9,021 downwards.
CAACAATGGCACTCCGGTGGCCCACGATGTGCAGTCTCCTTCCGGTAGGGAGTTTGTGCGCATCGCCGCCCGCATCGACGGAGAATACACTCCGATGATTGATCCGGTTGAAGAGCAGTCCACATCAATCATGGACAAAGTTCGCACGCTGATGGGCATTACCCGAAAGGCATCGACCCATGTTTAGGCTGTTGCGAATAATACGGGGCCAGCGCCAGGACAGTCCTCGTGAGTTGGCCCGGCAGCGTGTGCAGTCGGCGATCCGGCGGGATCGGATGGAGGTTTCGACTCCGCAACTGTCCGAGCTACGGGGCGAACTGCTCAGCGCCATCAGCGCACGCCTGCCGGTAGCGTCCGAGTTTGCCGAGTTCGGTCTGGACCGGGTTGGAGACGACCTTTACCTGGTGTCGCGGGTGCGGCTGGAAGACCGGAGGTAAGGTTCGGCTGTGTTATTGACGCAGTTGACCCGTCGTGTTGGTGGGTTATAATGCGGCATTACCCGTGTGATCTGCAGATTCCGGCGGCGCGTTAGCCGGACGGACGCAGCCGGAGTTATAACATGGCCACGGCTCCCGCACCGCAGCGCGGATATTTCGCAGAGAAAGCTCACCGATTCCTCGCTGCGCTGGTGTTTCGGGATTTCCGATTTTTGGCGTTGGCCACGCTGTGCAGCGGCAGCGGAGCTTGGGCGCTGATTGTGGCCCGCGGCGCCTGGGTGTACAGCATTCCCGAGTTGCAGGGCACCTGGGGGCTGTGGGTCGGTTTAATCACCTTTGCGGCGATGTCGCCGCGGTTCTTCGCAACCCCTTTTATCGGCTACCTGGCCGACAAGGTAACGCGGAAAAAGCTGCTGCAATGGGTCTATGCGCTGCAACTGGCGCAGGCGTCCGTCATGGCCGTGCTGGTCATGGTTGGAGTGGACAATCCCTGGTACGTGGTATTGCTGGCAGTCATCAACGGCACGTTGCGCGCCACGCAGCAAACCGCGGCGCAATCGCTATCTCCCAACCTAGTTGATCGAGAACGTCTGCCCAATGCCGTTGCTCTCAACGAGGCGATGCAGCAAGGGTCACGTCTGTTCGGCCCCATTATCCTCCTGATGGTTGCCGTAACGGTCGGTTCCGCCTCCCTCACGAATGAGGGTGAGGCGCTCTTTTCCCTCGGTTCAATACTGTTCACCCTCGGCACCTCGGCCATCGTGTTCTGGGCCTGCGCCGCCTTTTACTTGATTGCGCTGATTTCGTCGCTCAACATTCGCACCGTGTCCAGCGGCGTGATTGACCGACGCCGCAGCTTCTGGGCAAATACCGCCGCCGGCTTCGCCTATTCGTACAGCACTCCGCTGGTCTTTGGCATCATCCTCATGGCCCTGGCACACTGCGTATTGGTGATGTCGTTCGAGTCGATGCTGCCGCCGCTGGCATTGGAAAAACTTGCGCCGGTGGGTCCAGACGGTGAAAAGGTGTTCAACCAGAACGATGTGTACGCGTTGATGGCCGCATTGGGTCTGGGCGCGCTGATGTCGTCCATATTCGTTGGCGGCATTGTCAGCCATTTGAACCGCGGGCGAGTGTTTTTGCTCCTTGGGTTCACCAGCAGTCTGACTCCCATCGGCCTGGGACTGTCGGCGCAAACCGGCATTTCAATAATCGCCGCGGTGTTGATGGGCCTGGGCACTTCCGGCTTTATGACCATCACACACACCATCATCCACTCGGTAGTGCCCGACGAAATCAGGGGCCGCGTGGCGTCCGTTTACTCCATGCACGTAGGCGGCAGCATGGCCTTCGCCAATTTGTTGTACGGAAGCCTGGCGGATTTCTGGTCGCCCGGCCGCATCATGGCCATTTCAGGGGCCGCATTCACCATAGTAGTGGTGGGAACAATTATCGCCAGCGGGTTCTGGCGCGGGATTTACTTCCGAGGAGAAGCGCGCCCGGTTGCTGCCGCCAGCCCGGCCGGCGGCGACTAGGTCGTCAACACAGAAAGTTGCACCCTAACCCCAATCTTCTCCCATCAAGGGAGAGGGGATTTTTACACGGGAGTTCGGTTTTGCCTACTGACGAAGTAGCCTACTATCTGGAAAACACGCCCAAGTCCCGCGCTCTGTGGGAAGAGGCGTGCCGCTACCTGCCCGACGGCGACAGCCGCCATTCCATTTTCTGGAAGCCCTATCCGATTTTCACCGAATCGGCCCGTGGCGCGGTGGTTACCGACGCCGACGGCGTGGAACGGCTGGACTTTATCAACACCATGACCACGATGATCCTGGGACACGGGCCGGCGCCAGTGCTGGAGGCGGCCCGGGAGCAGATGGAGTTAGGACTGGCCTATAACTCTCCCAACCGTCACCAGGTTCAGTTGGCCGCGCTGCTGTGCGAGCGGATCCCCTCCTTCGACCAGGTGCGTTTCACCAACTCCGGCACCGAGGCAACCCTCAACGCCATCCGAGCGGCGCGGGCTTATACCGGGCGCAGCAAAATCGCCAAGGTCGAGGGCGGATACCACGGCACCCACGACGCCGTGATGGTCAGCCTCCGCATTGACCCCGCCACCGGCGGTGATTACGACAGCCCACTGCCCGTGGCATCCAGCGCCGGCCTGGCTGACGGCACGCTGGAACAGGCCGTAATCATCCCCTACAACGATGTTGACGTTGCGCGCGACATTCTGGAGAAGCACCGCGACGAACTGGCCGCCGTCATTGTCGAGCCGGTTATGGGTTCAGTAGGAATGTTGCCGGCCGACCTCTCTTACCTCAAAATGCTGCGTGGGTTTGCCGACTCCAGCGGCGCGCTGCTGATTTTCGACGAGGTAATCAGCTTTCGCGTTCTCCCCGGCGGCGCGCAGCAGCACTATGGAATCACGCCGGACATGACGGCGTTGGGTAAAATTATCGGCGGAGGCTTCCCCGTGGGCGCCTTTGGAGGCCGTTCCGACATTATGAGCCTGTACAGCCCGCTCAGCGGGCCAGTGATCAACCATGGCGGCACCTTCAACGCCAACCCGGTGACCATGGCCGCCGGAGTCGCCACTCTGACCGAGTTGACGCCAACCGTGTACCGCCGGCTGGCCGAGTTGACCGAGATGCTGCGCCAGGGTGTTCGGCAAGTGTGCTCTGAGCTGGAGCAGCCGGCGCAGGTAACGGGTCTCGGTTCCCTCTTCGGCATCCACTTCACCGACGGGCAGCTGCGCAACTACCGGGACATTGCCGCCGAAGACAAGGCGTTGGGCGAGCGGGTTTTCATGGGGATGCTCAACGAGGGCTTCCTGCTGGCTCCCAACTTGGTGGGCGCGCTTTCCACGGAACTGGGCGAAATTGAAGTGGACGCCTTCGTGCGAGCGTTCCGGCGGGTTTTGCAGCGGCAGATGTGAAGAAGGGGCGTTTGGTCGGAACGCCCCTCACCCCTGCCCTCTCCCACGAGGGGAGAGGAAGTTTGAAGCCTATGCCCTCAGTCCACCGGAGGGCGCTTTTCCCATTTTTCCGGCGCGGGATAGACCGGGGTGGCAATCTTGCGGATGTTCTCGGTGGCGAACCAGTCGGCGCACTCTTCCCGCCACTTGATGAAGTGGGGAGCGTTGCGGTGGGCATCCAGCGCCGCGTCGTCCTCGTACACCTCGAACAGGTGCAGCTTGTTCTCGTCCTCATTGTCCTGCAACACGTCGAAGCGCAGGCAGCCCGGTTCGTCGTTGTTGGAGCCGCGGGCGTCGCCGAGCATGGACGCCATGAACTGGTCCTTGAAGCCGGGCTTGATGTTAATCTCAACAATCAGGGCAATCATTGCAATCTCCTTGAATGGTAACGAATCTTGCCGAATTATAGCAGTGGCGGCCTCAAAGTTGTAGAATGCCGGCATAATCGTCCATCGTGAAGGGAGGCAATTATGGCAGACATCCCCATTGTGTACACGCTGACGGTGTGTCCAGCCTGCGACTCTCTGAGGGCAGCCTGGCGCCGGGAAGGCGTGGAATATGAGGAACGCCGCGTTGACCAGAGCCAGGAAACGTTGGACGAGGCTCTGGACTACGGCGACGCCGTGCCCATTATCGTCTGGCCGGACGGCAAGGTGGAGACAGGCTTCCGCGGCCAGCGGGGTTGAGAAATCGGCTGACGGGCCGGCGGCCCGCTAACATTGAATCGGTCATTGGAGGTGCAACTATGGCGCAGCAAACGAGTGTAGTAACCCCGGAGCGCTTCGCTCAAGGCATGACCTACGACGAATACATGAACAGCGTCAAGGTCAACAAAGCGCGCATTGAAGAGTACTATGACAACGTTCGTCTGGAATCTGAGCAGACCGACGCGCTGCGGGAGCTGGCCGGCGCCGACGGCGGCCCGGCCCGCCTGATGGTCATCGGTGAGGACTGGTGCGGCGACGTGGTACGGGAACTGCCGGTGCTGGCGCGGGTCGCCGAAGCCGCCGGCCTGGAATTCCGTATCTTCCCCCGGGACGAAAACCACGACATCATGAACGAGTTCCTGAAAGAGGGAAAGTACATGTCTATCCCGGTGGCGGTGTTCTATGACCAGGGGCACGAGTACATCTGCCACTGGATTGAGCGCTCGGAAGTCGCCAACCGCGAGCAGGGCGAAATTGAGGCCGGCATCCGCGCCGAGCAGCCGGACATTTCCGACCAGGACTTTGGCCGCCAGCGGCGCGCCCGAACCGCCATCCGCGCCGGCGAGTGGCAAAAAGCCACCGTCGATGAGCTGGTGGGAATGCTGCGGGATCACGCCCACTAGGGGCGGTTACTGCGGCTCCAGCGTGAACCGGAAATCTTCTATCACCGGATTGGCCAGCAGCCGGTCGCACATTCCGGCCACTGCGGCCTCCGCCGCCTCTAGGTCATCGCCGGAGATACGGATCTCCAGGTACTTGCCAATGCGAACGTCGTCAACGGCGTCGTAGCCCAGGCTGTGCAGGCCGCCCAGCACGGTCAGCCCCTGAGGGTCGTTGACGGCGGGTTTGAGGGTTACGTAAACGCGGGCTAAAAACACGGCGGCAGTCCTCTTTGGGCAAAGTTGCTATCCACTTGACGATTCCGTCATCTGAACGCCGGTGGTGCAGGGTAGGCCGTTGGGAAACTCCGGGCCGGTATTGCCGGGGTAGGCGGCGAAAAAGGCGGCGATCCGTTCGGCGTCAACTCCGACCATGCGGTCCAGCACTCCCCAGGTTGTCAACGCCACCATACCTTCCGGGATGTCCAGATACCGGCGGACGATAGCGTATTCCGCGGCCAGCGGGATTGAGTCCACCGCCTGCCGCAAGGCCTTTATCTCAGTATCGCCGGTCAGGTTGTAACTGACGATAATGTTGCCATGCTCCAGGTTATGCACCAGGAGTTCATCGGGCAATGGGTAGTTGTAGAAGCCACAATCACTCCAGGCGTCCCAATGCGGGCCGGACGTGGGCGGGATCGTATTGTAGCTGCCGGTAGGCACGTCACCTATCTGCGATGGATACGGAAAGTGATGGCGTGTGGGCATGATGCTGACGCGCACCGGGCCGTCGGTAGGCGGCACTTCACTAAGAGACGGGCCGGTCGGGGTCGGTGTGGGCGCTGGCTGAGCCGTTGGAGTGGGCGACGGCATAGTCGGCGTGCTGGCGAGGTCAGATCGGGTTGCCGTGGGCAAAGGCGTAGCGGCGGCGGTGACGATGGGAGTGGGCACGGGCGTCTGGGTTGGCGCGGCTGTGGGCGACGAAGTGGGCATCGGCGCAGACGTGTCGGGGTCGGCGGAGGCTTGGCAGGACAGCAACATCGCACCAAGCAGGAGGCCCATGAGAACTGCCGGTGTCCGCAACCAAGCCATAGGGGCGCCGGCCAGTTAGTCCGCCCGGTTAGGGATTCATCACGCCGCCCTGGGTGCAGGGCAGACCGCCAGGAAATTCGGGACTGAGGGTGCCCGAGTAGGCATCGAAAAAGGCTTTGATCCGGTCGCGGCCTATTCCCACTGCATCGCCGTTCGCATCGACGTCATTGGCGTGCCACTTGTCGATGACGCCCCAAGTCGTCAAAGCAATGGTTCCTTCGGGAAAGCGTTCGTTGCCTTCGGCATCCAAACCGGGATCGTAAGGGCGGGCGACACCCCAGAGGTTGGTCAAGCCAATGCCCTCATATGCGCGCTTCAACTCGTCAACCTGTGCCTGGGCCGTGAGGTTGTAACTAAGAATGATGTTGCCATGCTCCATGTTGTGTACTATACGTTCATCGGGCAACGGCTCCGTGTACCACCCGCATTGCACCCACCCATTCCAGTGCCGGCCAGAGGTCGGTGGAGTTGTGGAGTAACCCTCTCCTCGCGTAGCTTCTTCAATGGTGAAACCGTCGTCAAAGTGGGTGACGTCATCGGAAGTCTCCACAGCGGTGCCAATGCCTTCAACATAGCCGTCGGCACTGCCCTGGCCGCCGAAGTTCAGTGGCAACGCCACGGGAACCAGCAGAGCCGCAATAAACAGCAGCGCGATGACGGCAAAGGATACGAGCAACCACTTGCTGCGAAACCCGCCGCCGGCGGCTACGGGCGGCGTGCGACGGCGTCCCCGGCGGTCGGCCGGCCGGCGGCGATGTCTAGAGGGTGGCATGGATGCTAAAGAGACTCGCCGGTAAGCCGCTGGTAGGCTTGGCGATACAGGACGGCCGTCTGCTGCACCACGTCGTCGGGCAGTTCGGGAGCGGGTGGTTCCTGGTCCCAGCCCTGGTCGGTCAGCCAGTCGCGCACGAACTGCTTGTCGTAACTGGGCTGCGACTTGCCGGGCGCGTAGCCCTCGGCGTCCCAGAAGCGGCTGGAATCGGGCGTCAGCAATTCGTCAATCAGAATCAGCTCGCCGTTAAGGGTGCCGAACTCCATCTTGGTGTCGGCCAGCACGATGCCGCGCTCTTTAGCGTAATCGTGGGCGTGGAGGTACACGGCCTTGCTGACTTCTTCGAGCTTTTGCGCCATTGCCGCGCCCACCATCTCCACGACCTCGGCGTCGGTCATGTTTTCATCGTGGCCTTCTTCGGCCTTGGTGGTAGGAGTGAACAGCGGCTCCGGGAAGCGGTCGCCCTCCACCAGGCCGGCCGGCATTTCCTTGCCGGACACGGTGCCCTGGCGGCGGTACTCGCCCCAGGCCGAACCGGTGATGTAGCCGCGCACGATGCACTCGATGTCGATGCGGTCGGCCTTTTTGACCACCATAGCCTGACGCGCCACGTTGTCCTCGGCGTATGCCGGGTGGGTGATAATGGGGCTGTCGGCATAGGGAGCGGCTTCGGGCGAATCGGCCAGGGCCACCAGGTGGTTGGGCACGATGTGCTCGGTGAGGCGGAACCAGAAGGCCGACATCGCGTTGAGAGCCGCGCCCTTGTCCGGGATGCCGTTGGGCAGCACCACGTCGAAGGCGGAGATGCGGTCGGTGGCGACCATCAGGAGCAGGTCGTCGGTAAGCTGGTAGGTGTCGCGGACTTTGCCGCGGTGCATCCGGTTGGGCATTCGCGTTTCAATAATCATGGCACTTTTCTTTACGTTGTGTCGTGTCGGTCGGTTTCACGCGAGCACGGCTGCCGGCAGCAAGCCGATGCGCTCAAAGTTGTCGTCGATGTAACGGGTGTAGTAGCTGTAGTCAAACAGTTCGTTCATCTCCCCGGCAGTGAGGTGTTCGGAGGCTTCCGGGTCTGCCTTGAGCAGCTGCCGGAAGTCCTGGGCGTCGTCCCAAGCGCGCATGGCGTTGCGCTGCACGATGTCGTAGGCGGCCTCGCGGGACAGGCCCTTCTCCTCCACCAGCGCCAGCAGCACCCGCTGGCTGAATATCAGGCCACGGCTGCTTTCCAGGTTCTGCCACATGCGGTCGCTGTCCACCCTCAGGCCACTGATGACGTGGGTGAAGATGCTGAGGATGTAGTCCAGCATCAGGCAGGTGTCGGGCAGGATGATGCGCTCGGATGAGGAATGGCTGATGTCGCGCTCTCCCCAGAGGGCGACGTTTTCCAGGGCCGGCACGGCGTTGCCGCGGATGGTGCGGGCCAGGCCGCAGATGCGTTCGGTCAGCTCCGGATTGCGCTTGTGGGGCATTGAGGAGGAGCCGGTTTGCCCGGCGCCGAAGGGCTCTTCGACCTCGTGGATTTCGGTGCGCTGCATCCCGCGAATCTCGGTGGCGAACTTTTCCAGGGACGCGGCGACCAGGGCGCAGGTGGTGATGAAGTGGGCGTGGCGGTCGCGCTGGACCACCTGGTTGGAGACGGGCGCAACTTCCAGCCCCAAGTGGTAGCAGACCCGCGTCTCGATGTGGGGCGGGATGGTGGCGTGGGTGCCGACGGCGCCGGAAATCTTGCCGACGCGGACGGAGTCCCGGGCGGCTTGCATACGCTCGCGCTGGCGGCGGAGTTCGTCCCACCAGAGGGCCAGCTTGAGGCCGAAGGTCATCGGCTCGGCGTGGACGCCGTGGGTGCGGCCCATCATCAGGGTGTCCTTGTGGCGGATGGCCTGATCCTTGACGGCGGCGATGGCGGCGTCAATCTCTTGCAGGAGCAGGTCGCCGGCGGCCACCAGCTGCAAGGCTTGCCCGGTGTCCAGCATATCCGAGGAGGTCATGCCCAGGTGGAGCCAGCGGCCTTCCGGGCCCAGGGTCTCGGTGATGGAGCGCAGGAACGCGGTAACGTCGTGGCGAGTGGTCTCGAAAATCTCCATCATGCGGGCGTGGTTGTAGGCTGCGCCGCGCAGCAGTTCCATGTCTTCCAAAGGAACAACGCCGGCTTCGGTCCACGCTTCGCAGACGGCCAGCTCCACGTCCAGCCACATCCGGTATTTGTTTTCATCCGACCAGACCTGCTTCATGGCGGGCCTGGAGTAACGGTCAATCACGGCGCAGTTGCCTCCGCGGGGTTTGCATAACGGTTGTGTATTTTATCACAGCCGCCGCGCCGGGGGTTGGTTTTTGGGTCGATGGACAGGATTTTCAGGATTTTAGGTTGCCTCCTTTCGGGTTTTGGGTAGCCTGCCTGAGGTCGGTTTCCGGAATTTCACTTCGGTCGTTGTCAGTC
>VXTR01000085.1 GCA_009837355.1 Chloroflexota bacterium | reverse complement strand
CTTGCTCACAGTCTACACCCCAACCGGCATCCCGACTTTTGAGACAGGCTCAAGAGGGCTGTGTATGATGCTGCGGCTTCAATCAAGTCAGGAGCATATCATGAAAATCGCTGACATCCTCAACAACATCGACAGCGAAGCTTTGGCCCTCCCTGTTTTTCAGCGCGGCTACGTGTGGAAACGTCGACAGGTCAAAGACTTGATGAATTCGCTGTACAGCGGGTACCCCATAGGCTCGCTACTAACTTGGACCACCCGTGCGGAACAAGTGGAAGTGCGCGGCAGCGACCGGGTTCGAACGTCTGGTGCTATAGAGCTATTGCTGGACGGTCAGCAGCGGGTGACTAGCCTCTACGGCCTGGTGCGCGGCAAACCGCCGGCCTTCTTCGACGGCGATGCTAAAGCGTTCACAGATTTGTACTTCAATCTGGAAAGTGAGGAGTTCGATTTTTTCGCCCCGGCAAGAATGCGGAATAATCCGCTCTGGGTTAGCGTTACCCATCTTTTCGAGTCTGGTATCGACTGGTTGAATCAGCTGACGACCAACCCAGACCATTCCGAGAATCTGGCACTCTACTTGCAAAGAGGTAGTAAAGTCCAACAGATACAGGATAAGGATTTGCATATCGATCCCATTACCGGGGAAGATAAAACCACCGATATAGTTGTTGACATATTCAACCGTGTCAACTCTGGAGGCACCAAACTGTCCACAGGCGACTTGGCCATGGCAAGAATCGGTGCGCACTGGCCCGAAGTGCGCACGGAAATGCAACGGCGGCTAGCCAAATGGGAAAGCTCTGGATTCGGCCCCAATGGCGCAAATTTGGACTGGCTGTTGCGCTGTATGAATGCGGTTGTCAACGAAAACTCCGAGTTCGAACGGCTGGTGCCGGAAGATCACGGAATTGAGCCTATCAGGGATTCGCTACAGCAAACGGAAAGGGCTGTTGACAATTTGCTCGAAGCAATGCGTAGCCATCTGTACATGGACGTCGACCGCGTGTACAACAGCAAAGCATCGTTCCCGGTCATGGTAAAATACCTGGTGGATAACGGTGGGCGATTATCCGACCAGACGGATGTGGCTCGTTTGCTACACTGGTATATCAGCGTAGCTATCTGGGGCCGTTTCTCTGGCCCGGTAGAAACTGTCATCAATCAAGACTTGGCCGCGTTGAAAACTACGGAGCCGATTGACAACTTGCTACGCAATTTGCGGCAAAGTCAAGGTGATCGTGAAGTGACCCACGAAAATTTTGACCTGAACTACACCCGAGCCCGGTTCTATCCCTTGCTGTACATCATGTCTCGGATACAGGACGCCAGGGATTGGTGTTCCGGTAATCGCTTGCGGAATCATAGCTTGGGGGACCATACCAATCTGGAACTGCACCACATCTTCCCGAAAGCCTACCTGCGTCGCAACGGAATATCTTCCAAAGATGCCAACAATTTAGGCAACATCGCCTTTTTGACAAAAGAGTGCAACTTGCGAATCAGCAGCACAGCGCCTATTGAATACTTGCCAGAGGTTGCCTCCGACTGGCCGGGAGCTTTGGAGTCCCAATGGATACCCATGGATCGGGAACTGTGGAAAATAGAAAACTACCACCGGTTCCTAGACGCACGGCGGCGCCTGCTGGCAGACGCTGCCAACAAGATGCTGGCCTCGTTGAGGGATGGAGTGATACCACCCGCGGAAGCACAACCGCCCACCATGGTTCAACCGCAGACTGTTGGTGAGACTAAGGCATGGGGCGACGACCCTGACAATGAAGAATTGATACTGGCAGACGCCAATCGCTTCGCAACGGAGCATGGACTGCCCAGCGGCGAAGCAGCATATGACATTGTCACCGAGGATACCCAAGATCTAATCACACTTGATTTGGCTTGGCCCAGTGGATTGCAGGTGGGCTACAGCCAGCCAGTGGCTTTGCTCATTGACGAGGACGAAATTGTAAGGCGCGCAGCCCATGATGCCGGATTCAGGGTATTCACTTCGCTGACCAGCTTCCAGCGCTATGTCGAGAGGGACATTCTCTCTGAAGTGGCGTGACAAGTGCGATGGAGCGTCTTGCCCCCCAATCACCCCACCTTCCCCGCCTGCTCGCCGAATTGGCGCCCGAACAGCCCTGCCAGCAGCGCGCCGCCGATGGTTACCGCGAGGAACAGGTAGCCGATACCGACGTACCCGGTGGTCGCCAGCAGCGCGCCGCCGATGCCCGCCCCCAGCGCGCCACTCGTCTGGTTGCTGAACCCCATCAGGCTGGCGCCGGTGGACTTGGAGTCTCCCGAGTACTCCGTGCTGATGGACAGCAACGCCGGCATCGTTACGCTGAGCAAAGTCGTACCCAACACCGCCAGCGCCACCGTCGTCCAGAAGCTGCCCATGGGTACGGAGAAGCACAGCAGCGCGCTCACTCCGCCGGCCACGGAAGTGACGGCAATCAACAGCGCTCGCCGCCGGCTGGCGGTGATGAAGGCCGCGCCATAGCTGCCCGCCACCTGCCCGGCGCCGTAGATGGCCAGCGGTAGCGCGACGAACGCCTCGCTCACTCCGTAGGTATGAATCAGGTACGCCGCCAGGTAGCCGTTCACGCCCCAGAACGCCGTCCGCTGCGTAACCCCCACCAGCACGGCCACGCGGAAATACCGCAGCGACAGCAGCGACCAGTACCGCGAGAAAAACGCCCAGTCGTGCACTCGCTCCCGATTACTCCTCGGATACCACACCCAGCTGGCCAGCAATGCCAGCGCCAGCAAGCCGCCGGCCGCCAGGAACGCAGACCGCCAGCCCAGCCAGTCCGCCAGCACCGCCGCCATGGGCGCGCTGATGGCGAAGGCCACCCCGTTGATGGCGATAATCCCGCTCACGCCCTGCGCCCGTCGCGCCGGTGAAATAACGTCCGACACCACTCCCACCGACGTGGGCGGGATGGTTCCGCCGGCCAGCCCGGTCAACACCCGCAGCGTCAGCAGCACGGCCAGGTTCGGCGCGAAGGCCGACCCCAACACCGACCCGGCAAGCAGCGCCAATCCGCACAAGGCCACTGGGCGCCGTCCGAACGAATCCGACAGCGGCCCTATCGTCAGCAGCGATACCGCCCAACCCACTGCGGTGACGGTAGCCAGCTGTCCGGCCACCGCCACCGTAATCTCCAGGTCAGTCGCGATTTCCACCAGCAGCGGCGGAACAATCATCACCGAGTTCTGCGTGGCAAACACGGCGACCATCAGCACGGTATAAAACCATGCCTTGTTGACCGTCGCGCCGCCGGCCCGCGCTTCCTGGGTTGAGATGTTGCGCCTCCGCTTCGTTATTCCGGCTTTCGCCGGAAACTAAAACCTCCGCGCTAGTCCTCCACTCCAACGGTGGCAATCCCGTAGGTGCCGTAGAAGAAGTTGGCGTAGTGTGTCGAGCCGCCGGTAACCCACAGCAGGTATTGATCGGCGCTCTCCAGCGCCGGTATGGTAGCGTCGGGATCGTCGGCCAGGTGCTGCAGCTCCGGATGCGCCAGCCACTTGCCGTTTTCATCCGTTGGCACGCCGGCGCGGATAGCGTCCTGTAGCGACGCCCGGCAACGCTCGTGCAGCCATTCCTGCGCGTCCCGCTTGCTGAACCCCGCGTTGTGCAGAATCACCGCCCGGGAGGGGCTGAGCATTATGGGATGGTACGGCCCCTGGTACTCCACCCGCCGGTTGCTGTGCCCAACCTGGGCCGACTGCCGGCCTTTGACCCACGCTCCTCCGCCGGCGTGGCGGTAGAACATCATGGACGCGATGTTGTTCAGCGTGTCCAAGTGGTTCTTGGAGGCGTTGTCCAGCACGTCCGTCGGCCCGGTTACGGTAACCACCGTTACCGCGCTTTCGTCCGCCCGGAACCCCTTATCCACGTGGTACGGCTGCCACGGGCTGACTTCCTCGTTCTCGGCGATGCACATGCCGAACTTGGTGGGCAGCCCGATGAAGTTGGGGTCGCCCGCGCCCGCCTTGCAGTAGCCAATATTGATGAGACACATCCGCAGCGCGCGCCCAATGGCGGTGTTGGCCTTGTTGACCACGCCCGGCCCCATGGCCGACGTGCCGTAGTTGATGCCGGCCTTGTCCGCGATCGGCCCGTTCACCAGGATCAGCGGCGCCTCGGTATGACCGGACACCTGCATGTCCCGGTGGTTGCTCTCCGGCTGGGCGATGCACTCGATGGCCGCCAGCAGGATGGGGAACTGCTCGGGCCGGCAGCCGGCCATCACGGCGTTGATGGCGATTTTCTCCACCGTCGCCAGCCCGAAGCCCGGCTCCATCACCATCACCACGTCCTGCGGAGCGCGGCGCGTGCCTTTCAGCATCGCCTCCACCAACTCCGGCGTGGGCGGAACCACGGGCATCCCGTCGCTCCAGTCCCGTTCCTCCATGAAGCGGTTCACGGCGTCCAGGCCCCAGGGCGAGTCGTCCAAGGTTACCGTGAACACGTCGGTCTCGCTGTGACCGTTGCTCATGCCCGACAGGTCCGCCGACGTCGATACGCGAGTCAGGCCCATGATGATGTTGTCAATCTGTTCGTCCACCATTTTGTGGATGTAGTCGGCCTGCTGTCCGGTGCAGGCGTGGGGGATGGTTACGTAGGCCGTTCCCGGCTGGCCCCAGCCGTCCACGCAGGACTGCCAGGCCCGGGCGAAACTGCGCGCGGCGATACCCACGGCGGGGATGCCGGCCTTCTCCATCGCTACCATGTCGTGGGCAAGCCACGACGTGCAGCCCCCTCAATGGGCGGCGGCTCCCACCATGGCGTCAACCTCGTTGGCGATGATGGCGGCCTCGGCCTCGTCGATGTGCACGCCCCGGCTCAGCGCCGGCCGGCCGGGTCGCCGGTCGCCGCCGTAGCTCTCGAACTTCACACCGGAGTAGCGTCGGGCGATGTGCTCGGCCACCCGGTCAACGGCCACGCCGGCGCCGCCGGTCATGTTGTCGTACAGGCCAATCGTCTTGCCTTCCAGCGTGTCCAGGCGCGGCGCTGGCGGCACCTTGAAATCCACCCGCGCGGCGGCCGGCGACATTATTCGTACTTCCATGGCTGTACCTCTCAAATCCAAACAGTCAATCGATTGCGCAATCTCAGCAGTCAGTAGATTGCAAAACCGCAATCGTTCCCACAAACTGCGCCGATTCTGGCACGAATCGCCCTACTTGGCAACCGCGCCGGGACACTTCCGCTCATCTTGCATCCGGGCCGGCGCAACTGCTAATATCGCCGAAACTTGGGGATATGACAGCGAGATGGGCATTTATCAGTTGGACTACATTCTGCACGAGCCCGAAGAGAGCGAAGGTCGGATGTACTTCGCTGAGGCCCCGGCCTTGCAGGGCTGCATGGCTTGGGGGGACACGCCGGAAGAAACCCTCCTGGAACTTCTTGACGTGGCTCGCATGATTATCGAACTCCGCAAAGAGCGCGGAGAACCTATTCCGGAAAAATTGCTTGCGCCGGGCGCTCACGAAGGCAGCTTGACCGTAGCCGTATGACCTATGGTGAACTGCGGCGCAAGCTGGAGAACCTAGGCTGTGTCTTTCAGCGGCAAGGCCGAGGCTCCCACGAAATATGGGTGAACCCCGCAAACGGGCGTCTGACGCCTGTTCCCAGGCATAGAAACCGCGACCTGGCCACTGGGACAATACACCGCATCCGCAGAAACCTGGACATCTCACGGTCAGATTTCGACCAGGCCTAGATATCCGTGTCGAGTTTTCGCCGGTAGTCTTCGGGAACGTCCCTCCCATGGACAGAGTCTTCAACTTCCGCGCCAAGCCGGTTTTCCGCCATCGCGTCATTGACACGGCACAGGAGGCAATACTTTGAGCCTGTCTCAAAAGTCGGGATGCCGGTTGGGGTGTAGACTGTGAGCAAG
>VXTR01000044.1 GCA_009837355.1 Chloroflexota bacterium | reverse complement strand
GGGGACGGACCCGCCAGCTTTCGTTCGGGAAAGGCTGGAAAAACCGTAAACTGCATTGATTATCGCCCGCGCGATTACCCCAGGGAACGGATTTTGCAAGCGCCTGGCCCGTCCTGCCGGTGATCGCTTGCCCGGCGCTTGCTGGCCGCTCGCTAATGTCATCTCTAACGTAACGGTGAGCCACCAAGCCACGCCGTCAGCCCCGGCCTTGGCCCAGGGCAAATGGCCTATTTCCACCACCGGCACATTGCCAGGGTTCGGCGCAGCCAGCGCGGGATGGTCCGCCGGGCCAATGCCTTCCGGTGTTCGCCAGGGCTTCCACAGCCTCCGCCCTACCCGCCTTTGCGGCCAGTTCCCGAAGGAGCCTCCGCAGCGCGAACCCCCGCCACTCCCCGGCATCGCTCATCCCTTCATTCTTGATCATCCATCGCGCTTTGCTCCTTCACGTTCAACCTGCTGGCCGCCATGTCCGATAGGGGTCCGTCCGATAGGAGCGCGTCCGGCTCAGTCTCCGGATCGTGATCCACCTCCAGGGTGGCGTCGTCATCATCGTTCAAGGCCTTCACCATGGGTCAAAACTACAATCTTCGCACTGCAATCTCTGCAATAAAGTGATTATAGAGCCGCAGTAAATTCACTGGCCGGAAATCCCCCAGATGCCGCCCTCAACGCCACTTTCACCGTAGGAAATGCCCTTGGATTGTATTCTGCAATCTCTTCCTAATTCCCTTTCAGGACGCCCACTGGGAAAATCCGGTCCGGGCGATTGCAGTTTGACGTGTCCGGCTCTCGGCAGTGTTAACGCCGCCGGTATCACGGACGGGTTTCCTGGGCGATGATCGCCGCGACACCGCCGTGGTGGACGGGCAGGGGACAGCATCCGGCGGCGACCGGACGGACAAGACATTCCAGTCTCCGGGCGAGCCTTGCGCGTCTTGCATCCCCACGGATACGATGGGGCGGCGCGGTGGATGCCGCCGTGTCCACCCACAGCATGGCAGGTGAGGAATTGAAAGGAACAGACCGCTGGCTATCGATGTCGGTACTGGCCGGTTGCGTGTGCCTGCTGTTGGCGGTCGGGTGCAGCAACGGGGCGGCGTCGCCCGACACGGAAGCGGGAGAGGTGATGGTGGGGTTGCTCACCAAGACCGACGGGAACCCGTTCTTCGTTGCCATGGAAGAGGCCGCGCGGCAGCGGGTCTATGAGCTGGACGTGGAGCTGCGCGCCTACGCGGGGGAAGGCGACGGCGACTGGGAGAGCCAGGCGCGGGCGGTGGCGGAGTTGGTGGAGGATGGAGCCGACGGCATATTGATCACGCCTTCGGATCCTGCGGCCCTGGAAGAGGCGGTACGGTTGGCGCGGGAAGCCGGGACGCTGGTGATTGCGCTGGACACGCCCTTCGAGGAAAAGGACGCGGTGGACGGGACCTTCGCCACGGACAACTTCGGGGCCGGGGAGTTGATCGGGAGGTGGGCCAGGGCCAGGCTGGAGGCGGAAGGCAAGGAAGCGAACATAGCGACGCTGGACGGATACCCAAAGCCGGTGTCGGTGGACGTGCTGCGCAACCAGGGCTTTCTGAAGGGCTATGGCATCGACGTCAAAGACGCTGGGAGGATGGGCGACGAGGAGGATGCCCGCATCTTGGGCCGTGGGGTGACCATGGGCACGGAGGAGGGAGGGCGCAGGGTTATTAAGGAACTCATCGGTCAATACCCGTCCATCAACCTGGCGTACGCCATCAACGAGCCGGCGGCGACGGGGGCATACGCGGCGCTGGCGGAGCTGGGGCTGGCGGAGGACGTGCTGATCGTAACCATCGACGGCGGCTGTGCCGGAGTGAGGCGGGTGGCGGCGGGAGAGTTCGGGGCCACGGTGATGCAATACCCGTTGGAGATGGCGCGGCTGGGAGTGGAAGCGGTGGCGGAGAACACGCCGGGGCTGGACTTTCACGACACCGGCGCGGTGCTGGTGGCCGGGGAACCGGTGGCCGGCGTCCCGTCCATCGGCGTGGCGGAGGGTCTGCGGGAGTGCTGGGGGTAGCGGTCAAAGTACGGAACCCCGTGGCGACCATCGGCCCGTTCCCTACCTGGCGTCCCGTCGGCGCCCCTCGCCTCCGCAATCGGCTTGTCTGAAGTCCGTAATCTCAAAGGGGGGTTCGGGTTCTGCCGTGGTGGTCGGAGGAAGTTTTGCACTTACATTGCTCCTCACCACCACCGTGTCTAGCAGCAGGTCATGCAGGCCGCGCCGGTCTTTCCGACAGGCTACCATGATTATGCTGATGACCGAGGATGGTCCCAGGCACCAGTTCACCAGGAACCTGAAGAGCCTCCGGGCTGGTCCAGCCGTAGAGCCGTCGGTTCTCAGGATGCGCAGACCCAGAGCACGTTTGCCCGGGGAGTGCACGCAGACCCAGACGCAGAAGGCGATATAGGCAAGGTAACCAACAACCATCGCAATAAAAATCCCGATCTGACCAGCGAAAGCCCCGATGCTCAGGATTACCACCAGTGGAATGATGGCGAGCGACACCAATGCCGAGTCGACCAGGAAAGCCCCCACCCGAATCCAAAATCCCGCGTAGGAAAGCGTTTTCGCTTGGCCCGCTGGTGAAGCGGCAGGCTGCGGGATACGGTGCTGCCTGCCGACCGGAATAGCAATGGCGGCAAGGGCCACCGCGCCCGCCAACAGCACCAGCGCAGGAAACCCCGAAATCCAGGGCGCGGAAACCAGATTCGTTCGACCGGAGGAAATCATGCCGCCCAAGGAAGGGTGTGTCGGCGGTACGCCAATTCCGAGGAAGGACAACGAAGACTCGATGAGCAAGCCCATCAGCAAAGCCAGGCTGAAGGCCACTGGGGAGTTGGCGCCTCCCAACATGAGAGCAGACCTCACCGGCGACAGAGCCGAAGCGCCATTTCGCGCGGACTCGTAAACCAATGCCATAGGCAACACGGCGGACAGGAGACCGGCCATTGTTGTTACCAACAAAAATGAATACCCCATCACCGCGAAAACCATCATGGCCGGCAAGAGTCCCAGGAGGTAAACAATGATAGCCAAGCTCCCGAGAGATACACCGAACAATGGCCCCAACGTATCAGGCGCTTGCGTGGGGTTCCTCCTGCTGCGGGCCAATATCAGGAGCCATGCCGCCAGCACTCCGACAAAGGTTCCGACGAGACCGATGTAAAGATTGGTCCTGAAGCTCCATACAATCCTGCTAAGCACGTCCCCGCCCAGTTGGTCCGTCCCCAGGACATGAACCCGGCCTTCCGGGGACGCCCCGCCGGGGGCAATCATTCTTGCACCAAGGCCCGATGCCAGCGGGTCGTAGGGGCTCAGCACGGGCGCAAAGATGCCCACCACCCCCATGAGCAAGGCCGTCGAGACGCCGACTATGAGGAGAAAACGCACGAAAAGCAACCTTTGCTGGTGTGCTGGGTAACCTATCCGAATTATACGACGGGATGCCATATCCTACAAGACCACGGGGAACACCGGCCCGGGGTGCTGTTCGTGTTCGAGACGCCGGAGAGCGAGGGCGCCTTCCTGGACGTGGCCGACGCTACCGAGGGTCTGGACGTAATCACCGCCAACGCGGAGGCCCTGGGGGAACACGGCATCCTGGGCGAGGCATGGATACTGCCGCCGCCGCACTCGCTGGACCGGGCGCCGCTGGCCAGATTGTACTCGGTTCCATAATTACAACTTTCATGTGCCGGGGATTTCCTGTAGGGGCGCCTCAGCAGCCAGGAATGGACAATTTTGCGGCAACTTGCGGCCATCACCTCCCGTTACGTCCCTGCCACTACAATATGTTGCAGAGGCGACACGTCAGACCGTCAGCACAAAGAAGCCCAATGCCATCCACCAGGTACGCCAATCAGGTACGAACGCCAGCGACCAACGCCCAGCCACAAACGCTGACCGATGGAAGGAAGATGACGCAAGGAGTGTCCAATAACACCGGCGGAGCCGTTCCCTGGGTTTCCGACAGTTGTAAAAACGGAAGTGGTTACCGTTCCCTTGTCTGTGTGCAACAGGTGGCAAGGTTGCGAAATGTTGCAGGTCCCAGCCCGTCGCCCCTCTTACCATTCCTTGCCGCCGGCGGGTCAAAGGCGGGTTGCCCGCTGTCAGAGTGTAAGACAAAGTGGTATAATAGACGGCACGAGGAGCTATCACCGTGCCCATAATATCCCGTAACACCGAGACCGTCACATTCTCTTTGCCCCCGGAGCAGGCCCAGCGCCTGCGCCAGGCGGCGAGGGAGGAGGAGCGCACCGTGAGCGAGCTTCTGCGGGAGGCCATCCGCCTGTACATGGAGGAGAAGGAGTGGCGCAAGAAGGAGCGGATGCGGCGACGGTCCTGCCAGAGTGGAAGGGACGAACTAGATACGGAATAGGGATCAACGAGAAAAAGGAGCCACCTATGGAAAAGCAGCGCCAGTTTGTACCCCAGACCCCGGCGGCGCTCTACGCGAGGGTCTCCAGCGACCGCCAGGACGTAGACCTCTCCGTGGCCGCCCAACTGCGGGCACTCAGGGACTACGCCAAGAACAACGGCTATTCCGTGGCCCGCGAGTACGTGGACGAGGCCGAGAGCGGCAGGATCGCCGACAGGCCCCAGTTCCGCTTGATGATCGACGAGGGCTCCAGGCCCAAGTCCCCCTTCCAGGTGATTCTCGTCTGGAAATTCAGTCGCTTCACCCGCAAGCGGGAGCACGCCGTGGCCTTCAAGGCCCAGTTGCGGCGCAAGGGCATCCGCGTGGTGTCCATCACCGAGCAGGCCGAGGACAACGCCACCGGCCGGCTGCTGGAGGGCATCATCGAGAGCGTGGACGAATATTACAGCGAGAATCTTGGGCAGGAGGTCGTGCGGGGAATGCGGGAGGCCGCGTCCCGGGGTTTCTTCCTGGGCTCCAAGGCGCCCTTCGGCTACACCCGGGTCAAGGTCAGCGACGGGGTGAAGGAGCGTCCCACCCTGGAGATTGACCCGGTGGCCGCGCCGATAGTGAAGGAGATCTTCGAGAGCTCCCGCCGGGGCAACGGGCTCGCCGAAATCTGCAAGGAGCTGAACAACCGGGGCATCACCAACCGGGGACGCCGCTGGCAGAAGAACATCGTCCACTACCTGCTGACCAACGAAGCGTACACGGGGACGGCGGTGTGGGGTGTCAAGAGCAAGGACGAGAAGTCGGGGGAGCCGGTGCGGGTGGAGAACGCCTGGCCCGCCCTGGTTTCAAGGGAGCTTTTCGATGCAGTGCAGCAGGGGTTGCATGAGAGAGCGCCCACGGTGCAGCAGCCCGGCCGTGTCGGGAGCCAGTACCTGCTGAGCGGTCTCCTGCGTTGCGGGGTGTGCGGCAAGTCCTACTCGGCCCAGGGCGCCAAGAGCGGACAGTTCGCCTACTACGTCTGCTCCAGTCTGTTCAGAGAGGGAGCCGGAGCCTGCACCGCCCGCTACCTGAACGCCACGAAAGTCGAGGACCTGGTGATTGAGAAGGTCAGGGAGCGGATTCTCACCGAGGAGACCATCACCGAGTTGGTGACGTTGGTGGCTGAGGAGATCGACAACCTGGCCGGGGAGGTCAACGGACGGCTGACCGCCATCAACAGCGAGCTTACCGACGTGGAGACCCGTCTTGAGAATCTCTACCAGGCGCTGGAGACCCAGCAGTTGCCCGTCGAGGCGCTGTCCCCACGCATCCTGTCCCTGAAGAGCCGCCAGGACCAGCTAACGGCGGCGCGGGAGGAGGCCGAGTTCCAGTTGGAGCAGCGGCGGGCGGAGTTGCCCACCTCGAAGGAGATCAAGGGGTACGTGGCGGACTTCCGCGCACTCTTCCAGGAAGGGACCTTCCCGGAGCGGAAGGCCCTGATCCGCAACTTCGTGCAGGGCATCGAGATCGTAGAGGATGAGGCGGTCCTGACGTATACTATCCCCATGCCGCAGGACGGGACGACGCGGGAATCGGCCTCGGTTCTTGATTTTGTCCAGTCCGGCCCACCACGCTGTACCGAATTCATAACACCCCCGTTCAGGGCCA
>VXTR01000063.1 GCA_009837355.1 Chloroflexota bacterium | reverse complement strand
GCTTGCTCACAGTCTACACCCCAACCGGCATCCCGACTTTTGAGACAGGCTCATAAGCGAAGGGGCGGAAGATTCTCCCGCCCCCTCGGTCTCGGATTACGCCGCGCCGGCAAACTCCTTATCGGCCGGCGCCGGCTCGCCGGTTGCGCTTACCGTCAGCTCCAGCCCGTCGCCGGCGGCGTTCACGTCGGCAACCACGTGGTCGCCTTCCTTGAACTCGCCGGACAATACGCCCCGAGACAGTTGATTCTCCAGGTGCCGCTGTATCGCCCGGCGCAGCGGACGCGCCCCGTACGTCAGGTTGAAACCCTCCTGAACCAGCCACTCGCAGCCTGCTTCGGTCAGCTCGCAGGTGATCTCCCGCTCCGCCAACCGCTCCTGCACCTCGCCCGCCATCAGCCCCACAATCTGGCCGATTTGCGCCCGGCTCAGCGGATGGAACACGATGGTTTCGTCGATGCGGTTCAGCAGCTCCGGCCGGAAAGCCCTGCGCAGCGCCTCTTGAACCGAACGCTCCAGTTCCGGCGTAACCTTGCCTGCGTCCTGTTCCCGGTCAGCCCCGGGGTTCAGGCCGAAAGGCCGCTGCGACAAGTCGCTCGTGCCCAGGTTGCTGGTCATAATGATGACCGTGTTGCGGAAATCCACCGTCCGGCCCTGGCCGTCGGTCAGCCGGCCGTCCTCCAGGATTTGCAGCAGGATGTTGAACACGTCCGTGTGCGCCTTCTCAATCTCGTCGAACAGGATGACCCGGTGCGGCCGCCGGCGCACTGCTTCCGTCAGCTGTCCGGCGTCGTCGTAGCCCACGTACCCCGGTGGCGCGCCGATGAGCCGCGACACCGTGTGCCGCTCGCCGTACTCCGACATATCCAGCCGCACCATGCTCTCCTCGTCGTTGAACAGGAACTCGGCCAGTGCCCGGCTCAACTCCGTCTTGCCTACTCCGGTCGGCCCCAGGAAGATGAAGCTCCCGTAGGGACGCTTGGGGTCGTTCAGGCCGGAGCGCGCCCGCCGTATCGTGTCCGCCACCGCGTTCACGGCTTCATCTTGGCCGATGACCCGCCGGTGCAGGTGTTCCTCCATGTGCAGCAGCCGTTCCGCCTCGCCTTCCATCAGCTGACCCACCGGTATCCCGGTCCAATTGGACACCAGCTCGGCGATGTCCTTTTCGTTCACCACCAGGTCCGGCCCGGTGGTGTGCTCGATGCTCTCCCGCTCCGCGTTCAGCTGCTCTTCCAGGCGCAGCCGGTCGGTGCGATGCTGGGCGGAACGCTCGTAGTCCGACATCTGGTTGGCCCGTTCCTCCAGGTCCACCAGTTCCCGCCGCCGGTTCTCCATCTCATGCAAATTGGGCGGCAGCATACCGGCGTCAATCCGCACCTTGCTCCCCGCTTCGTCGATGAAGTCGATGGCCTTGTCCGGCAGCTTCCGGTCGGTGATGTACCGGTCACTGAGCCGCACCGCCGCCTCCAGCGCCCCCTCGGTCAGCGTAACCTTGTGATGCGCCTCGTAGCGGGGCTTCAACGCTTGCAGAATCGACAGCGCTTGCTCCGCGTCCGGCTCCTCCACGTACACCGGCTGGAACCGCCGCGCCAGCGCCGGGTCCCGCTCGATGTGCTTGCGGTACTCGTCCAGCGTCGTCGAGCCGATGGCCTGCAATTCGCCCCGAGCCAGCGCCGGCTTCAGCATGTTGCTGGCGTCCAGCCCGCCCTCGCCGGCGCCGGCCCCTACCAGCGTGTGCATCTCGTCCAGAAAGACGATGACCTCGCCGTTGGACGACGTAACCTCGTCGATTACCGACTTCAGCCGTTCCTCAAACTCGCCCCGGAACTTGGCTCCGGCCACCAGCCGGCCCATGTCCAGCGCCATCACCCGCTTGTTGTGCAGCGAGTCGGGCACGTCGTCGCAGATGATTTTGCTGGCCAGTCCCTCGGCGATCGCCGTCTTCCCCACGCCAGCCTCCCCGATGAGCACCGGGTTGTTCTTCGTCCGACGGGTCAGGGTCTGCATCACCTGCCGGATTTCCTGCTCGCGACCAACCACTGGATCCAGCTTGCCGATGCGGGCCAGCTCCGTCAGGTCCACGCTGTACTTTTCCAACGAGCGGTAACGCTGCTCCGCGTCGGGGTCGTCCACCCGGTGTGTGCCCCGCAGCTTCTGCATCGCCTGATACACCATCTCCTGGTTGATGCCCAGTTCTTGGAACACCCGCGCCGAATCCCCGGAACTCTCCCGCGCCGCCGCCACCAGCAGATGCTCCACGCTGATGAACTGGTCCTTCAATCGCTCAGCCTCTTCGTTCGACACCTGTAGCATCCGCTGCAGCCGTGGCGTGATGAAAATCTGCTGCTGCGACTCGCCAACCAGTTTCGGCGCGGCCTCCAGGGACTGATGCAGCCGTGACTTCAAGAGTCCCGGCTCAACGCCCAGCTCCTTCAGAATCTGTTCCGGCAGCCCGTCTTCCAGCGCCACCAGCGCCAGCAGCACGTGCTCCACGTCCCACTGGCTGTGCCGGTAGTTCCGCACCAGCTCCTGGGAGCGTTGCAACGCCTCCTGCGCCTGCCTCGTGAATTTCTCAGCAGTCATAACCATCTTTGCTTACCTCAATTGGTCCCCCTCTCCCTCGATGGGAGAGGGTAGGTGCCTGCCCCGTACTTGATACGGGGGTGAGGGTGAAACTGCCAGCGCTTACTACCGGCGCGACACCCTTCCGGCGGCCCTCAACCGCGTAACTTCCTTGCTCAAAACCTCCACCTGTCCTTCCAGCTCCCGGATCCGGTCAACAAGTTTCAATGCCACTTCGGCCCCGGCCAGGTTCACTCCCATTTCGTCGGTAAAAGTCTTGATGCGTCGCAGCCGCTCCACGTCCGCCATGGAGTACAGCCGTTGTCGCCCGCCGGAGCGGGACGGCATCACCAGGCCCACCCGCTCGTAGTACCGCAGCGTCTGGGCGTGCAGCCCCACCATCCGCGCCGCCACGCTGATGACGAAGCAGGGTTCGGTGGGGAAGTTGTTGTCCTGCGTCATCTTGCTTCCTCCTTAACTAGCACAAACCACCATAAATAACCGTCGTTCCGGCGAAGGCCGGAATCCATAACTCAATCCCGCATCCCGCTTTCGGCGTCCCGCAGCTGCTCAAACAGCCGACGCTGCTCGTCGGTCAACTCGGTCGGCAGCGTAACGTTCACCACGGCGTACAGATTCCCCCGGCCCTCCGGGTCGTTCAACCGGGCCATGCCCTGCCCGGCCAGCCGAAACCGACGCCCGTTCTGCGTTGCCGCCGGCAGCGTCAGCTCAATCTGCCCCCGCAGCGTCTTCACCTTGACCGTCCCGCCCAGCACGGCGTCCAGCAGCGGCACGTCAACCGTGGTGCGCAAATCGTCTCCATCACGCTCAAATCGGCGGTGCGGCAGCACCGACACCACCAGGTTGAACTCCCCGCCGGATTCGCTGCCGGCCGCGATGTGCACCTTGCCCCCGTCCGCAATGCCGGCGGGAATCTTTACCTCCAGCCGCCGGCCGTCCGGCTGCGTCACCAGCCGCGTCGTGCCGGCGTCCGCCTCTTCCAGCGTAACCTCCGCCCTCACTTCCGCCGGCGGACGCCGCATCCGTTCGCCCATCCCTCCCATGTTCATGAACCCGCCCAGTCCGCCCAGCAAGTCCGACAGCGAGCCGCCGCCCCCGCTGAAGCTAAAGCCGCCGCTGCGTCCGTCGCCCCCACGGAAAAACTGCGAAAACTCCGGCCCGCCCTGCTGCTCGAATTGCTCGGCGTGCTGCCATTGGTGCCCGTAGCGGTCATACTTCGCCTTCTTTTCGGCGTCCGACAGCACCTCGTAGGCAACATTGATGGACTTGAACCGCTCCGCCGCCTCTTCGTCCCCCGGATTCACGTCAGGATGATGCTGCCGGGCCAGCCGGCGGTACGCCTGCCGGATTTCCTTCTCGTCGGCAGTGCGCCCTACGCCCAGAATGTCATAGTAGTCAGCCATGTCAGTGCTCGATTACGTGCAATAATAGTGTACAGCCATCATACAATGCTATGGCAAAATGGTCAAGAACATGATTGGTTGAACAGCATAGACTTGACAAAAGACAATCAACTTTGTAAAGTAAGTAATGTCAGCCGGACCATACACCACCGGCGACTCCGGCCAACGAGCCGATGAACCTGGAGGATGCAACATGACCACCATACAGCGATTCGACCCCTTCCGCGAGATGCTCCACTTGCGGCGGGCCTATCATCCCGCGTTTCCGGTGCCGGGATGGCGCGGTTTCGACGCCACCAATGGCCAGCGAGCCGGCGGCTTCGCCCTCAACGTTCGACGCGATGACGAGAAACTTACCCTCCTCGCCTGGTTGCCCGGGGTCGAGCCCGAGGATGTGGACGTCACCATCGGCCCGGATCAGGAGCTGACTATCAAGGCATTCCGTAAGCTGCGGGAGCAGGGCCCCAACGAGCGATACCTGCTGCGTGAGCATCGGTTCCGTCAAGGCCAGCGCTCCATCCGCCTGCCCGGCGACCTCGATCTGGACGCCGCGGCGGTGTCCTTGGAGCATGGCGTACTCACCGTAACCGTGCCCGTGGCCGAGGCCTCCCAGACCCGGCGCCTTCACGTCGCCGGCAGCCCGGCAGCCGAATAAACGGCTGGTCCAGGCCGCTCACGCCACCTTATGGGGCGGGTTTCAAAACCCGCCCCATTTTACTGCCGCCCACCTCTTGACAGACAGTACATCCGTTCTCTATACTGTACCCCACGTCAGGCAACAAGCCGAAGTACAAGGCCCAACGCCCGACCGATGACGTCATCCAATTCTATGCCAAACTATTCCAACCTAGGGTCAATCGAGGTTCAGGTCAAAACGGTCAACCAAAGTCGGAAATCATGCACGCTGCTGTGCTACGGTCGGTCAGATTACCCGGCTAAGTGCAGTTGGCACGGCGGGAGTCAAAACACCGCCGCGCGAGAACCGCGGATTCTCCCTTTCCCCTGACGGGAGAGGGTCGGAGCTGAGGCGTGGTATCCCTCATCTCCACCGCAGTTAGCACGCGCAAATCTAGGACATCAAATCGCAGCACCCGCTCTCTGGCCGTAGCGCCGACGCCCTGAACCTCACCGACCCTGACCCTAACCAATCAGCCGAACCCCACCACCGTCAGGAGAAACGCCATCAAACAAAATCCTCTCCATCCCTTGTATCCTGTTCATCCCGGTAAAACGGACCCCTTTCCTCTTTCCTCAGTGAAACAAAATCCCCCCGTTCACGTTGTACGACTGCCCGGTAATCAGCCCGGCGTCCGGCCCGGCCAGGAACGCCACCAGGTTCGCCACGTCCTCCGGCTCGGCGATGCGCCCCAGCGGCGTGCGCTCCGCGGATGACGCCACCACCTGAGACCGGAATTCCTCCTGCGTAATGCCCCGCTGCGCCGCCTGCGCTCGCTCCCAGTAGCTCATCCGGTCCGTGTTGATGGGCCCAGGGCAAACGGCGTTCACCGTAATCCCGTGGGGCGCCAGGTCCATCGCCGACGCCTGCGTCAGCCCGATAACGGCGAACTTGCTGGCCGAATACGCCGCTCCGTCCGCGCTGGCCTGCTTGCCGGCGTTGCTGGCGATGTTCACCACCCGGCCGCCGTTGCCCAGCCGCACCATCTCCCTACCGGCGTGCTTGGTGCACAGGAACACCGCGGTGGTGTTGATGTCCAGAAAGTGCTGCCAGACCTCTTCCTCCAGCTCCGTCACCGGCACCTTGTCCCGCCCGATGATGGCCCGGGCGTTGTTCACCATGATGTCCAGCCGCCCGTAGTGGTTCACCGTCTCGGCCACCAGCCCCTCGATTTCGTCGCCGTTGGACAGGTCGGCGTACATGGGCAGTGCGCGCCGACCCAGGCTCCGCACTTCCTCGGCCACGCTGTCAATGGACTGCCATTCGGCCCGCACTTCCTGCGGTGGCAGGTCGTCCGCCGGCCGGCGCACGTCCGTAATCGCCACGTCCGCCCCCAGCGACGCCAGTTTCAACGCCGTAGCCCGTCCCACGCCGCGCATCCCGCCGGCCCCGGTAATCAACGCTACCTTGCCTTCCATACTCATAGCTACTCCCTCCCCGCGCTGAACGGCTCCCGCGCGAAAATCCGCCGCACCATCGGCTCGAAGAACTCCAGCGGCAGCGACTCATACTCCGGGTCAAATGAAGATTGGTCCCAGCGGTGGCAGAAGTCCACTGCATCCTGATACCAGGGATGGTCTACGTACTTGTCCCGCGCGTTGCGGTCTTCGCCAAAGTGATGTGCGTAGTAGTAGCTCTGGAACAGTCCGTGATGCCGCACAATCCAGTAAGTCCGCTCGGATACGTAGGGCCGCAGCACCGCCGCCGCCAGCTCGCTGTGGTTGTGCGGCGACAGCAAGTCACCGATGTCGTGCAGCAGGACGGCCACTACCGTCTCCTCGTCGGCCTCGTCCCGGTACGCGCGGGTGGCGGCCTGTAGCGAGTGCTCCAGCCGGTCAATCCGGTAGCCGCCCAGTGAACCAGCCAGGCTGCGCAGCTGCTCAAGTACCCGGTCGGCGGTGCCGGCGGCAAACTCGGCCTCCAGACGCTCCAGCAGCTCGTAGTCCTCCCGCGTGCCGGCAGTCATGCTGGTGAACGACACCGTGGTCGTTTCCGGTTGTAATGCGTTGGTCATAGGGATGCTCCCGTCGTGTAGTATGTGGCCGAATTGTACCACCGTCACGACAGCATCCAAGCACAGGAAGTGAGTATGGCAAACTCGAAGCGACTCGACGGCAAAGTGGCCCTCATCACCGGCGGCGGACGCGGCATCGGCCAGGCCATCGCCCGCGCCTATGCCGCCGAGGGCGCAAATCTGACCCTGGCCGCCCGCACTGACGCCGAGCTGCAGGAAACCGCCCAAAGCATCCGCGACCAATACGGCTCCGATGTCGTCACCGTTCTAACCGACGTTACCCACCGCCCCCAGGTGGAAAACGCCGTTGCCCAAACCCTGCACCACTATGGCGTCATCGACGTGCTGGTGAACAATGCCGGCAACACCGGAGAAATCGGCCCGCTGTGGCAGCTCGACCCCGACCGCTGGGCCAACACCATATCCGTCCACGTGCTGGGAACTTTCTACGGCTGTCGCGCCGCCATCCCGGCGATGTTGGAGCGCGGCAGTGGCCGCATCGTCAATATGTCCGGCGTCGGCGGCGCCAACGATACCTCCTACGACGCCGCCAAAACCGCCATCGTCAACTTGACTGAAAATCTCAGCCACGAACTGGCCGGCACGGGGATAACCGTGAACGCCATCAGCCCCGGCTCCATCCACACCCGCATGTGGGAGGAAGTGCGCGACATGGCCCTGGCCGCCGGCGATATGGCAATGTACGAAAAGGGAGTGCAGGTTACCTCCGGCGGCGGCGCGTCCATCCAGCGGGCCGCCAAACTGGCCGTGATGCTCGGCAGCGATCAGTGCGGCAACCTGTCCGGCCGCCTCATCCGCGCCGCCCTCGACACCTTCGAGGACATCCCGGCCCAGGTCGACGCCATCATGGCCTCCGACGCCTACCTCCTGCGCCGCGTCGAACCCTAGCCGTCCGCCTGCTCCCGCGCCGTTAAGTCCGCAGTTGTCGCAGGGTGTCGCGGCGGCCTGGCCAGCAACAGCGCCGCCGCCGTCAACGCGCCCATTACGGCGTAGGCGACGAACGCAATGGTGTAGGAGCCGCCGGCGAACTGGTACACCAGGCCCGACGCTACCGCGCCGATGGCCTGCCCCAGCGAGGTGAACGGCTCCGTAACCCCACGTATCGTGCCCAGCGATTGCCGCCCGAAGAAGTTGGCGTAGGCCACCGGCGGCACCACCAGGATCCCAGCCACCGCCACGCCAAACAGCCCGGCAGCCAGGAACGTCAAGGCTACCGTGTCACCGTATGCGAACAATCCACAGGCCACTGCCATCACCAGCGCCACGATGGCGTAGGTGTACGATACCCTCACCCTCTCCAGGACTCTGCCCCACAGCAGGCTGCCGATTCCCGTGCCGGCAGCGTTGACCACAATGCTGAGCTGCGACAGGGCCAGGTCGATGCCCTTGGAACGCAGCAGGTCGGCCTGGTAGGTGTTCGTGCCCGATTGCAGCAGGAACAAAAACCCGGTGCCCAGCGCCAGCACCCACAGGGCCGGCGTCCGCATCGCCTGCCGCGTCGTCCACTCAATCCCGCCGTCCGCGGGTTGCGCATCCGATGTCGCCGTGGTTTCCGCCGGGTCGCCCACGTCATCCGGGCTATCCCCGTCCGGCAACAGCCCCACGTCCTCCGGTCGCTGGGCAATCAGCAATGCCGCCGGGCCCAGCGCGACGACGTACACCATCAGCCCCAGCACGATCCACGCCGTTTCCCACCCGTAGGCCACGCTGACCCACGTTGCCACCAGGGGAAAGACCACCATCCCGCCCGAGTGGGACAGGAACAATAGCCCCGTCGCCCGCCCCCGTTGCCGCACGAACCAGCGTCCCACCACCGTCGCCGGCCCCACGTTCAACGGACTGCTGAACATAATGCGGCCAGTCGCCAGCGCCGCGTAGAAAATGGCGATATGCACCGACAGCCACGCCATCGCCATTGTGCTCAGCCCAATGATGACCAGGCCCATCACCAGCACCACCCGCGCGCCGTAGCGGTCAATCGCCCATCCCACCGGCGGAGACGCCCCCGTTGCCAGCAAACCACCCACGGCAGCCGCTCCTCCGATGAGCGCCCGGCTCCAACCGGTATCATCGGCAATCAACGGCACGAACACGGCAAAGGTGAGGCTGCCCGCCGCATTGCGCACGAACATGCTGCTGCCGGCCGAGCCCAGCACCACCCAGCCGTAATAGAACGGTAGCCGCCGTGAGAGATAGGCGATGAGAATGTGCATCAGATAAGTATGACAGGCGGTTGTAAGTTGTTTGGCTGGCCCGGTAGGCGCTATTGAATCACTACAAGGACTCCCAGAATTCCCTGGGCAGAGCTATTTGCGTCTCTTCCGGTGGCATCAGGTACGATTGCAGAGAGAGCAGGCTGATTCCCTCTCCCTCGTCGGAACAGCGCCAGGTGCCATGGTAGGGTTCACACTGCAATACGTTCTCCACCGGTTCCTCCGTTTCTGAACGCATGGTGCGAGACTTGGCCAACACCAGATTTTCCTTATTCTGCAACTGCACGAAGTACGGAGAGTGAGTGGCTACTATCAGCTGCCGCAGCGGATTGTCGATGCCGATTGCTTCATCCGGGTCAAATGCTATGTCATGCAGCAGGCGATTCATGGCTGCCAGCTTGGCCGGATGTATGCCGTTCTCCGGCTCTTCCATGCAGAAGACTCCGCTTTCGTAGAACACTTCGGACATCGCGACCAGGGCCAGGAACCGCAACGTGCCGTCAGATATGGAATTGGCCCGCAGCTTCACCCCGGAATACTCCTCCAATTCCAGTAAGAGCAATTGCCGCACGTCATCCTGGGCCACTCGAACCATGTGCATCGGAACCAACGATGACAGACGGATAGATACCGCCGCAAAGACGTTCTCCGGCTCGTCGTCGTATTGCGGCGCGATGTTGGCCAGGTGCTGCAGGGTGGCCGGGATGTGCGCTCCATTGGTGGCGATGCCCGGCGGTTGGGTGTAGCGGTCAGGGCGACGCATGGCTGCCGGGTCCAATGCCAAAACCTTCCAACTCTGCATTTCCCGGCGTGCAGCCAGGATCGTGGGCGTTGCTACCGTGTTTTCAGTGCCGACGATGGTCCGCGTTGCCCCTCCCGCCGCCGACGGTCGGCCCCGCCCGTGGGATCCGCCATCCTGGTGCACGACAATGGCAGCGAGCTCTGATTCCGGGTCAATCTGCGTGGATATGAACCCGCTGCGCGCGTGCCGCTTGTTGTACACCACGCTATCCCGGAACTGGCTTTTGCTATGCGGAAATCTCAGGTGGTTTACCGCCCTGCCGGTGGTGATGGGTCGGAGTTCCTCCCGCTCCAGGACCAACCCACCGAGGAGACCACCCGTCGGCGCCGGCGGTTCGTAACGGAAAGCGACTTCATAGCGCAGGAACGATGACGACGCTTCCGCTTCCCTGCCAAAATCGTCCCGCACGTTCCCACCGACTATCATCTCAACGGCGAACTCCATTCGTTCTGCCCGCTCGCCGCCGCTGTAGAAAAACGGGTCAGCGATGTCGCCGGTCTCCTCGCCAGCGTTGCGGATTTGGAGCGCCGCGTCGTTGATCGTGTGTTCCGTCAGCAGCGACAGGAACCGGATGGCGTCGAAGATGTTGGACTTGCCTACGCCGTTGGGGCCGGCGATGCAGGTGTACGGCCCGAAATCCAGTGAGAAATCCACCAGATTCTTGAATCCGTTGACTTCCAGTCTGGTCAGCATTTCGGCCTCCGGTCAGCTCAGTCCGGGTTATGGCGCATTCTAGCACGCCGGCCGGTTATATCATTCGGCGGGGCGCGTCATCGCTCCGCCCCGGTCAGGTACTGGTGCATTTCGCAGGCAAACCACAGCGCCATGCTGCCCGTCCGGTCGTCGTGCCCGCTCACCGCCGTGCGATTCAAGTAGGCCCGCATATCCGGCATCACGCCGGTGCTGATGCAGCCATCCACCACGCCGGCAATGTCGTCAATCCGCTCCGCTACCGCCCGCCAGCAGGCGTCCAGGCCGGCGCGATAGCCGCCATCGTCGTCATCATCCGTCAGCCATCCCATTCGCAACCCACGAGCCAGCGCGTAGCCCACCATGCAGGTGGAGGTCAACTCGCCCCACGCTCCCGGCACATCCACCAACTCGCCAAAAGTTCCCCAGGGCTGCTGGCGACGCAGCAGCGCGTCCAGATGTCGGCGATGGCGCAGCAGCAACTCCGGGCGGGCCGGATGCTCCTCCGGCAGGTAGGTCAGGGCTTCGGCGTAGCCCAACGCCGCGAAGCCGTTGCCCCGGCTCCAGAAATAGTGCGCGGAACGGGCGTGATTGAAGAGTCCGCTGCTATCCTGAACGTCGCCCCCGTCGATGAGGAACCTGGCCATCATATCGGCGTACTTGACATCGCCGGATATGCGACAGGCCCGGCCCAGCATCGCGCCGACGTAAAACATATCCTCCACCCGAAAGTCGGGGTCACAGGGCGCCGGTGCCTGGCCCTCTCCCCGCGCCACGAAGCGGTCGGCAGCATAGAAGAACAGCCGCCGGTATGCCTCATCGCCCGTATAGTCCGCCAGCCGAGCCGCCCACACCACGCCGGCCAATGCCGCGCCGCCGGCCTCCGCCAGAAATGCCGGAGGGTCTGCCGCAATGGGAGCAATCAGCTCCGCAATCTCGGCCGCTGGATTTACGCTGCCGTCGTCTAGCGCCGCCAGCCGCAGCCGCCCACTGATTCCTACACCCTGGGTGTAGTTCACCGGGTCCAGCGCGTGCCCGTATTGCGCCGCCAGGACGCGAGCCAGCTCCAGCGGCCTTCGGTTACGTCGGGCATCCAGCGCCAACTGACCCTGAGACGCCGGAGCATCCGAGTCTTTCCCCGTCGCTGCCCACAGCGTTCCCAATGCGTCAGTCAGACCTGCCCAGTGGGTGGTCAGCCGCAGGCCCGGTATCGTCCCCGGGGCGTCCCCAGCCGGCCGGCCCAACGCGGCCAGCAATGAGTCGTCTTTGGCCATGACAGCGGCGTTCATTACTGCCGCCGTCGTACTGCCCCACGCCGCCTCATTCGCTTCCCACCGGGCAGCGTCATTGTCGTTATCCGACAGTGCGACCTCCACCACTACATCCGGCGCCTGGTAGCAAATCCACCGCCACAGGTAGCGGCGTTCCGGTGTGGATTCGTCGAAGTAAAACCCGTCCTGTGGCGGGTATCCATAAGTGAGGTCAACCTTGTGCGCCGCTGCCTCCTCCCAATCACCGCCGGCCAAAGCGTCCGGGTTGGCTGCTACGATGACCGATAGCGCGACGCCGGACGCCTGCGCAGCGGCGGTGCCAGTGAATCGCTCCAACGCCGTCAGCACCCGGGGCGTATCCTTGGTATCCCCTCGCAAGCCCGCCACCAGCAGGACTGACGGCCTGTGCTCCGGGTCCGCAAACGGCAGCGTCCGCGTGTCCTGCAAAGCCATAATGGGCCGCAGCCCCGGCGTCAGTCCGATGCTGGTGGACTGCCAGTAGGCCGGTGCCCGCTTGCGTATCAGGTTAATCAGAGCGGCGTTGATGTCAGTAGGGTGCATGGTGGACATTGAGAATCTCCGGGCATCAAAGTATTGAGAGAATGCATAAGCGCTGTTTGCGTATTATAGCGTTCACCGACCATGCGGAGATTGCCCTGCTTTGACATCCCGCAAGGCCGGCGATACATTCCTGTTCATCCGCACATCCATAGGGAGAAAGCGCCGCCTATGCCCCGCTTCGACGACTACACCGGCGAAAATCTGATTCCGCCCTACCGTATCCTGGACCTGACCGACCGGAGGGCTGCCTTCTGCGCCCGTTTGCTGGCGGACTACGGGGCCGATGTGGTCAAAGTGGAGCCTCCCGGCGGCGACCCATCGCGCCGCCTGGGGCCTTATCCGGCCGACTCCCCGAACACCGAGCGCAGCCTGGATTTCATGTTCTACAACACCAACAAGCTCTCCATTACCCTCGACCTGGACAGCGAGTCCGGGCGCGCCCTGTTCCGCCGCCTGGCCGCCGACGCCGACGTTATCATCGAAAGCTACGACCGACACTATCTATATGACCGGGGCATCGGATTCGACGCCCTGCGTGCCGACAACCCCGGCTTGATTATGGCTTCGGTCACCCCCTTCGGATGCACCGGGGAATGGGCCGACTACCGTGGCGACGACCTGGTGGTGATGGCCGCCAGCGGCTATATGCAGATTACCGGCGAACCCGACGAACCGCCGGTGCGGCAGGGTAACGAGCACAGCCACTATCCCGCCGCCCAATACGCCGCCGTCGGCATCCTGGCCGCCCTGTACCACCGCGACTTCGGCGACGGCACCGGTCAACACATCGACGTATCCTCTCAGGAGGCTTTGATTACTTACTACACCGACGCCCATCCCGCCCTGCTCTGGCGCAAGCTGGGCCAGAACGTTACCCGCGTGGGCACCAACTCCACGCTGGTCATCCCCTTGGGCGCGTATCCTTGCAAAGACGGCTGGATTGCCGCCGGCGTCATCACGCCCCGGGAGTGGGACTCTCTGGCGGAGTGGATTCACGAAGTTACCGGCAACGACGAGGTGCTGAGCGAAACCTATCGCGGCGGCAACCAGGACCGGGCCGAGCACATCGACATCATCACCGCCCTGTTCCTGGAGTTCGCCGAGAACTTCACCGTTCAGGAACTGTTCCACGAAGGCCAGCGCCGCAACCTGGTGTTTCTCCCCGTCAACGAAGTCGCCGACCTGCTGGCCGACCCCCAACTGGCCGAGTCGGGCTTCTGGTACGACATTGAGCACGACGACCCGGCCGTCGGCACCGTCAAGTATCCCCTGGGCATCTTCCACAGCGAGGAAGTACAGGCTCGGCGCCACCCTGCGCCGATCCTTGGCGCCGACAACGCGGCGGTTTATCAGGGCGAACTGGGACTAACTGCCGACGAACTGGCCGCGCTCAAGGCTGGCGGCGTAATTTAGCCCTCATATCAATCGGAGTAACTACACATGACTACAGCCCCTGTTGACTCCCAGGCCGCCTGCTTCGCGGCTCTCACCGGCATCCGCGTTGTTGAGTTCGGCCCCTACGTTGCACTGCCGCTGACTGGGCGTATCCTCGGCTCGCTGGGCGCCGAGGTCATCAAGGTGGAGACCAACAAGGTGCTGGACGAGATGGCCTTCATCCCCGCCTGGTCCCGGGGCGCCGGCCAGCCCGAATACCAACGCGGCAAGCGGCGCATCACCCTGGACGTGCGCACCGACGCCGGCCGCGACCTGATGCTGGAAATGGCGCGCATCAGCGACGTGTTTATGACTAACTTCCGCC
This sequence comes from Chloroflexota bacterium, assembly GCA_009837355.1. Classification (GTDB taxonomy): domain Bacteria; phylum Chloroflexota; class Dehalococcoidia; order Lucifugimonadales; family UBA3495; genus Bin87. The sequence continues at coordinate 93,768 of VXTR01000063.1, read as the reverse complement.
GCAATGTCCTCGACCGCTGGGGCATCGACTTTCCCGAAATCCGGCGGCAGCGGCCCGACGCCATCATAATGTGGCAAACCGGCCTGGGCGGCCATGGCCCTTACTACACCTATAAGTCCTTCGGCATCTTGGTGCAGCACCTTTCCGGGGTGTCGCTGATGACCGGGCTGCCCGACGAGCCGCCCGGGGTTGTTAACACCTCCTACTCCGATTACCACACCGGCGTGTTCCAGCCGGCCGGCATCATCGCCGCCCTGATGCGCCGGAACCTTACGGGCAAGACTGCCACCCTGGAATCATCCATCTTCAAGTCCGGCGTGGCCACCTGCGGACCGGCGCTGCTGGACTATCAAGTGAACGGGCGCGGCCCCCAACGCCGTGGCAACCGCGACGCCTGGGCCGCTCCCCACGGCGTATATCCCTGCGCGGGTGAAGACCGCTACATCGCCATCTCCATTGTCGACGATGAGCAGTGGACGAAGTTTCGCCAAGCCATGGACGACCCGGCCTGGGCCGCAGCGCCGGAATACGAAACCCGCATCGGCCGCCAGCGGAACCACGACGCTCTCGATGCCGCCATCTCCGACTGGACGCGTCCTCAAGACTCCGCCCAGTTGATGAACACCCTGCAGGCCGCCGGTGTGCCGGCCGGCATCGTGTCGCAGGGCCAGGACCTGCACGACAGCGCGCACTTGCAATCGCGCAACTTCTACCAGGACACGCAGTATTGGGAGGCCGAGCGCGACGTCAAGGCGACGGAATGGACGGAGGGCGAAAGCGTGTCCTGGTCAATACCGGCCAGGATGTCGGGCACGCCCATCGCCTTCGGCAAGTACAGCAACATCGGCGAGGACAACGCTTACGTCTTCGGAGACCTGTTGGGCCTAACCAATGAGGAGATCGCCGAGCTGGAAGCCGCCGGCGTCATCTACTAACACTAACGCCGGCGGAACGCGCTCTACCCCTCAAAATCCGTAATCACGCTGCGGCGCACGCTGCCGGCCTTCATGTCCGCAAAGGCCCGGTTGATCTCTGACAAAGGGAGTTCCTGCGTAACCAATTCATCCAGCTTCAGCCGGCCCTGCTTGTAGAATTCGATGTACCGGGGCATGTCGGTGCGGAAACGGTTGGAGCCCATGGTGCAGCCCTGGATCGCCCGGCCACGACGCAGGAAGTTGCCGGCGTCCAACTCAATCTTCACGCCTTCGGGAACCATACCGATGATGGTGGCCACGCCGCCGGGACGTAGCATGTTGTAGCAGTCCTCGGCGGTCTGCTTCAGTCCGATGGCCTCAAACGAATAGTCCACTCCGCCACCAGTCAGTTCCATGATGCGCTCGGCCACGTTTCCGGAGGTGGCGTCGATTACGTCAGTAGCGCCGAACTCCCGGGCCAGGGCGAACTTGTCCTCGGTGGTGTCCACCGCTATGATGCGCAAAGCGCCGGCCAGCGCCGCCGCCTGTACGCAGTGGATGCCGATGCCGCCGCAACCGACCACAGCCACCGTGCTGCCGGCCTCAACCCTAGCCGTGTTCAGCACCGCGCCCAGCCCGGTGGTAGCGCCGCAGCCGATGAGCGCAAGTTGTGGGAAGGGAATATCGTCGTCCACCTTCACCAGCGCGTTCTCATGCACCAGCATTTCGGCGGCGTAGGAACCCAGCTGAGCGAATTGGGTGATGGCTTCGCCGTCCTTGCGCAGTCGGGGCGGGTCGTCACGCCTTCGCGTTACCGCCCTCCGGTCGCAAAGGTAGGGCTGGCCCCGGGTGCAGAATTCGCAGGTCCCGCAGAACACGGACAGGCACATGATCACCGAGTCGCCTGGTCGGACATAGCTGACCTGCTCCCCCACGGCCTCCACCGTTCCGGCGGCCTCGTGACCCAGGATGCAGGGCATGGGCGTGGTGTACAGGCCCTCCACAAAGTGCAGGTCGCTGTGGCAAACCCCCGACGCACCGGTGCGTACCAACACCTCCCGAGGCGCCGGCGCATCCACCTGAACGTCTTCAATCGTTACCGGCTGATTCACCTCGCGCAAAACTGCTGCTTTCATGGTCATTCCCTCCGAATGTAACCGTATCTGCGGCGCGAGGTTAACACCCGCCGCCGGCAAGCGTCAACAAACCGGAATTTTTGAATCATTCCAAATTACGCCGGATGCGCCCGGATACAATTGACAAACTGCGCGGCGTGTCGTTAGTATGCCGACACTAGAAACAGGCCGCTATCCGCGCGCCGTGAAGCTCCAACCGAAAGGAGGGGAGAATATGAAACGAACCCGCATTCCGAGACTGCGCTTTTATCAGTTGCTGATACCGGCGGCGATAATTGCGCTCATCATAGGCGTTGCCTGTGCCGGGGCCGAAGAAACGACCTCGACCGGCGACTCCGGCTCCACCACCGGGCAAACCACCGGCGGCAGCGCGGCGCCGGTAGGCGCAACGGCGACTCCGCTGCCGACCCAGGCCCCTGCTATGGAGGCCGATTCTGGGGAAGGCAGAACCCTTACTGTGCTGACCGAATCTTTCGGTAACGAAGTTTGGGATCCCAAGTTTGAGAGCGGCGATAAGCACGTTTGGCACTTCCCGCTCCACTCCCACATGATTACCCTGGACGAAGACTTCAACTTCAGCCGTGACGGACTCGCGACTGACTGGGCAGTTTCTTCAGATGGTCTTACCCTTTCCTGGACTCTGCGAGACGACGCCGTGTTCCACAACGGGGATCCGGTAACGGCTGAGGACGGGGCTTGGTATCTCCGCTACATCTGGGACGATGCCGCCCGCTCTGTGGTTCGCGTTCGCATCTGGAACTTGGTCTCGTCGGACACCGGCGAGAACTCCGACTACTCCGGCGAGAATACCAGCCGGGAGAAGGAAGGCCACGCCACCGTCACCGGGCCCAACGAAATCAGCATTTCGTTTACTCAGCCCACGCTCAACTTCTTCTCCAGCGTGAGCGAGTCCAACGGCGGAACCGGCGGCGCAATCATGTCGCAGGCCCACTTCATGAGCCTGGGCACCGATGACCAGTCGCGTTCCGACGGCCTCATCGCCGATCCCAACCCCGGCGCCGCTGGTCCCTTTGACTTGGTCGAGTTCTCCTCAGACCAGAAGATTGTCTATGAGAAGCGGGATGACCACTTCATCCTGGCCAAGCGCCCCTATCCCTTCGACACCCTGGAAATCCGGCTTGTGAAGGAAGCGGCGACTCGCAAGGCAGCCCTTCTCGACGGCTCCGCCGACATTTCTCCCATCGACCTTGACTCCCGCGAAGAGCTGGAATCTGCCGGCTTGCAGTTCCGCTTCGGCCCCGAGTCCACCGTCATCTGGATTAACGCCTGGAACTGCAGCATCGACGCTCCGCAGACCCTGGGCTATGACCAGAGCCGGGAGCAGGATGCCGACGGCAACTACATCGGCGACCCCCAGGGTACTCCGCTGATGTGCCAGGACAAGCGTGTTCGCCACGCGCTGGACTATGCCATTGACAAGGAAGCCATCCAGGACCTGGTTGGCGGGCCCGACGTGTTCCACATCGCCGGCACCGCGGCCGCGTCTCCTTCCGGCATCGGCTATCGCCCCAATGCCGGACTGGATCCCTTCCCCTTCGACCCGGCCCAGGCTCGTGAGCTCTTCGTAGCAGCCGGATACAACGTTCCCGAGGCTCCCAACCCTGCTGGCGGCACCTTTGAAGCGGTGACCAACCTGCAGGACCCGGTATATCCCGGTGGTGGCGACAAGTGGAACGTGTGGACCTGGGAAGCCGGCGCCACTGTGCCGAAGATGCTGCAAATCGTAGAGTTCGTTTGCGCCGACTGGGAAACCTACCTCGGCCTCGAGTGTGAGGTGAACGTCGGTGAAGAGGCGGCCATCAAGGACCGGCAGTACGGCGGTGAAATCCCCGGCCAGTACCTCGTCCGCTCCAACGAGCACGAGTACGACGTAGCCTCCAAGCTGGTTGGACGTTTCGCCAGCCCGGCCGGCTCGTACATCAGCTACGACCCTCTGGTCAAGCCGCTGGTGGACGCCGCCTTGGCTGCCACGACAGTGGACACCCAGGCGGAAGCCTACTACCAGGCTCTCAGGCAGGCTCACGAAGGTCACTGGGACTTCGCGCCCGGCTACCTGGACGCTCCCTACGCCATCAGCGCTCGCATCGCAGACTGGCGTCCGCGTCCGCTGCGCCCGTCGCCCAGCGCTCTTTGGACGGTCCGTTGGAAGTAAGACGCTTCTGACCGACTTGCGGCAACGCAACGTGGAGGGGCGGGTTGTAAAACTCGCCCCTCCGTGTCTTATATTGCCCGTTTTGACCCCGAGGCGCCGGTGCCTCGACCGGCATGCCAAAACGGGCTTGCAATGTTTTAGTTTCTGCTATAATCCCCTCACCTACACCACTGTGATGGAGGTTGACCGGATTGGCTCGCTTCATGTTCTTCCGGGTAATCCAGGCAATAGCCACGCTGATTGTGCTCAGCGCGGCGGTGTTCTTCGGCACTGACCTTACGGGCGACGCGGCCTTGGCCATGGCGCCGGGCGACGCCCGGCCTGAGGAAATTCAGCAAATCCGCGAAAACCTGGGACTCGACCGTCCCGTTATCGTCCGCTATGTTGATTATCTCGGCGGCATATTGATTGGCGACTTTGGACGCTCTTACAACAAGCGGCTTCCGGTCGCCGGATTGGTTCTGGAACGTGTGCCCAACACGGTCCAATTGGCCGTCGCCGCGTTGTTCATCGCCGTGGTTATCGGCATCCCGCTGGGCATTTTATCGGCCGTCCGGCGCGACACCATCCTCGACAAACTTGGCAAGAGTTTCGCCATCCTCGGTATGTCCATGCCTCAATTCTGGCTGGCGATTATCCTGATGTGGATATTCGCCGTGGAGTTGAACCTGTTGCCCGTCTTTGGAAAAGAAGGCCTCGACCCCCGCTACTTCGTGATCCCGGCGTTCTCCATCGCCGTTTTCACCATGGCCGGTTTCATGCGTCTGACCCGTTCGGCGATGCTGGAAGTGCTGGACAGCGAGTACGTCAAATTCGCCCGCATCAAGGGATTGGCGGAACAGCTGGTCATTTTCAAGCATGCGCTGAAAAATGCCGTGATTCCGGTTCTTACCTTTGGCGGCATCAGCTTCGCCGGACTGCTCAACGGCTCCATCGTTGTTGAAGTGATTTTCAATTGGCCCGGCCTGGGCTTGCTGATGTTGGAGGGTATCCGCACCCGCGACGTTCCGATTATCGAAGCAACCATTCTCGTGTCTGGCTTCCTGTACATAATCATGTCCACTCTCGTGGACATCGCCTACGCCTACGTTGACCCCCGCATCCGGTACGGCTAAGCGCCTTACGGGTGCGAGCACCTCCTTCAGGAGCGACTGACCTTGGCAACTCAAGATTTGGCAACCACTGCAGCGCAAACGGGCCAGATATCCCGCCTTTATCAGAAGGCCAGGGAGTTGCGCTTGCCGTGGATCCCGATAGCGGTGCTCCTGGTGCTCGTGGTGGCGGCGGTTTTCGCGCCGCTGTTGGCCCCCCACGACCCGGAACAACTGAACAAGCGGGACCGGGAAGTCCCCCCATTTGAGACCTCACAGTTCCTGCTGGGGACGGACAAGTCGGGCAAAGACATTCTCAGCCGTCTGATTTACGGTGCGCGCACTTCCGTTTTCATCAGCCTGGTGGCCTTGGGCACCGGCGCGGTAGTCGGCAGCGCCATCGGAGTGGTTTCCGGGTACTTCGGCGGACGAACCGACATCGTACTGATGCGTCTGGTGGACGCAGTGCTTGGTTTCCCCACAGTTCTGTTGGCGCTGATTATCGTGGCCATCGCCGGCGGCGCTGGCATCGGAAACGTTATTTTCGCGGTGGCGGCTACGGTCTGGGCGCGGTTCGCTCGCCAGGCCCGCGGCGAGGTGTTGAGCATCAAGGAGCGCGACTTCGTTACCCTGGCCATCGTGGCCGGGGTGTCTGCGCCGGTGATAATGTGGCGACATATCTTCCCCAACGTCATCAACACGATTCTCATCGTCATCAGCCTGCTCGTAGGTCAAACCATCCTGCTTGAGGCGTCCCTGAGCTTCTTGGGTGTGGGCGTGCCGCCGGGCGACCCTGCTTGGGGCATCATGGTATCGGAGGGCCGCGACCAGATTTTTGAAATCTGGTGGCTGGCGCTGTTCCCCGGCCTGGCTATCACCGTCGTCGTCATGGCGATGAACTTCTTCGGCGACTGGCTGCGGGACACCCTCGATCCTCGACTGCGCCGTACCCGGTGAAACCGGGTTGTGGGGCGGCGTGGGATATTGACAGCGATTGCTACCGGCGATACGATTATAAACTGATAACGGTTTCGCAATAGACGGCCCTTTCCAGTGGCCCGGATATTGCGGAAACGCTGCAACGTGCGATATATTTTTGGTATCGGAAACTGCCCCTCAGGACTACAAAGTTCGGGAGTACAAAAGGAGGAACCAATGGCAGGAAGCAACGACATCGCATTGATGGCTCACCTTCTGCGCCGGGCCGGCTTCAGTGCCAGCCGCGACGAGATTGAGGCCGCCGCTGCGAAAGGTTACGACACGGTGGTGGAGGAACTGCTGAACCCCGGCGAGTCTTCCGGCGTCGAAGACGACCTGATGCTGCGCTATCACCCCACCTACAACCACCCCGGCGCCATCGAAATCAACATCCAGAACTGGATGTACCGGATGGTCAACACCGAGTACCAGCTCCGGGAAAAAATGGCTCTCTTCTGGCACATGATTTTCTGCGCCGGTCACTCCAAGATTGACTCCGGCGAAGAGATGGGCCGGATGATTCAGATGTTCCGGGACAAGGGCATGGGCAACTTCGACGAGTTGTTGTTGGCGCTGTCCACCAGCCCCGCCATGATGTACTACCTGGACAACACCGAGAGCCACAAGGTAGCCATCAACGAGAACTATGGCCGCGAACTGCTGGAACTGTTCTCCATGGGCGTGGGCATGAACGAAGAGTTCAACTACAGCGAGGATGACGTCAAGGCGTGCGCCCACGCTTTCACCGGCTGGAACATCGCCCCGCCCTACCCTCCGTTCCCCTATGGCCGCAGTCCGTGGGAATTCCGGTATGACCCGGCCGACCACGACGACTCGGAAAAGACCTTCCTGGGCGAGACCGGCAACTGGGACGGCGATGACATTCTGAGGATGATCTGCAAGAACCCGGCTACCGGCCGGTTCATTTCCCGCCACCTGTACAACTTCTTCGTCGCCGACGAAGTGCCCGTACCCAGCTGGCGCCAGACCCCGCCCAAGGATGAGAGCCTGCTGGCCGAGTTGGAGCAGACCTACTTCGACAGCGGCTACGACATCACGGCAATGCTGAACACTCTGTTCAACTCCGACAGTTTCAAGAACGCCGAGTACGCCAAGGTCAAGAACCCCGCTGAGATGGTCGCCGGCACCCTGCGCATGGTGGGTGATCACCGGAACGAGGTCAAGCCCGGTATGTTCGAGCTGAGCCAGGAGCCCAAGTACATGGGTATGGACCTGATGAATCCGCCCACCGTCGAGGGCTGGCACACCGGCCACGAGTGGATTGACTCGGGAACCCTGGTCGAGCGCATCAACTTCGCCGCCGACTACCTGGGCCGCACCGATTTGCCCGGCGTCCAGAGCATGATTTCCAAGCTCATGGCCCAGGGCGACAATCTGTCTCCCGAGCAGTTCGTGGATACCTGCGCCGACCTGGTTGGCTGCAACAACCTTACCGAGGACACCCGCGAGCAACTCATCGCTCACGCCGGCCGGAGCGGTAACCTCTCCCACTCCACCGACGCCGAGCGGGCCGAGTTCGCCCGCCGCTCCGGTGAGATGTTCCAAATTATCGCATCCACCTCGGAGTTCCAGTTCGAGTAAACGGAAAGCAACCACATCCGGCCGGAAAGCAGCCATGCATCAGCGAACTTTCCGGCCAGTCAACCCTGCATCAAGCAATCAAACGGAGGACTAGCAAATGGTCTCTACCAACAAAGACAACGTTCTGGTGGTTCTTTCCCTTTCCGGCGGGAACGACGGCCTGAACACTGTCATCCCTTATAACGACGGCCACTACCGCGATTATCGCCCGGCGCTCGGCGTTCCCGCCGAGGCAGTCCTGGACCTGAACGGCGAGATCGGCTTGCACCCCACCATGGGGCCCCTGAAGAAGTACTGGGACGAGGGCAAGCTGGCCATCTTCCTGGGCATCGGGTACGCCAATCCGTCTTACAGCCACTTCCGCAGCATGGACATCTGGCACACCTGCGAGCCGGATACCATCGGCACCGAGGGCTGGCTGGGCCAGGTCATCCATGAACTGGACCCGAAGGCTGAAGGCCAGGGAATCACCGGCGTCAACTTCGGCCGTGGCCTGCCCCGCGCCTTGGCCAAGGAAGGCGTTCCGGTTGCCTCCGTGGGCAACCTGGAAACCTACGGCCTGCTCACCGGCATCGAGGGCGATGACCAGCGCGCCGAAGCGCTGGACCTGTTCAGCAAGATTTACGCGCCCACCGTGGGCCAGGGCTTCGTCAGCGACTACCTGCGCTCCACCGGCACCTATGCCCGCATCGGCGCCGACATCCTGGCCACCGCGCCGCCGAAGTACACCTCCAACGTGGAGTACTCCGCCACCACCGTCGGCCAGTATATGAAGAACATCGCGCAGACTCACCTCGCCGATCTGGGCACGCGCGTGCTGTTCACCACCAGCCCCTACAACGGCTTCGACACCCACGCCAACCAGGCGTCCGACCACGCTCGCCTGTGGACCGACGTGTCCGCCAATGTTGACACCTTCATCACCGACCTGCGCGAACATGACGCCAGTGACAACGTCATCACGTTCATGTTCTCCGAGTTCGGCCGCCGGGTCGGCGACAACGGCTCCGGCACCGACCACGGCGCCGGCTCCGTAGCTTTCATGGTAGGCGAAAAGGTCAAGGGCGGCATCTACGGTGTCTATCCGTCCTTGGAACCCGGCCAGCAGGAAGAGGGCGGCAACCTTAAGTCCAACATGGACTTCCGCCAGGTGTACGCCACCATCCTGGAAGACTGGATGGGCCTGGACTCCAACCCCATCAACCGCGGCGTATTCGAGAAGGTTCCCTTCCTCTAGGCCGGTTGACCGGAACATCGGCCACAGCGGGCTGCTGCTTCATCGGCCCGACTGTGGCCTGACCACTGACATCAAAGCGAGGGAAGTCTATGAGCACCCATCTTTTCGGTCTCGTGGACACTGCCTTTACCTATAGTCACTCCATCGGGCGCAACGAGTTCAACGGAACCGGCCTGCGCAACCCCATGGACCTGGTTATTGACGACGAAGGCAAGGTCTATGTAATCAACCGCTCCTACGAAAACCGCCCCGACGGTGTGCGTGTCTCCATCGTCACCATGGAAGAGGATTTCGTAGGCGAATTCAGCAAGTTTGGCGAAGAGCCGGGCGACCTCTACTGGCCCACCGCCTGCGCCCTGGATGCCGACGGCAACCTTTACGTCGCCGACGAATGGCTCAACCGCATCACCATCTTTGACGGCGACGGTGAGTATCTGCGCCACTGGGGCGAGGGCGGCGACGGCCCTGGCCAGTTCAACGGCCCCTCGGGCATCGCTATCAACGGCGATACCATGTGGGTCGTGGACAGCAAGAACAACCGAGTCCAGAGCTACGGGCTGGATGGCTCCTTCAAGAGCCAGTTCGGTGAAACCGGCTCAGGAAACGGCCAGCTCAATATGCCCTGGGGTATTTGCCTGGACAATGACGGCCTGATTTACGTGGCCGACTGGCGCAACGACCGCATCCAGGTCTTCACCCAGAGCGGCGACTGGCAGGCCAGTTTTGGCATGAGCGGCGACGGGCCCGGTCAGTTCAAGCGGCCCAACGCCGTGTTCGTTGACAACGACGGCGACATCTACGTCTGCGACCGGGAAAACGACCGAGTGCAGATTCTCGCCGCCGACGGACGGTTCCGCGCACAGCTCAAGGGCGACCACGAGATTTCGGGCTGGGGCAAGAGCAAGCTCAACTCCAACCCTGACATGATTCGCCAGCGCACCATGGCCATCACCCACGACGGCGGCCTTTACGAGAAGGTATTCGCCAACCCGTGCGCCGTTCGCGTAACCCCCGAAGGCCAGATTGCCATCCTCGACCACACCCGTGGCCGTATCCAGGTCTATCAAAAGGAAAAGGAGCCGGTATTGCTGTAAAGCAACCGACGCTTGGCCAAAACTTAGGGGCGAATATTATTCGCCCCTATTCTTTATCCGTAGCGGCTTATTGGTCCGCTTATTCTTCCGGCCCGGTGGGCATGCCTGCGTCAATCCAGGCGGCGATTTCAGCGGCTTCAGAGCGTGACAGGAATGGGCCGCGCAAGGGCATACGGCCGAACGTTCCACAGCCCAGTCGCAGCGACCGCACCAAGTGCGTCTCGGCGCCCGGCTTGCCCGGCTCGATGGACGGGTACCCGTTGAGCACCGAATTGGCCAGTTCCTCCGGGGTTTCCCACCAATACTCGTGGATTCCGGGATAAGGCTGACGGCCGTGGCGCTCAATCCAGCGGTCCATGATGCTGTCCAGCAGTTCCTTCACCCGGGGCCAATAGACAGGGGCAGACTCGTTAGCGTTGGTGCTCATCTTGCGGCGATCTCCGTATATGTTCTTGCTATTCTCCCCCTCCCCTGGTGGGAGAGGGTTGGGGTGAGGGGGTTCCTCTGCTAGCGGGGGTGTTCTTGAACCGACTCTCGTTGCAGCAATTCCAGCGCGTGGGGCAGCACGGGCATCAGCACGTCCAGGCACTCACCCACACCCCGCGGACTGCCGGGTAGCGTGACAATTAGCGTGTAGCCCCTGATACCTACTACCGAGCGGCTCAGCATCGCCATCGGAGTGAACTGTAGAGTCTGGGCGCGCATCGCCTCGGCCATGCCGGGCACCTCCCGGTCCATCGCCCGGCGCGCCGCCTCCGGCGTCACGTCCCGCCGACCCATGCCCGTGCCACCGGTGGTTACGATGAGGTCAACCTCGCCGGAGTCGGCCCACGCTGAAATACGCTCGGTTATCGCGTCCCCATCGTCGGCGACGATTTCGTAACGCACTTCCTGGTAGTCGGGCGGAGGCAGCTTGTCCCGGATGGCCTGGCTGCCGGTATCCTCACGCTGGCCGTGGGCGCCGGAGGTGCTAATGGTAAGGATAGCGAGGCGGTGCATATCCGCAATAATACCATACCGCTGGCGGGCGCATTGGCATATAATGCCAACGAAACAACCGGGTTCCTTGAGAGGTATCGCTATGCTGGCAATAGTTGGTGGCAATCTGATTGATGGTACGGGAGCGCCGGCGCTGCAGGACGCCGCCGTCCTCATTGATGGTGAACATATCATCGAGGTCGGGCCGCGTCCGTCCGTGCCTGTACCCGAAGGCGCTGAGGTGTTGGACGCTGCCGGGCAAACCATTATGCCCGGCCTCATTGACGTCCACGACCACCTCGCTTCCGGCGGCTACGGCCTCACTGGGCGCTGGGGCATGGACGAGCCTGGCTCGCTTTTCAACATCCGGACAGCACAGGTCATTGAGGACACGTTGGCTGCCGGCTACACCACCGTGCGCGACGCCGGCGGTCTGGACGCCGGGTTCAAAATGGCCGTGGAAGAAGGGTTGATTAAAGGCCCCAGGCTCATCGTATCCATCAACATAATGTCCCCCACCGGCGGCATTGAAGACAAGGTGAGCGGCAGCGGCCACCGCAAGGTTATCCTGGGCCATGACCCGCTGGCACCGGACGGCGTCGCCGATGGTGTAGATGGCGTCCGCGCCAAAGTGCGCGAGCTGGTCCGTTGCGGTGCCGACCAGATTAAGTTCGCTACCACTGGAGGCGCCTCCGGACGCCCCGGCAACGGCCCACTCGACCAGGCGTACGCGCTTGACGAGGCCAAAGCGCTGGTGGACGAAGCCGCCGCTCTGGGCCGCAGTACCCTGTGCCATGCCGTTGGTGGAACTGGACTGCCCATCGCCATCAAAGCCGGTGCCGGCTCCATTGAGCACGGCTGCTACTTGGCTACCGACCCCGATATGCTCAAAATGATGGCCGACCAGGGAACCTTCTTCACGCCTACCTTTGAAGTGTACGATTTCCACAGCACCGTCAGCGCCCCCCACATCAGGGTACGCGCCCAGGCGTTGATGGACATTCACATCTTGAGCGTGGAGCTGGCGATCAAGGAAGGCGTCCGCATCGTCGCCGGCACCGACGCCGGCGGCTTTGTCCACGGCGACAACGCCCGCGAACTGGAGCTGATGGTCGAAAAGGGCATGAGCGCTCCGCTGGCTATACAGGCCGCCACCGGCTACGCCGCCGAGTGCTGCGGCATCGGCAAGGACGTAGGCACCATCGCCCCCGGCAAGCTGGCAGACATCCTGGTGGTGGACGGCGATCCGCTGCAAAATATCTCCGTCCTCCGCGACCGCGAGCGCCTCTCACTGATTATGAAAGGCGGCGAGGCCTACAAGAACCGGCTGCCCGTCCGCGAACTCCAACCCGCCTAGCGATGCGTTTCCACATCCTTACGCTTTTCCCCGATGCCTTCCGCCTCCTCACCGAGTACAGCATCATCGGGCGCGCCGTTGACCGTGGGCTGGTGTCGGTGACGGCTACCGACATTCGCCAATTCGCCACCGACCGCCACGGCACTGCCGACGATTACCAGTTCGGCGGCGGCCCCGGCATGGTGATGAAACCGGAGCCAGTGTTCGCCGCCGTGGACACCGCCTTGGCCGATATTCCCGCGAACGAGCGAGAGCAGACGCCCATCGTGCTGACCTCCCCGCAGGGGCGCGTACTCAATCAGCGGCTGGTGGACGAATTCGCCGCCGCGCCCGCCACTATCATCATCTGCGGACACTATGCAGGAGTGGACGAGCGCATCCGCACCGGGATGATTACCCACGAGGTATCCATCGGCGACTATGTACTCACCGGCGGCGAGCTGGCCGCCATGGTCATCATCGACGCCGTTTCCCGCTTCGTCCCCGATGTGGTCGGCTCCGAGGAAAACGTGCGCGAGGACAGCATCACCTCCGGCCTGCTGCAGCACCCGCTGTACACCCGGCCCGTCGAATTCCGCGGGATGGATACCCCGGAGGTACTGCGCTCCGGCAACCACGCCGAGATTGAACGCTGGCGCCGGCGCCAGTCTCTGGAGCGCACGTTGCGGCAGCGCCCCGACCTCCTGGAAACCGCCGACTTGACCAATTCCGACCGCGTCTATCTGGCCGGCCTGGGGTGGAGTGGCAGCGATGCCTGATCTGACGCTGCGGCGCAACGATTTCCGCTTCAGCGCTCCCGTCCGCGTGCGTTGGCAGGAGTGCGACGCCCAGGGCATCGCCTTCAACGGCAGCTATTTGGGATGGCTGGAAGTCGCCCAGGCCGAATACTTCCGCAACTTGGGCTTCAGCATCTACCGCGTCGCCGCTAACGGTTACTTTGACAGCGCGGTGGTCAAAGTCACCATCGAGTACAAAGTCCCGGTGCGCGTTGACGAAATGCTCGACCTGCGCGCCCGCGTTACGCGCATCGGCAATACCAGCCTGACGCTGCAGGTCGGCATCTTCCCCGACTCCGGCGGCCCCGACGACCCGCCGCTGACCACTATTGAATCCGTGTACGTCGGTTTCTACGCCGACACCGGTGGCACTCGCCCCGTGCCCGACTCCATCCGGCAGTTGGTGGACGCCTGGGAAACCTCCAGCGCCGTCCTGCCCCTGGCCCATTTCCCCGAACTCGCCGCCGCCCAGAGCCAACACAGTGCAACATGAGGTGAACCTATGTCATTCTGCGACGAAATCGAACGGGAGTCCGAAGACCAGCGTGAGGCGATGGCTTTTCATCCTTTCGTCCAGGGTATCGGTGACGGTACGCTGCCCCTGGACCGGTTCAAGCACTTCATCACCCAGGATTACGTGTACCTCATTGACTTCGCTCGCTGTCTGGCCCTGGCCTCGGCCAAAGCCCCCGACCTGCCGGCGATGTCTTGGTTCGCCCGTTCGGTGGACTACATCCTCAACACCGAAATGGCCCTCCATCGCTCCTACTGCGCCCAGTTCGGCATCACCGAGGCCGAGCTGGACGCCACCAGGCACGCGCCTACCTGCTACTCCTATACCAGCTACCTGCTGCGGGTGGCGCACCAGGGCAGCTTCGGGGAACTGGTGGCCGCCGTCCTGCCCTGCATCTGGGGCTACTGGCGCGTCGGCGAACGCCTGGCCGACCAGGGCCTGCCTGACCATCCCGGTTACGCCCAGTGGATTCAGATGTACGCCGGCTCCGAGCAGCAGGCGGTAGCCGAAGAATGCCGCGCCATCTGCGACCGCATCGCGGCGACGGCTGGCCCCGCCGAAATCGCCGCCATGAAGGAAGCCTACGTCACCTGCACGCGCTACGAGCAGGCTTTCTGGGAAATGGGATGGAGGCTGGAAGACTGGCCGGTGTGACGGGTTGGTCGGGGTGGGCAGATTCGAACTGCCGATCTCCTGCTCCCAAAGCAGGCGCCTTGCCGCTAGGCCACACCCCGACGCACGGCCACCGGGTCAACGGCGCGCAGGAACTGGCCGCAAAGAAGTACCCCTGAGCATACCATATTGCGAACTTTCCGGCGGAGGTTTCCCTCTAAAATAACGAAGGGCGCTGAACTGGCTGAGGCTTGATGCTAACCCAAACCTCTCGGCGAGTCCAAGGTGCCAACACAGTGGCACATCGCTCAAATCTGAACGTCAACACGCTCTTAGACCATTGTTGGACACCCGCTCAGAAGAGAGCAAATGCCGGGTTCTGTTTCGGCAAAGTAGGCCCTCCGGCCAGACAATCCAGGCTGCTCACCGGCTTACTGCGGTTGTGACGCAGGGGCGCGCTCACAGTGTGCAGATAGCTCAGTATCTCTTGATTGGACCGCCAGAAACCCGTCTCGTGATAGGGAACCCCGTGGTCAGCGCAGAAAGCCCTGACCACGGGCCTGGCGTCCTTCAGCCGGTTGCGGGGCATGTTGGGAAAGAGGTGGTGCTCAATCTGATAGTTCAACCCGCCGTACAGGTAATCGATGACCGGATTGGGAATGACGTTCCGGGAGGTCAGCACCTGCTGCCGGAGGTGATCGAGCTCGGTACCAGGGGCCAGAATTGGCATTCCCTTGTGATTGGGAGCAAAGACTGAACCCAGGTGCAATCCAAGCAAACCCCGGTGGACCACAATGAAGAGCACGCCGTGCCAAAAGGGCAGGAAAGTAAAAACCAGAGCAAGATAGGCTGCTATTGCGGTCACTACGACAATGGGTTCGAGGACCGGATACTTCACCCCTTTCAGCCGCACCAGGAAGGCGATGCCCGCGCTCAGCAAACTGTACGACGTGAGCAGGAGCATCGGATAGAACCAGAAGGCTTGATGGCGGATGAAAAACCGCGCCACTCCCCAGGAGTCCAACGCCTGCCCGCGGGTGAAGGCGAAAACCGAAATTTCGATGTCGCCGTCATGCCCGATCTGGTTGGGGCTGACGTGATGCTTGGTGTGCTTTTCCTGCCACCAGCTGGGGGCCAGGCCCGTAACCAGCGCGGCCAGCATCATCAGCATATCGTTCCGCTTCACCGACCGGAAGACCTGACGGTGTCCGGAGTCATGCCCCAGGAAAGCGAACTGGCTGAACGCGCACGCCATCAGGGCAGCGTTTGCCAACTGCACCCACAGGCTGTCAAAAACGACCAGTATAGCTATGCTGGCGATGAGCAGCGCCAAAGCGCTTGACACCTTGACTGCATAAGAGCCGTATTGGCGATCCAGAAGCCCGTGCTCCAACATCAAACGCCGCAACTTGAGATATTCCTCATTGCGTGGCCGTTCGTCGAAAACTACCGCCGTAGCGTCTGCGGGTTCCCCATTGAGTGCCGGCTCGCTGTTCGGCCGGTTTGCGGTTTCGTTAGCGATAATCGTTCCCCCTCGGTCTGCTGTCCAGGAGCGGGCGGCATCGCGCCTACGGACCTGCAGTGTGGATATGTGGCGTCAGTATAATGCATTAAGCGCGACGTTGACCGACGCGAAACGCTGTTACAATAGATATGCTTCCATAAATTGCATTGATGGTTTTTGCAGCGACGGACTTCATCATAATGCACGGTTTTGCCCGGCGCAGTGCGCGCCGCATCCTTTTCCTATCGAGACCAAGGAGTCTTTTCCTCTATGTCATTTCAACCCCGTCAGACTGGCACGCGCCCCAGGAATCGCAAACATACCGATAGCCCACAGATCAACCGACCGCAGCGGCACCCCGCCATTTGCGCGGACTGCCGAGAAGCCACCACCGTTCCGTTCCGGCCGACAGAGGGTCGGCCCGTTTATTGTTCATCCTGCCTGTACCTGCGGCGAAACGGCGTCGCCGCTTCGCGTACTGCGGAAGGCCGCAAACCGACATCTCCGCAGGCCTCCACCGATGGAAGCCAGGCTGACGCCCTGGAATGGGAAACCGTCTTCTCCGGCATGGTGTTGAATCGCGCCACCAGAGCGGCCATAGCAGGTATGAACATATCCGATCCCACCCCGATACAGGAACAGTCGATACCTCCTTTGCTGGAAGGCCGGGACCTGATCGGTCAGGCTCGCACCGGATCCGGGAAAACCCTGGCGTTTGCGGTCCCTCTGGTGGAACAATGCGACGCCACCGCCAGGCAGGCGCAGGCGTTGGTTCTCGTGCCCACCCGCGAG
This sequence comes from Chloroflexota bacterium, assembly GCA_009837355.1. GTDB lineage: Bacteria > Chloroflexota > Dehalococcoidia > Lucifugimonadales > UBA3495 > Bin87. Next base: position 77,010 of record VXTR01000063.1, on the reverse strand, counting down.
TTGGCCATCCAGGTGGGCGGCGTCGTGGAGGATCTTGCCAGATCACAGGGTTTGCACGTTACCCTGTTGTACGGCGGGCGATCTGTGGGAAAGGACCACAGGGCGTTGCGACAGGGTGGGCAAATCATCATCGGCACGCCGGGCCGGACGTTGGACCACGTCCGTCAGGGCAGTCTGAACCTGAAGTCGGTGCGATTCCTGGTTCTGGACGAAGCTGACGAGATGCTCGATAGAGGTTTCGCCCGTGACGTCGACGCCATTTTGGGCGCGACTCCGACTCAGCGGCAGACGGCGCTGTTTTCAGCCACCGTGCCGGACTGGGTGGCGAAGACTGCCCGGAAACACCTCCATGATCCGGTCACGGTGTCAGTGGATGCCGATTTCGAAGTCCTGCCAACCGTGGAACATCTCGTTTACAGTATCCGGAAAACCGACAAGATGGAGGCGCTGCGCACGCTGCTTGACCGCCGCGACGGGGCGCCGGTCCTGGTGTTTGGGAAAACCAAGCACGGCGTCAAGAGACTGGCCGGACAATTGGGTGAGGTGGGTTACCCGGTGGGCGCTCTGCAGGGCAACCTCAGCCAGGTCGCCCGCGAGCGGGTGATGACGGATTTCCGCTCGGGGGTCGCGCCAATCCTGGTCGCCACCAACGTGGCCGCGCGCGGCCTCGATGTCGAGGGCATCGGACAGGTGATCAACTACGACCTCCCCGACTCGGAGCAGCTGTTCACGCACCGTGTGGGCCGCACTGGCCGCATGGGTCGGGCCGGCGAGGCAATAACGTTCATCACGCCGGACGAAGACCGCAAGTGGCGCGAGATCGAGCGCGGCTTGGGCCGCCAGTTCACGCGCAAATCATGGACGCGGGAGAGCCGGTCGGCAGCGCGACGCCGGGGAGCGGAAGTAGAACCGAAAGTCGAAGCCAGCGCGGCGCGTGTCGGGCCGGCCCGGTAGTCTGAACCGCCGGCCTGCTCCGCTGGCGTTCTATCCTTGACACAGCGTTCAGCACCAGGGTCAAGGGGCTACGATGCCTGGGGAAGAGTTCGATACCCTTCAGTTCTCAGGTATAGAAAGTACCCCCGCGGAGACTCGAACTCCGGTCTCTGGCTCCGGAGGCCAGCACTCTATCCACTGAGCTACGGGGGCAATTCCCATTCTATCACACCCCTGCCGGCTGAGGTGTCATAACAACGAGAACGGCCCGCCAAAGGCGGGCCGTTCTCCAACGTTTCCGGTAGAAAATGGCGACCCGGAGCGGATTCGAACCGCCGATCTCTGCCTTGACAGGGCAGTATGTTAACCGCTACACCACCGGGCCGCGTATCGTCCGTTAATTCTGTCAGTATTGTGTGAAATTGTCAAATGAACGGCGGCCGGCTAATGGCGCTGGAAAGTCGCTTGGCAGCGGCCTTTGATTGTTGCATAGGGGATTGTATAGTTGACAAGAATCGAAAATCGCTTGGGGTACGGTGAACCTCCGAGCGTTACTGGAGTTGATGATGACTTCTCAGATACGCCGAGGCCGTGAATTGCAGCCGCTGCCGCTGGAAGGGCTGCGCGTCCTTGACGCCACGCATATCGTCGCCGGGCCTTACTGCGCCATGATTCTGGCCGATATGGGCGCCGAGGTCATCAAGATTGAACGGCCTGGCGCCGGCGACCAGGCGCGCCGAAACGTGCCTTTCGTCGCCGGCCCCGACGGTGCCCAGGTCAGCGCCCGCTATCTCGGCGTCAACCGCAACAAAAAGAGCATATCCCTGGACCTGCGCGACCCCGTCGCCAAGCGCGCCTTTGAAAATATGCTCCGCGTTTCCGATGTGCTCCTCGATAACTGGGGCCCCGGAGCCATGGGTCGCCTCGGTTACCCCTACGACCGCCTCAGCGAAATCAACCCCGGCCTGGTGTACGCCAGCATCACTGGCTACGGCGACAGCGACGGGCTGCGCGGCCCCTATTCCGACTGGCCTGCCAACAATCCCTGCGTCCAGGGCATGGGCGGCTGGATGATTACCACCGGCACCTCCGAAAGCGGCCCCCAGATGGTGGGCGACAACATGGGCGACTCCGTGCCCGGCGTCTGGACGGCGCTCGGCGTCATGCTGGCGCTGGAATCTCGACGCCAAACCGGCAAAGGTCAACACGTGGACATGGCGATGTACGACTGCATGGTGGCCCACACCACCAGCAGTATGCCCCTGTACCAGTCCACTGGACAGGTAACCACCACGGCCCGGGAGAATATGTTCTCGGCGCAACTGACCCTGCGCGCATCGGACGGCTACGTAGTGCTGGCCGGCGCCGGCAACGCAGATGACAAGTGGCGAGCCATGTGGCAGCTGATTGGCCGCCCCGAACTGGCTGACGATCCCCGCTACTTGGGCCGTGGCGTTACCGGCCCGTTCTACTTCAGCAACATCGTGCCGGCCATTGAGGAATGGTCCCAACACATTCCCAAGCGGGAGCTGAACCAGCGCCTGCTGGACTGCGGCTTTTCCATGGGCATCGTGCAGGACTCTGCCGACCTGGACGGATGCCCCCACCTGGAGACCCGCAATATGTTCGTGGACAGCGGCGACACCTATGGAGGTTCCTTCCGTACCGTCAACACTCCCGTGCAGCTCACCGGATGCGTGGACACCCCGGCTAACCCTCCGCCCACGTTGGGCCAGCACAACGCCGAAGTGCTCTGCGGCATCGGCGGCCTGACCACCGACGAACTGGCGCAACTCGCGGCCGAGGGCAAGGCGTAAATATCCGAAAGACGCTAGGTGCTATACTGGTGCATCGGAACCACGCCCGGAGCGAAAAACTAAACCCATGCCTACCTTTCAAGCCCCCCGGGGCACCACCGACCGCTTGCCGGCGGAGCAGAAATATTGGCGCTACATCGAGAGCAAAGCGATGGACGTAGCCCGCCGCTTTGGCTACGGTCGCATTGACAGTCCCATGTTTGAGGATGCCGGTTTGTTCGTCCGGGGCGTCGGCGAGGGCACGGACATCGTGGAAAAGGAGATGTACGTCTTCGAGGACCGGGGCGGCGATATGCTCACCCTGCGGGCCGAAGGCACGGCCCCCGTTTGCCGCGCTTATCTGCAACACGGTATGCAGAACCAGGCCCAGCCGGTGCGGATGTATTACATCTGCCCAGTGTTCCGCTACGAACGACCCCAGGCCGGCCGCTTCCGGCAGCACCATCAGTTTGGCGTGGAAGCCATCGGCGACCCGGACCCCTCCGTGGACGCCGAAGTCATCGAGCTGGCCTGGACAATGATGCACGACATCGGCCTGTCCGACATCACGCTGGTCACCAACAGTATCGGCGATGGGGACTGCCGTCCGGAGTACATCCGCGCCCTGAAGTCCTACTACGAGAACGTAAGCGGCCACCTGTGTCAGGACTGCAAGAGCCGTCTGGAACGCAATCCGCTGCGTCTGCTGGACTGCAAAGTGGAAACCTGCCGGGCTCTTGGCGAGGAAGCCCCCAAGTCGGTCGAGTGCCTGTGCGCCGCCTGCGAGGACCACTGGAACCGGGTGCAGTCCTACCTCAGTGCCATGGGTATCGCCAACCGGGTTGACCATCGCCTGGTACGCGGGCTGGACTACTACACCCGCACCGTTTTTGAAATCCAGCCGGCCGTCGAAGGCGCGCAGTCCACCATCTGCGGCGGCGGACGCTACGATGGCCTGATTGAACAGCTGGGCGGTCGCCCGACGCCGGGCATAGGCTTCGGCAGCGGAATTGAGCGGCTGACCCTGAACCTGATACGGAATGAGGTAGCGGTTCCTGACGAACCGTCGCCTCAGTATCTCATCGTCACCATGGGTGAAGAAGCTCGAATTGAAGGGGTACGGCTGGCCAACCAGATGCGCGCCGCTGGTGTCGGCGCCATCCTTGCCAACGGTGGCCGGGCGTTGCGCGGCCAGATGCGACAGGCCAACGCCTTGAGAGTTTCAACGGCGCTGATTCTGGGCGAGGACGAGGTGCGGGATGGCACGGTAGCGGTGCGGGATATGCAGACCTCCAGCCAGCAGATTGTTCCGGTGGACACGTTCCTGTGTAACGCTGCCGGCGGATGAGGCGCTTCCGAGTTGGTCAGTATGAGGCCGGCCGCAAAGCCGGCCTTTTGCGTTTTCAGCGAAAACGCAGTCAAATTGAAACAAAAAATCCGAAAAACTGCTCGTAACAAGGTTGACACCGAACCTTCGTTTCATAGAACATATAGCCAACACAAATGCCCTGTAATGGGCGCACAGGAGTGATGGCAATGATGAGCAGCAACGGCAGCATAGTTGGTGCTACCTCGGCGGTGCGGACTACGGCTATCCCCGATTCGGGACGCAAGGTGTACTATCGCAGCTACCTGATTCATGGCGAAATTCCGGGTCTCTGCTACGTTATCTACGGGCGCAATGGGCTGGGCCAACTGGCAGAGCTGGGAACCGTCCGAAATTTCCGTGCGGCAATGGAGTGGGTTGACCGGCACCGCTGCGAAATGCGGCGGTTGATGCCCGTGCCCGATGCCCGGCCGCCCTATCCTCACGCCGGCGTCCTGCCGGCGGCCGCGTAACCCTGACGGGAACAATGACCGACCACCAGGAAAAGCGCATCGTCTATCGCCGGGTGGTGGACTTGAGCCATCCCATCCGTCCGGGCATTCCGCTATGGCCCGGCGACCCGGTGGTAGAGTTTGAGACTGTTGCCGAGACTGGGCGGGACGGTTATTTTCTGCGCCGTTTCAGCATGGGCGAACACGGCGGCACTCATCTGTCATCCCCCGCGACGCTCTACGATGCCGCCGCCGGCCCCGACGAACTGCCAGCCCCCAGACTAGTGGTTCCCGCCATCGTCATTAACGTGTCCGCCCAGACAGCGGAAAACCCCGACTACGTTCTGACTCCAGGCGACGTTGCCAAATGGGAACGTCGCTATGGCCCGGTTCCACCGGGCTCCCTGGCCCTGCTATCCACCGGCTGGCAGCGACACTGGTATGACCCGGACCGGTTCATTAACGCTGACGCCGATGGCAGGATGCACACGCCCGGGTTCGGCCCGGAGGCGGCCCGACTTTTGCTGGAACGGCGCAACGTCGCCGGACTGGGCATCGACGCCCACGGCGTTGACGCCGGAATGGACGCCAATCTGTCGGTCAGCCGGCTGGCCTTGGCGCGCTCTGCGCTGGTTCTGGAATGCTTGAACAACCTGGACCAATTGCCGCCCACCGGGACCACCGTCATTGTCGGACGGCTGCCCCTGGTCGGCGGCAGCGGTTCGCCAGCTTCGGTGCTGGCCCTTACGCAGTGAGATAGGCTACAGGGTAGCCGCTCCTGCAGCGGCGCACTCCTCATCCTCCTGGCTGGTTCCGCCGCCTACGCCGCAGGCGCCGACTACCGCCCCGTCGGCGATGATGGGCACCGCGCCCTGCCCGAAAATCATCTCGGCGCCGGAGCGTTCCCGGATTCCGGCCGGCGTCGGCGCGGTAGCCCGGTCCTGCATCTCGCCGCTGGCTCGTCCGAACGCCGCCGATGCCACCGCCTTGCCCTGGCAGCCGTAGGCCGAGGCCCAGATTGCCCCGTCCATGCGCTGCAACCCGACTAGTCGTCCGCCGGCGTCCACCACTGCCACGCTGATTTTGATGTTGAGCTCTTCGGCCTTGGCGATTGCCGCAGCCATAATCCGGTTGCTGTCCGATAGTGAGAGGGCCATTTGATACCTCCTGATGTATCCGCCTGTTGTCGGGCGGCTCGCCGAACATAATATGTCCACCGGCGGGCCGGGGCAAGAGCAGGCTCAGCTGCTTATGGTGCTATACTATTTGACGATCTCGCCGGAGCGTGCCGTGCCCTCACCGTGTTGACTCGCCGAATCATACCGTGCCTGGACGTTGACGCTGGCCGCGTGGTCAAAGGCATCAGTTTCGTCAACCTGCGCGACGCCGGCGACCCGGCGGAGTTGGCGGCCCGCTACGATCTGGAGGGCGCGGACGAGCTGGTCTTTCTGGACATCACCGCCAGCAGCGACTCCCGGAATACCATGGTTGACGTGGTGCGCGCCGTTTCCGAGCAGGTGTTCATCCCCCTCACCGTCGGCGGTGGTATCCGCTCCATTGAGGACGTGCGGCGAATGCTCAACGCCGGCGCGGACAAGGTTTCGGTGAATACCGCCGCTATCAACAGCCCGGAACTGGTGGCCCAGGGCGCGGAGCAATTCGGAAGCCAGTGCATCGTCACTGCCATTGACGCCCGTCGCGTCGTCCCCGGTGAAACCTGCCCCGAAGCCAAAGACCCCACCTTGGCCCTGGACGAAACCTCCGGCTGGCAGGTATACACCCACGGCGGACGCAATCCTACTGGCCTGGACGCGGTGAAATGGGCGCAGCGAACCGTCGCCCTGGGTTCCGGCGAGATTCTGTTGACCAGCATGGACGAGGACGGCCAGCAAGACGGTTATGACCTGCCGTTGACCCGCGCCATCTCCCGCGCCGTGCCCGTTCCGGTCATCGCCAGCGGCGGCGCCGGCACGCTGGGCCATCTCTACGACGCCTTTGCCGACGGAGAGGCCGACGCCGTGCTCGCCGCCAGTATCTTTCACTTCGGAACCTACTCCATCGCTCAGGCCAAGCAGTACCTGGCCGGGCGCGACATCCCCATGCGCATCTGATAACGGACCAGGCAGGAGCGGATAAATGAGCGCTATCACCACCGTAATCTTCGATATGTTCAACACGATAGCGCAGGACGGCCCCGACCTGTGGCGCCAGTCTTTCGTTCAAATTATCGATGAACAACAACTGGACACCGACCCGGAATCTCTACGTCGGGCGTGGGATTACGGTTCCAACAATTTCCGAGCGCGCCGCATAGACCCCAGTGGCCCCTTCATCTCTTACCTCGACGGTTGGGCCGACGCTTTCGCCAGGGCCTTCGCCGACCTGAACCTCCAAGGCGACCCCAGGGCCGCTTCCCAACAATCCATCGACGACCTCGGCACCCGCCCGCTTTTCTCAGACGCTCCCGATACCCTGTCCATCCTCAGCCAGCGCTGTCGGCTGGCTGTGCTGTCTAATGCCGACGACGCCTACCTCAACCCGGTAGTCGCTCGAATACCCGCGACTCTCGCCGCCGTCGTATCCTCGGAAGGTGGACAGTGCTACAAGCCCGACGCCCGCCTGTTTCGGATGGCCCTCAGCGAATTGCACGCTGATCCGGCCGAGTGCGTGTACGTGGGCGACAAGCAATTTGAGGACGTCAAGGGCGCTCGCGGCGCTGGTATGGCTGTGGTGTGGATTAATCGCAAGCGCGAACCTCTGAACCCCGACCTGCCCACGCCGGACGCGGAGATTCACGACCTGCTCGAACTGCCCGATGTGCTGGAGCGGCTGGGGTAGCTGCCCCTTGAGGAGTTGCATCTTATGACCGAAGTGAAGCTGGATGACAAGGGACTGGTGCCGGCCATTGCCCAGGACATCAACACCGGTCAGGTGCTGATGCTGGGCTATATGAACCCCGGCTCGCTGAAGCGCACCGTGGAGGGCACCCAGGTGTGGTTCTACAGCCGCAGCCAGGAAGACCTGTGGCACAAGGGCGAGGTTTCGGGCAACTACCTGAACCTGCGCGAGTGGTACGTGGACTGCGACGGCGACACCATCCTCCTCAAAGTGGAACCCGATGGCCCCGCCTGTCATACCGGCGAAGTGTCCTGCTTTTTCAACCGAATGGACGACCTGCCCGAAGATTACCTGCCGTCGGACGGCGGCCCGCGCGTGCTGGACGAGCTATTCGCCGTTATCAGGGACCGGCAACGGGAGATGCCCGAGGACAGCTATACCGCTCGTCTGCTGGCGGAAGGAACCGGCCGCGTGGCGCAAAAAGTGATTGAAGAGGCCGGCGAAACCGCCCTGGCCGCAGCCACCGGCGACGCTGACAACCTGCCCGGTGAAATCGCCGACCTGCTGTACCACACGCTGACGCTGATGGCATCCGCCGGCGTCTCCCCCAACGCCGTTTGGGAGGAATTGCGCGCCCGGCGGCGCTAAATCTCCGCACCCGCCGAGGTCAAACCGGGCACTACATCACTATTGGCGTACCGCTTCCAGCCGCCGGCCCGATAGACGGTTACGTTGCCGGCCCCCAGCGCGGTTGCGTCGTCCGGTTCCAATAGCAGCCCGGTGGCCCCGTCGATGCCCAGCACTGTGAGGCCAACGTAGTCTGATTCTGAAAGTTGAGCCAGCACTGCCTCCGGGTCGCTGCGTTCATGATGCGGCAGCACCAGCACGTTGGGGATGATGTCCAGGGCCGGCGATACCGGTGAGCCGGCCGATGGGCGACGCATCACCGCGCCCAAGACCATTGCCCCCGCGCTGGAACCGGCCCAGATTGTGCCCTCGTCCGCGGCGGCGGTTACGGCTTTCAACAACACCGAATCGGCCAACACCGAAAGTAGATGCTCCGGGCTGCCGCCGGTAAAGTAGATGACGTCAGCGTCGTTGACCTGCGCCGCCATGCGCGGATTTTCAGCGTCGGTGCGGCGGATTACGTCCACACTGTAAGCGTCCGCCCCCAGCCCGCTGAAGTGGCGAATGCCGTTGGCGGCGGCCAACTGCGGGTTTTCGGACGCCGCGGCGGTTGGTATGATGGCGACGCGAGGTCGCCCTTTGCCGGTCAGTTCCAGAATTCTATAATCCATGCTTGCGCCAGCGGGACGGAACTCCTCGCCGCCCACCAGCAGAATCCGCCGTTCCATAATCATGCTCTTGGAGGAAAGATGTTCGAGTTTATACATCACGTTCGCATCCTTGTCCACGACGCCGACGCCATGGCAGCCTACATCGAGGAAAACTTCGGAATGAAGCCAGTGAAGATCGAAGTCTATCCGACGCGAGGTATGAAGAACGCCATCTACCGGGTCGGGCAGACCAACGTCGAGTTCACGGAACCGTTGGATTCTGAATCCGCCATGGGGCAGTATCTGCAAACCTTCGGCCCCGGCCCGTATCACCTGGCCTTTGGCGTAACGGATATTGCCGATAAAGCCGCCGGGCTGGCGGCGAAAGGCAACGAAATGCGCGGCCAAAACGGGATGTCCCGCAGCGCTGAGGGCTATATGACCGCCAACATCGCGGCGGCCAGCGCGCTGGGCTTCCCCTTTCAGATTGCAGAGGGATAGTGGGGTAGTGCTAATATGTATGCTCTACCTTGAACCGAATCCTCATCGCGGAACTGTCAATCATGCTAGTTAAGGACACCATTGCAGCCGCCGTAGCCGCAGCTTTGGAACGCGCCAGGGCCGACGGGGTGATCGACGTAGGATCATCACCGGGCATTGAAGTCGAACGGCCCAACAATCCGGAACACGGCGATTTCGCCACCAACCTGCCCCTGCGCCTGGCCCGGGCCGCCCGCGCCAACCCGCTGCAACTGGCCCAACTGATTGCGGAGCGCGTCGAAAGCGGGCCGGAAATTTACGACGTATCGCCCGCGCCGCCGGGTTTCATCAACTTCAAGCTCAGTCAGGCGTGGCTGCAGCAGCAGGTCGAAACCGTCCGTGCCGCCGGCGACTCCTTCGGCGCGTTGGACATCGGCGCCGGCCGCAAGGTCATGGTGGAGTTCGTCAGCGTCAACCCCACCGGCCCGGTGCACGTTGGACACACTCGCGGCGCCGTGCTCGGCAGCGCGCTGGCCAATGCCCTGGAGGCCGCCGGCTATGACGTTACCCGCGAGTATTACGTCAACGATGGCGGCTCCCAGATGGAAGCCTTCTATCGCTCGGTTTGGACTCGTTATCGACAGGCCCTCGGCAAGGACGCGCAGATGCCCGAGAACGGCTATCAGGGCGAATATATCTCCGATATCGCCGCAGAGATTATCGAGACTCAGGGCAACCATTACCTGGACACATCGGAAGCCACCGCCGTTCGCGAGATTGGCGACCTGGCCCGCGACAAGATGGTCGCCTTGATCCGCAATGACATGAATACCATCGGCGTGACCTTTGACAACTGGTTCAGCGAACGCTCGCTTTTCCAAAACCCCGACTCCGAATCGAGTGACTACGACTTGGCGATGGCTCGCCTGCGCAGCGGCGGGCATCTCGCCGAACACAGCGGCGCTCTGTGGTTCCTCTCTTCCGCATTCGGGGACGAACGCGATAACGTCGTGGTGCGCTCGTCGGGCGAACACACCTATTTCGCTTCCGACATCGCCTATCATTTCAACAAGTTCCAGGGCCGCGGCTTCGACCGGGTAATCGATATCTGGGGAGCTGACCACCAGGGACACGTCATGCGGATGAAGGCTGCGATGCAGGGGTTGGGTATCGAGCCGGACAATCTCACGATTCTCATCTCACAGATGGTAACCCTCAAGCGCGGCGACGAAACCGTCCGCGCTTCCAAGCGTACCGGCGACTTCGTTACTCTGCGTGAGCTGGTTGACGAGGTTGGCATGGACGCCTGCCGTTACTTCTTCCTCGCGCGCGCGGCATCCACGCAGATGGAGTTCGACCTTGAACTCGCGACGCGGGAATCCTCGGAGAACCCGGTGTACTACGTGCAGTACGCTCACGCTCGCAACGCCAGCATCCTCAACCTGGCCGCCGAACGGAGCATCGACTACTCCCAGGGCGACGTGAGCTTGCTTACTCACCCCCACGAGCTGGATTTGATCCGCACCATGCTGCGGCTGCCCGAGCTGGTCGAGCAGGTTGCCGAGAACCTGGAGCCGCACCATCTGCCCCACTATGCGACGGAGCTGGCCACGGCTTTCCACCATTTCTACGAGAACTGCCGGGTGATTTCCGCCAATCCGGAAGACAACGAGCTTACCCTGGCCCGCCTCAAACTGGTGGCAGCGGCGCAGGTGGCCTTCCGCCGCACGCTGACGCTGATGGGAATGTCGGCCCCGGAGCGTATGGAGCGAGAGTGATTTTCCAGGCGCCGACTATAAATCGGGACTGAATCCCGTCGCAAAACTTGCCCCTGCCCCGTGCCGGGTGTATATTGAGCGACCTATGGTATCAATTGTTCCCACTAGGCAGGCCGGCTGATGGGCATTCTGCTGCGCATCATCGGGATGGCCGCCCACTATCCGGCCCGGTTGAGTCTGGCGTATATCAGCGCCTTGGCCGCTATTGGCTTTTCGCTGGCCTTGCCGTGGCTGTTTGGCGGCGGCATCGACCTGATGGTTGGTCAGCATCCGGATACCAAGAACTTCTTCAGAAAAGATTTCACCATTGCCGCTTTGGTGTTCTTCGGCGTCGGCATCTTGCTGGTCAGTTTGGGCCGCGGCTTCTGTGACTTCGCGCGTACCTATACCACCGAATCCCTGTCGCAGAAGGTGTCCTTCGACTGCCGCAACTTGCTGTACGACAAGCTGCAGAATGTCAGTTTCGCCTTCCACGATAAGGAACACACCGGCGACTTGATGTCCCGCGCCACCGCTGACGTGGAAGCAATGCGGCGGTTCGTGAACTTGGGGATGATCCGCTCGCTGGACGTGGTGGTTCGCATCGTCGCCATCCCCTTCATCCTTTTCTTCCTTAACTGGGAACTGGCGTTGGTCAGCATGATTTTCGTGCCGGCCATCGTCCTCCGCTCCACGTTCGTCATGCGCGCCTTGCGCCGAAAGTGGCTCCACGTGCAGGAGGTGATGGGCGAGTCGGTAACGGTGCTGCAGGAAAACCTGGCCGGAATGCACGTGGTCAAGGCCTTCGCTTCCGAGAACTACGAACGCAAAAAATACAACCGCAAAGCGGAAGAGCTTCGCGTTGAGTACTTCGACGCTGAACGGATGCAGGGCACCAACAGCTCCTGGATGACCCTTTACTTCACCTTCGCATTGGGCCTGATTCTGTGGTTCGGCGGCTGGCAGGTAGTTCAGGGTGACCTGACTGCCGGCGACCTTGCCAAGTTTTTCCTGTACCTCAACCAGTTGACCTTCCCCATTCGCGCTTCGGCTCAAATCATTAACACCTTCTCCCGTGCGATGTCCTCCGGGCAGCGGCTGTTCAACGTGCTCGACACCCAATCGCCTGTGTCGGAACGGCCCGACGCTGCCGAAATGGGGCGGGCCAAGGGACACGTTCGATTTGAAAAGGTCGGGTTCTCCTACGCAGACCGTTCACCGGCTTTGCGAGAGGTCAACCTGGACGCCAAACCAGGACAGATTACCGCCATCCTCGGGGCCCCCGGCAGCGGCAAAACCACCGTGGTGAACCTGCTGCCGCGCTTCTACGACGTAACCGATGGCCAAATCACCATTGACGGAACGGACATTCGCGATTTCACGCTGCAATCCCTGCGCCACAACGTGGGCATCGTTCACCAGGACGTGTACCTGTTCAGCGCCAGCATCAAGGACAATATCGCCTACGGAGTGACCAACGCTACCGATGAGGATGTCGAACGCGCGGCCAGGGTGGCCCAGCTGCACGACCAGATTATGGCGCTGCCCAACGGATATGACACCTGGGTCGGGGAACGCGGCACGACCCTCTCCGGTGGCCAACGGCAGCGGCTCTCCATCGCCCGCACCATCCTGATTGACCCGCCCGTGCTGATTCTCGACGACTCCACTTCAAGCGTTGACGTGGAAACGGAACGGCAGATCCACCGCGCCATGGTGGAGGTGATGAAAGGGCGCACTACCTTTGTCATCGCCCACCGTTTGAGCACGGTCCGGGAGGCCGACCAGATTCTGGTGCTGGACAAAGGCGTCATCGCCGAGCGCGGCTCTCACGAGCAACTGATCCGCTCCGGCGGAATTTACCAGAGCATCTACGAACTTCAGCTGCGCCCGCAGGAAGAAGTCTTGCTGGAAGCGGCAGTGCCGGCCATGGCCGACGGGAGGGCGGCGCTATGATGCGCGGCGGTGGCGGCATCGGCGGCGGCATGATGCGGGGGATGCGCGGCACCTCCGCAGACAGCATGTTTGCCCCCTCCAACGACAACCTGACCGACGAAGACGTGGTGGGGCGCGTCTATGACAACAAGGTCGTAATGCGCTTTATGACCTTTATCAAGCCCTACCGCACCTATGCCCTGATTGCCCTGGCTTCGCTGCTGGTGTACGCCACGGTTAACGCCGCAATCCCACTGCTGATTAAATACGGCATCGACTGGGCCATCGCAGAGGGTGAAGTCAGTCGGGTTCATGTCATCGGCGTCGCGTTCATGGCCATTACGGTGATTCATTTCCTGTCCAACCGTTTGCAGTTCATTTTCATCTCCCGCACCGGACAGCACGTTCTCTATGACCTGCGCTCCGGGATGTTCAGCCACCTGCAAAACCAGTCCAACGCCTTCTACCATCGCACTCCCATCGGGCGCATCATGTCCCGGATGCAGTCCGACGTGCTGCAGTTGCAGGAGACTTTCGAGTTGCTTGCGTTGGCCCTGGCCGAGCTCGTAACGGTGGGCGCCATCATCATACTGATGCTCATCGTCAACTGGCAGTTGGCGTTGGTGTGTATGTTCGTTGTGCCGGTGCTGACGGTGATCATGATGTACTGGCAGCGATTCGCCCGCCATTCATTCATGCGCATCCGTCGGGCCATTGCCATGGTCAACGGTGAGTACAACCAGAACATCACCGGCGTCCGCGTCGTCCAGAGCCTGAACCGCCAGGACGAGAACATGGCCCACTTCCGCACGTTGAACCAGGAATACCTGGACGCCAACTTGGAAGCGGCCCGCTACTCCGGAATGCTGCAGCCGCTGGTGGAACTGCTCATCGGATTGGGTATCGGCTTGGGCGTGGTGCTGTTCGGCGGTTGGCTCCTGCAACGGGACGCCCTGGAAGTCGGTACGTTGGTGGCCTTCGCCTTCTGGATACAGCGGTTCTTTGAGCCAATCCGCCAACTCACCATGCAATACAGCCAGCTGCAGCGGGCAATGGCCGCCGGCGTGCGCATCTTCGAGGTGCTGGACCTGGAGCCGGATATTCTCGACAAGCCCGACGCGGTGGCGCTGCCCGAAGTGCAAGGAGAAATTCGCTACAACGAGGTGAACTTCCACTATGTCCCCGGCGTCGAGGTGCTGCGCAACGTTAACCTGCACATCAAGGCGGGCGAAAACGTGGCCCTGGTCGGTTCCACCGGCGCCGGCAAGAGCACCCTGGTCAACCTTCTGCATCGCTCGGCGGACGTAACCGGCGGCGCAATCACCGTTGACGGCTACGACCTGCGGGACGTGAAGCGAGAATCGCTGGTGCACCAGATGAGCATGGTGTTGCAGGAGCCCTACCTGTTCTCCGGCACCGTCCGCGAAAACATCTGCTACCAGAACGAGGACGTTTCCGACGAGCAGATTGTCGCTGCGGCCCAGGCCGTGGGCGCCCACGACTTCATCATGGAGATGGATAACGGCTACGGCTCGGAACTGGCCGAGCGGGGCGTCAACCTGAGCATCGGCCAGCGGCAGCTCATCAGCTTTGCCCGCGCCATCGTAGGTAACCCCCGTATCCTGGTGCTCGACGAAGCCACGGCCAACATCGACACCCACACCGAACTGCTCATACAGCAGGCCCTTAACCGCATTCTGAAAGGCCGCACGTCCATCGTCATCGCCCACCGCCTGTCCACCATCCGCAACGCTGACAAGATAATTGTGCTGGACCGGGGCCGGGTCGCCGAAGTGGGCAGCCACGACGAGTTGCTGGAAGCCGGCGGCGTGTACGCCCAGCTCTACGCCATCAACTACGGCCTGTCCGGCCCCAGCGTTGACGTCGCCCCCGTCGGCGGCGAGGTCATCGGCGCCGACGGCCTTTCACCGGCCGCAGCCGATTAATCAGTCCTCCGTCAGGAACTCACGAATCACCGCCGCCAATTCCCCCGGCTTGTGATAGCCGATGTCATGGATGGTGTCGGGTATCCAATGCACCCGTCCGTTGAGCAGCGCGGCTTCAGCGGCCGCCACCATCACTTCCCGTTGCCGCGAAAACTCCGAGTTGACCCGGTCGGCGCGCGGCCCGGCGGCTACCGCCAGCGTGGGAACTTTCACCTGCGGCAACACCACCGACGGCGGCTCGGTCCACATGGTAGCCAACACCTGGGCGTGATTCTCCGGGCGCAGCTTGTCCCGCATCTGGCCGTCTGCTCCCTCATACACCATGGTCAGCGCGATGTCGGCAAGGTCGTCGCCCCAGCAGAATGATAGGTTTTCCTCCAGCCGGTCCAGATACTCGGCGCGAGTCCCAGCTACCAGGCGTGGCGCCAACCTCTGCCGGAACGCCTCCCACGTCGGGTTGGGCAGCAGTCCGCCGTCCTGAAAGCCGCCGTCAATCATTACCAAACGGCTGACACGCTCGGGGAAGCGCATGGCCAGATTGCTGGCCACGTGGCCGCCCCAGGAATGCCCCAGCACGGCGGCCCGCTCAATGCCGAAATGGTCCAGCAAGCGCAAGGCGTCCTCGGCCATCGTTTGCCAGTCGTAGCCCGATGCCGCTTGCGTAGTCGCCCCATGCCCTCGCTGGTCCGGCGCGATGATGCGGTAGTCGTCCGACAGCAAAGGGGCCAGCCTGCGATACCAATGGCCGGAGGATGCCAGGCCATGCAGCGCCAGCATCGGCTTACCCGTGCCGCCCCAATCCAGGCAATGCACGTCCAGTTCGCCGAGGGTGATCACGCTGGCTGCGGGTCCGTTCGGCCCCGCGGACTCGTTCAGGCTGTTGGGTCGATTCACATTGGGCATCTGATTTGCTCGCTCGTGACATGGTTTGGCAGTGATTATACTTCTAATGGATATGCTAGAATGACGCAATATAGCAGGGCCGAGAATGGCGAGGCAGTTGCGATGACAACCGACCTTTATCACCTTGGCGACTATGCGCCGTCGGTGTCCAGAGTGGCCGCTCAACTGGATGGCAGCCGCGTTCCGGCTAGGTTGAAAGCCCACGACCACACCCTGTGGAACGATGACCCCGCTGAGATTGCCGACCGCATGGCATGGCTGACGCTGCCGACGGACAGCCGGGGAATAACTGGCGAACTGGTCGAGTTTGCCACCGAGGTACGCGATGCCGGCTTCCGGTACGTTGCTCTGCTGGGAATGGGTGGCAGCAGCCTCGGTCCTGAGGTCATTAGACAGATCGTCGGCTCTCCCGTGTCTGGCGGCTACCCTCAGATGCTCACCTTGGACAGCACCGTGCCGGCTTGGGTGTCGACGGCTACGGCGGCCATCGACCCGGCCTTCACAACCTTTGTGCTGTCATCCAAGTCTGGAACCACCACGGAGCCCTTGACCTTTTACGCGCACTTTCGCAACTTGGTAGAGGCCTGCGTCGGCGTGGAACGAGCCGGCGACAATTTCATCGCGATAACCGACCCCGACACAGCGCTGGCGAGACTGGCGCAGTCGGAGGGTTTCCGGCGCACCTTTATCAACGACCCTGACATCGGCGGCCGCTATTCCGTTCTTTCGCATTTCGGGTTGGTTCCGGCGGCGCTCACGGGCGTGGATTTGGCGCGTCTGCTGGAACCGGCGGCGGCTATGCAGCAGCGCTGTCTGTCTGCCGGCCCCGTCGCCGACAACCCCGGCGCGTGGTTGGGTACGGTTATCGGTACCCTGGCCAAGGAGGGACGAGACAAGTTGACATTGGTTGCCTCGCCGAAGATTGCCGGATTCGGGCTGTGGGTAGAGCAACTGCTGGCTGAAAGCACCGGCAAGAACTGCACTGGCATTATCCCGGTGGCCGCCGAGCCCCTGCAATCGTCTGATGCCTACGGCGCCGATCGCCTTTTCGTGCAACTGCGCCTGGCCAACGACGATTCATCGGACGCTCGGGCCGCCGACCAGGCCATGTTGCTGCTGGAATCCGCCGGCCATCCCACGGTGCGGCTGGAACTGTCGGGCGCCTACGACCTGGGTGCCGAGTTCTATCGCTGGGAGTACGCCACCGCCATCGCCGGGCATATCCTGGGCATACATCCCTTCGACCAGCCGGACGTGCAGGGCGCGAAAGACCGCACCGTCAGCGTGCTGGAGGGCTACCAGGCAGCGGGCCGTCTGCCTGATACGCGCTCAGATGATGCCGGCCGTCTGCTGGAAATCTTGGCGGAATCCGGCCCCGGCGACTACCTTGCGATAATGGCCTATCTGCCCGACGCCGACGGAATCGGTGACGCAATCTGCGAACTGCGCCGCCGAGTGATGGACAAGCACGGCATCGCCACCACGGCGGGCTACGGCCCACGTTTCCTCCACTCCACCGGGCAGCTCCACAAGGGCGGCCCCGACTCTGGCATCTTCCTGCAACTGACCCAGGAACATGTTGCAGACCTGGACATTCCCGGCTGGCCGTTCAGTTTCGGAACGCTGGCTGATGCCCAGGCTCTGGGCGACTTGCAGGCGTTGCGCAATCTCGGCCGCCGCGCCGTATCAATCCGGCTGGACGGCAACCCCGCCGACGCGATTCACCGTCTGGCCGATATGCTGTAAAAGGGGACAATAACATCGTGGACATAGGAATGATCGGTTTGGGCCGCATGGGCGCCAATATGACTCAACGGTTGCTGAGCGGCGGGCACAGCGTGGTGGTGTACGACCGGGACGCCGATGCCATGGCGTCGTCAGCTGCGGCCGGCGCGAAGGCGGTAGTCTCCGTCCCCGACCTGGTGAACCGCCTCGCGCCGCCCCGTGCGGTGTGGGTCATGCTTCCCGCCGGCGCCGTTACCGACGCCGTGATTGGCGAGTTGGCCAGCCTGCTGGACCTCGGCGACGCCGTAATCGACGGCGGCAACGCTAACTACAAGGACACCATGCGCCGCGGCGAAATGCTGGCCCAGGCCGGCATTCATCTGTTGGATGCCGGCACCAGCGGCGGCGTTTGGGGCTTGGTTGAAGGCTATTCCCTGATGGTGGGCGGCGACGCGGAGACTTTCGCCCGGCTGGAACCCATCTTTCAAACCTTGGCCCCCGGCGAGGACAAGGGTTACAGCCACGTCGGGCCCACCGGTGCCGGACACTTCACCAAGATGGTGCACAACGGTGTGGAATACGCCCTGATGCAAGCCTACGCCGAGGGCTTCGAGCTGCTGCAAGCCAAGCAGGCCGATTTTGACCTCGACCTGACGGCCATCGGCAGAACTTGGCAGCACGGCAGCGTCGTGCGGTCATGGCTGCTCGACTTGGCGGTTCTGGCTCTGGAAGCCGACCCCGGCTTGGAGAGCCTGTCGGCATACGTTGACGATTCAGGCGAGGGCCGCTGGACGGTCAACGAGTCGGTGGAGCTGGCTGTCCCCACGCCCACCATCACGGCGGCTCTGTACCAGCGGTTCCGCTCCCGTCAGGATGAACCCTTCGGGGCGCGGTTGCTCGCGGCCCTGCGCAACCAGTTCGGCGGCCACGCCGTCCGCGAGGCCGGCCCCCAATGACAACAACCGCCGGACCCAACTTGGCCCACGACGCTGGCTCCGACGCTACCGCGTTGGTGATACTCGGCGCCAGCGGCAACTTGGCCCATCAGAAGTTAGGACCGGCAATTTTCAGCCTGTACCGCAAGGGAAGACTGCCCGACAACGTTCACGTCGTCGGCGTAGCTCGCAACGCGATGACCGATGACGCGTTCCGGCATTGGCTCCAGGAGAGCAGCGCCGGCGACGCGGCAACGGCGGAATGGGATGAATTTGCCGCCCGGCTGTGCTACGTCGCGGCGGACGTAACCGATCCCGCTTCACTGGCCGAGGCCGGCCGGAGGGTGGCCGACTTGGCCGAATACCCTGATTCCAAAATCAACTGTCTTTTCTATCTGGCGCTGGCTCCGGGGTTGTATGAGCCGGCTATTGCGGCCCTGGCCGCCGCCGGCCTGACCGACGAAAGCTACGGCTGGCGTCGTATCGTTGTAGAAAAGCCCTTCGGTTCCAACCTGGCTACCGCCCGACGACTGAACGCTCAGGTGCATCAGGTATTTCGGGAAGAGCAGGTCTTTCGCATAGACCACTACCTCGGCAAGGAGACAGTACAGAACCTGCTGGTGTTCCGGTTCGCCAACGCCATCTTTGAACCGGTCTGGAACCGCAACTACATTGACCAGGTGCAGATTACAGTTGCCGAGGATGTTCTGGTGGGCGACCGCGGCGAATACTACGACCAGGCCGGCGTGCTGCGGGATATGTTCCAGAATCACCTGCTGCAATTGCTGTCACTGATTGCCATGGACCCGCCCTACGCTTTCGAGGCCGACGCGCTGCGCAACGAAAAGGCGAAAGTTTTGCGCTCGGTGCGTCGCATGTCCCTGCGGGAACTGCATCGCAGCCTGGTCATCGGCCAGTACGACGGCTATCACCTGGAACCCGGCGTCGGGCCGGGCTCGCAGACACCGACCTACGCCGCCTTGCGGCTGTACATCGACAACTGGCGCTGGCAGGGTGTGCCGTTCTATCTGCGCTCAGGCAAGGGTCTGGCGCGGAAAAGCACCGAAATGCTGGTGCAGTTTCATTCGCCGCCCCACATGCTGTTTCCGGTGCCGGATGAGGTGGCCATACCTGGCAACACGTTGTCAATCTGCATCCAGCCCAACGAGGGTATGCGTTTGGAGTTCCAGTCCAAGGTTCCGGACGCCGGCCTGCAAATGAAAACCGTTGACCTGGAGTTCCACTATCACGACGATTTCGCCGGCATTGACATACCCGACGCCTACGAACGCCTCCTGCTGGACGTTATCGCCGGCGATGCCGCCCTGTTCACCCGAAACGACGAGATCGAGCTGGCCTGGAGCATCATTGACCCGATAATTGACAGCCTGGACCTGCCGGGCGCCCCGGCCCCCTATCGTTATCTTCCCGGAATGAGCGGGCCGCCCCACGGCGAGGAGCTGCTTGAGGCTGATGGCCGCCGCTGGCTGCCCGGTTGCGCCGAGGTGGGCTACGTAGTATAGGCTGGATTCACCCTCGGATCGCGCGGTGATTCTGCAATGCGCGGGACTAACTACCATTGGGTAATTCTGACGGCGGGGTTCGCGATCCTCTTTTTCAACGGAGGGTCTCGCTCTGCCCTCGCGCTTATGCTCAAGCCCATGGCCGAGGATCTGGGCTGGACCCGTTCCGTGCTGTCCCTGGGCATCACCGAGTATATGTTGGTATCGGCGCTGGCGATGCCCTTTGTCGGTCGTCTGGCCGACCGCTACGATCTCCGCTGGATTACTGGGGCCGGGGTAGTCATCGGCGGAGTCGGAATCGGCTTGATGAGTGTAGTTTCAGCGCCGTGGCAGTTGTTCCTGGTATATGGCGTGGTCTTCGCCCTCGGCAACTCCGCCATATCCAACCCAATCGTAAGCGTGATGATAGTGAGGTGGTTCCCACAACGGCGCGGCGTGGCTAACAGCGTGGCGGTGTCGGGCAACGCCACGGGCCAGTTGGTGATAGTTGGCCTGCTGGCCCAATCTCTGGCGCGCTTTGACTGGCGGCCGTCCTTTGCCGCGCTGGGCGTGGCCAACCTGGCCATTCTGGCCCCCATCGTGCTGCTCGCCGTCAGGTCTGCGCCGCGCCATCAGGAAACGCTCCCACAGCCGGAGAGTGGAGAGAGTTCTCCCGGAGCGGCGGCAGCGCCGGTGGCGGAAACGCCGCCGCCGGAGCAGCCGAAGCTGTTGACGTCGGGACAGCTGTGGCTGCTGGGTGGAATCTACGCCATCTGCGGCTTCCAGGACTTTTTCGTGGCCACCCATGTGGTCGCGTTCTCACTGGATATCGGCATTGGCACAGTGCTGGCCGGCAACCTGCTGGCCCTCATGGGGTTGATGGGACTGCTGGGAGTGCTGACCGCCGGATTCCTGGCGGACCGCATGGGGCCGGGCCGCCCGACCCTGCTCTGTTTCGTCATGCGCATCGGCATCTTTGCCCTGGTGGTTTGGTCTCAGACCCACCCTGCGGTAATAGTATTCGCGCTGCTCTACGGGTTCACCTTCCTGATGACCGCGCCGCTGACGGTCATCTTCTCGGGGAACATATTCGGCTCGGCTCGGTTGGGCCGAGTCAGCGGAACCATATCGGGCATTCACCAGGTCAGCGGCGGCCTTGGCGCGTTGGTCGGCGCCCTTGCCTTCGACATCTGGGGCAGTTACGACCGCGCTTTTTTGCTGATGCTGGCTCTGTCGGTAGCGGCGACGATGGGCACCCTACTCGTTCGCGACGGAGGAGCCCGCACGCCGGGAACGTCCACCCACATTTGCGCCTGAAGAAGGGCCGGATTTGCTATTGAAGCCGGCCCTTCTTCCACCCTGGGGTTAGGACGCGTCAGCCGTTGGCGAAGATCTCATTGGCGATGTCCATGGCCCCGCGCGCGAAGGGGATGCCCGAGTACAGCGTCATGTGCCCGAACACCTCTATAATCTGGTCCTGGGTGAAGCCGATGTTCAGCGCTCCCCGGATGTGGCTGCGCAATGGCCCCTCTCGGCCCAGCGTCGCCAGGCACGTCATCGTGCAGATGCACCGGCTGGGCAGATCCAAACCCGGCCGTGTCCACGTCGCGCCCCAGTAATATTCGCCGGTTATGCGGCCCAGCTCCGCCTCCGCCTGCGTAGGTGGATCAGAACGCGAGCCGCCACCGCCCATGTAGTTGCGGCGGTACTCGTCGCCCCGCCGGAACAGGCTGTCCGGGTCTTCGTTGGGGTCGTGGATGCGGGCCGGCGTAAAGTCGATACCACGCTCTTCAAACACCGATTTGCAGATGGTGAGGGCCTGGATGCCGGCCGGCGCCCCGCCGTACCAGGTGTCATGGATAATCAGCTCCACAACTTGCTCCGGCGTCAGGCCGATGTTCAGCGCGTTGCCCAAATGTCGGCGCAGCTGCACTTCCCGGTTCAGCACAATCAGGCTGGACAGCGTAATCATCTCCCGCTGCGCCGGCGTCAGGGCCGGCCGCTTCCAGATGGTGCCGAACAGCGCCTCGCCCAGGATTCGCTCCAGGTCCGGCGCAATGTCCCACGCGCCCGGCGACGAGCCGCCTGTAATTTGCCCGCCGCCAAACATCCGCCGTGTTTCCTGCCCGCGCTCGTAGCGAGCATCCAATTCGCTCATACAATGCCTCCATAGTGCTAAAAGGGTGATGGCGGCAGTGTACGGCGGCCAGCCGGCCGGCGCAACTGCGCTGTGCTATCATGCCGCCATGATTGACCTTCTCATCTGCAACGGACTAGTCATCGACGGCTCCGGCAGCCCCGGCTTTCACGCTGCCGTTGCCATCTCCGGCGACGCCGTGTCCATCCACCGCGGCGACGACGCCCACCTGCGCCGGGACGCCGCCCGCGTCATTGACGCCACTGGCCACGTCGTCTGCCCCGGCTTCATCGACCTCCATTCCCACGCCGGCCTTACCATCCTGGGCGAACCCCATCACGACCCCAAGGTGCGCCAGGGAGTAACTACCGAGCTGGTGGGCATTGACGGCATTTCCCACGCGCCCTTCAAGACCCAGGAAGAACTGCATCGTTACATCTGGCTGGACGCCGGGCTTAATGGCTACCCGCCCATGCCGGCCGACTGGCTCACCGTCGCCGACCTGCTGGGCAAGTACGACGGCACGGTCGCCATCAACATGGCTTATATCCTGGGCAACTCCCCCGTCCGCATCTGGAGCGTCGGCTGGGCTCAACGCCCGGCCACCGCCGTCGAAATCGCCGATATGCAATCGGTGGTGCGGGAGGCGATGGAAGAAGGCGCGTGGGGTCTTTCCACCGGCCTCGACTACCCGCCCGGTGCCTACGCCGATACCGACGAACTCGTCGCCCTCTCCGAGACCGCCGCGTCAATGGGCGGCCACTACCACACCCACACCCGCGCGAGCCTGCTCAGCCAGGGCTACCTCGCCCCCTGGCACGAGGCGGTGGACATCGGCCGGCGCAGCGGCATCCCGGTGCATCTGACCCACTATCGGCAATCGGTGTCAGGCGTGGGCAGTCACCTCGGGCACCTGGAGCTGGTGGAGAACGCCCGCGCGGAAGGCATCGACTGCACCTTTGACTGCTATACCTACCCCTACTCCGGAACTACGCCCACCATCGGCCTGCCCCACTGGGCCAAGGACGGCGGCCCGGAACGCCTCATCGCCGCCCTGCAGGACGCCGACGACCGCGCCCGCATGAAGCGGGAAATCAGGCCCAGCCGCCTGGAAAACAACTGGCTGACCAACTTCACCCGCCCCGAAAACCGCATCTACGAAGGTCGCCTCATCACCGACATCGCCGAAATGCGCGGCCAGGAACCGGCGGACGCCCTGTTCGACCTGCTTCTCTCCGAAAACCTTGGCATCAGCACCGTCGGCCTGGGCACCAACGCCCAGACGCTGTACGCCTTCGTATCCCACCCCTACGGCATGATTGCCTCCGACGCCATCCTCTTCGGCGAGTATCCCAACCCGCGCACCTACGGCTGCTTCCCCATCGTCCTGGCCGAGTTCGTCCGCGCCGAGCAGCACCTGCGCTTGCCCGAGGCTATCCGCAAGATGACCTCCTTCCCAGCCCAGCGCCTCGGCATCCCCGACCGCGGCCTTCTCCGCGACGGCTTTAAGGCCGACGTCGTGGTGTTCAACCCGGACACGGTAAAGGCCCTGGCCACCAAGGAAGACCCCAAGCAGTACCCGGTGGGCATCGAATACGTCATCGTCAACGGCCAGGTGGTCATCGAACAGGGCGAAAACACCCGCGCCCTGCCGGGCCGCGCCCTCCGCCGAGGCCACGCGACAACGTAAAACGCAGCGATGCCGAAGTCAGTTTCGCCCGACTATCAGTACTGTCCTCGCTGCGCCAAACCGTTGACGCCCACGACGCGCGGTGGCCTGCCACGACCCACCTGCACATCCTGCGGCTTCGTCCACTTCCGTAACCCGGCCGTCGGCGTCGCTGTGGTGCTGCTGGACGACGCCGGCCGCATCCTGCTGGGTCGCCGTTCCGCCGGCGGCAACCTCGGCCAATGGTGCATCCCCTGCGGCTACGTGGAATGGGGCGAAGACATCCGCGCCGCCGCCCGCCGTGAATTCTTGGAAGAAACCGGCATTGACGTGGCAATCGGCGAGGTTTGCGCCGTCCATTCCAACTTTCACAACCCAACCTCGCTCACGGTAGGCGTCTGGTTCTACGCCGAGCAGACCGGCGGCAAGCTGCGCGCCTCCGACGACCTCGACCATGTAGCCTGGTTCCCGCCCGACGCCCCTCCGGAACCGCTGGCCTTCCCCACGGACCGCCTGGTGTTGGCGGACTTGTCACGAATTAGCGCCAAACGACGATGAACCGGCACGCCGTCATCATCCAACACTACCCGGTTGAAACTCTCGGCGGCAACTTCACCGCCGTCCTGCAAGACGCCGGCTTCACCCTGACCGTCGTCCCAGTATTCGCCGGCGCGCCCGATTTCGCTGCCTTTGACGCCCCGGACCTGTCCGACGCTGACCTGGTAATCTCCCTCGGCGGCCCCATGTCCGCCAACGACGACTATCCGGCCCTGCGCCAGGAGATGGCCTACCTGCGCGCCGCCGCCACCGGAGATTTGGGCAACGCAGCCCCGACGCCCGTCGTCGGCATTTGCCTGGGCGCGCAGCTGTTGTCCCGCGCGCTGGGCGGCGCCGTCGCCCCCACCGGCGGCTACCAGTTCGGCCTCCGCAAGATTGACGTAACCGCTGATGGCGCAGCTGACCCGGTGTTTGGCGAAGTCAAGATCCCACTGGTTCCAACCCTCCACGGCGAGCAGTTCACCGTCCCGCCCGACAGCACTCTGCTAGCGGAAGGCACCATGCTCCGGCGGGATGGCGGCTACGTCCGCTTCCCCATGGCCTTTCGCCATGGCATTTCCTACGGATTCCAGTTCGAGCCCCAGTTGACCCTCGACGAGTTGCGAATCTGGAACCGTGAACTGGCCGGCGACTACCACCTGATGGGAGACCGTTTCAACGCGACCCAAGAAGCGGCCCGCAACCTGCGGGAGTTCGCAGCCTTCGCCCCGCACCACGAAGCGCAAATGGCCCGAATGCTGCGCGCCCTGCTGACACAGGCGGGTTTGTTATAGCGTCTCGGCATACGACATCCTTCTCGTGCCCGTTTGACACCCGCCACGCTCAATAGTAACCTGCCAACGTCCCTTGTCCGGCATAACGCACGGTTTCACCAGCGCCAACCAAACCACCACATCGGAGGTAATCAAAACATGGCTTACCAAGGAATGACCGCCGAACACATCTGGGTAGAAGGACACAACGGCGACGGTATCAACGCGTATCTGGCCCGACCCCTGGGTCCGGGACCCTTCCCTGCCGTCCACCTGTTCCACCATATGCCCGGCTGGGATGAGGCCAGCAAGGAAATGGCCCGCAAGTTCGCCCACAACGGCTACATCGCCATCATGCCCAACCTGCACTACCGCGAGGGCAGCGACGACCCTGTCGCCAACAGCAACAGCATCCGCGAAAAGGGCGGTATGCCCGACGAACGCACCCTCGGCGATGCCCAGGGCGCCATCAGCTACCTGCGCCACCTGTCCAACTTCAACGGCAAAGTGGGCATCATCGGGTTCTGCTCCGGCGGACGCCAGGTCTTCTTGGCCGCCTGCAAGCTCTCCGGCATCAACGCCGCCGTGGACTGCTGGGGCGGCGGCGTAACCCCCCGCGACAGCGAGCCTCCCACGGCAGCCATGCCCCACGCTCCCATCGAGTTCGTTGCCGACCTGTCCTGCCCCATGCTCGGCATCTTCGGCGCTGACGACGCTCGACCCACGGTCGAAGAGGTGGCGGCCACCGACGCTGCTATCAAGGCCGCTGGCAAGTCCTGGGAATACGAAATCTACCCCAACGCCGGCCACGGCTTCGTAGCCGTTGACCGGCCCAGCTACGCCGTGGAAGCGTCCAACGCGGCCTGGCCTCGCATCTTCGACTTCTACGCCAAGCACCTGTCGTAAGGATCCAAACCGCAACCCATAACCACAAAGGGCGGGTTTCAAACCCGCCCCTTGTTGTTATTTGACCTACACGATTTGCGCTAGTTATCCGTCGCCTCAAACGCCAGCGTCGCAAAGCGCATGAAGATGCCACCCCGCGGCGCCGCCAGCGGCCCGTTGAGGCACAGGCACGCGATGACGTACCGCGTCCCCGGCTCTCCAACCTCCGCAATCTCCACCCGGTGCGACGTGTTCAGGCCGACGATGCTGCCGTAAGCCCGGTCGATTTCGCCGTTCACCCACACCTCGCCGTAGTTGTCGAAGTTGGTTTCAAACCAGACCCGGTAACCGGCGACGTTCACGCCGTCAATGGACTCCGGCAGCGTCACCGCAATGCGATACCAGGCGAAGGTGAAGCCCTCCGACAGGCTCTGCCGCACGTTGTCGCACACGTCCCAGCCCGAGTCATCGTAGTCGGCCAGTCGTGCCGACGTAGCCAGCAGCCGCGCCGTCAACCCCTCGTTGGGTTCGCCGGGAACCAGGCCGGGAGCGACGCGCCAGGACTGGCCACCTACTTTCGCCCGTCCGTTGGCTGTGTTCAAGTCAACTGCAAAACGCGGCATGACATCGCCTCCTATGCGGCGGTAGTTCCCCCATCGATGACCAGTTCGGAGCCGGTTACGAAGGACGACTCGTCGGACGCCAGGTAAATCGCGCCGTAGGCGATTTCGCTGGGCTTGCCCACTCGACCCAGCGGCAGCCGCTGCATCCGCAGGGCCAGGTTGGCCGGATCGCTCAGCGTGTCCGCAATCATGTCGGTCTCAATCGGGCCGGGGTGGATGGAGTTGCACCGTATGCCCTCTCTGGCGTGCTGGATGGCCGTGGACTTGGTGAACAGGCGCACCGCGCCCTTGGTAGCCGTATAGCTGGCCGACCCGTTGGGGCTGCCCACCAGTCCGGCGGTGGACGATATGTTGATGATGGAACCCCCGCCGTTCTCCCTCATGGCTGGGATGGCAGCCTTCGTGCCCAGGAATACGCCTTTGGCGTTGACCGCAAAGATGCGGTCCCAGTCGTCGGCGGTGGTGTCCTCGATTCCCTTGCGGATGAGGATGCCGGCGTTGTTCAGCAGAATGTCCAGCTTGCCGTAAGCGCCCACGGCCGCCTGCACCGCAGCGTCCCAGTCGGATTCGTTGGTAACGTCCAGGTGCACGTAGGTGCACTCGTAGCCCAACTCCCGCAGCTGTGCCTCCGTTTGCCGGCCCTCGTCGTCCAGGATGTCGCCGATGACGACAGAGGCGCCCTCCTCGGCAAACATCCGCGCCTCCACGGCGCCCTGCCCCCGTGCGCCCCCGCTGATGAGCGCAACCTTGCCTTCCAGTCTGGCCATTGCGATACCTCCGGTTCGTAGCGCCGGCAATGAACCGGCGTCAAGTTCAGGTGAATAGCGCCTACTTTATCGGTATTGACCGGGTGGCGCAACCGGAATCGCGCGTCTCACCTGAAGACGGACCCCGGTGCTGGCCCGTCAAGGTCATATACGCTTTGCGCGTACGCCGATATCGCCGCGCCCCAGGCCAGCAGCCTCGCCGCTAGGAACAGCCACAGCAGAATCACCAGCGCCGACGCCAGGATGCCCTGCACGAATTGCGACGGGGCGACGTGAGACAACAACATGGCGAAGCCATAGTTCATCAGCTGCAGCGCTACGGCAACCGCCAGGCTGCCCAGCGCCGCCCAACGCCAGCGCACCGGCCGCCGCGGCACGTAGCGATAGATGATGACCAGCGACAGAATCAGTAGCAGCCACGCCACTAGGTTCACCAGCCCGGTTACCGCAGTTGAAGCCACCGCGTCCGCCCACTGGAGCAGCCGTAGCGCGCGTAAAACTTGACCGGTAAAATCGTCAACCACCAGCCAGGTCAGCATACTGGACACCAGGAAGACCGTGGCGGCCGCGCCGATTGCAATCACCTCCTTGAGATTGTCCGCGAATCCCGTGTTGGATTGCTCTATGCCCCAGGTTAGATTTAGAATCGCGCTCACTGCTCCGAACAGCTTGAAGAGACCCCAGGCCAAACCCAGAAACGCCAGGCTGCTGACGACGCCCACCGTTTCCGCGTTGGGGTCGCCGAGCAAGGCCACAATGTTTAGCTCCGCGGGGAAAACTCGCGCCGACAACTCACCGAACCAGACGCGGGCTCCCTCCTGTCCCAGCCACACCGCGATTATCTGCATCCCGGCCACCAGCAGGGGCATCATCGCCATGATTCCGTAGTAGGCGACCCCGGCGCTCAACTGCTGTATGTTGGGTTTCATCACTGCCAGCAGCGACGCCTCTATCACCAGCAACGGACGCCATCGATTGATCAACCTCTCCAGCGCCGACGCCTGCCGCAGAAACCACAGCAGCCTTTCCAGCAGGCCATTAGGTCGCTGAAACCGAACCCTCAGGCCGTGGGGATAGCGGACAGCAGAGTAGCGACGACGGCCGGCACCACCGCCCCCGCGAGTGGATGGCATAATCAAGTCCTGTTTTTCGGTAAATTCCCACCGCTCCATGTTACGCGCGGGGGGGGGGGAAGATTATGGTAACATTTATTACGAAGTCCAAATACGATAAGTTGAGGAGGCCCCCCAATGGCAATACTGGGCAGGATTGGTACCACCGTCAGAGACGCTTTGACCGGCACGTTGGAAGGCACCGGCCGTGTCGGCAATGTGGCCATCGACACCATCCGCGACACCACAGCCAATACGCTCCGCAGCGCGCGCAGCCTCGGCGGCGACGCCGGACACCTGGCCCAAGATGCCATCGTTGGTACGCTTCAAGCCGTCGGCAATGTTGGCGGCGCGGGCGGTTCCGTGGTGCGTGATTCCATCATCGGCGTCATTCAGGGCGTGGGTATGGTGGGCACGGCAACCACCACCATGCTTCACGATGTGGTGGTCGGCGCAATCCGCGGCTCCAGCGACGCCGGCGCCGAACTCGGTACGGCAACCCAGCAAGCTGTGGAAGGTGCGTTGCGCGGCGGAGCCTCAGTCGGACTCGCCGCCGAAGAGTCCGTCGTCCAGGTAACTCGCGGCACCATCGCCGGCACCCGCGAGGTCGGCGGCGATCTCACCAACGCCGCTCGCGCTGCCGTGGCCGGCGTCGTAACCGCCGTGGCCGGCACCGCCGGCGACGTGACGGAGGCCACTACCGCGACCACGCGGCAACTGATCAGCAGTGCCGCACAAACTGGCGAAGACGTGGCCCAGGTGGCCGTCTCTGCCGTCAACGGTGCCATCGACGCCGCCCGGACTACCGGCCAGAACGTCGAGGAAACCGCCGCCGCCGCCGCCAGGGGCGCCGTTGACGCCGCTTACGACGTGAGCGATGCCGCCGGCGACGCCGTGCGCAACGCCGTCACCGGAACCATCAACGGCGTGCGCGTGTCAGTGGATACGGCCACCGGTCAGAATCGCGAGAACCGGTAATAGTCGCCAGCTCTGGTGGGCGCCTACTTGCGCCAGCGCAGCCGCGCGCCCACCACAATGAACCCGTCGCCACTGCCTGCAATCAGCGGTCTGCAATTTCCTGGCGCAGACGGTCTTCTCGGTCGCGCAGTTCTTCAGGTATTGCATCGGCGAAGTCTGCCATCTCATACAGCGGGCGAATCTCGATTTCGCTGGGCCCCGGCATCGGGTTGGGACAGAGCTTTACCCACTCCAACGCCTCGTCCATATCCTTCACTTCCCACAGCCAGAAACCGGCGACTAGTTCATTCACCGCCGAGAATGGCCCGTCCGCCACCGTCCGGTCGGCGCCGTCAAACCTGACCCGCCGGCCCGCCGACGAAGGCTTGAGTCCTTCCCCGGCCAGCATGATGCCCGCCTCGACCAGTGCCGCGTTGAACTCTCCCATGGCTTTGAAGAGCTCCTCCGAGGGCATGACTCCCGCCTCGCTTTCCTCCGTAGCCTTCACCAATACCATCACGCGCATAGCATCCCCTCTATCTAATTATCTCCTCATTTGGAGTTTGAGTTTCCGCCCTGCGTCGCGCCAACCCGGTCCGGTTGCGGCTTCAGGCTGCGCAATTGCTCTTGCACTTCGGCATCCCGGAGCGATTGCCCTGGCGGTGAAAGGCTCTCATTGCGGCTCAACGTTCCCGGACCCGTCGGCTGTCCATTCAAGGCCGGTTGCCAGTCCACCCGGTTGCCCGGCGCGACGCCATCGGAGGACGCTTCGGATTCCTGCTCAGCTGACGGCACGGCTGCCGTGTCGCTGTCGGCTTTGCGGTGCCGAGCCGCCGGGAATACCGCTCGATACAAACCGAACGCCACCCTCAGGCTGAACTCCAGCGCCACCAGCGCAATCGTGTAGTGGGCGATGGCTGCCCAGAATCCGTTGACTTCGTACAGCAGCTGCAGCGACGCGTTGAGGTTGAAAAAGGACGAGTCGATGAGGAACACGCCCAAAACCGCAAAGGGCAGTATTTTCGCCAGGTCCCGGGAGAGGTTCTCGTTGTAGTACGCCATGATTCTGATGACGCTCACCGTTGCCAACGAGACCACCAGTATGTGCGACATCCCCTGGTCCTTGGCAAGAATTATCAGGATGAGCGTCAGCACGGCGAACCAGAACGCCGCGAAACCCGGGAACAGTATGAGATATTTGGCGCCGTACCAAAGGAGATGGAAAAAGTCCATCAACGCCGGATTCTTCGCGCCGTCGTTCTTGGATAGGTCCAGCCCGAACATATCCCGGGCCGCGATGAAACGGTAAAACTTGAAAACGAACACCGCATAAATGGCCATGCCCAGGACGTAAAGCCCCACCGGGGTCAGCACACGCAGTCCCTCGTTCACGTCCAGGACGGCGGACACGAAAGCGGCCCAGCTGTCAGCGTTCATGATGCTTCCTCAAATCTCTGCAAGATGCAGAATCGAGTATCACACCCCGCCCGATTTTCCGCCTCGTGTTTTCGCAGCGGCATCCGGCGATTTTTGCGCCGGACGGTCGGCGGACGTCCGGCGTCAAGATGAACGGTAACTGGTGGGCCGTGTGGGGGTCGAACCCACGACACCCGGATTAAAAGTCCGGTGCTCTACCAACTGAGCTAACGGCCCAGGCAGCGGGGACGATAACGCCTCATCCCTACCAAATCAGTATAGCATAGGGCTGCCAATTCCACCGACCCCCACCGCTTGACAAACCGGAACGTTAGTTCTATAATATCCCTGCACGTGTAAAAACAACCCATCGTCATTCCGGCGCAAGCCGGAATCCGCAGCCTGCCAACGAGGTCATCATCACAACGGTCGTCAACGGCCACCAACCAGTCAGCTAATCCTAAAATCGCACGACGGAGCGGTCACTGCTGCCATCCCGGCTAACTGCGCTAGCTACCTGCCAGGGAGAAAGACCAGACGTGACACCGGAGCGGCCACTGCTGCCATCCCGGCTAATTGCAGCCCGGGAGAAAGACCAGGTGTGGCACGGCGCGATACCACTGCGGCCATTGACGGGCCCCAGATCCCCGGACCTGCCGGAGATCTCCGTCACAAAAACACCTATGTGGAAGTGCGTAAGAACCCCCCGGCCGTGGGACTGACAACGACCGAAGTGAAATCCGGAAACCGACCTCAGGCAGGCTACCCAACCACCAACCAAAGGAGGCCAACCCCAATGAAAATCAACCACCACGAAACCTCCCGCTCACCGCCTCTCCCTCCTTTCTCACCGTCGTTCCTGTCAAATTTCACATCCGCTCCCCTTGCCAACCCACGGGAAATGTTGCATAATGTCCCTGCTGGCTTTCTGGTGGTTCAAGCGGGGTGGCCCCACCCGTTCCCATCCCGAACACGGAAGTGAAACGCCCCAGCGCCGACGATACTGCTCTGGTGACGGAGTGGGAAAATAGGTCACCGCCGGAAAGTGTCGGCATTACAACGGCAGTGGAGCGGCCTCCCGCCGCTCCGCCATTCCGGTTACTGATTGCAAAATCGGGGTGGGCGTGATGACGCACGAAGGAACGGCCGGCGGGCCCGGTAAATCGCAACTGGGTGATTGCTCTTCCCAGGCGGCTGCACCGAGATGCGTTTCGGTGACGTAGCCGCTTTTATTTTTACCCAAATGCGGTAAAATGGCGTCGCCAGCGCCGGACACCGCCGCGGTATCGGCTCACCTCAACCCAGGAGAGACTCATGGGCAGCAGATTCGAGAAGTTTTCAGAACGGGCGCGTCGGGTTCTCTCCCTCGCCCAGGAAGAAGCGCAACGGTTCAACCACAACTACATCGGCACCGAGCACATCCTGCTCGGTCTGGTGCGGGAGACCGAGGGCGTAGCCGCTCGAGTCCTGTCCGGCCTCACCGTTGACCTGGCCAAGGTCCGTACCGCCGTGGAGTTCATCATCGGCCGCGGCGAGCGCCCGGCCCAGGGCGAAATCGGACTCACCCCCCGGGCCAAGAAGGTCGTCGAGCTGGCCGTGGATGAGGCCCGCCGCATGAACCACACCTATATCGGCACCGAACACCTCTTGATCGGCCTGCTCCGGGAAGGAGAAGGCGTTGCCGCCGGTGTACTGGAAAGCCTGGGCGTCAACCTGGAGAAAGTCCGCGCCGAGACCCATCGCATCCTCAGCAATTCCGGCGGCAGTGGCTCCGGCAGCTCCCGCTCCAGCACCAAGACCCCGATGCTCGACCAGCTGGGCGTTGACCTGACCAACGCAGCCTTGGGCGAAAAGTTGGACCCCGTGGTCGGCCGCGACACCGAAATTGAGCGCATTATCCAGATTCTGAGTCGGCGCACCAAGAACAACCCTGTCCTGGTGGGCGAGCCCGGCGTCGGCAAGACGGCCATCGTGGAAGCCATGGCCCAGAAGATTTCCCGCGGCGATGTGCCGGATACCCTGCAGGGCAAACGCTTGGTTACCCTGGACATGGGCGCCCTGGTCGCCGGCACCAAGTACCGCGGCGAGTTTGAGGAACGCCTTAAGAAGGTCATCGAGGAAATCAAGACCTCCGGCAACTGCGTCATGTTCATTGACGAAATTCACACCCTGGTAGGCGCCGGCGCCGCTGAGGGTGCCGTGGACGCCTCCAACATCCTCAAGCCGTCCCTGGCCCGCGGCGAAATCCAGTGCATCGGCGCCACCACCCTGGACGACTACCGCAAGTACGTGGAACGAGACCCGGCCCTTGAACGCCGGCTCCAGCCCGTGCGCGTTGAAGAACCCGACGCCGAGATGACCGTTGACATCCTGCAGGGCGTCAAGGGTCAGTACGAAGACCACCACAACGTCGATATTACCGACGAGGCGGTCAAGGCAGCTGCCACCCTGTCCACTCGCTACATCCCCGACCGGTTCCTTCCTGATAAGGCCATTGACCTGCTGGACGAAGCCGGCTCCCGCGTCCGCCTGCGGGGCAGCCACGCTCCCGAGGAAGTGAAGGAGGCGATGGAAGTCTTGGAGCGGGTGCGGAAGGAAAAGGAAGAGGCTATCGCGTCCCAGCAGTATGAAGTGGCCGCCGAACTGCGTGACCGGGAACTGCACCTTTCGGAAAACGTGGGCAACCTCGAGCGCGAGTGGAAGGCCGATCAGAGTAAGGAACGCGCCCAGGTTACCGAAGAAGACATTGCCGAAGTGGTCAGCATGTGGACCGGCATTCCCGTTACCCGGCTGGCCCAGGAAGAAACCGAGCGCCTGCTGCACATGGAAGAAGAGCTGCACAAGCGCATCATCGGCCAGGACGAAGCTATCGTCGGCATCGCCAAGGCTGTCCGCCGCGCCCGGGCCGGGCTGAAAGACCCCCGCCATCCCATTGGCGTGTTCCTGTTCCTCGGCCCCACTGGAGTCGGCAAGACCGAGCTGGTTCGCGCCATGGCCGAGTTCCTCTTCGGCCACGAGGACAACATGATTCGCTTGGATATGTCCGAGTTCCAGGAGCGGCACACCACGGCCCGGCTCATCGGCGCTCCTCCCGGCTACGTCGGTTACGACGAAGGCGGCCAACTCACCGAAGGCGTGCGCAAGAAGAACTACTGCGCCATCCTGCTGGACGAAATCGAAAAGGCCCACCCGGAGATTTTCAATATCCTGCTGCAAATCTTCGACGCCGGCCAGCTCACCGATGCCCGCGGTCGCCGGGTGGACTTCCGCAACTCCATCATCGTGATGACCAGCAACTTGGGTTCCGACCTTATCAAGCGGGACACCTCAATGGGATTCGCAGTGAAGGCCGACGAGGCCCAGACGGACAGGCAAGCTTACGAACGGATGAAGGACAAGGTTATGGAGGAAGTCAAACGCTTCTTCCGCCCCGAGTTCCTCAACCGGCTTGACGCCACCATCGTGTTCCACGCGCTCAGCCAGAACGAGATTCATCAGATTGTTGACCTGATGATGAACATGGTGCGCGAGGAGCTGAAGGAACGCGACATCAGCATCGAGTTGACCGAGGCGGCTCGGGAGCACTTGGGCGCCAACGGATTTGACCCAGTGCTGGGAGCGCGCCCGCTGCGCCGTTTGATTCAAAACGAAGTTGAGGACCTGCTGTCCGACGAATTGCTGGGCGGGAATATCGCCGAAGGGGATACCGCCATAGTGGATTTGGACGAGGACGGCAAAATCTGCATCAAAGTTCGCAAGGAAGAAATGGCTGCCCTTGCCCCGGCTTAACGAGAGATGCCGAACTTGGCAAATGGCAAGGAACAAACCACCGGGGGCGTCAAAAACGGCGCCCCCGGCGAGTAATGAGGTGACACAATGGCCAGGCGTTTGCTCAAGGAATTGGAAAGGTCTTACGGGTTTGACGAAGTTGCCATCGTCCCCGGCGAAGTGACTATCAATCCGGAGATGACCTCGACTCAAATGAGCATCGGGCAGTACTCTTTTGACTCGCCCGTCATCGCGTCGGCTATGGACGGCTCCGTTTCCCCCCGATTTGCCACCTTGATGCACGAAATGGGCGGATTGGGTGCATTAAATGGCGAAGGTCTGTACACCCGGTATGAGGACCCCTACTCCGTCCTCGAAGAAATCATCTCCATGGACCAGTCCGAAGTTACCGAGTACCTGCAGGAAGTGTACAGCGAACCCGTCAAAGAACACCTTATTGGCGAGCGCGTGCAGGAAATCAAGCAGGCCGGCTCCGTCGCCGCCATCGCCTTCACCCCCCAGACCACCAAGCGGTTCAGCCCCTTGGCCGTGGAAGCCGGCGCCGACATCATCGTCGTCCAGTCCACCGTCACCACGGCCCGCCACGTCTCCAGCAGCTACCGCGGCCTGATTTTCTCCGAACTGATTGAATCCCTCAATGTGCCCGTGGTCGTTGGCAATTGCGTCAGCTACAACGTCGCCAGCGAGCTAATGGAAACCGGCATCGACGCGGTGCTGGTGGGCGTCGGCCCTGGAGCGGCTTGCACCACGCGAGAGGTTACCGGCGTCGGAGTGCCCCAGGTTACCGCAACGTTGGAATGCGCCGCCGCCCGTGAAGACTATTTCCAGCGCACCGGCCGCTACGTCAGCGTCATCACCGACGGAGGCTTGCGCACCGGCGGCGACGTCTGTAAGGCTATGGCCAGCGGCGCAGATGGCGTGATGTTGGGAACGCCCTTTGCCCAGGCCGCCGAAGCGCCGGGCCGGGGCTACAACTGGGGCATGGCAAACGCCCACCCGGAGCTGCCCCGGGGCACCCGAATTAACGTGGGCACCAAGGGCACGCTGCGCCAGCTGCTCCACGGCCCGTCCAGTGTCACTAACGGCACCCAGAACCTGGTAGGCGCGCTGCGGGTCGCCATGGGAATGTGCGGCGCATATACGGTGCCGGATTTTCACAAGACGGAAATGGTGATTGCGCCGGCCATCAAGACCGAGGGCAAGCACTACCAGATGCTCGGCTGACCCGAACCCTGTTATCCTGCCCATCAATGTCAATGAATGGAGGAAAGCAATGACCACTGCAACGATTCAGATTCTGGACCCCCGTCCGGAGCATAAGACCGCCGAGCGGGACGCTGCCGGCCGACTTCCTGGCCTGGCCGGCAAGACCATCGGCCTGCTGGAAAACCGTAAGTACCACTCCGATAATTTCCTGCAGGAGTTGCAGGTGATTCTGGAGGAAGAGTACGCCGTCGAGAAGGTGTTGTACCTGCGCAAATTCAGCTTCAGCGCCCCCTGTTCTGACGAAACCATCGACGAGCTGGTGGCCCAATGCGACGCGGTGGTGCACGGAATCGCGGATTGAGGGAGCTGCACGGCGTGGGGTCTCCACGACACAGTAGTAACCGAGAGCCGCGGCGTTCCTTCCGTGAGCGTCATCACCGAGAGTTTTACCAGGGCCGCCCACGCGCGCGCCTCATCCCTGGGTATGCCGACCGTCCAGATATTGGCGCTGCCCAGCCCGCTGGCCACTCGCTCCATCCCGGAGGTTCGCCAGATGGCCCACGAGTACGCCGGCCAGATCGCCGAAATGCTCACCAACGGCGGTTAGCCGCCTCAAATGGCGCTGAGTGTCGTCAACTGGAACGTACAATGGGCTACGCCCCTCTCGGCGCGTAGCCCTGAAATTCTGAAACGCATCCAGCGTCACTCCCCGGACATTGTTTGCTTGACTGAAACCGACTGCCGGCTCCTTTCAGGATTTGGCGGGCATATCATCGAGGCCAGGCCCGATTTCGGCAAAAGGGCAGCGAACCACCGGCGCAAAGTTCTGCTCTGGTCGCGGCAACAGTGGTCAGACGTCGACGACTTCGGGAGCGAAACGCTTCCACCGGGACGGTTCGTTGCCGGGGCTATGGAAACCCCTGTTGGCAAGGTCATGGTCATCGGTGTCTGCATTCCTTGGCACAATGCAAACGTGAACGTTGGCGCCAAAAATAAAAAGCCTTGGCAAGACCATTCGGCGTACCTGCACGCGTTGGTGCCCATCCTGACCGACAGATCGCCAATACCGCTGGTCTTATTGGGCGATTTCAACCAACAAATCGGTCAGCGCAGGCGACCATACCCTCCCCTCTCCCAGCCGGTACGCGCCGAACTCCGGAAAACTATGCAGGCCGCGCGTCCGTCGGGCTTGACTATTGCCACCGCCGGACTCGGATTGCGCGGTCGGCGCGCCATCGACCACATCGCTATCAGCGGCGATCTGTCCGCCGCTACGCTGACAACGATTGATAATTTGGACGGCGATCGGCGGTTATCCGACCACTTCGGCGTTGCTGCCACGCTATCTTCCCACAAGTAGAGTAACTTTATGACTTCCAACAACACCCCTGCCCTCAGCTCCCGCCGCATCGAGGTTTCCGACTCCTACGACGCCATCCAGGACTACTACGAAGAACAGGGCTGGACCGACGGAATGCCCGTAATGCCAGCCACCGAGGACGCCGTGCGCCGTATGCTCGGCCCTTGGGGAGAAGACCCGTCGCTGTCCCTTGGCGTCGCTCAACCCTCCAACGCCGAGGTTACCATCGAAAAGGTCGCCGTCAACGCGGTGATGGCCGGCTGCCGCCCGGAGTATTTCCCCGTCGTCGTCGCTTGCGTCAAGGCTGCGTTGCAGGACCCCTTCAACCTGGCCGGCTGCCAGGCTACTACGGGCGGCGCCGCGCCGGTGGTCATCGTCAACGGCCCTATCGCGGAGCGATTGGGCATCAATGCCGATTCCGGCGCATTCGGCCCCGGATACCGCTCCAACGCTACCATCGGACGCGCCCTGCGCCTCTTCGTCCGCAACGTGGCCGGACTCATCATCGGCGATATGGACAAAGCGACTCTGGCGATGCCGGGCCGCTACTCGTTCTGTTTCGCCGAAAACGAAGCCCGCAGTCCCTGGGAACCCCGCCACGTAGAGTTGGGTCTGGACCCTGATGAGAGCATGGTAACCCTCCACGCCATCCGTGGCTTCTACCCCATCATGGAAACCACGGTTTCTAAGGGAATCGATGTGTTGAATACGTTGGTGCAGGCCACGCGCGCCACCGGCTTCTCCAACTACTACCAGATTGGCACCGGGGCGCAGGTTACCCTGGTGCTCAGCCCGGAACACGCCGCCGAAATTTCCGCCGATGGCCTCAGCAAGAAAGACGTGCGGGAGTACGTGTATGCCAACGCCCGCATGTCCATTGAGGAATTGTCCGGGCTGGGCCACTGGGGTAACCGCAACTACCCGTCCTGGATTGACGACAGCAAGCCGGACACCATGGTGCCCATCGCGCCGCAAGCCGACGACATCGTGGTCGTAGTCGCCGGCGGCGATGGACGCCATTCCGCTTGGTTGGCCGGCTGGGGTGTAACCAGGGTGGTAACTGAAAAGATTGAGATCCCAGAGTAGCGCCTTTGCGTCCTGTAGAATCAGCGGCTCGCCGGTCGAATATGTCGGCGAGCCGTCTCATTTAAGGCCGTATTTTCGCTGGCAGAGGGCGATACCGCCTGCTATTATTGAGCCGCCGGCATTGGCGACATAACATCACGACTCTCAGGATTTACCAACTGTGTTCACCCACCTCCACACCCATACCGAATACAGTATGCTGGACGGCATCAGCCGTATTCCCGACTTGGTCAACCGCACGCGGGAACTGGGCATGGATGCTATGAGTATCACTGACCACGGCTCTCTCTACGGCGTGGTCGATTTCTATTCCGAGTGCAAAGAGGCTGGTATCAAGCCCATCATCGGTTGCGAGCTTTACGTCGCCCACGGCAGCCGGCACGACCGCTCACCCAACGAGCGTACCGCCAATCACCTGGTAGTGATTGCCAAAAACAACACCGGCTACCGCAACCTCCTCCAACTGGTGACCCGATCCAACTTAGAGGGGTTTCACTACCGCCCTCGTATCGACAAGGAGCTGCTGCACGAGCTCCGGGAGGGCTTGATTTGCCTCTCGGGGTGCCCCTCGGCAGAAGTCCCGATATTGCTGGCCGACGGCAACTACGATGCCGCCAAGCAGCAGGTCGGCTGGTATCGTGAGCTTTTCGGCGAAAACTACTTCCTGGAATTGCAGCACCACGAGCACATCGAGCAGCTACCCCGGATTAACGAGGGCCTGATACGCCTCAACCGCGAAACCGGCATCCCCCTGCTCGTCACTAACGATGCCCACTATGTTCGCCAGTCCGACTATCAGTACCAGGACGTATACATCTGCATCCAGACCGGTACCAATGTCCAGGACGAAAAACGGCTGCGAATGGAGGATTCCTCCTACTACATCAAGTCGCCGCGCGAGATGGCCGCGCTGTTCCCGGAGTTTCCCCAGGCCGTGGATATCACCGGCGAGATCGCCCAGCAATGCGACGTCTCCCTCGGCTTTGGGCAGATGCACTTGCCGCGCTATCCCACGCCCAACGGTGAGGACGCCGACGCGTACCTCGAGCGGCTGTGCTGGGAGGGTTTCAACAAGCGCTACGGCCGCAACAACGAAGCCGCACGTGCCCGCATGGAATACGAGCTGGAAGTCGTCCGGCAAACCAGTTTCGCCAATTACTTCCTCGTCGTGTGGGACATCATATCTTTCGTGCGCCGGCAGGAAATCCTGTTCGGCGTGCGGGGCAGTGCCGCCGCCAGCGTCGTTCTCTACTGCCTTGGAATCACCGACATTGACCCCCTGCAGTACAACTTGGTGTTCGAGCGTTTCCTGAACTTCGAGCGCAAGGAAATGCCCGACATAGACATGGACTTCCAGGACGACCGCCGGGACGAGGTGCTGCGCTACGTCATAGATCGCTACGGCAGTGACCGGGTGGCGCAAATCATCACCTTCGGAACCATGGGCCCCAAAGCCGCCCTCCGCGACGTTGGCCGCGGCCTCGGCATGAGCTACGGAGACGTTGACCGCATCGCCCGCATGGTTCCCTTCAAAGCCCGCACCCTGTCCGACGCCATCACCGCCAACCCCGAGTTCCAGGAAAGCTACCAGAGCGACGGCGCCATCCAGAACCTGGTGGATAACGCTCAGGCGCTGGAAGGCATCGTACACCACGTCAGCACCCACGCCGCCGGCGTCCTCATCGCCGACGAGCCGCTCACCGAAACCGTTCCCTTGCAGCGCCCAGCCCGCGGCGACGAAAACAGCCCGGTGATGATGACCCAGTACTCCATGGACCCGGTGGCCAAGCTCGGACTGCTCAAAATGGATTTTCTGGGCCTGACTAACCTTACTATCCTCGACCGCACCATCAAGCTGCTGGACGAAGAACGGGGCATCCGCATTGACCTCAGCCGCCTCTCCCTTGACGACCAGGAGACCTACGAACTGTTGGGCACCGGCAACACTTCGGACCTGTTCCAACTGGAAAGCGCCGGAATGCAACGCTACATCAAGGAGCTGAAACCCTCCGACTTGGGCGACATCGCCGCGATGATCGCCCTGTATCGCCCCGGCCCCATGGAACACATTGACCGTTTCATACGCTCCAAGCACGGCCAGGAAAAGGTTTCTTACCCTCACCCCAGCATGAAAGAACTCCTGGACGAGACCTACGGAGTCATCGTTTATCAGGACCAGGTCCTCCACGTCCTGCAGAACTTTGCCGGCTACAGCCTGGGCGAGGCCGACACCGTGCGCAAGGCCATGGGCAAGAAGATTCCTGAGCTGATGGCGGAAGAGCGTGAGCGGTTTGTTTCCGGCGCGGTCCAGCAAGGCTACACCGAGCAGATGGGCGTTGAGATCTTCAACCTCATCGAACCCTTC
The DNA here is from genome assembly GCA_009837355.1 of Chloroflexota bacterium. GTDB lineage: Bacteria > Chloroflexota > Dehalococcoidia > Lucifugimonadales > UBA3495 > Bin87. The sequence goes on along the minus strand of VXTR01000063.1, from coordinate 36,483 downwards.
GCCGGCTACGCTTTCAACAAGGCTCACAGCGTCAGCTACGGACTGATTTCCTACTGGACGGCATACTTCAAAACTCACCACCCGCTCGAGTACATGGCGTCGGTGCTCAACTGCCGCCTGGACCACGGCGACCGCTACGTGGCGTCAATTACCGAATGCACTCGCATGGGCATCGAAATACGCCTGCCCGACGTCAACAGTTCCGGCGTACATTACACGCTGGACAAACCCGGTGGAAAGCCGGAAAACGCCCTGCGCATCGGTCTGGCCGCCATCAAAACTGTTGGCGAAGTCGCCGTAACGCCTATCGTAACCGAGCGCGAATCTGGAGGCCCATACGCATCTATCAGCGACTTCTGTCGTCGCGTTGACGTATCCGGCCTCAACCGTAGAACCCTGGAAGGGCTGGCCAAAGCCGGAGCCTTCGACTCCCTCGCCCCCCGTGCTGCCGTAATCGACAGCCTTGACCGTATCTGGGCAGTGGCTCAGCAGGAAACCCGCAATCGGAACTCCGGTCAGGTCGGAATGTTCGGCGACGAGCTGGACAGCGGAGCCGGTGGCACCCTGTTGGAACTGGATACGCGGCAGCCGGACTACACTCCCCAGGAAAAAGCGACGCTGGAAAAGGAATACCTTGGGGTAGCCCTCTCCTATAACCCGCTGCGGGCGCTGGCGTCTATCAACCCCGGGGACGCCTACATCTCCGTTGACCAGCTCAGCGAGGATATGCTGAGCAGCACCGTAACCCTGCTGGGTCACATCTCTGGCGTATCTGAACGCTACACCCGGGACAACCGTAAGTTTTTGCGCGTTGACCTGGCCCTATTGGGCGGCCTGGTGGAAGCCATGGTCTGGCCGGATTCCCTGGACAAGACTGCCCACGTTTGGCAAACGGGCCGCGTCGCGCGGGTAACCGGGCGTCTCCAAATCCGCGGCGACGATTACTCCATCGCGTGCTACGAAGCTCAGGAATACGAGTTGCCCGATCAGCCAGCCACAACCGATGTCAACCAGCCGGCTGCTCCGCCGCCGGCGCGCGCCAACGGTCGAACCGGAGCGCGGGGTTCATCAAACGGTCCCCGCAACGGCAGCAGAACCGCTCCCCAGAATCCGGCGCCGGTAGTCAACGGCAACGGAAATGGCAACGGCGATGCGAGGGACGCCGGCGTACTCATCAAGCTCACCGAAACCGACAAGCCTGACGAAGACCGTTACCGCCTGCGTCAAGCCATCCGCGTTATGCTGGAATACACCGGTGATGATAGGATCTATCTGGAATTGAACCTGAAAGAAGACCGTAGGGTGCTCATGGAGATACCTACCATCTCTACGAGATTCTGCAACGAGTTGCAGGATCGGGTACAGAAAGACCTGCTGACCGGCGAAAGTTGCTCCGAGTATCAGGGCAGCTCTGTGTAGGAACGCGCATATCATCCGCACCGGTTGAGCGTCAGCTCTCCATCGCTGGCACTTGCAGGCCCAGTCCGGCGGCAATGAATCGTTTGGCGTTTTCCTGGTAGCGCGCGGTGGGGTTCTCCAGCCGCTGGCGATGCTGGGGCGGCAGTTCCCTGATGCGTCCGGGCACGCCGATTACGAGGGACTCGTCGGGAATGGGGACCCCGGTAACAATGGCTCCGGCGCCAATCAGCACGTAGTTGCCCACCCGGCAATCCTCCAAGCACACTGCGTTCACGCCTATCATCACGTTGTTGCCCACGTATCCGCCGTGTATCACCGCCCCGTGGGTCATCAGCACGTTGTCGCCCATTTCCAGATAGTCGTCGGTGTGAATCACGCAATTGTCCTGGATTGAGCAGTTCCTGCCAATGATGATGCGGCCGTAATCTCCGCGGATCACTGCGCCTGGCCAAACGCTGGTCCCCTCGCCGATGACAACGTCCCCTACGATGTACGCGGCCTCGCTGATGAAGGCGCTGGGGTGAATTTGCGGTGTCTTTCCGTCAATGCTGCGAATCAAAGGAGTCCTCCTGTGACATTCGGTTCGGTCAATTATAGCCGGCCCTGAGGCTCCCGGCTTCGGCCTTCACGGCATAGCCTATTATCGCTATTTACAATATATGATATTATAGAAAAGGAAGAGAGCGTCGCAAACAGAACATTGACTCTGCCGAACATGCGAACTATAATGGAAGTCGAATCGAACGAACATTCGTTTGCGGAGGGCTTACTGATGGTTGCCGCTCAGGTCACCGAAATACGCTGCAAATCCCTTATCAATCGCGTCAACGCCCCGGATTACCATTTCCGCTGGACGATTAATCCATACCGCGGCTGCCGCCACGCCTGCCGCTACTGCTACGCCCGTTCCACCCATCAGTATTGGGGCATGGACGCCGGCGTGGACTTTGAACGGCAGATTTTCGCCAAGGTCAACGCCCCGGCCGTGCTGCGCGAGGAGCTGTCCCGGCCCAAATGGTGTGGCGAGCCCATCGTTATCGGAACTGCCTCCGACCCCTACGAGCCGGCCGAAGCCCAGTACCGTCTGACCCGGCAGATACTGGAAGTCATGGCCGAGTTTCGCAACCCGGCGTCGATTACCACCAAGGGCACCCTGGCCCGCCGGGACGTTGACGTTCTGCGTCGCCTCAACGAAGCGGCCGGCGTCCAGGTCGTTTTCAGCGTCGGCACGATAGACGAAACCGTGTGGCGTCAGACCGAACCCGGCGCGCCACACCCTGTTGCCCGCCTGGAGACGATGCAGTACCTGGTTGAGCATGGCATACCCGCCGGTGTGCTGGCCGCTCCTCTGCTGCCCGGCCTTTCCGACGGCGCCGACAGCATCGATGCCCTGGTTGCCGCCGCGGCCCGCCACCGCGCTCAGTTCCTCTCCGGCAACCTGCTCTTCCTCCGGCCGGGCAGTCGGGAATGGTTTATGCCTTTCATCCGGGAATCCTATCCCCATCTGGCGCCGGGCTACGCTCGCCTCTACGGCAGCGAGCACGCGCCCCGGGACTACACCAACGCTGTGCTGGCCCTGGTGGACGATGCTCGCCTGCGCTGGGAGCTGCCCCGGATGCCTTCGGTCAAGAGCCTGCGGCCGGCTACCCTGCCCGGATTTGCCGAGTTGGACGACCAGTCGCCCCTTATGGGACTTGACCCGGAAGCCCCGACGCAGCTCGAGTTGCCCATGGCGGCCTAAGGTCGGGTCAGTCGTTGGTGGGAACCCACACCTGACCCCGCTGGCGCACGGGTTCCAGCATCGATTCGTCAAAGGGGATGGGGTCGTAATCCTCCCGGTTGGGCGCACGATAGCTGAGCAAGTCGAACACGGTTTCGTTGGTGTAATAGCCTCGGTAGGTCTGGGTAACCAGTTCCTGGAAAAACTCCGGGTCTGTCGCTTGCACTGCGAGCAGAGTCTCGGTTTGAGCATCCGAGGGCAGCGACGCAAAAGCTCCGCCCCGTTCCGCAGCGGCCAGTTCAATCCGCAGCAAACCGTCTAACAGGCTCCTACGCTTGGCGCTGGTGCCGGCGGCGACCGACTCCACGAACTCCGCGGTGCCCAAATCCCCGGCGGCGGGCATCTCCCCTTGCGCCGGCACGATGCGATTCAGTGCGGCGACCAGCAGCGTCCGTTGTTCGGCGCTCAAAATATCGTTGGTGGTGGTCATGTGAACCCTCTCTAGAAAATGATGCTCAATGCGCCGTGGTCAGACAATTCTTCCTGGTCCAGGGTGGCCCTCTTGTAGCAAAACCTCAATCGGCCGTCAATCCGGCGCAGCCGCACATCATATCGGCCAACATAAGGTGCTGATTCGCCGGCTCGAAACCGCCACACTGCCACCGACGCAGTTGCCTCAATTTCGTCGCCGTCAACCGAGGTTACCATAACGTTGGAAATGAAGCGGCGAGTGCGCGACCAGGGGTATTCCCGGTGGGCGTGGCGACTTTTGAGCCGAACGACGCGGGCTGCCATGCGGCGGCGGTCATCATCTATGAACAGTAGGTCGGACCCCGGGTCTCCCTCGGGCAGGTCGGTGGTGGGCACCGTGTAGCGGGCGTCTGGTGTGTAAAGTGTCAGCCATTCGTCTAAGTTCCAGTCGTCCAGCAGCCGGGCTTCGCGGTACAGCAGTTGTTCAACCTCGTGCTGTATCAGCAGGGACTCGGCCGTGGGAAACAAGCCGGAGACAGACTCCGGGATGGGTGGAGTAGCTTCGGAAAGCATAGGCGTTATTCACTCGCTGGCGTAAGCGGAAAAGTCTGGGAGTAATCGGGTGCTTGGTCAGGAGTGAAGCCCAGCTCGAAATTGTCGGTGTAGGGCTTCTCGGAGACTAAGGAGTGCCAGCGACGCCAGAAAGAGCGCATCTGCAGCTCGTCATCCCCTCGAGGCGCGCGGGTCATGCCCCGAGAGAGGTCCGACCATTCTACACCGCCGGAGCGGAAGCCCTGCTGGCAGGATTCCAAAGCCTCGACGTCATCGGGCGTGGCGAATCCACCCGGCCCGAAGAAACTGAGAAAGGACTGCATTCGTATGTAGAGCATATTGTCTGGCTCTTCCGTAGGGGCCATCTCCCAGGCACTTACATCCAGACCGGCAGGGTGGGTAGGATAGAAAACCCGAACGGTAATGGCCATTGCGTCTTGGACGATGAGGTTCGGGAAGATGAGCAGCAGTCGATTGGTATCTGCCACCTGGATAGCCCTTTCAGGCCCGAAACGGACAGTAAGGTCATCTCGCATCTGCTCAATCTGGGAACGAGCATTCACACCGAAGTATGGGTGCCACTTGGCAATAGGACGACCGTAGGTTGCATCCGAAACCATTACGCTGTGCCCGTTGCCCAAGGCTCGGCCGAAGCTGGTGCCGTCGCTGAAGACGTCGTTGGATCGGTGGCCGATGTAGTCGAAAAAGGTTTTGTGCGTTGGTATGAGGTGGTAACCGTCAATGCTGTTTTCCGCCAGCAGTTTCCAGTTGGCTTTGATGGTGTAGCGATTCGAGCCGGGGATGACCCGCATTCCCGCCGGGGATTGGTCGGCCACCAGGTCAAGATACTCCGCCGCTCCGGCCAGGTAATCAACCAGGGATTCGGTTTCCGCGTCAAAGCAGACGAATATAAACCCCTTGTAGCTGTCAAAACGAGGCGAATGTAGGCTCAACTCGGCACGGTCAAAGTCCGGTCCATACCCATCTATGTCGGGCATCCCGATAAGCTCGCCGGACGTGTTGAAACTCCAGGCATGGTAGAAACACTGGAAAACCGAGGCGTTACCCTGTTCGGTACGGCAGATTAGGGCGCCCCGGTGCGGGCAGGTGTTGTGGAAGACGCGCAGTTCGCCTTCCCGGTCCCGTGCGAAGAAAAGAGGACGTTGAGCGACGACGCGACGGACATAGTCGCCGGGGTTGTGGACTTCGGACTCGTGACCTAGATAGACCCAGCAGCGGTCAAAGACGCGGCGCATTTCCAACTCATAAATCTCCTGGGAGGTCATGCTCGAGCGATGCACCTGGAACCTGCCCAGGTCGGGGCGGTCATAGACTAGATTGTCCACGTCCATGTTGGCCTCTCTTATCGTCACCCGGTACTAGTTGTCAGCCGCCGCGGACAGCTCGGGGGAGGGCGCCACTTCAGGCAGTTCGCCCGGAACCAGGCCGCGCTCGTACTGTTCCACGTAGGGCAGTTCGGCGATGAGAGACTGCCAACGACGCCAGAAGGAGCGCATCTGCAATTCGTCGTCTCCTCGGGGGCTCCGGTAGAATCCACGGGAAAGGTCCGACCACTCCACGCCGCCTGACCGGAAACCCTGTTGACAAGATTCCAGGGCCTCGACATCGTCGGGCGTAGCGAACCCGCCGGGTCCCAGGAAGGTCAGGAACGAATCCAGGCGGCGGCGCAGCAGGTCGCCGGTTTCTTCGGTCGGAACCATCTCCCATGCGGTTACGTCCATACTGCCCGGGCCCGTGGGCTGGAAAGCCCGAATGGTAACGGCCATGATATCGTTGATCACCAGGTTGGGGAAAATCACCATGTTGCGGCTTTTCTCACACATCCTCAGCGCCTTGTCCTGCCCATGCCGGGCGATCAGGTCGTCCTTGATTCGCTGGATTTCGGGTCTGGCTTCTTCGCCAAAGTAAGGATGCCACATGGCGATGGGCCGGCCATAGATGGCGTCGTTTTCCATCACGCCGTGTCCGTTGCCCAGGGCGCGGCCCAGGCCCCGGCGGTTACTGATGGACGGGATGTCGCTGCCAGCCTCGTTAGCCATGTAGTCGAAGTAGGTTTGGTGCGTAGGCAGGGCATGATACGCATCAATGCTGTTCTCCGCCAGCAGTTTCCAGTTAGCCTTGATGGTGTAACGATTCGAGCCGGGGATGACGCGCATTCCCGCTGGGGATTGATCGGCCACCAGGTCAAGGTACTCCGCCGCGCCGACCAGGTAATCAACCAGGGATTCCGTTTCCGCGTCAAAGCAGACGAATATAAACCCCTTGTAGCTGTCAAAGCGGGGCGAGCGGAGGCTCATCTTGGCGCGGTCAAAATCCGGCCCGTATCCATCGATGTCGGGCATACCGATCAGCTCGCCGGATGAGTTGAAGCTCCAGGCATGGTAGAAACACTGGAACACCTGAGCGTTGCCCCGGTCAGTGCGGCAGATGAGCGCTCCCCGGTGCGGACACGTATTGTGAAACACCACCAGTTCACCGTCGCGATTGCGGGCGAAGAAAAGGGGGCGCTCTGCAACTACCCTGCGGACATAGTCACCGGGGCTGGGGACTTCCGACTCGTGTCCGAGGTAGAGCCAGCACTTGTCGAAAATCCGCCGCTGTTCCAGCTCGTAAATCTCCGGAGAGGTCATGCTGGAGCGATGGACCCGAAACTTGCCCAAATCTGGCCGGTCATAAACGAGGTTGTCAATTTCCATGTCGAACTCAGCTTACGTCGATAGACGGCAGAAGTCTTTGCCGTTGTCGGCTAGCGCGGGATAACCGGCAGCGTGATGTGCGAAGGATAGCGGACCGAGTGATGCACCGTCTGTTGCGCCGTTTCCAACCGCGCGTCCACGCCCAGCGCCGCGCCGGTGTTGGGGTTGCGGTCGAACCGAGGGAAGTTGCTGCTGGACACGTCCACCCGGATGCGATGTCCGGCCTTAATTACGTGGCTGGTGGCCCACAGGTCGATGGTGTAGCGATACACCTCGCCCGGCGTTACCAGGGACGGCTCTCGCGTTGAAGTGCGGTAGCGGGCGCGGACGATGCCATCCTGCAGGTTCTGCGCAAAGCCGTCGGGCCGCACGTCCACCAACTTGGCGGTGAAGTCCGTATCTACGGCGGTGGTAGCGGCGTATAGCGTTACCGAAATGGGTCCGGTTACTTCCAGGTCGAATTCCAGCGGCGCCGAGGTGAAGGACAGCACGTCCGGCCGGTCTTCAGCAACTCCGTGGTCGAACACGCCGTAATCAATCATCAGCGTGTTGCCGCCTAGCGTGGGAACCGGGTCTGACGGGTCGTAGGTGAACCGGTCGGCGGGTTCGTCCGGCTCCGGCGGGATGGTGGACAGGCTGCCGTCGCCGGCGCGGGTATTGGCATTGCCGCCGGAATGGAAGTACCACCGTGTGTGCTGCGTGCGTGCCAGCGGCCATTCATTTTCGTCCCGCCAGCGGTTTTCCCCCATCACGAACAGACGCACCGGCGCGTCCTCCATGATGCCCGTTTCCTCGCCCTTCAGCCAGTAGTCGTACCACCGTAACAGGGAGTCGTGCAGCTCAATCGCCGCCTCGGAACCGAAGTCGATGTTGCCAGCCCCGCCGGTAGTTGGTTCTGTGAATGGCCGCAGGTGCGCCCAGGGGCCAATCAGCAGCTTCTGGTTGCGCCGGGCCAGTTCGTTGCCGCCGTGCTTCTGGATGGTTTGGAAGGCGTTCAGCGCTCCTTCTAGGAAGATGTCGTACCATGCGCTGATGTGAAACATGGGTATCTTGACGTTGCCGGCCTGCCGCATCAGGTTCAGTCCCCACCAGTACGGCCCGTCCAGCTCTTCGTCAAAGTATTCGTGGAAGTACGGCGCCGCTTCCTTCAGGCGGCCAATCCAGTCCCGCAGCGGCAGGTGGCGATACCATTCGTCCGATAGCGGCTGCCCGAAGTTGCCCGGCTCGATAACGTACTCGTCCATCTTGGCGAGCAGGTCAGCATGGCCGCCCCGCGCCAGTGTGTTGCGGCCTTTCAGGATGGCGTAGGGCACCATCCAGCCCCATTCCATCGCGCCGCCGGTGTGATAAACCCACGACTGGTGAAAATCCGACGACGCTGACACCACGGCCATGGTCTGCAAATGCGGCGGCAACGGGCGTTTGCCGGCCAGCGTATATTGCGTTGCGCCCAGGTAGCTCTGCCCGGTGGTGGCCAGTCGCCCGGTGGACCAGGGTTGCCGAGCCGCCCACTCCACGGTGTCGTAGCCATCCAGGGCTTCCTGGAACAGTGGGTTGTACTCGCCCTCCGAGTCGAAGCGCCCGCGCACGTCCTGGCTCAGCAGCACGTAGCCGTTGCGGGGAAAGAACCAGATTGAGTGGTCGGGATTGTCCAGGTAACTGTCCTTGCCGTAAGGCCCACGGTTAATCAGCACCGGGAAGCGTCCGGGAGCGTCTGGGCGCACCACGTCCGTAGCTAGGCGCGTGCCGTCGCGCATGGGCACCATAACGTTGGGCTCACGGATAACCTGGTACTGTTTTCGCTGGACAGCCATACGGGGACACCTCCGGCGCCGGGACGTTCAAACGGAATGTTCAATCCGCCGTCAGCAACTCTGACTGCCGCCAACGATACCCGCCCCGGCCCACAGCGTCAATCTGCCGGCAATTACTTCCGGTACTCCTCGTCATAGTCAACCGTCCACCCCAGCTCCACCTGCCGAGCCAGTGGTACGGCAGAAGGGGTTTGCGCTCCGGCCAGAGTTTGGCCCACTGCTTCGGCAGCCTCCAGTTCCGCGATTTTGCCGTCGTCCAGCCCCAACACCTGGGACAGCACGTAGCGGTTGTCCTCGCCCAGCAGCGGCGCGGACTTGCGGATGCGCACGTCGCTGCCCGACATCCGCCAGCCTCGGCTTACGTATTCCTGCCGCCCCAGCCCGGTCGTCGCTTCGTGCTCCACCGACTCAAAATATCCCCGCGCCCGGAAGTGCGGGTCCTTCAGCATATCCCTGCCGTCCAGCACCGGGCCGGCTGGAACCCCGGCGGCCTGCAGCAGGTTCATCACTTCGTACTTGTTCTTGCTGGCAGTCCAGCCGGCTATGATGGCGTCCAGCGCGTCCTGGTTGCGATGGCGCGTTACCGGGTCAACAAACCGCGCATCCCCGGCCAGGTCCGCCATCCCCATGGTTTCACACAAAGCCAGCCAGTCCTCATCGTCCCGGGCCGCGATGACCGCCCATTGGTCATTACCCAGGCAGGGGTAACATCCATGAGGCGACAGCGTTTCGTGCCGGTTGCCCATTCGACGCGCCCGCCGCCCGTTGAAGGCGAAATCCAGCAGGCCCTCGCCCATGAACGAGGTCCCTACTTGGTACATCGCCAGGTCAATCCACATCCCTCGACCGGTGCGCGCCCGGTGTATCAGGGATGCCAGCACCGCCAACTGCGCCGTCCAGCTGGCCAGAAAATCCGTGTAGGAGTTGGCAATCTTGTTGGGCACCGTCCCCGGCGACGTGTTGCCGTGGGCGTCAACGTCAAGGTAGCCCGTGAACGCCCCGGTGCCGTGGGTAGGCTCCAACGCCGTCGCCATTGCTCCGAAGTTCGTCCACGGCCCGGAGTGGCCATAGCCGGTGTTGGAGACCATAATCAAGTCGGGTTTGACCGCTTTCAGGTTGGGATAGTCCAGCCCGAACCGGCGCATCACCCGCGGGGTGAAGTTTTCCAGCATCACGTCCGACACCGACACCAGACGCCGTAGCACCTCCAGCGCGTCCTCCGAGCGCAAGTCCAGCGTTACGCTCAGCTTGCCCCGATTCAGCGTGTGAAAAGTGCCGCCCCGTTCATAATATAGGTCGCCCGGTTTGTTGTCAGGATAAGGGCCGTTCAGCGTACGGGTGGTGTCCACAAACGCATTGTGGTGCGTCTCTACCTTGATAACCTCGGCCCCCAGGTCGGCCAGGTACGCGCCACAGTACGGCATGGCAAACACCCGGCTCAGGTCAAGCACTCTGATGCCCTCCAGGGGCCGGCCAGCATTCGCCATCGTCATATCGCCCCCAGCGCCCGCAGTTGCGCCAACCCTTCGGCGGAACGGCCCAGCTCGTCGCCGTAAATTTCGCCGTTGTGCTCACCCAGCAGCGGCGCGGCTCGCGTCACCTCATACTCCATACCCGACAAGCGGGGCCCCATGCCCGGGTAATCCACCTCGCCGGCCACCGGATGGCTGACTGTCCGGAAAAACTCCCGCTCCCGCAGATGCGGGCACTCGTGCAAGTCCCCTGCGTCCTGCGCCATGCCGAACACCAGCCGTCGCTCTCCCGATGCCTGGTGCAGCGCCTTTCGATCCCACTGCGCCAGCCCCTTTATCAGCAAGTCGTAAATCTCCTCGCCGTACTCAATGCGCCCGGATCCGGAGGCAAAACGCTCGTCGTGCAGCCCCGGCTCGCTAATCAGCTCGGCCACCGTACTCCACGGCTGTGAACCCTGCACCGACGGTATTACATAACCGTCCCTGGCCGGCATCAGCTCCTCAAATCCCGACCCGCGCACCGGCCGCCGGCCCTTGATGGCGCCCATGTAACTGTAGTATGGCACCGCCTGCACCAAGTGGGACGCCAGGCATTCCACCGTGGACACGTCGATGGTCTGTCCCTGCCCGGTGGCCATCCGCCGGAACAGCGCCGCCGCCGTCGCCACCGCTCCGTTGATGCCGGCCACGTAAAAGGACTGGTTCAGCGCGTTTCGCAGCGGTTCCCGGTCCGAGTCGCCCGAGTGATACATCAACCCGCTGAACGCGGTAGTGACGATGTCCGTCGCCGCAAAGTTTCGATACGGCCCACTCTGCCCGAAGGCAGTGATGGACGCAACAATGAGCGTAGGGTAGTGCTTGGCCAGGTATTCCGTCTCCAGCATTGGCGCCGGCTTTTCCCCCGGCGGGTAATTCTCCACCACCACGTCGGCGGATCCCAGCAGTTCCGCCAGCAGTCGAGCGCCGGCCGTCGTCGCCGGGTCCAGCGTTACGCCGCGCTTGTTGGTGTTCAGGTACAGGAAGGGGATGCTCTTGTCCGGATGCGGGTCATCACCCACGAACGGCCCCATCCGGCGCGCTTCGTCGCCAATCCCCGGCTGCTCCACCTTGATGACGTCCGCCCCGTAGTCCGCCAGCAGCCGGGCGCAGAAGGGGGCGGACACGTGCCCGCCCAGCTCCAATACCCTGACTCCATTGAGCGGCAGCAACTGCGGAATGCGCCGCGCTACCACGCTTCCGCCTCCCAGGCCAACGGCAGTTCCTGCCCGCGCTTGGGCAGCACGATCGTCGCCGTGCCCGACGCCGTCTGATCGCCACGGTCGTTTCGCAGCGCGACGGCGCAGTCCACGTACCCGTAATCGCCCACTTCGCGCTTGCTGGTAACTATGCCCGATGCGGTGAGCGTGTCGCCTGGAAAGTCCATGCCCCGGTGCTCCACGTAAAACCGCTTGAACCAGCCCTCTTCGCCGGCAAAGTCCAGCAGCAATTGCCCCAGGTACTGATTTTTCAGCGACCCGTTCACGACCACGTTGGGCAGCCCCTGTGTGAGCTGGGCAAAGGGCAAGTCCCAGTGAATCCGGGCATAGTTGCCGTTGGCGGCGGCCCACCGTATCAGGTGCGTCGTCGTCATCGGCCCTTTTACCACCGCCGGCAAGTCGTCGCCCACGGCCACGTCCTCGAAACGCCGCTGTGTGCCAGCCGCCGGTTCCGGCTTGGGCAGAATAACCTCAGGGTTGGGCGGCGCGACGGCTACGGTGGTCAAGTCCGCAGCGACCTGCGCCACGTCGGTAGGCTGTTCCCCGGCGGGCAGCGCGCGATGGATGCTGACCCGACGGGCCCGGCTGAGTTCCTGACCATGCTGGTCCCTCTGCGTTTCCTCGCGCACGATAAACACCAGCGGTCCGGAACGTCCCTGCTTCTCAAAGATGTCCAGGATGCGAAACTGCCGGCTGATCCAACTGCCCACCCGCGCCGGCGCCAGGAACTGCCAGTCGCTGCCCCCGTTCAGGCCGTAACTGTTGAACGGCAGCGGCACTTCAAAGTGCCATTCCTGCCCCGCTCCGAAATAACCAATCGGCGGCGCAATATCCTTCCACGCCGCCAGCGGAGGGCAAAGCAGTCCGCCGAAACGGCTGTTTTCACCATAGTCGGGGTCAACGTACAGCGGATTGTAGTCCTCGATGGCGTCAGCCACGTCGTAGGCCATCTCCGCGCTGATGGGGAACCGATTCCGTTCCGGTTCGGATTCCATCCCGATCAGGGCTTTTATCTCGTCGGTAATCAGGCTGTCGGGCATCAAACTGCTCCTTTCAGGGGGCGTTGATTGTCACAAAGATTGTAGCCAAACGAGCGGGATTCCACAAACGGCTAACTGAGCCGGAGGCGTCCGTTTGACATGAATATGCCGATTCTATAACCTTCATTCATCCCGTTTCACCAACAAAATGTCAGGAGCTGCTCCCCCATGGTAACCCGAGGATTTTTCGGACGTCGCCGGGAAACACCGCCCCGCCCCATTCCGCCCGGCCAGTACCTGGAGCGTGGCTTCCCGGTTCTAACCGCCGGTCCCACCCAGCGCATCTCTCTCGAAGAATGGACCTTCACCCTCGCCGGCGATGACGGTCAGCCCTTGGCAGAATGGAACTGGCCGGAGTTCCGCAGCCTGCCCGAAACCGAAATCCACACCGACATCCACTGCGTGACCAAGTGGAGCAAGCTGGACACCACCTGGAAGGGCGTAACCATCGACGACCTGCTGGCCGCTGCCGGTGTAACCGACCCCGCTCCCTACCTGATGGCCTTTTCCTACGGCGGCTACACCACCAACTTGCCCACTTGGGACGTGCTGGAAGGGCGAGGCATGGTCGCCTTTGAGTTCGACGGTCAGCCTATCGCCCCCGAACACGGCGGCCCGGCCCGCTTGGTGGTTCCCCATCTCTACTTCTGGAAATCTGCCAAGTGGCTGCGCGGCATCCGCTTTATGCCCGAAGACCGCCCCGGCTTCTGGGAACAGTACGGATACCATATGTACGGCGACCCCTGGAAGGAACAACGCTATTGGGGCGACTAGACCTTGGGCCGTCATCGCCGTCCCGTCAGCCTGGTAACTCCGGCGCCGGCGGGAATCCCGGGGGCACGCTGTCATCGCCCTCCGCTTGGCAATCCGCCACCGTTGAGCGTGTAACCACCGAGACGTACCGCGCCAAAACCTTCACCCTCAAACTCGATGAGCCGCGCTCTTTCCTCGCCGGGCAGCATTACGACGTCCGCCTCACCGCTCCTGACGGCTACCAGGCCCAGCGTTCCTACTCCGTAGCCTCATCGCCCTCCGACGCACCCGACTGCATCGACCTCACCATCGAACTGATTCCCGACGGTGAGGTATCCCCGTACTTCCACGAAGTCGTACAACCCGGCGACACGCTGGAAGTCCGTGGCCCCATCGGCGGCCCCTTCACCTGGACGCCCGATATGGGCGGCCCGCTATTGCTGGTGGCCGGCGGCTCCGGCGTCGTTCCGCTGAAGTCGATACTGATGCACCGGGCGCGCATGGCTCCGGAAGTTCCGGCGCTGCTGCTGTACTCGGCGCGCTCGCCGGAGGACATCATCTACCGGAAGTTCCTGGACGACATCAGCCGGCGCAGCCTTTGCGTGGCGGTGCAATGTTCGTTGACCCGTCGGCAGCCGCCCGGGTGGATTGGCTATGCCCGCCGCGTTGACTCGGCAATGTTGGAAGAGTGCATCGCCGAGTTGGGCGCGATGAACGACGGCGGCGGGTCGCCCCTTTGCTACGTTTGCGGCCCCACTGGCTTTGTCGAAACCGCTGCCGACGCGCTCCTGGCCGTCGGCGTTCCCGAAACCGTCATCCGCACCGAGCGTTTCGGGCCCACCTCCTGAGGGATTCAGAACCCGGTAGCCAGGCCCGCCAACCCCTGCGCCACCGGCAACACCGTAGCCCACAGTATCCCCGGCCGCAGCACGTAGTCGGACGCAATCAGCGCTACCAACAGGATCGGCGCGAATCGCTGAAAACGACGGTGCGTTTCCGCCGCTCCCGCCGGCAGCAGCACGGCCAACGCTCTATACCCGGCCAGCGGCGACAGCGGCAGCAATTGGAATACGGCCTGCAACAGGTTGCAGATAATCAGCAACCCGACTATATCCGAGATTCCCGACCTCAATCCCCCAGTCATCACCAGCGTCAGGCTGTCCGGCGACGGTATCGCCCACGCCAGCCAACCGGCCTTGACCGGCGCCGCCAGCAGGAAGGCTACGCTGAGATTCCCCAGCGGCCCGGCCGCTGCAATGGCTATCGACGGCCACCGTCCCTGCCGTCCCGGTTCCCCCGGCAGCGGCCTGCCCCAGCCCAGGCCCGATACCGCCGCCAGCGCCAGGCCCACCGGGTCCAGATGTCGCCAGGGGCTGCCCAGCAGCCTGCCCTGCGCGCGCGGCGCCGGGTCGCCGAACACCGTAGCGGCTACTGCCTGGAACCACCCGTTGACCCAGGTGGCAGCGGCGGCGGCAAGGATGCACAGCACCGCCAGCCTGATGAAAGCGGCAACGTCATCGGGGAGCAGGCTGACGGAGGAAATCAGCAACGAATCACTGCAACACTGCCGCCAGGTCGGGATGCAGGGCAGGTTCCTGCTTGTCAATTCCGACGCAGCGCAGCCGGGCCGCGTACTGTCGCACGTAGTCCGACCGCAACCGGCTCACCGCTGCCATACCCTCGGCCATGCCGCTCACCGAACCGCCAGAGATAATTGCCATCGCTTCCCACAGCACCGTGTCCCGCAGCTCTCCCGCCATGTCCTTTTCAATAGAGCCGAGTATTCGCCGCAGGGACACGCCGAAGTCAACGCCCTTCACGGCCACGGTAAGCTTCAGCATCCCCATTCCGTAAGCCATGTGCCGCGCCTTGTCCTGCAGGCACAGGCTGAAAATCCTGCGGTCAACCGGGTTGGACGCAAAGTGCGCGCCAAAGCGGTACAGCAGCAGCGTCATCGTGCCCCGCGCGATGTACATCGATACGGCCACTTCCGGCCAGCCGGCCCGGGTTTCCACCATGCGCCGGTTCATCATCCCAGGCGATTCCAGCCCCAACGCCCCGCCGTTGCATAGAGCGCGGTGGCGCATCGCTTCAAAATGCCGCGCCGAGTCAAACTCCTGCGTTGCCAGGAACATCTTGGGTTCAATGTAGGCGTAGTTCATCCGGTGCAGCCACTGCCCGATGGTGTCGATCTCGGCGGTGGCGTGCTGGCCCAGCTCGGTACACAGCTGGCACCAGGCCAGTTCAAAGTCCTGGGGATGTTCGGGTAGGCTGTCCCAGTCAATATCCTGCATGGCATTCCAGCGCCGCTGGATAGCTTCTTCGTACAGGGTTGCGGCGTTGTCCGACCACAGTTCGTCCTTGCGGTTCACCGAATAGTTGTCCAGGCGCGGCATTCCCGGCGTGGCAACGGAACCCCGGGGCATTCGAGTCATTTCCCGGCTCTCGTCGGGAATCTCGCCGTACACCCCGATGGCGATGGACTCTACCGTGAGTCCGTGCTGCGTCAGTGGCGCCCGCACGCCCCACTGGCGGGTGTCCTTCATCCACTGGAACCGCTCCGTTGGCGCAGGTTTAGCCTCGGCCTCTGTCGACGGCCCGGCGTCCGCTGGAGCTTCAGTTCCGGGAGGTGAAACGTCGCCGTCCGCATCCGCCACATTCTGTTGCACCTGCCCCGCTGCCGAGGAACGGTAGCGACCGGTCGGGTCGCTGTCGTCCGTGGTAATCTCGGGGTTGGGACCGGTTCCACTGCTGCCGTTATGCGAGTCGTTATTAGTGGTCATAATGCCTCACCGGAAGAGGAACGGCCCGTCGTATCAATGCGGCGGGCCGTCGTCAGCGCAAAGGTTGGTTTCCGAACGGAATCGGATACGGACACGTTCGGTGGCGCGGACGTTACGCTGCCGCCTTGTAAGCCTCCAGCAGCGCCGGATTCACTCGCCCGTTCTCGATGCGGTCGTCGAACCCACAGGACTTCAGCCGCTGGAAGTATTCCTTGACCTGTCGCTGTCGGATGGCCGCCAGGATTTTCTGCCCTTCGTCAGCCTTCTTCGCGCCGCCGCCCAGCAGGATAGCCAGCGATTCCGCCGTCAGGTTGGCGCTGCGGGCCGCCGGGTTCTCCCCTCCGTTGCCGGTGGCCTGGCGATCTTCGGCTTCGTCCAGGTAGGCGTGGATTTCCTCCCGCCGTTCCGGAGTGCATTCGTTCATGTAGCGGGCGTGGAGCACGCCAAAAGCCACGTGGCGGGCTTCGTCCTGCGCCGCCCTGCGGTAGATGGCTTTCTCAGCGTCATTGTAGGCCATCAGCTCGCCCAGCCGGAACAGGGTTAGCACGTTGCCCTCGCCAACGATGTGCAGCCGGCTGGACATCTCGGTGAACTCCCGGGCGTTGTCGGTGCTGCCGCCGGTAACGTCGCTCACCGAGTCGATCATCCGCATCAGGCCGCCGCCGTTGGCCAGAGCGCGCTTGCGGAAGACTTCCATGTGCCTGGACTCGTCCATCACCTGGGTCAACAGGAACATCCGCACTTCGTGATAGTCCGGCGACATCTGCGCGATGAACCGGCCCGGCACGTCGGCCGCTACGAACTCAACCTGGGCGAAGAACGTCGCCAACTGGCATTGTGCGGCCTCAACGTCGTCGGGTAAGGGCCTCAGCGTTTCCCACGGAATATCCGTCGCCGATGACCACTGCCGCGACACCGCCTCTTGGTACAGCTTGGTCAGGTTGTAGCCCCAAACTTCGCTCTTGTCCCGGAAGGTGTAAGCGGAGTATTGCGGCACGCCCTGGCGCGGCAACGCGCCCCGCGTGCGCTGGGTCTGGTTGGGAGATTCGTCCATCAATTCCGGCGTGTGCTCTGCTAGCGTCGGATCGTTCGCCAATTCCTCGGCGGCGCCGGGAATTTGCTGCTTCAATTGCTGCAGCCACGACAGGTTGAACCCGTTTTGAACCGCCTCTTCCATTGCGGCAGGCGGTCGGTCCTGCATTATCGTCATCGGTCGTTCCTCCCTGGCCCGGATCAGTGCAATAATAGCCCCAATCTACCCGATTACCGCGCCTACCGTCAAGCACGACCGCAGCGCAAAGGTGCATCTATGCAGTACGGAGTAATCCTCCCCAACGTCGGCCCCCTGGCCCAAATCGAAACCCTGGCAAGTCTGGCCCAGCGCTCCGAAGCCCTGGGCTACCGCGGCATTTTCCTCAGCGACCACATCGCCATTCCAACCGACCTGCGCTCAGCCTATCCCTACCGCAGCGACGGCCGGTTTCCCCTGGCTGCCGACGACCTGATCCTGGAACCGATAACCGCCCTGTCCTACCTGGCGGCGGTTACGCAGCGCGTCCACCTGGGCTTCAGCGTCCTGGTGCTGCCCTATCGCCATCCCGTGCTCAACGCCAAGATGCTCGCCACGCTGGACGTCATATCCAACGGCCGGCTAATCGTCGGCGCCGGCGTCGGCTGGATGGCCGAGGAGTTCGCCGCCCTGGACGCCGATTTTGACGCGCGCGGCGGCGTAACCGACGAGCATATTGCCATTCTGCGCGCTTTCTGGAGCCAAGCCGCTCCTACGCTGTCTGGCCTCCACTACGACGTTTCTGGCGTGTCGATATCGCCTCGTCCGATGCAGAAGCCGCACCCGCCCATTTGGACCGGCGGCATCAGCCCGCCGGCCCTGCGCCGCGCCGCGGCCCTGGGCGATGGCTGGCACGGCGTCCGCCAGTCCCCTGCCGACGTTGCCCGCGTCGCCGCTCGCATCGCGGAATTGCGCGCCAACGCCGGCTTGCCGATGGGCGGTTATGCAATCTCCCTGCGCGCCGGCCTGGACGTTATCGATGCTCCATTTACCGGCGACGCTCGAACTCCGCTGCGCGGCTCGCCCGACCAAATCGCCGCTGACTTGACGGCCTACGCCAGCGCTGGCATCACCTACCTGGTGGTAGAACCCCGCGCCGAAAACGCGGAGCAGTTCATCGCCCAATTGGAGCGTTTTGCCCGCGTAGCCAAGCCCTGACTGGCTACTGCGCCGTCCAGCCGCCGTCCACCACCACCTCGCTGCCGGTTACGAAGGATGACTCATTGGAGGCCAGGTAAAGCACGGCGTTGGCCACTTCTTCCGGCTCACCATAACGGCCCATGGGAATGCGCGACAGCATCATGGCCAGGCGGTCCGGATCGCCGCGCCGGGCCCGCGTCATGTCGGTAACTATCGGCCCCGGATGCACCGAGTTCACCCGGATGCCGTCGGAGGCGTATTGCAAAGCGGCGGATTTAGTGAAAATGCGCACGCCGCCTTTGGCCGTCTGGTAGGCTGCTCCACTGTACTCTGCCGCCACGATCCCCAACTGGGACGAAATGTTGATGATGGAGCCGCCGCCGGCCGCTTGCATGACGGGTATCGCCGTGCGGGTTCCCAGGAACACGCCTTTCAGGTTCACGTCAATGGTGCGCTCCCAGAGGTCAACGGGCTCTTCGTGGATTTTGAACGAACTGCTGCCAATGCCGGCGTTGTTCACCAACACGTCCAACTTCCCGAACCGCGACGCCGTCTGCGATACCGCCGCCTGCCAATCCGATTCCAGCGTAACGTCCAGCCGGCAGTAGTGGCACTGCCCGCCGTCTGCCCTTATCGCCGCGGCCACTGCTTCACCCTCAGTGTCCAGTATGTCGCCAATCACCACGGCGGCCCCCTCCGCAGCAAACAGCCGCGCTTCGGATGCGCCCATCCCCCGCGCTCCGCCACTGATTAACGCCACTTTGCCTTCCAAACGTGCCATGGTTATACCTCTCCGTGGGGTTAGTTCCACTTCCTGCGAAATGCCGACTGTCCCGGTTTCATATTATCCAGCAGATAGACATCGGGATTGGAAAGACTCTCCCACCCAGCATAACCAAACGAGCCATCCAGGGAGTGTAATACCAGGCTCATCAGGTTGCCATGCGTGACTACCACGGGCATACGATAACGGCCGTTCAGCAGTTCGTTCAACGCCGCCTGTGCCCTTGATAGCGTCTCTCTGGCCGATTCCCCGCCGGGCCCCCGCAAGTCCGGGTCGTCGAAAGAGCCTCGCAATACGTCGCGCCAATTCTCAATAGGCGTGGCGGCCAGCAGCCGCTCGTTCAGCCGACTGTCAACCTGCGGCGTCAAACCCAATGCCCTCGCCAGTGGTGCCACACTCTGCCGGGCGCGCAGGTACTCGCTGGTTACGATAAGGTCGATTGGCTGCCCAACCAGAAAATCCCGCAACGCCTCCGCCTGCCGCAACCCCCTGTCGGTCAAAGCCGCCTCCGGTTCCTGTCCCGACGCCTCGCAATGGCGAACGAGGATTAGCCTATGTCCGCGGCCCATCGACCGACACCGTGATAATGTCAACGCCGTGGTACTTCTGGTGCCGCACGGAAGAAGCGTAGTGGCGCAGCAGTCGGAACGACACCTCGTTCTCGTCCGGTATCGACGGAAGGTCGCCCAGATAAGACAGCCGGTCCTCCATGTTTTCGCCTTCCAGCGCCGTTACGAACTCCATCTCCGCCGCGCCATCCTCCATGCGGGCGGAAACCGACAGGCGACGCGTCCGTCCGGCGGTAACCTCGTCCTCCTCCTGCAGCAGGATCGCCAGCGTTTCCTCGCCGGCCGCCGTCAGCCGCGCCGTGGCAGCGTCATCCCAGCGGTTGGCCGACGCGAACCGCCGCAGCAGCTCATCAATCCGGGGCTGGGCTTCGCTATCCAGCGCCAGTTGCAATCGCCGTCGTCGGGGCCGGGTCAGTTCCATAAACAGCGTCATCAGGATTGCGACGATAGCGCCGGAGGTCATCCCGTTGCCCAGCAGTA
Organism: Chloroflexota bacterium; assembly: GCA_009837355.1. GTDB lineage: Bacteria > Chloroflexota > Dehalococcoidia > Lucifugimonadales > UBA3495 > Bin87. The sequence continues at coordinate 16,444 of VXTR01000063.1, read as the reverse complement.
CGCTCACAAAACCATCGCCCAACAGCTCCGGGAAAATCCACTGGTTCTGGAAGCCCGTGCCCAGCCAGAACGCTGTTCCCACCACCGTGGCCTTGCGGAAATCCAAACCGTCGTCAAGGATAATCCTCATGCCCTGGACGAAGAGGATTCCGATGACAACGGTTATCAGGGCGGCGGCAACCGGGCCGGGTATGGCGATAAACACCGCGGCTACTTTCGGGAAGAACGCCAAGGCAGCGATGACCACGCCGATGACTATACCCACCCTGCGGGCTGCTACTCCGGTAACTTGAACCAGGGATATGCTGGACGAGTAGGTGGTGTTGGGCAGGGTGCCGGCCAGGCCGGAGAGGAAATTGCCCACGCCATCGGCATTGAGCGCTCCCTGCACGACGCGGAAGTCGGTGGCTTGCTCCTGCCGTCGGGAGACTCGTTGAATTGCCACGCCGTCGCCGATGGTTTCAATGGCTCCAACCAGGGTAACGATGACGAAGGCCGGCAGCAGCGCCCAGAACTCCTGGCCAGGAGTAAGATCCAGGCCCGGCCACGAACCGACCGGGATACCCACCCAGGCGGCATCCAGGACGTACTGCGTGTCGTACAACCCGAAGGCTCCCGCCACCACGCAGCCGACCCCGATGCCGATGATGGGTGCCCACAGCCGCAGCACCGGCGGCGCGCGCAGTATCAGCGCTGCGATTACTACTATGGTAACCAGCGCCGCTACCGGGGCTGCCATGTCCGGTGCGCCCTCCGGTGCGTCCATCATCATGTCGAATACGATGGGCATCACCGTCGCCGCGATGAGCATTATCACGGTGCCGCAAACCACCGGAGTGAAGATGCGGCGCAGCAACGCCAGACGCGCCGCCAGTGCAAACTGGAACAGTGACGACACCACAATCAGGCTGGCCATAGTGGCTGGCCCGGCTTTAATCAGGGCGCCCACGCAAACCGCGATGAACGCCCCGGAGGTTCCCATAATCAGGATGTGCCCGGCGCCAATCCGCCACACCCGCACGGCTTGCAGTATGGTGGCAACGCCGCTGATAAACATCGCGGCGAAGGCCCCCCAGGCCAGGTACTCCGTGGGCTGATCCGCGATGCGGAAGACTATCGCCACAGTGATGACCACCGGCGCAACGATTAGTATGGCAATCTGCGCGCCGAGGCCGACGCTCAACAGCAGAGGAGGACTCTCATCCGGTTCGTATCGAACGGCTTGGTTAACGGGTGCTGCGGCCAATGCAATCTCCCACTATTCGATTGACTTATGGCGGCAGAGTATATCCTGATGTCCTCGGAACGCAAGGGCGCGTCGCCGCCGTTGCGCAAAGGGCGCTCAGAGCCTAGTATGAACGCGGAGAGGACCGCACCGCCCGCGACTCTCGTTGTCCAAAAGCCAGGAGGTTACAGGTGTACAAGATCGGGATAGACGTTGGTGGCACCTTTACCGATTTCGTCGTGGCCGGCGAAGACGAGCAGCCCCGTTTCTTCAAGACTCAGTCCACTCCGGATGACCCCTCCATCGGCGTCATGACCGGGTTGCAGGAAGCCGCTGCGGCACACGGGCTTTCGTTGGATCAATTGCTCAGTGAAACCGACTTGGTCATCCACGGTTCCACCGTCGCCACCAACACGCTGGTAGAGCGCAAGGGCGCGAAAGTCGGCCTCGTCACTACCGACGGTTTCCGCGACCTCCTGGAGATGCGGGAAGGCCTGAAAGAGGACCGGTACAACCTGCGAATGACCCCCGTAGAGCCGTTGGCGGCGCGCTATCTCCGCGTGGGCGTTCCCGAGCGGGTTCGCGCCAGCGGCAAGGTGGAGCTCCCCCTGGACGAGGACGCGCTGGTGGATAGCCTGGAGTATCTGGTGCGGGAGGGCGCCGAAGCTCTGGCCGTTTGTTTCCTGTTCTCCTACCTGAACCCGTCCCACGAGCGGCGAGCCTGGGAGCTGATACGCCAGCGCTTTCCCGATATGTACACCTCCCTGTCCCATGAGGTGATTCCGCAAATCAAGGAGTTTGACCGCCTCAGCACCACCGTGATCAACTCCTACGTCGGCCCGGTGTTTAGCCGCTATCTCGTCAACTTGGGCCAGCGGTTCGAAGCGTATCCGCAGTTGAAGGACGTGCTGATTATGCAGTCCAACGGCGGCGTCGCTCCCATCGCCGACTCCGGCCGTATGGCGGTGCGGGCAATTCTGTCCGGCCCGGCGGGAGGCGTCAGCGCCGCAGCATACCTCGGTCAATTGCTGGACGAGCCAAAGGTCATTGCCTTCGACATGGGCGGCACCAGCACCGACATCTCGCTCATCGAGAACGGCTTTCCCCACATCTCCAACGAGAAATTCGAGGCTGGTTGGAAGATTGCCGCCCCCATGATCGACATCCATACCCTGGGCGCCGGAGGCGGCAGCATCGCCCGCGTGGATGAGGGCGGCATCCTCCATGTCGGCCCGGACAGCGCCGGCGCCGAACCCGGCCCGGCTTGCTACGGCAAGGGCGGCGCCAATCCCACCGTTACTGACGCCGGCCTGGCCCTGGGTTACCTGGATGCCGCCAATTTCCTGGGGGGCCGGGCCAGCCTCGACCGCGACTCCGCAGAGCAGGCCCTGGCCGAACACGTCGGCACACCGCTCGGTCTTTCCAACGTTGAATCTGCCTTCGGCGTGTTCAAGGTGGTCTGCACTTCCATCGCCGAGGGCATCCGCCTCATGTCGGTGCAGCGCGGCGTTGACCCCCGCGAATTCACCATGATGGGATTCGGCGGCGCCTCGGGCCTGCACGCTGCGGAGGTTGCCCGGCAGCTGCAGGTTGAAAAAGTGTACATACCCGCCTCGGCTCCGGTGCTGTCGGCCTACGGAATGCTCAACACCGACATCAAGTACGACTTCTTCCGGTCATATCCCGTCAGCCTGGACCGCCTGGACTTGGACGAGCTTCGGGTCATCCTCGACGAACTGGCAGCCCAGGGAAGCGACAAGCTGCTCACTCAAGGGATCTCGGCCGACGCGGTTGAGATCAACTACTCCGCCGATATGCGCTACCTGGACCAAATCTACGAGGTAACCGTGCCGCTGCCGGACCCGGCTTTATCGATTTCAGAGTTCGTCGTCTGCCTGACGGCTAATTTCCACGACAGGTACCAGGAGCTCTACTCCTACAGCCAGCAGGACCAGGAGGTGCGGCTGGTTACGTTGCGGGTCGCAGCGGTCGGCAAGCTCCCCAGGATGGCGCAGCTTGACCGTCAAGGGAGCGAGAACACGGCCAGCCCCCTCGGCTCCCGCCGCATTTATCTGGGTCAATGGCAAGACGCTCCAACCTATGCCCCCGATGGCCTGCCGGCTGGCGCTGAAATCGCCGGCCCCGCCATCCTTGAATCGCCTTTCACCACCATCCTGGTGTGGCCCGGCGACCACGCCACTGTCGACGCCATGGGCGGAGTGGAGTTGCACGTGAATCTTGATGCTACCCAGGTGGCCCCGGATACGCAGCCGGAAACCGTCGACGCGGACGCCGACCCCATTACCCTCGCCGTTGTGGAGCACCGCCTGGAGTCCATCGCCCGGGAGATGACCGAGGCCATGCTGCGCACCGCCATGTCCCAAATCCTCAATTCCAGCCGTGACTTTTCTACCGCCATCCTGGACGGTGATTGCCAACTGGTGGCCCAGGGCGAGGGCATCCCGGTGCACATCAGTGCCCTGCCCGTGGCCGGTGCCGCCGTGCGCGACTACTTCGCCGACGACATCCACGACGGCGACGTGTTCATCCTCAACGACCCTTACTTCGGCGGCAGCCACCTGCCCGACATCACCATCATCCGGCCCCTTTTCTACGACGGACGGCTGCTGTTCTACGGCGTCAACCGCGCCCACCACAGTGACGTGGGCGGCGGCACTCACGGCGGTTACAACCCCGGCGCCAACGAGATATTCCAGGAGGGCCTGCGCATACCTCCTTTGAAGCTCTACGACCGGGGCGTCCCCCGCTACGACCTGCTGCAAATGATGTCCGCCAACGTCCGGCAGTCGGAGAACTTCCTCGGCGACCTCAACGCGCAAATCGGCTCGGTGATGCTGGCCGCCCAGCGCATCGAATCCCTCCTCGCCGACTACGGCCCCGACCGTCTGATGGTGGTGGTGGCCGAGATTCTGGCGGCCACCGAGCGGCAGGTCCGCCGGTTCATCTCCGGTTGGCCCGACGGCGTGTACCACGGCGAGTCCTTCGTGGACGACGACGGGTTTGACAGCAAGCTGGTGCCCATCCGGGCAAAAGTCACCATCGCCGGCGATTCCATGACCATCGACCTCAGCGAGTCAAGTCCCCAGGTCGAAGGCTTCATCAACAGTGCCTATGCCAACACCCGCTCGCTGGCCCACGCCGCCATCATGTACCTCGCGCCCATGGACGTGGCCCGCAACGAGGGTTCCATGCGCCCCGTTCAAATAATCGCCCCGCGCGGACTCGTCGTCAACGCCAACCCGCCGGCGCCCGTGTGCATGAGCACCAACCACTGCGCCGAAGAGGTGGTGGAGGCCGTGTTCAAGGCGCTCGCGCCTGCCATCCCCGCAGCCGTGTCCGCGGGCTTCTCCCGCCGTCTGCGCTACGCCATCACCGGCCACGACCCGCGCACTGGCCGCCAATTCATCTGGCATTTCTTCCTCGCCCGGGGTGGCGGCGGAGCCTCCGAAGGCTGCGACGGCTGGTCCAACGTGGGCGAGATTAACGTCGCCGGCGGCATCCGCTCACCCAGCATCGAGGTAACGGAGGAGCGGTTCCCCTTCTTCATCCAGCGCCACGAGCTGCGTCCCGACTCTGGTGGAGTTGGCGAATGGCGCGGCGGCCTGGGCGCGGTGTGTGACCTGGTGTACGAGGGCGAAGGACCCGCCCTGCTCAACACCGCCGGCGACGGCATTGTAGTGCCGCCCTTCGGCCTGTTCGGCGCAGCCGACGGCCTCCCTCACCACTACAAGATAGTGTCCAACGGAACCGACCGCGTCCTCGGCTCCAAGGAAGTCGGTGTCCTTGTCAACCCTGGCGACCACATCATCTGCCTGTCATCCGGCGGCGGCGGTTACGGCCAACCCATCAACCGAAGCCAGGACGCATCCCAATGGGACTTGAAAAACGGCTACGTAACCGGGTGATTAACTGCAACCTTGGCTCAGGGCGCGCTGCCTTGCTAAACCCGATACCCTGCGCAGCCGCAGGCTAATAGATGCCGGGGAAAATCCGGTACTTCACCCGCGCCCGATACTCCGCCCACTTCTCGGCGCCATATTTCTCGGCGCAATTCTTTTCGTCAACTCGCTGCCGCCACGTGAACAGCGATACGATGAAGACAAAGTATGTCCAGGCCCAAGGATTGGCAAAGTAGCCGAACGCCAGCGCGACTGAAAGGCAGAAGAATCCCTCGCCCATGTAGTTGAAATGCCGCGCCGGGCCCCAGAAACCGTTGTACAAAATCTTGCGGTTGCCGGCTTCAATGTACTTGGGCTCGATTAACCCTAGAAACTTGCGGTCTGGCCACCGCTTGAAGGTGTACTTCTGCATGTTCGCCCCGCGGGAAATGCTCCACCCGAACAGGAACGTCGCCGCCGACCCGATGAGCCAGACGTAAGTCCATCCCGTCGAGAATCCGGGATTCGGATAAGCGGCCATGCCCCACAGCGGGAGAATGTACAGCCACCCGTATATCACCAGCCCGCCCCATATCAACTTCATGCCCAGGTGCTCGTGGATCAGGTCGTAGGTGTACAGCTGCACGCGCTCGAATATGAAGTAGTCCAGGACGTAAAACGTGAAAAACGCCGCGTACAGGAAAACGCCCGGATTGAAATCCTCGCCGAACCGTTGGTAATGATACGCCGCGCCCGACAGCGCGTTCAGCGACAGCATCGTCCCGCCGACGACGTACAGGTACATCTTCACGTCAAAGCGCTCCCTGAACAGGGATAACTCTAGCGAACGGCCATCCCAGAACGTAATGAACGGGTTCTTGGCCTCACCCTGCGAGCGGCCCAGCATTGCGAAGATGGAGAAGATGATGCAAAAGACCGTCCCACCGGCCACCGCATATATCGAGGAACGATAGAACCAGTCCCGGGGCATTCCGGTAAGCTCGAAAGCCCACACAATCACCGCGATTGCAAACACCAGGATGCCGTTCAGCCGGTAGTTGCGCGGCTCGCCGGTCTCCCGATTGACGACGTAGCCGGTAACCCGCCTTCCCGGCAGTATCAGCTGCGCCAGGAAAAACGCGGCAAAAACTGCCAGCGGAGTGAAAAAGCCCGCAATCGCTTCCAATCCGGAAAGCTCAAAAAGGTGGCTGATGCCAAGCCATTCAATCAAAACCACACACCCCCGTCTCGGGTGACACAGAACAGCACGTCAGCGCCTCGTAAAGTGGGCCTAAGCATACCATGTTGCGAACCTTCCGGTGGGAGGTTCCCCTACAGTTTCGCCAATATGAAAGGTTTGATTCTGGTTAGGCGGGCAAAGTGGACTAACGCGACAGGAACTCCGGATCCATCGGCGCATCGGAGGCACCCATCTCATAGGCTTCAGCACTCAGAGCTACACAAAAGTGCAGCTTCAGGCGTTAGGTTTCCCAATCAGTGTCCTGTATGCTCCGGCGCAGAATGCGTCACTGTCTGCAAGTGCCTGCAATATAACGGTCTTCCAGTAGTTGGGTCCGCGGCTATTCTGCGAACCCACAGCTAATTTTTGCAAGAATGCCCTGACTGCGGTTGGATCGCCGTCCGCGTAGAAGTCATCAAAACCACTGATAGCGTCGATTATTTCGCCGACAGAAACGTCACTGTAACGATCGGCTAGTTCCAACAACGTAAACGTATTATTTATAAGTGCAAAATCATCGTTCGCAATACTGGCACTTTGCTGTAGCGAAAATCGCCATGTAACCTCTTGGTTGGTAACCACTACGTCGACCACCAATATCGCGTCATTCGGGACCTTTGTGAAATAAGGATGCATCAGATTTAACCCAGACGAATGGAAACACGTAGAGCCTTTCTTGCGGTTGCACGTGCCGCATGATGGCACCAAATTTTGCGCCAACACTGAGAATTCCGGGTACACCGTCTTCGGTAAAACGTGGTCTAGGGTGTCAACGGTTGCCGAATTACAATACGGGCAAGCACCATTATGCGCTGAACCTAGAATCTCATCGCGAATACTTGAGTGGCTGCCATTGCTGTCGAGCAGATCAAAGTTAGTCTCCAATGCATGGGATACCGCCGGCGTGACTGGAATGGGCTGAAGCGAAGAGCCATTTCCAGAGAATTTGAGATAGTCGGCCAACGCTCCTGCCACGGCTCCTCGGTGTTGAGCCAGGGCATCTTTGGTGGCGTTGTGACGCCGAGCGACCACACTATCGTAGTCGGCCAAACCGTTACGTGCAGGGATAGGTAAAGTGTACATCTACTTGCGATGCGCTTGCATGATCAGAGCGCGAGCCTGAGAGCTCAACCCTCGTACGAACAATCCTTCGATTTCTTCCAGCGAGGATATGCTAGCGAGCTCGCGAAGCACTCCTACATAGTCACTCTGGCTATTGTCCAAATTAAACACGTGCCGGGTCAACAATCCGATATTCTCACCGAAGGTCTCAATTTCTGGCTCTTCGAAAGCGTTCTGGGAACCATTCCTGCTGAGCACACGGGCGTAGCGTGACGCGATTTCTTGCAGTACCACCGGCGAGTGGGTTGCTATAACCGCATATGACCGATGTGCTTCCAGGGCATTAGTTATTCCTTTCATCAGGGCAGCCAGCAGCGGAGGATGAAGGTGCGATTCCGGTTCATCAATCAGAACCAAAGACCTTTGTTGAAGAGCCGCCACTAACTGCACGATAATGTTGAATGAAATTTTGTGACCAGAACTCAACGAGTTAAATTCCTCACGCCAGCGTTCGTCCTCCGCCAAGACATCGAGTACACAGCCAGCGCGGGCGAACGATGGTTCTTCCCTGAGAGGTCGTAATGCTCGTTCGAGAGCCGAGTGCCGGACAAGCATCTTGATTCGCGAAATTGCGGTTGCCATTTCTTCGGCAATTTCCGAGACTTCTTTCAAGCCGGTGCTAGAGTTTTGGTCGTTGACTCGCCTAAGCCCGCAATACGTGTAGCCGAAACCTTTTTGCGAATCCGGCGAGGCAGGTATCGCGAACGTGTCAAATGCGCTGTATGAAATTGCAACTACCTTGCCAAACCGGAGGGCCAAGGGAGAGATACGCCCGTAAGTGGTGATCCAATCTGGCAAGTCGCGATGATGAGAGTCCGCTCCAGCGACTTGAGCTAGGTTCGCGAGTAGTTGAGTTTTCCCGGTACCGTTATAACCGATGATGGTGTTTATTCGACCTGGAAGGCCTTGTACCTCACAATAACTGAATTTAGCGGAGATTTCGTTATCACCGAAAGTAGTGTAAAAAGTAAATGTAAACTCTCCGTTTTCTCCTTCCGTGCCCGCAAGAACGCTCTGGGCGGCTTCCAGCGCGTGTTCTGCTGAGCTCCAACGTAACAGGGAGGTTTTGAATCCCTCTTCATTTTCGAAATCCTTGCGAATGGTGGGATCAGTTGCTGCGTCCCTCAAAGCTGTCAAGTACTGTTCCCTGTCGTTGGGTTCAAGCATAAGAAGGTTCTCATAGTACGCCAATTCCTGCCCCAACGAGCAATACGTATTGTCGAGCGAGTCGAAAACCCGCGAGATCTCAGTGCGTCCATACCCCTGGTCGCGTTTCAGGATCTTGACTTCAGGAAGCTCCACCGTCAAACCCGGTTTGGCGTGGATCACCGGGTGGAACATCGTCTTAAAATGATAGTCATCCCAGTTGTCGTTGTTTAGGACGACAAAGGGATATTCATCGCTTGACGGCGTAGGCTCCCGGCGGTTTTTCACAAAAAAACGCATTTGGTGCTCCCGGCCATGTCCTGAGTATCACACGCAGCGCTCCACGGAGAGCAAGGCGCTGAAGCGGCCTTTGTGGGGTTTTCCCCAAAGATTTCAGTTGATGGGACTCGCGTTCCTCGGAGAATGGCTAACGGTATGGTATCACAACAGCGATGGAGCGCTATTGTGTAAGTGAAATCGATTGCGCATCTCTACCGATTGGAGATGTGGGTGACTTCGTTCTTTGGGCAAAATCAGGGAGGAATTCAGCGACCGTCCCGGCGATCATCCGCAAACCACGAGCAACTGTTCCGGTGGGCCTAAAGGGGCCGTACTGCGAACTTTTCGTTGGGAGGTCGCAATATAAGGGGTTTACCGCCCCAAATGGGCAACCGTAAGCCTTTGGTCCACATTATCAAGACCGCGCCTTGCATTTGCAAGGCGTAACCCTCCCCGGAATCTTTCCAAGTCTGGCAAGCATGGTCAGCTATTGGGGTATCCCTTCGATCGCAGCCAAAACCCTTACGCCGCAAGACGGTCGGGTGTCCGAAACTATGTTGGATAGAGCTGCCAGGAAGCCCCTGCTATAGCAGCAGGCGCTTCTTGGTTTGTGGTGTGAATGGCGGAGAGAAAATGTACCGGTCGGGCGGCTTGATCGCTGATTCAGGGTTGTCCAGCGATTCTGTCAGTTTAAATGGAACGGCTTGTTGAAAAAGTCGGGGTTGTCTTTGGGTGGAACGGTGAGTTGGAATACAATGCCGGGACAATCGGGTATTGACGAGGACGACGATGATTGAGCCTTTGGACCGGTCCCGCAGGGATTCCACGTTGTTCCAGTTCACCACCAAACAGTTGCCGGATTTCATTGATCCCAATCACCTTTTGATCCGCATCGACGAGCAACTGGACTTCGCCAAACTGGTGGCGCCCCTGGAAGACTGCTACTGTCCCGACTTCGGTAGGCCGGCGATCCATCCCGAGGTGATGGTGAGAGCACTGCTGATCTGCTCGCTGTACAACATCTCGTCCTTCCGCAGATTGTGCTCGGCCATCTCCGAGAACATCGCCTACAGATGGTTTTGTTTTCTGACCATCGACGATCCGGTGTTCGACCATTCTAGCATCAGCCACTTCATCGACCGGATCGGTCGGGATGGCTTCGCGGCGATCTTTGACGGTCTGAACGACGAGTTGCTGTGGCTGGGGATGCTGTCGCCGGAGATATATGTGGACTCCAGCCTGGTCAAGGCCAACGTGAGCAGCCATGGGTTGTCGCCCAGCGGGATGTCTGTAGCGGAGTTCAAGGAACGCGCCATCGAGGTCAACGGTCTGTTCATGATTGAGGAGAATACTGTTGACCACGACGGTGTCCAGCGCGAAGAAGTCAGGTATTTCCAAGATCCAAAAGGCCGGTTGCCACTCAGTCCGGTGGACACCGACGCCCGGTGGCGGACTTCTCGGGTAGGGAATCCTTCCGCGTTGAGCTATCAGGAGAACGTTATCGTTGATCGGGGCGGTTTCATCGTATCCAGAGGGATAACCCATGCATCGACCGGCGAGTGGAAAGCGGTTCAGGACCTTTTGGATGGGCTCCCGCTACAACCAGTATCGCTGGCGGCGGACACCGCCTACAACGTCGGCGAACTCAGGGAGCATTTGGAAGGGCGGGGCATCGTGGAATACATCCCCATGCATCCCAAGCAGGCGGCCAGCATGGTAGCCAACGGCGATTTCGTTTATCACGGCGATCACTTGATTTGCCCCCAAGGCAAAATCCTGCGCCGTGGGAGTCTACACCCACGGCACCATACCTACGAGTACGTCGCGCGTCAGAAGGAGTGTCAGGCGTGTCCCTTCAAAAGAACATGCCTCCCCGAGGGACATAAACGCAGACGCCTCGGCCTTACGATGTATTATCCCCTCTACTTGAAGATACAAGAGCGTAATCGTTCGTCGTCTTATCATCGGGAGCAGTTCCACAGGAAAACCATCGCGGAAGGAACCTTCGCCTCCCTTGATCGCTTGGGATGGGAAAAGTCTCGGCTGAGAAGACTATGGAAGGTAGACAGCGAGGGTTACATGGCCGCGCTGGCCCACAACGTGCTAAAGATGGCGCGGAGACTGGGTCGCGGCGTCGGGCCGCCCAGTCTGGTGGCACCCGCCGATGCCATTGCCCAGGATGTCAGGCGCAACGTGGCTGAGGCAGCAGCGTTTTTCACTGCACTGTCATCGTGCTCCGGATGGATAATCTGGCTGACCCTTCGCCTCAGGCCTGCGCTGCGGTAAAACTACTGCCGTTTCGGCGACTTTCTCAACAAGCCGTGCAAAGGGAATCTGTCAGTCCGATCGTTTGGCAGTCAATTGGGGCAGACGCCTGGCAGCACGGTGGTGAGGCCGGTTGGTGGGCTGTGTGAGGGCACGGGTGTACTTCCGTAACGTGTTGCGGGAGATCCCCAGTTGTCGTGCGATCTCGCGCAGGGATATGCCCTGGACTTTGGCCTCCTGCACGGCCTTCCACAGCGCCAGTTAGCGAGGCGACAGCGGTCGTTCCTCCGGAGCCTGAGTTTCGCGTTCAGCGTCGCCGACATGGTCGTCATCTTCGACTATGGGATCGGGTTCGAGGTTAGTCAGGTTACGCAGCTGGGGTTGGCTGAGGCGATGGTTGCCCAGGCGTTTCACGATGCGGCTGATCTCCGGCGTGGGAGACAGCGCGCCGTGGGAAGCGCGCAGGGCGCCAGCCCTGGAGGGCGCGGGTCGACTGGGGATGATCTCACCCTCGTCGCGCACTTGGAGTCGGCCGTCAGTGTGTTCGAGGACCTCCACCTGGACGCCGGCGTAGCTGGGACGCTCGGTGCCGGGTAGCAGTTGCAGGGTGCGCCAGTTGTATTTCACCGTGTTGTCCCTGGCCACCTTGCGGGGGTGCTTGAAGCAGAGGATCTGCTCCAGAGGCCGCGGTGAGCACCACGGACGGTAGACTGGATCGGACACTTCGGCCGGCACGGCAAACTGGGTGTTGTAGCGGGGCAGGAAGTCCCGTAGCACGGCGTTGGCCTGGTCAATGGTCTTGGCCCCAGCCAGACGCAGTTCGGTCACCAGCCGGTCCTGGAAGGTTCCCGCCGCTCGTTCCACGCGACCTTTGGCCTGTGGCGAGCGGGCGAAAATCTGCCCGATGCCCAGTTCGGCAATGGCTTTGCTGAAGTGGGTAGCCTCCACCGGTGGCTGGATGTGTCTGGGCCTGCCGGAAAACTTGAACACGCCGTGGCGGTCGCCGTACAGCGCAATGGGCCGTCCCCAGCGTTCGATCAGACCCTGCATCAGGGTGAAGTAGCTGCGGGTGTCCTCCTCGGGACTGAACACCGCGCTGGCCACGGCGCTGGTGGCGTCGTCCACCGCCAGCAGCAGGGTGAATTGGGGACCGTCGTCGCCCAGCCACCGGTGGAAACTGCCGTCGATCTGCACCAGCATCCCCGCCTGGGGCATCCGCTGCCGGCGCACCCTGTGTTTGGGGGACGCCGGTGACGTGGGCTGGAGATGCCCGCACGGGTCAGGATGCGCCGCACCGTGGGCCGGCTGAGGTCGATGCCTTCCCTTTCCCTGAGCAACTCGGTGAGGTGGGTGTGGTTGGCGCCGGCGTAGGTGGTGCTGGCCAGCTGGACCACCGCGTTGGCCTCGTCGTCAGACACGGTGTTGCGTGGTTTACGGCCGCGGTTCCCGTGAGCGAGTGCGGCGGCGCCTTCCCTCCGATAGGCCGCCAGAAGTCGCCAGGCATGGCGTTCACTCACCCCCAGGATCTCGGCGGCCTGGGCCACCGGTAGCTGGTGTTCGAGTACTGAGTTGAGCACGTGGAGTCTCGTCTGTTCTAGCTGGTTCAATGTCACGTCCTTCATGGGACTGACATTTTCCCTGATCAATTAGGCACTGACCGAATCGTAGACCAACGACACCTTCCACAGGATGAAAATCAGCCCTATGGAAAGCGGCGGGTGGTACAGTTCTCAACCGCCCTACATCAGTGACCAAGCCGCCCCGCCGGCACATATTCTCTCCACCGTTCACACGTCCTCCAGCTGCTGGCGGTGCGTCGGCCAAACGAAGCAATGCCGGGAGTGCGCCAGCCCGATGATCAGCGCCCAGACCACCCGGCGCTTGCCCGTGGCCGGGTCGGTGATCATCCCCAGCCGGCCGAAATCCGCCTCAGCCACCTCGCCGGGCTCGGTGTCAGCCATCCGCACCGTCGGGACGCTGCGCCGTCCCCAATTGCGCTTACGGATGAACCGACGCAACGACGTGTACGACACCGTACAGCCTCGCGTTTCCAGCAGCTCCTGGATCCGCGTCACCTTCAACCGGTCCCCGGTCAGCCACTGGCAAATTTGGTCGCCCACGGCGCCAGGCTGTCCTCAACCGGCGTCTCCACCTGCCGCGGCCCAGCCCGGCTGATCCCAGCCAACCGGCTCAACTGCTCTTCGCTGGCCGCCGGACCGTCCTGGTCAATCCCCTCCCCTTTCGCCGCCGACAGATACTTGTGCACCGTCGCCCGCGACAATCCCGTCCCTCCCGCTATCCGCCGGTGGCTGGCTCCCGACTGCCACCGGCGGATCACTTCCTGTATCTCCTCTCGGAGCACCTCCTGGTACGCCATCGCTGCACCTCAAAATCGAAGTGCGGCAATGAACGCCGTGGTGGCGCCCACCGGTGGTCATTGACCCTGGCGAACTGGCCTATAGTTCGCGGCGATTCTTGTTGCTGTTTTACGATTTGGTCACCGGCTAATTGTTCAGCGAAAATGTCACCCCATGAGGGAAGTGACATTGAAACAACGTGCTCAACACCGTGCTGGAACACCACCTTCCCATCGCCCAGGCCGCTGAGATCATGGGAATCAGTGAGCGTCACACCAAGCGTCTGTTGGCGGCTTACCGTAAGGACGGTCCCGCGGCTGTCGCCCACGGCAACCGGGGACGGAGGCCCCACAACGCCGTGCCTGAAGAGGCGGCAGCCGCGGTGGTGAAGCTGGCCAGCAATCATTATTCAGGCGCCAACCACAGCCACTTCACTGAGTTGCTCAGGGAGCGAGAAGGGATCGACCTGAGCCGGCCCACGGTGCGGCGCATTCTGGTCAAGGCTGGCATGGGCATCCCGAGAAGCCGCCGTTCCCAGCAACACCGGTTCCGGAGGAAGCGCATGCCCCAGGAGGGGATGCTCATCCAGGTGGACGGCAGTCACCACCCCTGGCTGGAAGACCGAGGCCCCAAGTTCGTGCTGCTGCTGGCGGTGGACGACGCCACCGGCGTGGTGGCCCAGTCGGTCTTTCACCCCAGCGAGGACACCCGGGGCTAACTTGTTCTCCTGGAGGGGCTGGTGGAACAATGGGGAATTCCCTTGGCCCTCTACAGCGACCGCCACGCCGCCTTCAAATACAACGCCCGCCAGGGGCCGATGCTCTACTAGTCCACCCAGTGCGCCCGGGTGATGCGGGAGTTGGGGATCCAGCAGATCTTCGCTATGTCTCCCCAGGCCAAAGGACGGGTCGAGCGGATGGCTTCCACCTTCCAGGACCGGCTGGTCACCGAACTGCGCTTGGCCGGAGCCAGCACCATTGACCAAGCCAATGAAGTCCTGCAAGAATTCCTGCCCCGGTTCAACCGGCGCTTCGCCGTGGCGGCGGAACAGCCGGAGACAGCCTACCGGCCGATACCCGCTGACCTGTCTCTCACCGAGACGGTCAGCATCCGGCACGCTCGCAAGATGGCCCGGGACAACACGGTTCACTACCAGTGGCGGGTGCTGCAACTGCTGCCCGGGGCCGAACGGCGCAGCTACGCCGGGCTCCAGGTGGAGGTGCTGGAACGGTGTGGCGGGGAGCTGATAATCCGGTATCAGGGAAAACCGTCGATTTCCAGGAGGGGGACCCGCCCACCTCAGCATCGTGGGGATGAGGCACCGGCCACTTCACCTCTACTCAGGGGTCAGACGAACCTGACAGCCAAGCTGGCCGTCACCTGGATGAGACCCAGCGGAAGCTCCTGGCGGACTTGGAGTCCACAGTGGAGAGGCGGGCCAAGGCCGCTGCCAAGGGGAAACCCCTGCGCCACCAGCTCATCCGCAAGCCCATGCCACCCAGCAGGCTCGATGGGAGGCGGTCCAGCGGGCCAAAAGCCGGGGACTGTCCCTGCGGGCCATCGCTAGGGAACTGGGGATGTCTCGAGTGGCCACCAGGAAATATGCCCGGGCCGAGAGCCCCCCTACCAAACTGCTCAGCGCCAAGGAGCGCGCCAAGGCCGAGGCCTTGCTCCTGACCCAATCGCAGATGGCTGCAGACTAACCTGGGTGACATATTCGCTTTTCAAAACAGAGGACGGAATCGCTGGACAACAACAGATTCTCCTGTCTACTGGTACATAGTTCGGGGGGTCTACATTGGCCGGCCCGGCTACACCGTACCTTTCTCAGCCAGAGCAGCCAACTCCTCCTTTGACAGTCCCAACTCCCCGCACAGGACTTCCTCGTTGTGCTCCCCGACGAAAGGTGCGCGCCGGGATATCCTCCAGGGTGAGCCGTTGAAGATGGCGCCTGGGCCTGGGTGTCGAAGTGTCTCGCCAAGTTCCGGGTATTCCACGTCTGTCCAGAATCCCCGGTCCTCCAGGTGAGGGTCCTGCATGACATCGTCCGGGGAACGGATCGCCCCCGTGTTGGAGCCACGCCGTTGCAAGCCGTGGTAGGCCTCGTCCCGAGGGATGTTGGCGAGGAAGTTCTCGAAAATTCCGCGAATGTGTGACTGGCTCTCGGCGACGACCGTCGGGTCCCGGTACTTTTCATCCAGCAGGTCGCCCGCCAGGCCGTGCTCATCAATCCACGGCGCAAGCGTCAGCACCCGCTCCGGGGCAACCTGACCGACATTCACGTATTTTCCATCCTGGCAGATCACCTGGGCGTTGGGCCCGGTGTTGGTGTTGCCGCCTCCGGTCCGTCGCGGAACCACCCTTCCTTTGTAAATGTACTGATTCACGTGGCCCTCGGTCGTGAGCGCGCAGGCATCATGCACCGAGACGTCTATGTACTGCCCCCGGGCCGTAACCGACCGGTTGACCAGCGCCGCGGCAATGGCGATGTAGGCGTAGTGACTTCCGATGTGCCAAGCCTGCCCGCCTCCGGGAGCGATGGGCGGAGCGCCTGGTACCACTTCCTCGTCGTAGCCACACCGAGCCATCTGTCCGCCAGCCGCCAGATGCAGCAGGTCGCTGGTCTGGAAGTCCCGCCACGGCCCGGACTGCCCAAAGGGGGTCAGTGAGCACATAATCAGCCTGGGGTTTCGGGTTGCCAGATCTTCGTACCCCAGCCCCAGGGAGGCCAGATAGCCGGGCCGGCATGTCTCGAGTATCACATCCGCCTGCTCCGCCATTTGCTGGAACAGCCGGCGCCCGTCCTCCATCTCCAGGTTCAAGGTAACTCCCCGCTTGGAGGTGTTGTAATGCCAGAAGGAGCCTGTCTCAAAAGTCGGGATGCCGGTTGGGGTGTAGACTGTGAGCAAGC
>VXTR01000057.1 GCA_009837355.1 Chloroflexota bacterium | reverse complement strand
TCAAAGACAGTTGCTTCTCGTTGCCGCCGGAGATGGCGGAGCGGGTGGACGAAGCAATGCAACAACAGGGGCGCTCCCGCAGCGAGTTCCTGCGGGAGGCGGTGCTGCGGTATATCGAAGAATGCGAGTGGCGGCAGCTGCTCCGCTATGGGGAGGAGCGCGCTAGGGACAGAGGCATCAGCCCGGAGGATGTGGCCGGCCTGGTGGAGGAATACCGGGCCGAGACAGGCCAGACCCCAGCATGAGAGTGGTCCTGGACACCAACGTGATCATCTCTGCCCTGAATTTCCCCGGTAATGAAAGGATGGTTTTGGAGCTGGCCCAACGGGGACGGTTTGAGTTGTTCCTGTCATGGTTTATCTTGGGCGAGGTTGCCGGGGTGCTGACGCGCAAGTTCGGCTGGGACACCGAGCGCACGACCCAGGCGCTAATGGCACTGGAGGGCGCCGCTACCGTCATCGAGCCGCCGCGTATGGCGGAAGTGATTGAAGGCGGCCATGCCGACAACCGGGTGTTGGAATGCGCCGTGTCAGCCAATGCCGACTACTTGGTGACCGGCGATCGGCGGCACCTGCTGCCCATCGGAGAATACCGAGGCACGATAATCGTCAACGCTCCCCGGTTCCTGTCAGAACTGGCCCAAGTCCGCTAGATGGCAGAACGACCGCAGTCCGCTGGACGCTAACGCCTCTTTCCGATACTGGGGCCGTCGTGTAAATTGACATTGTGCGGGCAACCATGGCTGAAGATCGGTCCTCAATAGCTGCACATAACATGTCCTCGTTGCCGCACACACCCAACGCATAGCCGCCCGATAGCAACACAAAAGCCATGCCTTTACCCGGCGGAGCCAGCGATAAATCTGGCAATCGGTACGAACTCCTCTGGACCGTCGTCAACATGGCGAAGGTTTTGAGTGGGGAAGCCCAATCCATTACCCTCGAGCCTGTAGGTGAAGATGGTCAAGGAGTGGAGTTCGTCGTTGCTGGGCCGGCGGCGACCGAATATCACCAGGTGAAACGGCAGCGAACCGGTCGCGGAGTTTGGTCCCTGTCGGCATTGCAGGCAGAGGGTGTACTGGGCAACTTCTACCAGAAGTTGGAAGTTCAAGCCACTCAAACCGTGTTCGTATCCACGCATGCGGCCCATCCTCTCGACGAACTCTCCGAACGGGCGTGTTCCGCGACTTCGTGGGAAGGATTTGCAAGTGGGTTTTTGGCATCGGATGAATGGCTTAACAAATTCAACGACCTGCATCAACGGTGGGGGTCGGTCAGCAAGGAAGAATCATACCAGCGGCTAAAACGGGTCCAAGTGGTAACCATCAGTGAGAGGGAACTTGGAGAACTGGCCCAAGCCAAGCTGGGTATGCTATCGGACGCAGATCCTGCCAACGCAGCGGACGTCTTGGAAGCATTCGCGTTGAACCAGATCCACCAAACGTTAACGGCGGAAGACATCTGGCGCCACCTTCACAAACGGGGCTTCCGGCAACAGACTTGGGCCAATGATGAACAGTTGGCCAACGCGATTGCCGGTCTGAACCGGACCTACCGGGCGGGCATTCAGTCTCGAGGAATTGGCGGCAATAGTATCCGCCGACAAGAAACACAGCTATTGGTGGATTATTTTCATGACGAAAATACGCGCAAAGCGGCGCTGGTGACCGGTACAGCAGGAGTCGGAAAGACGTCCGTGATCTCCCAAGTTCTGGACGAGGCAGAGTTCATGGAACTACCGACGCTGTCTCTACGGGTCGATCGGTTGGAACCAGCCGACCAACCAGAAACGTTGGGTAAACATATGGGACTGCCAGCGTCCCCGGTACGAACCCTTGCGGCAGTGGCACAAGGCCGGGATTGCCTCTTGATAATCGACCAGTTGGACGCCGTGAGCATGGCATCTGGAAGAAACCCCCAGTTCTTCGACTGCATTGGCGCAATGCTGGAGGAAGCTCGCCACCATACCAACATGAAGGTGCTTAGCGCTTGCCGGAAGTTCGACGTCGACAACGACTCCCGCCTCCGCGCCCTGGTCAGTGAAAATGGCATCGCCCAGGAATTTCGGGTTGAATCTTTCGACGTTGAGACCGTGCGCTCCCTGTTGGTCCAGTTGGGTTTTCACCCGGACCGGTTCAGCTCCAAGCAGATGGACCTCCTCGCGCTCCCTCTGCATATGCACCTTTTGTCGGAGGCGGCCAAAGGCGGTGCTGTCGATATCAGCGCTTTGCAAACCACCAAAGACCTTTACGACGCGTTCTGGCGCCACAAACGGCAGGCGCTCCAATCCCGCGGAGTGCCTCCCGATCAAATGCGCGAAGTGGTCGACTTGGTGGTGAAGCATATGACTGACCGCGAGTTGCTCTTCGTTCCGGAGTCTCTGTTGGATGACCACGCGGGCGCCACGGCTTTCTTGGAATCGGAGAACATATTGGTGAGAGACGGGTCGCGGGTCTCCTTCTTCCACGAAAGTTTCCTGGATTACACCTTTGCCAGGCGGATGGCAGCCACTGGAGACGAGTTGGCCGCCTACATCCTTGCCCGAGAGCAGAGCCTCTTTGTGCGCTCCCAAGTCAGGCAGGTGCTTTTGCACCGGCGCGACGGGACCCCTGGAGACTATCGGCGGGATGTCGGTGCCATTTTGAACGACTGCGGGATCCGGGCCCACCTCAAGTCCATCGTAATATCGCTACTGGGAGCCTTGGATGATCCAACGGAAGATGAGTGGCGTCTTCTAGGGCCTTCGTTGGCGTCAGAGTTGTCCAATCACGTGTGGGGCTCGATATATGGTTCTGCACTCTGGTTCGACCTGCTAGATACCACCGGGGTGCTGAACGACTGGCTGAACGCAAGCGATGAGGCTTGGGTCGATCGTGCGATATGGTTGATGCAGGGCATCCTACGAATCCGGCCTGACCGGGTGGCGCAATTGCTCACTCCTTTCTTGGGCCTTTCAGCGGCGTGGAACCGGCGCCTTTTGTCCACGGTGTTATTCGCCGACCTCGAGACGAGCCGGCAGCTATTCGACCTCGGTCTGGCGTTGGTCAACTCCGGAGCAGCTGATGATGCTCTCATAGACCGGGACGGCTATTCGGGGCTTTGGCACAACGTACGCACGCTAGCTGATCAGAACCCAGGATGGGCTTGCGAACTGATTGTGGCGTGCTGCAACAGGTTGTTGGCCCGCGCCCCGGCGGTCGGCAATACGAACCCGTTCGACATGGTGACAGGCCCATCCAGCAGCGACGCACTTGGCGTGCAGCAGGCCTCCAACGGGGCGCCGCGTGCATTCATCGACCTGTTGCTGCCGTTCGTTTTCGATGTCCTCAACAACAGTGCTGACCAGAGTAAAGACCAGCCTTGGCGCGATCCGGTCTGGGATCCTGAGTACTATGCCAATGGGCACACTTTCGGAGACATATTCCTGCTGTCCATGGAGTCGGCAATACGTTGGCTGGCGGAAAACGATCCCGATGCATTCAGGCAGCTAGCGGGACGGTTTCAGGCGTCCGAATTCGAGATCATCCATTTCTTGCTTGCCCGAGGGTATCAAGCCAATGGGGAATCGTTTGCTGATGAAGCGGCGTACTACGTCGCGGATGCCCTCGCTGGATTTGGCGGCCATTATCCTGGCCGGGCCCGATGGGCGACCGCCAGCTTGGTCCGAGCCGTGACTCCTCACTGTTCGGACGCAAGCTTGGCCGCTCTTGAGCAGGCGATACTCAGCCATTATCCCCCGTTCGAGATGACTACGAAGGGTGTTCGGTACCAAGGATCAACGCAGTTTGAATTCCTTAGAGCCGTCACTGAACCTCGATTATCGCACCAAGCCTCGCTCCGGCTCGGCGAATTGCGCCGCGAGTTTCCTGACCCTGGCCCTCCCGGTCCAAGCATCGTAGAATCCTATATCGTTCAGTCTCCCATCCCTGAGACTTCCGCTGACTATATGACGGACGAAGATTGGCTGAGCGCCATGGCACGGTATCACCAGGAGTACTCCCCGTATATCATGGACGCTTGGATTGGTGGGGCTAGGGAGCTTTCGCGTGTGTTGGAGTCCCTAACTAGGCAAGACCCGGGGAGATTCGCAAACCTCGCCCATCGAATGCCAGATGATGTGAATCCGGTCTATTTCGAAGCGATACTGCAGGGCCTGACCGGTTCTGACCTCAGTATGGACCAAATCGTGCAAGTCTGTTTCCGATGCCATCAGTTGCCGAGCCGGCCTGTAGGTCGTTGGATCACCAGGCTTTTGGTCCATTTTCCAGACGCCGTTTTGCCCGATGAGGCATTGGAGATGACGGCTTGGTATGCAACCCAGGATCCAGACCCGCATGAAGGTTCAACGGATTACCAGGGGGACCTGATGAGGGCCGGAATCAACTGCGCCAGGGGGACGGCTGCGGACTCAATCGCCAAGTTGATCTTCCAGGATTCTCGTTACCTCGAGTTCTTCAAACCCCACCTGGAAACCATGGTCCATGACCCTTCGTCCGTGGTCTGCGCCATGGTAGCACGCGCCTTGCTTGCTGCGTTGAGATACGACCGGGATTTTGCCGTGCAGCGCTTCGTTGAACTCTGTGAAGACGATCAGGTGTTGAGCACACGATTCGTCGAAGAATTCTTAAAGTACGGCGTACAAACCCATTACACTGATTTGGAGCCCATTGTCGTCCGAATGTTGGCATCGGTTGACGATGATGTGGCGACCGCGGGGGCGCGTCAGTCCTGTCTGGCCTCACTGACTATCGAGGAGGCGCTTCTGCTGGGTCAGCAGTGTGCCACCGGTTCCAAGCAACTCAAGCTGGGCGCTGCGGATGTCTACGCCGCCAATCTGAAGGTTAGCACCCTGCGTGCAGAGTGCGAGACCATGCTCGTTCAATTGTTTGACGACCATGACGCTGATGTTAGGAAAGCAGCGGCCGCTTGTTTTCGTCGTTTCAATGGGCGCGACCTGGCGGAATTTGCCGATTTAGCCCGTCACTATATCGTGAGTGCTGCGTTCACGACCCGAACCGACCCTCTGATCATGGCACTGGAGGAAACCACCGCCGATGTTCCTGAGTTGATTGTGTCAGCCTCACAGCGCTTCTTTGACCTTGCGGCGGAGGAAATGCCCAACATGAGCTTGCTCGACACCAGGTCCGTGGCCAATCTGGTGGTCCGGGCGTACAGCCAGACCGCAGACCGTCAGATTAAAGTCCGATGCCTCGACCTGATCGACCGAATGCACGTTCTGGGTACATACGGTCTAGACAGAGTCATGGAGGACATAGATCGTTAGCAAGCCTCCGCTGGCAATCCCATTTTCCCGACCCCAAAGACCAAGACATCGCTCAGTCATTTCACCATCCCGCGCTACAGGGTTGGTATGGTATTTCGCTATTTCCCGGATAGCAAATCCCTTTGGTTCGGGGCGCCGGGGGGCGTGGTTAACCTCACCACTTGCAAAAACCCTCCGGTTCTCAAAATCGCCTCCGAGACCGGGATTGGACGGTTGGCAACTTCCTTCTCACAGGTGCTCCTTGACAAATGCCGCTCGGATGTTTCATTATACTGGGTAAGACTGGGTAATCATACGTAACGGTAAAAAGGAAGCACATATGACGCAAAAGCAGCAGTTCCAGCCCCTCACTCCGGCGGCCCTTTACGCCCGGGTTTCCAGTGACCGCCAGGATGTGGACCTCTCCGTCGCCGCCCAGATGAGAGCGTTGCGCGACTACGCCGATAAGAACGGCTACGCCATCGCCCGGGAGTACATCGACGAGGCCGAGAGCGGACGCATCGCCGATAGGCCCCAGTTCCGCAAGATGATCGAAGAGGGCGGCAAGGCCAGCGCTCCCTTCCCGATCATCCTGGTCTGGAAATTCTCGCGGTTCACCCGCAAGCGGGAACACGCCGTGGCTTTCAAGTCCATGCTGCGTAGGAAGGGCATCCGCGTGGTCTCCATCACCGAGCACGCCGACGACTCCCCTACCGGCAAGCTCATGGAGGCCATCATCGAAAGCGTGGACGAGTTCTACAGCGAGAACCTGGCCCAGGAGGTGGTGCGTGGAATGCGGGAGTCCGCCTCCCGTGGCTACTTCCTAGCCTCCCGCGCTCCCTTCGGCTACAAGCGCGTCAAGGTCAGCGACGGGACGAAGGAACGGCCCACCCTGGAGATTGACGCCGACGCCGCCCCGGTGGTGAAGGAGATCTTCGAGAGTTCCCGGAGAGGCAACGGCTTGAAGGAAATCTGCAAGGAG
>VXTR01000021.1 GCA_009837355.1 Chloroflexota bacterium | reverse complement strand
GCCGCATCCTGTCCACTGGCTGACGTGATCATTACACGCCAATGCCAAGATACAACGTGACAAGAAAACGGGTGCTAGATTTCTGGGATTCGGTGACGGTCCTAAGTTGATTACGGACCGGATTGAGTCGACTCTGAAGGATACGATGGACTACTCACTTCTTTCACCACTTTCACATGGAGACACCTGGGCGATCCTATTACTCGGCACCCAAACCAAATCGACTAATCCTTCCTATGTAGTTTCGGATCTGTCCCCCCTCCATGCGCTGAAGATACTAATCGATTCATTCGATTCGATTGCTAAAGGTCTTCGAGCTTACTACGACATCTACGGGTACGACATTGACGAGTATCAAAAGATGATTGGACCCTTGGACGAACGAGTTAGACAAACTGTGGCCTCGATTATAGGTCCAACAACTCAATCCAAGTAAGGAGGTCAAACACATGAAACAGATAGACGACCACACACCGGCGGCCCTCTACGCCCGGGTCTCCAGCGACCGCCAGGACGTGGACCTCTCGGTGGCCGCCCAACTGCGCGCCCTGCGCGACTACGCAGAACGCAACGGCTACTCCGTCGCCCGTGAGTACGTGGACGAGGCCGAGAGCGGCCGCATCGCCGACCGCCCCCAGTTCCGCAAGATGCTGGACGAGGCCAATAAGCCCGAATCGCCTTTCAGCGAGATTCTGGTCTGGAAGTTTTCGAGGTTCACCCGCAAGCGGGAACACGCCGTCGCCTTCAAGTCCATGCTCCGGCGCAAGGGCATCCGCGTGGTATCCATCACCGAGCACGCCGACGACTCCCCCACCGGCAAGCTGATGGAGGCCATCATCGAGTCAGTGGATGAATTTTACAGCGAAAATCTTGCCGAAGAGGTTTACCGGGGTATGCGTGAAGCAGCATCCCGGGGCTTCTGGGTCGCCAGCCGCGTCCCCTACGGCTATAGCAAGCTCATGGTCCAGGACGGCGCCAAGAAACGTCCTACCCTGGAGCTTGACCCGGACACCGCGCCGGTGGTCCAGCGCATCTTCAACCTGGCAGAGGCCGGACACGGCATCCTGGACATCACCCGCACCCTGAACGGCGAGGGCATCGCCAACCCCACCGGAAGGCCTTGGTCCAAGAACGGCGTCCACATCATCCTGCGCAACGAGACTTACACCGGCACTCTGACCTGGGGTACCTCCGCGAAGCACAAGGGCGAGCCGGTGCGGGTGGAGCAAGCCTTCCCCGCCATTGTCACCAAGACCCAGTTCCGCAAGGTGAACAAGCAGTTGCGTTCCCGCGCCCCCAGGCAGGCGCATCCCCGGCGGGTGGCCAGTTCCTACCTGCTCAGCGGGTTGGTCAAGTGCAAGGCGTGTCGCCGGGCCATGTCGGGCCAGGACTCCAAGAGCGGCCAGTTCGCCTACTACGTCTGCCAGTCCCTGATGAAGCGGGGCAGCGGCGCCTGCAACTGTCCCCGGCTCAACGCCCGCCGGTTTGAGGAGATGGTGGTTGACCGCATCCGCGACAACATCCTCACCGAGTCCAACATCCGCGAGTTGGTGAAGCTGGTGGACGAGGAGATGGACGGCATCGCCCGGGAACACCGGCAACGGCTGGAGACCGCTGAGGCGGAACTGGCCGACGTGAAGCGCAGGCTGGACCGGCTCTACAACCTGGCCGAGACCACCGACCTGGACGTGGACGACTTCATGCCCCGGATCAGGGAGCATCGGGAAAGGCAGCAGAAGCTGGAGGAAACTGCCGAGGATGCCCGGGTGATGCTGTCCCAGCGGCGGGTGGTCCTTGACGATGTGGAAACCATCACCGCCTACTGCGAGGATCTGAGCGGGTACCTGCGGGAGAGCGAACTCACCGAGCGGCGGGCCTTCATCGAGTCCTTCGTGAGGGAGATCGTGGTGCAGCCCGGCGGCGCGTTGGTGCGCTACACAATCCCCATGCCTGAAGATAGTCCCATAGGGGGAAAAGATACCGAGGAGATGGCCTTGCACTCCCCGGTACTGTCTTCGGTCAAGTCTGGTGGGCCGGACTGGACAAAATCGAGAACCGATGCCGACTCCCGCGTCACCCCGTCCTGCGGCATGGGAATAGTGTACGTCAGCGTCGCCTCGTCGTCCACGATCTCGATGCCCTGCACGAAGTTGCGGACCAGCGCCTTTCGCTCCGGGAACGTCCCTTCCTTCAGAAACTCCCGGAAGTCCGCCACGTACCCCTTGATCTCCCAGCTGGTGGGCAAATCCGCCCGCCGCCGCTCCAACTGGTCCTCGGCTTCTTCTCGCGCCGCCGTCAACTGGTCCTGCCGGCCCTTCAGCGACAGGATGCGGGGCGACAGCGCCTCTATGGGCAGCTGCTTGGTCTCCAGGGCCTGGTAGAGGTTTTCCAAGCGACTCTCCACATCGGCAAGTTCGGCGTCAATGGCCTTCAGCCGGCCGTTCATCTCACCGGCCAGGGCGTCGATCTCCTCGGCCACCAGGGTCACCAATTCGGTGATGGTCTCCTCGGTCAGAATCCGCTCCCGCACCTTCTCGATCACCAGGTCCTCCAGCTTCACAGAGTTCAGGTAGCGTCCGTTGCTGCACGCTCCCGCTCCCTCTCTGAACAGGCTGCTACACACGTAGTAGGCGAACTTCCCGCTCTTGGCCGCCTGGCCGGAGTAGGGTTTGCCGCACACACCGCAGCGCAGCAATCCGCTCAACAGGTACTGGCTGCCCACCCGCGCCGGACGCTGCCGGTAGGGAGCGCGCTCGTGCAACCCCTGCTGCACCGCGTCGAAGGTCTCCCTTGAAACCAGCGCGGGCCAGGCGTTCTCCACCCTGACCGGCTCACCGGCCTTCTGGTCCTTGCTGTTCACTCCCCATACCGCCGTGCCCGTGTAGGCTTCGTTGGTCAGCAGGTAGTGCAGCCCGTTCTTCTGCCACCGCTTGCCTCTATTGGTGATGCCCCGCCCATTCAACTCCTTGCAGATCTCCTTCAGCCCGTTGCCCCGGCGGGAACTCTCGAAGATCTCCTTCACCACCGGCGCGGCGTCCGGGTCAACCTCCAGGGTGGGGCGGTCCTTCACCCCGTCGCTGACCTTGATCCGCTTGTAGCCGAAGGGAGCGCGCGACGCCAGGAAGTAGCCCCTTGACGCCGCCTCCCGCATTCCACGCACGACCTCTTGCGCAAGATTCTCGCTGTAATATTCGTCCACACTCTCGATGATTCCCTCCAGCAGCCGGCCGGTGGCGTTGTCCTCCGCCTGCTCGGTGATGGACACCACTCTAATGCCCTTGCGCCGCAGTTGGGCCTTGAAGGCCACGGCGTGTTCCCGCTTCCTGGTGAAGCGGCTGAACTTCCAGACCAGGATGACGTCGAAGGGGGACTTCGCCTTGCTGCCCTCCTCGATCATCTTCCTGAACTGGGGCCGGTCGGCGATGCGGCCGCTCTCGGCCTCGTCCACGTACTCGCGGGCCACGGAGTAGCCGTTGGCCTTGGCGTAGTCCTTGAGCGCCCGGAGTTGGGCGGACACGGACAGGTCCACGTCCTGGCGGTCGCTGGAGACCCGGGCGTAGAGGGCCGCCGGGGTCAGGGGTTGGAACTGCTGCTTTTTCGTCATGTGTGCGTCCTTTTTATCTTGTTGCGGCGGATAATTACTCGGTCTTACTCAGTATCATGAAACATTCGAGCGGTATCTGTCAAGGAACTACTGTCACCTAACGCGCCATGCCAGCGCCGACGGAACCAGAGAGCGTTGGCGATTGCCGTATCCCGGCGTTCTCCGATACTCACCAGATGCCACCAGTCACCAAATGATCGGCGAAGGAGCCAAACACGCCCTCAAGGATACGGTTGCCGGCACCGCCGTCCCTGATTACCCGATCTGAATCGACGTTTACCAAATGAGGCCCCATTTCATCACTCGCAACCCCTTCTCTCCACTGCTCCAGGTTCCGTCGCCGCGACACCATGTTCCGACATTGAAGCTTGGTTGAGGTTCTGGGACAATGGCGTACACATTCTCCTTGCATGGGTGGTGATCGTTTGGAAAAGGCAAAGCAACCGCTTCGCAAGGTGAGCTGCAGCTATCGCAAGTTCGTCAAGAACTATGGCTTCATCGGTTACATTGCGATGGCAATTGCAATGCTCGTTGGTATCGGATTTCCCTGGCTATTTCTGTCTGGTGGTTTCCGATGGGCGATCCTGGAATGTTATGGAACCCCCGGCCCTTCATTTCTTTCAGGCGAAGGCGCGGCCGTATTGGGCGCATTGGTCATTGCCTTGCTTGTCATGGCC
The DNA here is from genome assembly GCA_009837355.1 of Chloroflexota bacterium. Taxonomy (GTDB): domain Bacteria; phylum Chloroflexota; class Dehalococcoidia; order Lucifugimonadales; family UBA3495; genus Bin87. Next base: position 2,565 of record VXTR01000021.1, on the reverse strand, counting down.
TGGCTTGCACTCGAGAAAAAGCGCACTGGCAGTTTAGCAAGGATGCGTTATGCCATCGCGGCATTGACGCTGATCGCGTTAGTCGTGCTGTCTTGGTCGATGCACAGTTGGACATGGCTCGGTAGCGGGAGCGAATCAAACAGTGCTACCGTTAGGAACATCGGGTTCGCCGTTGCCGCAGTGCTTACCCTGATATTCGTAATTTGGCGGGAACGGATCGCGTCCTGGCGAGCTTCTGCTGCGAACCAGCAAGTTACGACTGAACACTCCAGAATGTTGCTGGAACAGTATCGCGGGGGGTTGGACATGTTGACCAGCGACTTTCTCGCTGTTCGCATCGGTGGCGTTTACGTGCTTCAGAAACTGGGCAATGAGCAAGGCTATTGCAGTATGTGTTTAGAAGTACTTCGAGCTTTTCAGAAGGACGCGAATGAGGAGGAAGCGACGGCTGCTGAGAATGCAATTAACGCACTTGAGGCACTCTGCGGGAAGACCGGCGGCACCGGTAGTCCCTAATTTCAGCTTCCGATACTCTGCTCCCCGAACCAGTTGTTCAATGATGCCCAGCCCTAACTCCGCTCATGGAGAGCTGAAAGGAATCGAGGCGCGTTCAGAACGCTCACACCTTCATGTTCTCCGATGGGCAGCAGATGCCTCCGGTCGCCGGTCACCAGGTAGTCGGCTTTGGCGACCACGGCGCATTCCAATACCCGGTTGTCTGGGTGACCACCCTCAATCACTTCTTCCTCCAAGCGCGGCGGCTCAATCACGGTTGCGGCGTTCTCCAGGATCCCTATTGCCTGGTTCGTGCGTTCCTCGTCCCAGCCGAACTTGCGCGTCAGCACCCCGGCAACCTCCCCCAGGATGAACCACGACAGGACCAACTCGAACCGGCCCCGCAGGGCCAGCTCCAACACCATCCTTTCGTTGCCGGGGAAGTTCAGAGCCGAGATGATCACGTTGGTGTCAAGCACAACCCTCATGTCTGGGGCCGGCTCGCCTCGGCCCGGTACTCTTCCACCAAGCCGGCCACGTCCTCCGGCCCGAAGCCCCGCTCCCTAGCCTGCTCCTCGCCGTACCGGAGTAGCTGCCGCCACTCGCACTCCTCAATGTAACGTAGCACCGCCTCACGCAGGAACTCGCTCCGGGACTTGCCGTGCCCCTGCATTGCCGCGTCCACCCGCGCCGCCATCTCCGGCGGCAACGAGAAGGTGATGGTTTTCGTGGTTCTCGGCATGGTCATTCCTTGTTATCCGGTCTTACTCTGATAGTGGGCCACCAGCACAAACTTGTCAACCGTCCGCCGATTCCGCAGAACTGTTTGGACCTGCGGGCGAGTGCGTTTCTTGCGGAGACGGTTCTCTCGGAAGCGGACCCGTCCGACCTCGCTTATGCCGCAGTAATTCTCGGCTGAAAAGAACGCCGCTTTAGCTGTGGTACGTGAGGTGCACGAGGCCGAGGATCACGCTGCAATTCAATAAGCAAACGGATGTGAGGCGTATACTGACTGATGGCGACTTGGGCGGGCTACTGCCAGAGGCGAACATTCCACCGGAATGAGGAGACTTGGTTTGAAAATCTACAACCCTGAACAATTGGAAGAACATAGAGCCAACGTCATCATACAAGCCAACCACGCACGGGCCGAATTGAACAATCTCACGCCTGATCCTATGGGGGCCCTGCGCGTGCTGAAGTTCGAGGAAATTGGCTTCAATCCGCTCGATGGGACCCCGCTGAACCTGATCGAGCAACTGAACCAGACTTTTCACGACCTGGCTTCCTTTGCCGCGGCGAGCTACCTGCTGGAACACTTCCCGGGATGCGGGGGGCTGCGCCTTGCTCCACAATTTGAGGCTGGGAGCGACATCACGAGTATCACGCCGGGTCTGGTGGCGGCTGAAGTATTCGCCGCTGTAAGGCCTGGGAACAACAGTAAGCTGAGGAAGGACGCCCAGAAGGTGAACGGCGCACTGGTCGAACACCGCTTCGTCTTCTTTTATTCGCCCAATGCTGCTCCGGTCACAGTGGAAAACGTCCGTCGGCAATTTCCGGACGTCCAGATCCGGGCCTTGACGTGGGACGAAATGTTAGGGCAGGGGTAGAAGGCACGAGAGGCATTCCCTGTTGTCGTCAATCGCCGCTCGCTGCCGGGGCTGGCCGGGTCTATGATCTGCAACATTTCGCAACCTTTCCGCCTGTTGCACGCAGACAAGGGAAGCCAGAGAATGCCCTTTTGCGCATCACCGGAAGCCCCGGGAACGATTCCGCTCACCTCTATTGGACACCCTGTCCAGGACCTGGCGGGTGGTTTGTCTTGCTCTGTGGCGCGGCGGTTGTCGCTGGCATTCGTACTCGGATGGCGTACTTGACCGGTGGTGTGTAGTTCATTTGCGATGACGGCCTGACGTGTCGGCTCTGCAACACATTGCAGTGCCGGGGACGTAACGGGACATGACGGCGGCAGGTGGCTGGCGATTTGTCCAATCGTGGCGATGGAAGCCCCCTACAGGAAAGGTCCGGCGCAGAAAAGTTGTACTTTGGGAATCAGTACAATCCGGCCAG
>VXTR01000076.1 GCA_009837355.1 Chloroflexota bacterium | reverse complement strand
AGGCTTGCTCACAGTCTACACCCCAACCGGCATCCCGACTTTTGAGACAGGCTCCCTTGGGAAACCCGGTGGTGCCCGATGTGTACATCAGCAGGAAGGTATCGTTGGGACTGACCCCGTCCTCCCGCTGCGCCAGCTCGGCGGCCGGCACTTCTCCCGCGCCGGCCAGCATGGCGTCCCAGCCCACGACGCCGCCGGGCCGCGCATCGCCCAGCCGTCCATCGTCCAGCAGCAGAACGTTGCGCAGGGCGGGAAAGGCCGCCGGACGCAGCTCGGCCGGATTCCCGGTATCCACCTCCGACGCCACCTCCCGCAGCATATCCAAATAATTCACCGGGCCCGATTGATCCATCAAGATCAGCGCCGCCGAGTCGGAATGGTTCACCAGGTACTCCATGTCCCCGGTGCGGAAGCGGGTGTTGATGGGCACCAGAATCGCGCCAATCTTGGCCACCGCGCCGAACAGGAACAGCCACTCGGCCCGGTTCGGCATCCAGATGGACACCTTGTCGCCGGGCTGAATGCCCAGCCCGATGAGGGCGCGAGCGACGCGGTCGGTCTCCTCGCGGAACTGGTCGAAACTCCAGCGCTGGCCCTCATACACCAGAGCCTCGCGGGGGCCGAATCGCTCGGCGGCCCGGTTGAGCAGGTCGCCAACGGTCTGCTTGTCAAACCAATCAGGCATAAGTGGTGGCCTCCGCGGCAGTAAATCAGTCGGCGGGAGCAGTAATTTGACGCCGAACGTACTCTCTCAATACCTGATTGATGGCGGTCTGGCAGTCAATGTCCGTCTTGGAATTGGACTTGAACCAGGCGATTACGTTGGCGTCCAGGTCCAGCGTAATTTGCTGCTTGGTCATGCGGTAAAACACGCCGCGTTTAGCATTAGACCAATCCGTAACTTCGGGGATTTCGCTGGTGTCAATCTCGTCATCAGACATTGCGGCCAGAGCGGCGAGTTCGGCCTTTTGCTGGTCGGTCATATCAAAAATCTCCTTCCTCGTAAGCGCGTCTCTCAACCCTGGTGGCTCTCCTCGCGCTGATAATACGTCCACCCTGTAGGTCTGAGTCAGAGTCTAGCCGAGTATCGACTACTAACAGAGTGACCATATTCACCGTTCCGACGGTTTGCCAGCGTGATTCGTAAGGGTACGGGTCGGGCCGCATCAGAGCAAGCGGGTCGTCAAAGACTAGCTGCGCCGTCTCAAAGCTGACGCGATGTTTGTCTTGGTTGACAAAGTTTTTGTCCGGGTCCCAAGTCCAGATCAACAATGCGCCTCCATTCAGTTTGGAAACCTAGAGCCGGCGCTACGGGCTTCGTAAAGCATTCGCTTTGTCGCTTCCCAATACTCATCCTCATCCTGCCACGCGCCGGCGGTGGACGGCCCTGGCCTGGCGCCGTCTGTGGATGAAGGCACTGGCAGAGCGTCAAGCGTCATCAGGTATTCATCGCCCTCGATCAGCTCAACCGGCTCCAACGGCACCAGCGCGCCGTTCACGCAACGGGCTTTTATAGTCTTGAGCATGGCTAGCCTCCTCCGACCCGGGCACTACGGACTATGCACATTTCGATTGTAGCGCATCAAGCGCCCTTTGGGTTCGGCGACCAGCCCGTCCTGAACATCGCGCAGCAGAGCCTCCTGGTAAGGGCGGAGTTGGAACATCGGTAATCGCTAACCCACCGCCTTCAACTCCGGCATCACCTCCGCCGCAAACAACCTCATGCTCACCTCAGCCTCGTCATACGGCATGGCGGCGTAGCTGAACGCGCCCACGTAGGTGTCGTGGCCCGTCCGCTCGCGGATTTGCAGTATCTTGTCGTAGCACTGCTCCGGCGTGCCCCACACTTGCAGATTGACGAAGAAGTCAACCACCTCGTCGTCGCCGTAGTCAAACATCTTCTCGGCCACCTTGCCGTAGTATTCGTAGCCCTTGATGTCCTTGTGGTGGTCGGCCTTGAACTGGTAGTGCTCCATCACGGTGTGCCAGTAGCCGCCGATGTAGCGGCGGGCCATGTCCCGGGCGTGGTCGGCGTCCTCGTGGCAGAAGGTCCAGCAGGCGACCACCGGAGCCGGCGGGTTCTGGCCGGCAGTATGGCTTTCGTCCCAGGCGGCGCGATAGTTGGACAGGTCGCGCTGCACCTCGTCCCACGGCTTCTGCGGGATGACCAGCATACCCACGCCCAGCTGCGCCATGATGCGGCTGCTCTCCGGCGAGATGGCGGCAGCGTAGGTGCGCCCCCTGAAGGTCCGGAATGGATTGGGCCGGATTTCCCGGCGGGGCTGCTTGATGTACTCGCCGTCGAACTCACAGAAGCCGCTTTCCAGGCCGGCCAGCAGACACTCGGCGGACTCGATGAAGCGGGTGCGCGACTCGTTCATGTCCACCCGAAAGCCGTCGTACTCCACCTTGGCCAGCCCACGCCCGACGCCCAGGATGAACCGGCCGTCGCTGAGGTTGTCCAGCATCGACACCTGCTCGGCCACGCGCATGGGGTCGTGCCACGGCAGCACGCACACCATGCTCCCCAGCTGCATGTCCGTCGTGCGCCCCGCCATGTAGGTCAGGAACTGCAGCACGTCGGGACACATGGTGTAGTCGGTGAAGTGGTGCTCCACGCCCCAGATGGACTGAAACCCCAGCGGCTCAGCCAGGTCGGCCAGCCGCAGCTCCTCCCGATACACCTGGTAATCCGAGGTGAACTTGCCCGGGTTCTGAAAGATGGTAGCGGCGCCGACGTGCATGATGGCCCTCCGTGGCAAAGTCCTTGACGCTGGGGTTGGTCAATCAGGCCAACGCCGCCCTCACCCGCTCCGGCGCGCACGCCTGCATCACCGCCTGCGTGGAAGCGATCTCCGGTCGAGCCGCAATGACCCGCACCAATGCCACGTCCAACCCCTCGGCCAGCTTGGCGAATGCCGCCGCCGCGCCGTCGGGCTTGCCGTAGTAGCCCACCGCCAGCAGCGCATCCGACGGATAGGCGTCGGCCACGGCGTCCATGTCGCCGCCCTCGCGACGGATGGCGTCGGCTCCGGCCAGCTCCTCGGTGTAGCCCATGCGCTCAAAGTGCGCGCGGTAGCCGAACTGCCGCTCCCGCTCAGTGGGCACCGCCGCGCCCAGCGGATACCCCAAGCAGTTCTTGGCGAAGGCCCGGCGCGCCACGTCCTCGTCGTCGTCCACGCAGATGCGGATGTACTCGACGACCTTGACCTCCGCGGGGTCCCGGGCCACACGCTCGGCGCCCTCGGCAATGCGCTCACGGCTCCAGGCAATCTGCTCCGGCGTGCACCAGTTCAGGCAGACCCCGTCGGCGATTTCCCCGGCCAGGCGCAGCATCTCGGGGCCCAACGTGCCCAGGTACACCGGCGTGTTCGGCGCGGGCCGGATGGCCATACGGATGTTGTTGTAGTTGATGTGCTCTCCCTGGTGGGACACCCGCTCTCCGTTGACCAGCCCCTTGATGGTGGTCAGGTAGTCCCGCATCAGGTTCAGGGCCGACACGCGAGGGAAGCCCAAATCGCGGCGGTTGGCCGGACGATACGCGCTGCCCGCGCCGATGCCCATGATGAACTTGCCGCCCGTCTGCTGGCTCAGCGTGCCGCCGGACATGGCGAACCCGATGGGCGTGCGGTACATCACTGGCGAAACGCCGATGCCGGTGGTCAGGCCTCCCTCCACCACGTCGCAGCTGGCCTGCCACCGCCGGGCGCACACCTGGAAGGAATCGGTGCCGATGTTCTCGGGCGTCCAGATGCTTTCGTAGCCCAATTTCGCCGCCTCGCGGGCCAGGTTCGCCTGGTCGTCCCAGTTCATGCCTAGGGTGTGGTCCAGTCCGACGCCGATTTCCATTGCCATGCCTCCAAATCAAGTGCAGATAATCTCCCGGATTGTATCACGCAGCCCGATGCTATAATCACCGCCGTTTTGAAGGGGGAGACTTTTTGGCCACGAACCTCGGCGCGCGCGCTTCCCAAACGTTTCAGTCTTTCCGCCGGCGCGATTTCACCCTGGTTTGGGTGTCGGGAAACATCGCCATGGCCGGGCGGCAGATGGAGGTCATCGCCATCCTGTGGCTGGTGGCCGAGCTGACCGACAGCAACGCCCTGCTGGTCAGCCTGGCCGGCGGGGCGCCGCTGAGCCTGGCCTTCCTGTCCGTGTTCGCCGGCGCGGTGGTGGACCGGCTGCCCCGACGCCTGCTGCTGGCGACCATGCAGTTCATCGCGGCGGCGCTGGCCTTCATCTTCATGCTGCTGCTGCTCGCCGACGGCCTGCGCGTCTGGATGATTTTCGTCATCATCATCGGCGGCGGTATGTTTCGCACCTTCGAGCTGCCGGTTACCAACGCCCTGCTCATCGACACCGTGCCCCGTCGCCGGCTCACCAACGCCGTCGCCATGCTGGGCCTGGGCCAGAACCTGACGCAGTTCGTGGGGCCGATAGTGGGCGGCTTTCTCTACACTCCGCTCACCCCCGCTGGACTGTTCGCATTCATCGGCGCCCTCTACGCGGCCGGCGGCCTGCTGGCCCTGCTGGTGCGCACGCGCAACACCACCGTCGGCCAGACCACGCCCCGGGAGATTCTCGTCGGCGTCGGCGAGGGGCTGCGACACGTCTGGCAGCGCAAGGAGCTGTTCATGTCGCTGCTCATCGCGGCGATGTACAACGTTACCGGCTTTCCCTTCACCACCGCGCTGATGCCCATTTTCACCCGCGACGTGCTCAAAGCCGGCGTGGACGTGCTGGGCCTGCTCAACGGAGCCATGGGCGCCGGCGCCATCATCGGCTCGCTGACCGTCGCCGGCGTGGGCAATCTGCGGCGCCAGGGCTGGTGGCTGGTCTGGGCCGTCAACGGCGGCTGGCACGCCTCGATGATACTGTTCGCCGTCGCGGTGATGACACTGCCGGGCCTGCTGCCCTTCGGGGCAGTGCTGGCGATACTGCTGGCCATCAAGGTGATGACCGGCATCGGACGGGCCGGCTCCCTGGTGCTGGTGATGACCGTGCTCATGGGCAACTCCGACCCCGAGTATCGCGGACGCATGGGCGGAATGCGGGTGCTGGCGATCCAGGCCCACTTCCCCGCCAGCGCGCTCAACGGCTGGATGGTAACCCACATCGGCGCACCCCTGACGGCCCTCTACCTGGGCATCGGCGGCAGCATAGCCGTCTTCCTCTGCCTCCTCTCCCGCCGCCTCCGCGAAGCGTAAGCGCAGCGGCGTCGTTGACCGGTACGGCAAAAGGGCAATACAATCCTGCCTGAAAACGGCAGGAACCTCCGCCCATGACCAACAACTCCCACGACCACTACGGCCCCGGCCTCCTCGCTCCCTACCGCGTCCTCGACCTCACCGACGGCCGCGGCCTCCTCTGCGGCAAGATGCTGGCCGACCTGGGCGCCGACGTGGTGCAGGTGGAGCCGCCCGGCGGCAGCCCGGCTCGCAACGTCGGCCCCTTTTACCACGACAATCCGGGAGCCGAACGCAGCCTCTTCTGGTGGGCCTACTGCGCCAACAAGCGCGGCATCACCCTGAACGTCGCCACCGACGATGGAGCCTCCCTGCTGCGCCGCCTCGTCGCCAACGCCGACTTCCTCATCGAGTCCGCCGACCCGGGCCGCATGGCGGCGCTGGGCCTGGCTTACGCCGACCTGCAGGCTATCAACCCCCGCCTCGTGATGGTGTCCATCACCGCCTTCGGACAGGACGGCCCCTACGCCGACTACCAGGCGTCCGACATCGTGGGCATGGCCTTGGGCGGCTTTATGCACCTCACCGGCGACGGCGACCGTCCGCCCCTGCGGGTCAGTATGCCCCAGTTCTACCAGCACGGCAGCGCCGCCGGAGCCGCCGCCGCCATGATTGCCCACACCCATCGCCAACTCACCGGCGAAGGCCAGCACGTGGACGTTTCCTGCCAGCAGGCCGTGGCCCGCACCCTGGCCCACGCCCCGCAGTACTGGGACCTGGAGCAGACCATCCTGCGCCGCATGGGAGCCTACCGCGAATCCGCCGGCGGCACCTACACCCGCATCAACTGGCCCTGCAAGGACGGCTACGTCAACTTCCAACCCGGCGGCGGCACCGCCGGCTCCGCCCGCAGCGTCCGCGCCCTGCTGGAGTGGATGGCCGAGGAGGGCATGGGCAGCCCCGAACTGGACGCCGTCAACTGGGAGGAACTGGGCTACGGCACCGCCCGCGCCGAAATCATGGAGCAGACCGTCGCCGATGTCGCTCCCTTCTTTATGACCCACACCCGCAACGAACTGGCCGACGGCGCGCTGGAACGGCGCATCCTGCTGTTCCCCGTAGCCACACCGTCGGACATCCTGGCCCACCGCCAGCTGGCCGCCCGCGACTACTACGACCGCATCCAGCACGACGACATCGGCGAAACCGTTACCTATCCCGGCCACTTCGTCAAGGATATGCACGACGCCAGCCGCGTCGGAGTCCGTCGCCGCGCCCCCCACGTCGGCGAGCACAACGGCGAAATCCTCGGCGGCGAACTGGGCCTGAACCACCGTGACCTCAACCGCCTCGCCGAACTTGGAGTGATTTGATGGCTGCTCTGCCTTTGGAAGGCTTGAAAGTCCTCGATTTCTGCTGGGTCGCCGTCGGCCCCATGACCACCAAGTACCTGTCCGAGCACGGCGCTACGGTGCTGCGGGTGGAGTCAGCCAAACGGCCCGAGACCCTGCGCCGGGCCGGCCCCTTCGCCGGCGGGCAGTCCGGCGTCAACCGTTCCGGCTACTTCGCCAACTACAACGCCAACAAGTACGGCCTCTCGATTGACATGGGCCACCCGCAAGCGCCTGAGCTGATTCTGCGCATCGCCCAGTGGGCCGACGCGATTACCGAGAACTTCACCCCCGGCACGCTGGAACGCTGGGGCCTGGGCTACGACCGGCTGAGCCAGGTCAACCCCCGCATCGTGCTCTTCAGCGCGTCCATGCTGGGACGCGGCGGGCCGATGCAGACCCAGCCGGGCTTCGGCGCCGTGCTGTCCTCCCTGGCCGGCTACACCAACATCATCGGCTGGCCCGACCGCGGGCCGGTGAACCCCTACGGCGCCTATACCGACTTCGTCTGCCCCAAGTTCGCCGTCGCCGCCATCCTGGCTGCCGTTGACCGACAGCGTGCCACCGGTCAAGGCACCCACCTGGATATGTCCCAGCTGGAAACCAGCCTGCACTTCGGCGGCCCCATGCTCCTGGACGCCGCCGTCAACGGACACGAGCCGGAATTGGTGGGAAACCGCCATCCCGCCGCATCGCCCCATGGCGCGTACCCCTGCGCCCCCGACGCCAACGGCGAGGCCGACCGCTGGATTGCCATCGCCGTCTTCACCGACGCCCAGTGGGCCGCCCTGCGCGACGAAATGGCCGCTGACGGCGTGGCCGACGCGCAGTCCGGCGAGTTTCGCACCTTCCGCGTCCGCAAGGCCCATGAGGACAAGCTGGACGGCATCATCGCCGGCTGGACGGCCAACCACGACCGCCACGAGCTGATGCGCCGTCTCCAGGCCGTCGGCGTCCCCGCCGGCGTGGTCAACGACACCCGCGACTTGTTCGAGGACGCGCAGCTCCAGCACCGCAACCACTTCACCTGGCTGAACCACCCCGAGATGGGGCGATACGCCACCGACTACGCGGAATCGCATCTCTCGGCGACGCCGGGCCGCCTTGACCGTCCCGCGCCGCTCCTCGGTCAGGACACCGAGCACGCCCTGCGCCAAATCATCGGCCTTACCGAGGAGGAGTACCAGGAGTTGGCCGAAGCCGGCGCGCTGGAATGACGCTTGACGTAAAATGCTCGGCCCTCTCCACTTCATCCGCCTCCTCATTCAGACCACCGGCTTGGTGATGCACTTCATCACCATCCCCGGTTCCTTCTTTCACGAGCTCGCCCACCAACTGGCCTGCTACCTGGTCGGGCACCGAGTGCTGGAAGTGCGTTACATCGTCCGGGATAACCCCGCCTACGCCGGCTATGTGCTGCACCAGGGGCCGCCCGGCGTCGCCCGCCACCTGTTCATCGGCATCGCGCCCCTGCTGATGGGATTCGCCGTCTGGGCCGTAACGCTGGGACTGGGCTGGTTCTGGCTGAGCGACGGGCAAATCGCCCTCTGGCAAGTCGGCGTACTGCTGGTCGCAGCCTGGATGACCGCGGCGGCCACCTACGCCGCGCTGCCCAGCCCGCTGGACATGGCAGGCACCTTCCAGCAGCCATTCAGCCTGCTCACCATCCCCTGCTACCTCATCGCCGGCCCGGTGTGGCTCATCGCCCACGACTACAAGCTGCACCTGTGGGGCTGGACGCTCTGGCGCGTCCTGGTCGTCGCCGGCACCGCCTATGTAATCTATCGGCTGGCCGGCCCCGGCTTTCCCCTCTAGTCCAAAAACCCCGATTCCCTTCACCAGCCCACGTAGTCGGCCAGCCCCGACGCCAGGTCGTACTGCGCCGTCTGGCTAGTTCAAGCAGCGGAAGAAGTGACACCCCGCCGGCTGGTGCGATCAGGTTGTACCCTCCGGTTTGGCGATTCCTGTCGAAGCTGCGCCGGCAGCCCAAGCCAAGTCAACGACCATCCTCAAAGGCTTCAATATCTGCCAAACCACGTCGGAGACCTCATTGATTAGCAGATTGAAAGAGAGAAACAGGAAAATTCCCACCGCAGCCGAAGCCACAGCTCCCAAACGAGCCATCGGAGAACCGTTGCGCCATAGTACGACCGCGGCCACACTGGCGCAGCCAATGAACAGTGGGTTGTGCACTCTGAACACCTCGGCCCAGTAGTCGCCGAAAAGGTCTCCGTATCCGTTCAGCAGAACCACCAAGGCCATTATGCCCAGGGCCAAACTGCGTATCCAGGCCACACGTCGGGTGCTGAGCCACAGCCACCAGACGCCGCCGACGCCCACGGCCAGAGCCCCAAGCTGCCATACTTTCCAACCCCAGTTATGCACGCCGTCGGGGTCAACGACTACCGCTCGCTCAGCCCATCCGAAGAGGGCAAGCGTTAACAGCCCCACGGCGGCAGCGGCCGCAATCGGGCTCAGGTCGCGGGGCGCTAACCACTTGAACACTTTCATCCTCCGTATCCATAGCGCCGCTATTCTTTCGGCGGGTTCAGCTAGTCCAGAAACCCCGACTCCCTTCGCCAGCGCACGTAATCGGCCAGGCCCGACGCCAGGTCGTACTGCGCCGTCCAGCCCAGGTCGTGCCACAACCGATAGCCCGACAACGGCCCCCGCGTTGGCCCCAACGAGCTTCCGGCAGAATCATCCGCGTCCGACGCCACCAGCCGCGTTTCCGGGAATAGCTCAGCCAGCGTGCGCTGAATCCGCTCGCCGGTAACCGGCATCTCGTTGGTAACGTTGTAGAGATCGTGAGGCAGACGTGGCGCGTCCACCACCGTGGCAACCGCCGCCGCCGTGTCCAGCACGTAGGTGTAATCCCGGCCGTAGTCGGTGTTATCCAGCGCGATGGCCTCGCCCCGCAGCATCTGCCCCGTCCACTGGTACGGCGTGGACATATTGCCCCGGTGCCCCGTAACCCGTTCCATTGGGCCGTATGGGGTGCTGAGGCGCAGGCTTACGCTGCTGAAGCCATGCAGCTGCCCGTAGCGCCGGGCCAGGCCCTCGCTCGCCAGCTTGGTGATGCCGTACAGGTTCTCCGGCTGCGGCGCGTCGTCCTCGTTGTAGGTCTGGTCCGGCTCCCGGCACAGTCCGTAGGCTGCGCCCGAGCTGATGTACACGAACCGTTCCACGCCCGACACCCGCGCCAGTTCCAGCAGGTTTCCCGTGCCGGTCAGGTTGATGTCCAGGATGTCCTTGCTGCGCGCGGTTTCCAGGTCGGTGCGGTTCACGGTGAACACGGCGGCGTGCACCACCTTGTCGAACCCGTGGCTGGTGCGCAGCGCGTCCAGCCCCGCCGCGTCCAGGATGTCTCCGGTGACGAACTCGACCCGGCCGGCCAGGTCCCCCAGGAATCCCTGCATCAGCCCATCGGGCGGCAGCACGTCCAGGCTCACCACGTCGTGCCCGCGTGCCGCCAGCTCCTTCACGATGTTGGCCCCCACAAAGCCAACGCCTCCGGTTACCAGGGTTGCCATGACACTTTTCCTACAGCGGAGCTAATCGGCGGCGGCCGGCTCGGCCATCCGGTTGTCCACCAGTTCGTTGCTGCACGCCGCCCCGTCCAGCAGACCCCAGCGCACCATCCAGTGGTAGGTGTCCTCCACTATCTCGTCGGTGTAGGGCGTGTTGTACGAGTAGCGCAGGCGCGGCAGGTGAAAGTCCTCCGGCGTAATGCCGCCGTGCTGCGCCGCCGCTGCTGCGAAGCGCGGTTCCTCGATGAGGTAGTGGAGATACTTTCGCTTGTCGTCGTTAATCAGGTTCACCGCCTTGACGATGGCCCGGTTGATGGCGGCGAAGGTTTCCTCGTCCATGTTGTCGCTGGCGTTCTCGGCGCCCAGGTAGTGCCCCTCGCAGACGGCGCGGCAGCCCAGCTTTTCGGCCAGCGTAATCCACGGCTCCATCAGCGCGGCGGCTTCCACTTCGCCCTTCATCATCGCCTCAAACCGGAACTGCGGCGAGCCATAGTGAACCAGCTTCAGCTTTTCCTCCGGCAGATAGCCCGACAGCAGCCGCAGGGCGACGTAGTGGGAGCCGGCGTGGAACTGCACCGCCACCGGCTTGTTGCCCAGCGTGCCGGGATAGTAGTGGGTAGAGTCGGGACGCACCATTATGGCTTGCGTGGCCACGGCCGAACGCAGCGCGATGATGCGCGCGCCCTGTTTGCTTTCGTAGGCCCGACGGACCTGCCCCTCCTCTCAAGCGCGGTAGATTGCCACCTGCGCGTCCTCAAACGCCACGTGGCCCAGGATCGGATTCACGTCCTCGGGGTTCTCGGTGGGCGTAACCTTGCCGCTGTTCAGCGCCCGAACGAACTCCATGTCGATGCCCTCGGCCTCAAACAGCCCTTCGTCCTTGGCCACCAGCCAGGGCAGGCTGAAAACCACGCCGCTGATTTCGCTCACAACTTTCTTCATCGCTGCCGCCTCCATGAGTGATGCCGCTTGCGCCGGACAGTCTAGCAAAGCCGCCGCCCTCCGTCCATCGCCGCCGTCCCAACTAGAGCCTTTTCGATTGTCCCTGTCCCTATAACTTCCTCGCCTCCGGCAGACTACAATCGCATGACACTTCCCCCTTGACCTCCCTGTTCGCACGCATGTACTATGTTGGTCAGTGCCCAAATACATCCTGCCACCCAAGCCCAGAGCCATCCTATACCCACGTCCAAACATCGCAACATCGACCTTCCAAACCCTATCACCGACCCGTCAAAACCATGCATTTCCACCTCCAAACCACCCAATTCACCACCATTCGCCTTTCACCATTCACTCCATCCCCTGCGTGGATTAGAGGAAATGAGAGGATACGAGTGGGAAATCGCCCTTTTCCCAATCCAACAAGCCGCCATCCCCTTCATCCTCCCCGTCCATGTGAGTTCTCCCCGTCGGAGGTAACGCCATGACCACCGCCCAACCCACTGCGGTTGACACCCCAACCGCCCGCCGGCTAGATTAGCCCCATTCAACCCACGCCTGCGAGGCTCCGCCATGCTGAAAGACCGGATTCACGACGAACTCCTCTCCCCGGAGAACCTGCGCAATCCTTATCCGTACTACGCCATGCTGCGCGAGGAAGCCCCGGTCTATTGGAACGCCAAGTTCGACACCTGGGTCGTCACCTCCTACCAGGCCGTGGTCTGGGCCCTGCGCCATCCCGAGTACTTCTCCTCCGAGGTCTTCCTGCGCGACGAAAAGCCGCCCAGCCCACCCATCTCCGAGGAGGACTTCCCCAAGTACAAGTTCAACCTGGACTACATGAACAACTGGTTCATCCGCCGCGACCGGCCCGACCACCTGCGGATGCGCCGCGCCGTCCATCCCGTCTTCAACCCCAAGTACATCGACAACCGCTTCCGCGCCATGGTGCAGAACATCATCCAGGACCTGCTCAAGGACTTTGACCCCGAAAGCGGCCAGATGGACGTCCTCAAAGACTTCGCCAACGCCATGCCCGTCCTGGTCATCGCCAACTGGCTGGGAATGCCCGGCGAAGACCGCGAGTTCATCCGCACCCTGTCCCGGCAGCTCCTCTCCCTGGACCAGGAATCGCCCGACCGCCATACCCGCGTCCACGAAGCCATCACCACGCTCAACGACTACGTGAACCCCCTGGTGGAACAGCGCGTCAGCCAACCCTCCGACGACCTCCTCTCCGTGCTGGCCATCGGCGAGCGCGAGGGCGAGCTCAGCCGCGAGGAAGTCCTGGGCAACACCCTGCTCCTGCTCATCGCCGGCCACCAGACCACCATCAACCTCGTCGGCAACGGCACCATGGCCCTGATGCGCAACCCCGACCAGTGGCAGATGCTCAAGGAGGACGACAGCCTCCTGGTACGCGCCACCGAGGAACTCCTGCGCTACGACTCCCCCGTCAAGCGCGCCCCCCGCATCGCCCTGGAGGACATCGAGCTGGCCGGCCAGGAAATCCGCGAGGGCGAAAAGGTCATGGTCATCATCAACGCCGCCAACCGCGACCCCATGGCCTTTGAGAACCCCGAAGACCTCGACATCACCCGCTACCCCAACCCCCACGTGGCCTTCGGCGGCGGCATCCACCACTGCCTGGGCGCCAACCTGGCCCGCCTGGAAGGCCAGGAAGCCTTCCGCGCCCTCACCCGCAGGTTCCCTCCCTTCAAGTTCGCCACCGACCCCGACCGGCTGGAATACCACAACCTCCTCAACATCCGCGGCGTAACCAGCCTCCCCGCTCAGTGGTAGTAACGGCTACGGCTCCATCATCCCGTAGCCCACGTTCTTCACCGTCCTGAAGTAAGTCGCGTTGCCCGTTTCCAGCTTGTACCGCAGCCGGCGGATGTGCACGTCCACCGTGCGGGTGCCGCCGATGTTCTCCACGCCCCACACGTTGGCCAGCAGCTGGTCCCGCGTGAACACCTTGCCCACGTTCTCCATCAGGAACAGCAGCAGCTGGAACTCCAGCCACGCCAAATCCACCGGCCGCCCGTTGGCCGTTACCTGGTAGGTGGCCGGGTTGAGCGTGATGCCGCCCACGCGAATCAACTCAACGTCGTCAGCCGCCGCCCGCCGCCGCCGGGCCAACCGCAGGATGCGCTTGATCAGCTCGGTGGGCGCGCACGGCACCGTGATGAAATCGTCGGAGTCCTGGTAAAGGTCCGGCGCGTCCAAGTCGTCGTCCGCAACGCAGCGCAGCACCAGCGGCGCAGACTCGTCGCCGTTGAAATCGGGGGCGTCCAGCTCGGCGTCCGGCGACATCAGCAGCACGCTCGGCCCGCTGCCGTTGTGCCCGCTACCGTGGCCCCCGCTTTCGTCGCCGAAGAACGCGTCGTAGGCCGGCTCCGGCCCCATCAGAACCACCGCTCCGGTGTCGGCGGCGGCGGCCAACGCGCCGTCCATGCTCTCCCAGCCCTCGCCCAACAGGAGCACCCTGGCCGGATGCGCGCCGGATGAGCTTGCGGAGTTGACATCGGCGGAATTGTTATCGTATCTCGTCATCCCCTCCATATTGCCGTTAAGGCGTTAACGGGGAATTACCAACCCGTTACGCTTCTGTTACAAATAAATACCCCCCACGCAACAGCGGGAATTATCCGACACAGTGGCGGCCCCGGCGTGAAGTTGTCGAAGCCAGACGGACGGACGATAAATCTATGGCAGCATCGCCTTCGTAACTACTATTACAGCTTCAAAAGGAGGAGACTGCAATGACCAATATCGCCCACAAGTTCCGTCCCGTCCTTCCGGCTCTGGCGATCCTCGCCATCTTATGGTTTTCGGTCACGGCATGTTCTCCGGCTCAAACCGGTAATACGGCAACTGGGAACACCGCCGCAGACTCCACTGTCGTTACCAGCGCTCCGCCGACGCAGACCCTGGAGCCGACGCTCCAAACTGCTGACGCTTCCGGCGCTGACGCGCTGGCCTCAATGTCAGCGCCGAGGCCGACGGAAGACACCGCTGCATCTCCCACCGCCGCGCCGGAAGCATCCACCGCGAGCGGTCAGCAACCCACAGCCAGCAGCTCAGGCTTATTCGAAGAACGAACTCTGCTGGAGGAACGCGCATACGCCTATCTCAGCCAGCTGGTGGAGGACGCAGGGGTCAGGACCAGCGGCACCGACCTGGAGGAAGCGGCCGCCCAGTACCTGGTACAGACCCTGGAGGGATTGGGATACCAGCCCGAAATCCAGGAGTTTACGTGGGAACAAGCCACAGCGAGCCTTACCCTCTCTGAACCGGAACCGATGAACCTGGACGCCTATAGACTGGACGGCTCCGCAACCGGCCAGGCTACGGCGGTTCTGGAACTGGTGGGTTTGGCTCAGCCGGAAGATGTTCCCGCCGCGGGGCTGGAAGGCAAAATAGCCCTGATCGAGCGAGGAGAGATCAGCTTCGCCGACAAGGTGTCCCGGGTGCAAATCGCCGGCGCCGTGGCCGCCATCATCTACAACAACAGACCGGGAAACTTCCGAGGCAACTTCGGGGAGCGCAGCCTGATACCCGCCATCTCCCTTTCTCAGGAGGAGGGCCGCAAACTCGTCGGTCTGATGGAACAGGCCGAACCGGTGGAAGTCACCGTCGACGTTCAGGTCAACACAGTCCCGTCTCGCAACGTCATCGCAGAACTTCCAGGCGCCGGCCAGGGCATTGTTGTGCTGGGAGCCCACTACGACACCGTGCCCGATTCCATCGGCGCATCCGATAATTCATCGGGGGTGGGCGTCCTGCTGGCAATTGCGGAACGCCTCCATGACCGGCCCCTTCCCTTCACACTGCGGTTGGTGGCCTTCGGTTCCGAGGAAACGGGGCTCCGCGGCAGCAGACATTACGTGGAAAACCTCTCGCCGCAAGAACTGGCGAACACCCACCTGATGATAAACGTGGACGCGATCGGTTCCGGCGAACGACTGGTGGTCTCGGGAGACCGCTGGGTCGTCCGCCACGTCGTGGACACCGCAGCCGGAGAGGGAGTTTTGCTGGAACGGAGCGCCCCGGCAAGATTGCGGAGCGACCACGCTCCTTTCCGCAACGCCTGGGTGCCGGTGGTCTCTTTCCGGTCCGACGACGTGTCGCGCGTCAATTCTCCCGCCGACACCATGGAACATATCAACCCCCGCCTGCTGGACGACGCGGCGTTTCTGGCGCTGAACCTGCTGCAGAACGTCGATGGCCTGCCCGGCTTCGGGCAGTAGATCCCTGTGGCTTCGGCCGACCTGATGAGGCGGGCCGCCGGAGTACCGGCGGCCCGCTCACCGTCAACTCGTTGCGGTTGGACAGCATCCGTCCGTCCCCGGTGCAGATGGCGCCCGTCGCCTCGCAGTCCATGGTCACCGGCAGGATGATGCTCACCGCGCCGTCCGGCCTGACGTGGACCCGCCAGCCCACGTTGCTGCCCCGTTCCAGCCGCTTGGCCCTCGTCACGTTCCCGCCGCTCGCGACAATTGACCGATCTGGTACTGATATTTACCGCCGGCTGCAAGCACCGGAACTCTTCGTGCCGGGATTGACGGAAGCCTCCCTGAACCATAGAGTTGTCTCCGATGAACGCTATGGGAACCGGAGCGAGCGAGCCGGCGCACTACGTCTACGTGGCCCGCTACGCATATTCCGACGTTGTAGTACAAAACGACAACCGGCTGATGTTGTCGCCCTGTGCCGACCGGTATCAGACACCGGCCAACGGGGGTTGTGAAGTCGCCACCATACCGGCCGGGCAGCAGATTACCTATCCAGACCGCCTGGGCAACACCGTCAACCGGATTCGGATTACGTCACCCCACCGCGAGCTCATCATCGCCGCCGCCGGCCACGTCTGCCTGCACGATCCTGAGTTGACGGTTGACGACCCGCCTTTGGCTGCCCTGGCCTACGGCCCGGAGGCGAAGGAGTTCCTTTCCGCTACTAACCTGGTCAATCCCGACAGCGTCCGCGACGCCACGCAGACCATCGCCGGCGACGCCGAAACTCTCCTGGAAACGGTGCGCCGGATAACTGCCTGGATTTACGAAAACGTGCGCTACCAGCGCGGCAACACGTCGGTCAACACCAACGCCGCCGACGTGCTGGCATCCATGACCGGCGTGTGCCAGGATATGACGCACCTCGGCTTGGCTATGCTGCGGGCCAAAGGCGTCCCCGCGCGTTACGTCAGCGGCCTGCTCACTCGCCAGCCCGGCGAAACCCACGCCTGGCTGGAGTTCCTACACCCGCAGCAGGGCTGGCTCCCTGCCGACCCGACCCGGGGCCTCGTAAAGCATACCGCCGCCGACTACCTGAAATTCGCCGTGGGCCGGGACTATTCCCACGTGCCCCCGGTATCCGGTTCCTTCGTATCAGGGGGTCAAGGATGGCTGAATTTCACCACCGCGGAAGTGTACTTCGGCCGCGAAACGGTTACGGTGGCAGACGCCCTGGCCCTGCTGGAAAACTACGCCCGGCAGCACATCGCCCGGCAGGCCCGCAGCCCATAGATACAGTTCGCGCAGAAGCAGACCACGCGGGCCAGGTACCCATGTCCCCGCTCCGACTCCTCTTCATCGTCATGGTCATCGTGATGCCCATGCCCGTGCTCATCGCCGGCGAAGTTTTCCCACCCTTCCTTGATGAAGAAGGGCATCAGCAGCAGACCGGCCACCGGGTCGGCCCACCACCAGCCCATGAGCGCGTTCAGCCCGATTCCCAGCAGCACGGCCACGTCCTGCAAATCGCAGAACAGGCTTTCGATGGCCTCGGCCCGCAGCGCCCGCGACTGCATCCGCGCCGCGATGCGCATCTTGCCGACGTATAGCGCCGCCATCACCAGCGCGCTGGCCACTACGATGATAACGCCGGCCAGGCTCGGTTCCGGCCGGGGCAGCCATCCCGCCAGGCTGGCGATGGAATGCAAAGCCACATAACCCGCCAGCAGGAAAAAGGTGCACCCAATCAGCCGCCGGGCCCGCTGCTCCGCCGCCTCCGAATCATCTCCCTCCCCTTCTGCCCGCAGCCGCCACACCAGCACGCCGCCGGCAAACAGCTCAACTATGCTGTCCAGCGCGAAAGCCAGCAGCGACACGCTGCCGGCCTCAACGCCCGCCCAGAAACCGGCCGCGGCTTCCGCCACATTCCACACCAGGCCGATGGACACCAGAACCAGCGCCGTCCGCCGCATGGCATCATGTTGCTGCATCAGAGTTACTCCCTCCCTCTGTAGCGCAGGTCAATTATACCGCCATAATGCCATCACTGCATCACCCTATCGGCACTCGCCGGCCGCCGCGCCTGCCGCGCCTGCCGCGCCGTCCTCACGTTCCACCACACGATGAGCGGCGTAATTACGATAGTAGGCAGTATCCAGGGCAGCCACACCGGGTTGAGGCTCACGTTGACCACCATCACCGCGGTAACTGTGGCAATGGTGCCGGCCATCATGTTGGTCAGGTGCCGCTGGACACGCAAGTATGGCGCCGGCCGGCGTTCCCGACGGAGGCCCTGCCGGAAAAACAGCCCGTCCGCCACGCTCAACGCCACGGCGATCCCTCCGAACACCAGCATCGTTACCCACTGTCCATCGCCGCCGAGAGCCAGCGCCACGGCGTAACCCCACATCGCCAACCCCGTCAGCCCCAGGATGGCCACGGCAACCCAATCCACCGGCTGCGGTCTCCGACTGCGATTCCGGGCAAAACGCCAGCCGGCGAATACCAGGTAAAAGCTGAAAAAGGCAATCAGCAGCAGGAACACGTCCGCACCCAGTACCGCCAGCGGCACCGCGGTCAGGAAAATCAGCGTCATCCCGATGGCGTACACCCGGCCGGCCCGCACGTGCATCACGCCGCCCTTGGCCGTTACCAGCGCTACCAGAGCCGTCAGCAGCGCCACCGACCCGGCCGCGATGTGGATGACCAGCAGTGTCGCGGCAATCACCGCGCTCTGCCCTCCGCCGGCGGCTCTATCTGTTCGGCCAACTGGCGGATGGTTTCGGCAAAGGAGCGGTCCCGGTCTCTCGATTCCGGCGTCTCCTCGCCCAGCGGCGTGTCGCCGATGAAGCCGTACATATCGGCCACCCCCTCAAAGAGATGCGGCGTCATCCCCAAGTGAGCGAAGGTGTCGCGAATCTCCTCCATCTCGCTGACCCAGCGTCGGGCCCGGGGCGGCACCGTGGGCAGCGAGCGTTCCATCCGTTGCAGCACCGACTCCTGGCCCGATTGAAACTCGGCCAGCAGCGGCTCCGTCAGACCCATCAGCTCGGCGGCCATCAGCAGTTGGGAATACAGCGCCCAGGAACCTTTGGTCATGGCGGCGTAGCACATCTTGATGCCCGAAGCCTGCCCCACCTCGCCGTCCAGTTTCAGCACCGTCAGCCCGAAGTCGTTCAGTTGGGCAAACTCCGCAGCATTCGGGCCGGAAGCGTAAAAGTGCGGACTGTAACCGGGCCGCGGCGGCCCGCCGATGATGGAGGCGTCCACGTACCGCCCACCGGCGTCGGTGATGACCGGCTCCAGCTCCCGCGCCAGCTGCGGCGCGATGGCGTTGCACTCGGCAAACAGCGTATCCGCGCCGGTGGCGGCGATAGCGTCGGCAACTTGCCGGCACAGGCTGGGAACCGCCGCCGACACCGTCATCGACATCACCAGGTCCGACTGCTCAACCAGTTCCTCCATCGTCGCCACGTCCCGGATGCCGGCCTGCTCCGCCAGCGTCCGCGTCCGCTCACTGCGCCCGACCAGGCACGTGACTACGTCCAGCTCGTGCTCCCTCAGCCGCCGCCCCACCGCGTGGCCCATGTCGCCGGGACTCAAAATCGCTACCGTGCCAATATTCATGGATGATCTCTCTCTATGCGGATGCCGGCGTATTTGTCAAATTTTCGCGATTGTAGGTACTCCCTTGGAGGGCTGTCAATTGACGGGCCAAACTCTGCGAATTACACTGCCGGGCGCCCCATCGGATCCCCCTCGCAAGGGCATTGGAGGTATAGCGACTTGCCTGAAACTGCCGAAGTAGTTGTGATTGGCGCCGGCGTGGTCGGTTGCTCGGTCGCCTATTACCTGGCTCGGGAGGGTGTCGCCGTGGCCCTCCTGGAGCGCGAAGCCATTGGCAGCGGGGCCTCAGCTCACGCCACCGGCTCCCTCAGCCTGCTGGGAGCCGAGTTCTCCCCCGGGGCCTCCTTCGCAATCGCCCGGGCCTCTTATGCCGAATTTCCGCAAATCGTGCCCGAACTGGAATCCGCCACCGGCATGGACCTGCTCTACCAGCGTCGTCCTTCTCTCCGGCTGGCTCTGGACGACGACGAGGCCGATCTGATCAAAAGCCTGATGGTCTGGCAGCAGCCCCACGTCACCATGCGCTGGATCGATGCCCGAGAAGTCCACGCCATCGAACCGCGCCTCTCCCCCTCCATCGTCGGCGGAGTGTATGAGGAAGAGTCAGCGCAACTGGACAGCTACCGCCTCAATCTGGCCCTGGCCCAGGCCGCAGAACTCAAGGGTGCCGCCATCCTCAATCGGGAAGTGATCGGCCTGGTCGCCAGTGGCTCCACGATTTCCGGCGTCAAGACCGCCTCCGGCGACATGCACTGCGGCTCGGTGGTGGTGGCTGCCGGCACTTGGAGCCGGGCCTTCACTCCCTGGCTGGATTTCCCCGTTCCCGTTCGCCCCATGAAAGGCGAGCGCCTCTTGCTCAACTATCCCGGCGATCCACTGCCGGCGCTGATAAGCTCACCCAGGCGCGGCCACATGATCAGCCGGCTGGACGGCCTCACCAGCGTCGGCAGCACCGGCGGTCGAGACTACGACCAGAAGGAACTGTTCCTGGGCGAGAATTTTGACCGCCAACCCACCGAATCCGCCCGTCTGGAGCTCCTCCGGCGCGCCATCGACGTACTTCCAGACCTGGAGCGCGCCGAACTGGTCCAGCAGCTTGCCGGTTCCCGCCCGCTGAGTCCCGATAGCAAGCCCATCATCGGCCCGGTCCCCGGTCGGGATGGCGTGTTCCTCGCCACCGGCCACACCACCAAAGGCATCCACCTGGGGCCCATCACCGGCCGTATCATCGCCGACTATATCTGCCGCGGTTCAACCCAAGTCGTCTCCGACATGAGCGAATTCCTCCCCGACCGCTTCGCAGACTTCGCCGACGGCGACTTCCTCGCCAACGTCCCACCGGTGGAAGAATAACCCCAGGTATCAAAATCCCTTCCAGCCCGGCAGCGCAGCGGCCTGTCGAACCCAATCCACCAGCTGTTCCTCGTCCAGCGCGCCTTCGTAAATATCGACCCAACGCGCATCGGGGTCCTTGCCGCCGCCGGGCGGAACCGGACTCAGCGCGGCCCCGTTGAGGAAGGTAACCTTCACGTAGCGGGTGAAGACGTGGTAGCTCACGAACCAGCCCTCGCCCTCAACGCCGTACCAGGGCGAGTTCCACCGGACGGCCTTGCGCACGTCGGGCACGTTGCTCACGATGAGGTCGTCGATGCGGCGACCCACCTCGCTTTTCCAGCCCGGCATCGCCGCGATGTAAGCCTGCACCGGAGCGTCGCCGTCCGCCTTGGCAATCTGCGGATTCCCGCCCGACAGCAGCTTCACCTCGCCGCCGGAGCCGTCCCCCGCCTTCGGAACATCCCCAGTTGCCCTCCTGCGCCCACCGCCTGCCATACCATTCACCCCCAACCAGTGCGTATTGGTCCAATTGGTCACCTTGCTATGCTCCCGTCCCTCGTCCGGGGTATTATACCGCCCGCGCTCGCGCCAAATACGTAGCAGGAGCAACAGCATGGGCTGGTCCAACAACCATCCGAACGGCCTGATTCACTACGCGCCCCGTCAGGCCTACCGGGGCTACACCCTGGTCACCAACCTCAACAGCCATGAATCGCGTCTCATCGATATGGAGGGCCGGATCTGCCATAGATGGAATTGTGACCAGGGCATCAGCTACTCTTATCTGCTCCCCAATGGCAACCTGCTGCTGCGCACCGGCCCTGCTGGACAAGAAGTCTCGTTCCAGCAGCATCCGGCTTTAGAATTGCTGCCCCGGGGCGGTCGAACGGCGTCCGGCGCCATCCTGGAGCTGGACTGGGACAGCAACGTGGTCTGGGAGTACCGGTATCCGCTGTTGCACCACGATTTCGAACGTTTGCCCAACGGCAACACCCTCGTGCTGGCGTGGGAAATCATCCCCGAGGACATCTCGCGGCGGGTGCAAGGCGGGCTTGCTGACGGCGAGGCCCCGGGTATGCTCGGCGACGTCGTACGCGAGATCACGCCGGCGGGCGACATCGTGTACGAATGGATATCGTGGGAATACCTGGACCCGGAAGAGGACCGGATCGGCCTCCCCGAAGGTCGCGGCGAATGGACACACCAGAACGCCCTCAACGTTACGCCTGAAGGGGACTTGCTGGTCAGTTTCCGACAGACCGATACGGTGGGCATTGTCGACAAAGCCAGCGGCGAGTTCCGCTGGAAGTGGGGCCCCGGCCATATCTCACGCCAGCATCATCCGACGATGCTGGCCAACGGGAACGTGCTTCTCTTCGACAACGGGCCGCACAAGCGAGACTTCACCCACTCGCGGGTCATTGAGGTGGATCCCGCTACGAATGAGGTTGCCTGGGAATACCGGGGCGACCCGCCCATATCCTTCTACAGCTACCACATCAGCGGAGCGGAACGGCTGCCCAACGGCAACACGCTCATCTGCGAGGGCGCCCCGGGCCGCATCTTCGAGGTGACACCCGCCAAAGAAATCGTATGGGAGTACATCAATCCCTTCATGGGGCAGAGCGGATTCGGCGTGGGCGGTTCCATCACGGGCCAGGCCAACTCCGTATTTCGTGCCCACCGGTACGGTCCCGACCATCCCGCCCTGGCCGGCCGAGACCTCGATCCCCAACGACTCGCCAATCTGAATCGGCTATACGTCTGAATTAACATCTTGTTGCCGGCGGCTTATGCCTGTATAGTGTAGGCACTTAATCGCAATATGCGTATGCCGGAAACGAGGATTTCGCCATGACAACCAGCAACAGCTTGCGCAGCGGCAACGTTACCGCGCCGGAAACCGGGGTGTCGGTGTACCAGGCAATCCACGAACGCCGCATGAATAACGACTTTTCCGACTTCGTCCCCGGCCGGGAGTCCCTGCAGCGGATGCTCGACGCCGCGGTGTGGGCGCCCAACCATCGCCTCACCAACCCTTGGCGATTCTACGTGCTGGAGAAGGGCGGTCAGAAGCGGGCCGAGGTGGCCCAGCTGGCCTACGACGCCCTGTTCGCCCGCAGCGGCAACGAGGAACACGCCAACGGCAGCCGGCAGCGGGTGCTGGAAGCGCCGGCCCTCATCTACGCCTACAGCATCCCCGGAGACAGCGAAGAGTTGACCCAGGAGAACTACGCCGCCGCGTGCTGCGCCGTGCAGAACCTGCTCCTGGCCGCCGTGGCCGAGGGCTTGGCCGGCGACTGGAGCACCGGCAACGTCACCCGCCATCCCCGGTTGGCGGAAACCTTGGGCGCAGAGCCCGGCTGGACCATGGTCGGAGCCCTGTTCATCGGGCAACCGTCCCGACCCTCCGCGTCCGTGCGCGCCCCGGCCGACCAGGTAACCGCCTGGCTGCCATAGCGGCGCCGGGAATGCCCATTTACAGCTGTCCATCGGATTGACAATCTTTGCGTCTATCCCTAGACTGACCGGGCTTTTTCGCAGTATTCATCATTCTGCATAACGTTGACGATAAATGACGCTCGTCTCTTCTAACGATAGAACGCAGCCTGGGGCAACCGCTCCGGTCTCCGGGCGCAGCGCCCTGCGGTTGTCGGGCCTGTCCAAGTCCTTCGGGGACGTGGCGGCGGTCGCCGACGTGAGCCTCAACGTGGCCCGCGGCGAGATTCTGTGCCTGTTGGGCCCCAGCGGCTGCGGCAAGACCACCACGCTGCGACTGGTCGCCGGCTTTGACGTCCCCGACGCCGGAACGATTCACATCGACGAAAGGCCGGTGTCCGGCCCGGGCGTCAACCACGCCCCCGAAAAACGGCGCGTGGGCATGGTCTTCCAGGAGGGCGCGCTGTTCCCGCACTTGACGGTGGCGCAGAACGTGGCCTTCGGCCTGCCCCGGGCGAAACAGCGGGGGGCGAAGGCCGCCGAGGCGCTGCGCATAGTGAACCTGGAGGGCTACGACAATCGTTATCCCTACCAGCTTTCCGGCGGCCAGCAGCAGCGGGTGGCGCTGGCGCGGGCGCTGGCCCCGTCGCCCGACCTGATACTCATGGACGAGCCCTTTTCCAGCCTTGACGCCGGCCTGCGCGGACAGCTGCGGGCCGAAGTGCGGGCGATTCTGAAGGAGCGGCAAGCCACCGTGGTCTGGGTAACCCACGACCAGGAAGAGGCGATGCAGCTTGCGGACCGGGTGGCGGTGATGAACGAAGGCCGCATCGAGCAGTTCGGAACCCCCGAAGAAGTGTTTCACAATCCCGACACCAAGTTTACGGCGGAGTTCTTCGGCTTGGCCGACTTTCTGCCCGCCTGGCAGGAAGGGGATTACCTCGTCAGCGAGGTTGGACGAACCGCCTGGCCGTCATTCTGGCCGTCGCCATGGCCCGGCGACCGGGAGCTCCGGGTGATGGTTCGCCCCGACTGTGTGGACATCGCTGCGGATGAGAAGGGCAATGGCTTGGTATTGAGCAAGGACTTCCTGGGCGCGTTCAACATCTATACGGTGGAACTGCCTTCCAGAAACCGTGTGCGCGTAATGATGTCGCACATTGTCCATATCGACACCGGGACACGGGTGGCCGTATCCCCACGGGAAGGACACAGGCTGCTGCCTTTCATCGGCGGGCGCGCCTTTTTCAATGCCCCCGAGTATATGGAGCAACTCAGCGCCGCGTCGCGCTGACGCGAGGGCAGGGACATCGCGGCGGAAAACTGCCGCAAAAAGGCCAAGGCGGGACGTTATGCTATAATCCGGGCGGCTACTTCAATCACTATCGCCGCCATCGGGATACATCGTGCCGCGTCCCAGGACAACAACCGCCGGTTCCAGCCGCCGCGAGCGCAGGCCCAACGTTGCCGACCGGCTGTCTCCGGTTACGGAGAACTACCTCCTGTCGCTGTACAAGATGTGGGAGGCCTCGGAGGCGCCCACTCTTACCCAACTGACGGAAGCCCTGCGACAATTGCCCCCCACCGAGGGGCTGGGGACTTCCGTCCCTTCCGTGGCCGGAATGCTCCGGCGCATGCAGGACCAGGCACTGGTTGACGTGGGCGGTGACAAACGCATCCGCCTCACCGACCGGGGCCAGCAGGAGGGTGCAAGCATCGCCCAGCGCCATCGCCTGGCAGAGTGGCTGGTAGTGCGCCTGCTGGGTATGGAACTGCGCGAGGCCCATATCGAAGCGCACCAGCTGGAGCACGGTATGTCCGACTCCCTGGTAACCAAACTCCGGGAGCGGCTGGGCAATCCTACCCATTCGCCATTCGGGTGGCCCATTCCGGGGAGCGGCGCGGCCGGGTCCACGCCCGGATCCGTAACCCTGGAAAATGCGACCCACGACGTGCCTTACGTCGTTGATCGCGTACCCGAAGAGAACGCCGAATTGCTCAGGTTCCTGGATGGCGCGCGGTTGGTGCCGGGATGCCGGATGACGCTCCTGGAGGCGATGCCCTACCTGGGCGTCATGCAGGTGGAGACGGAGGTGGACCGGGTGTCCATCGGCTACGACGTCGCCAAGCTCATCATCGTACGGCCGGCTGAGTCCGAATGACGGTGGTTAAGAGCACGTTGCTGCTCCCCTGTTTTCGATGTTTTCAATAGCCGATCTGGGTCGCTCGGTACCGCGCTCGCCGCTGGGGTGGCTGTTTGAAGGAACGACACGCCCGTCCGCCGTCGTGTGGGCTCCGGCGCTGCTGATTGCCGGGCTCCTGCTCACCGGCCCGGCCTATCTCACCCTGAGAACACTGGGCGCCGGCCCAGAGGCCATCGATCTAATCTTACGCCCACGGACTGTTGCGGTGATCGTCCGCACCGTCGCGTTGATGGCTGCCGTGATGATCGGCTGCATCGCGATTGCTGCTCCGTTGGCCTGGCTCACCGTGCGTACCGACCTGCCCGGCCGGGGATTTTGGCGCGTTGCCACCATGCTCCCGTTGGCTCTGCCATCCTACATCGTAGGGTTCGCCATTGCGGTGGGCCTGGGACCACGAGGCATCCTGCAGGGTTGGCTGGAGGCCGCCTTCGCCCCATTCTCCATAACAATCGACCGTATTCCCAGCATTTACGGATTTCCCGGCGCGGCTTTCACGCTCATCATCATCAGCTTCCCCTACGTCTTGCTGCCAATCCGCGCCGCCCTGTGGAACATGGACACCTCCCTTGAGGAATCGGCGCGGGTCCTGGGCCGCACCCGGCGGCAGACCTTCACCAGCGTTACGCTTCCCATGCTGCGCCCGGCCATCCTGGCCGGCGGTTTGCTCGCTGCGCTGTACGCGCTGAGCGATTTCGGAGCGGTGGCCATCATGCGTTACGAGACGTTCACCTGGAGCATATTCATCCAGTACGGCGCCGCGCTGAACCGCACGCTGGCGGCGGCCTGGTCTCTGGGGCTGATTGTGCTGGCTTTAGCAGTGGTGTGGGGAGAGCACGTGGCCCGCAACGCTGGCGGGGGTCGCTACTACCTCAGCGGCGGCGGCGCAACTCGGCTGCCCACGCCTGTCCCTCTGGGGCACTGGCGCTGGCCCGCCTTGCTCTATTGTGGCCTGGTGGCGATTGTTTCTCTCGGCTTGCCGGTGGCAGTGCTCGCATATTGGACCGTGAGGGGCGTGCTGGCCGGCGAGCCGTTGGAATTGCTCTGGCGAGCGGCGGCCAACTCGGTAGGTGTCTCGGCCCTGGCCGCGGTCCTGACGGTGCTCTGCGCCACGCCGATCGCCGTGCTGGCGGTTCGCTACCCGGGCCTGTTCAGTCGTTGGCTCGAAAGGCTGGGTTTCATCGGCTTCGCGCTGCCCGGCATCGTGATTGCGCTGGGCCTCGTCTATTTTGGCGCGAACTATGCGCCATGGCTTTACCAATCACTGGCGATGCTGGCGCTGGCATACGTGACCCTGTTCCTGCCGGCCGCAGTCGGATCATTACGCACATCCCTGGTTCAGGTGCGTCCCGAGTTCGAGGACGCCGCCCGCAGCCTCGGCAAATCTCCTCTGACTGTACTGTTCACCATCACGCTCTCTTTAATACGCCCTGGGATCCTGACGGGCGCCGCGCTGGTATTCCTCCTTACCATGAAGGAGTTGCCGGCTACCCTGATACTGAGCCCCATCGGGTTCACCACCCTGGCGTCCTCTATCTGGGCTGCAGCGGAGGAGGCGTTCTTTGCCCGCGCCGCCGCGCCTGCCCTGCTCCTTGTCGCGGTCTCATCGGTCCCGTTAGCCCTCATCACGATGCGCGAGGAACGCCGCCGAGGTTAAGGCCAACGATGCAGCATAACCGCACTCACCGGCAGCCTTGCCAGCCTCTTCAAGTCCTCGCCCAAGAACAAACCCTCCCGATGCGGGAGGGTTCACACGATTGGCGTGTTGGTGGGCCTAAGCGTACCGAACTGCGAACTTTCCGGTGGGAAGTCAGCCTATCTTGAACCGTCGCCAGGAGGGATCAACCATACGCTATTTGGTCGCACTGAGTATACGAAACTCTTCCCACGTCAAGGTCGATTTATCCCGAACGATTTCTTTGCGGATTTCGGCGATAAATTCCTTAAAGGCACGCTTCTTTTCCTCATCGGTGCTGGTCTGCCCGGTTTTCACGGTCCCTACAAATCGATAAGCCTTCCGGATCACAGCGTCTGAACAATATACCCAGCAAAGATCCAGTTGCGTAATGAATTCCTCCCGGAGTTCCCAACTGGAACTGGGGTCTGCGCCAGCGTGGAAACCTCTGGCAGATTCAACCAAGGCGTGGTATCTCTCCGTCTTCCATTGATCTAGTTGATACTGCCTGTCTTGACAGTCGCTTACCAACCACGCAGTAACGGTAAGAGCGGCGGTTACATAGATAGCTCCCGAGGTTGGTGAAATCATTTTATTGAGCCAGCGCCACATAGCAATTCACCCTTGTCGCTAGCTTGGTTTCAGGCTCGATCCTTCTCAGCCCTAATGCAACCTGATTTGGTCGGGCCGGGCTTCCTTCACGGCAGGACATTCCTCCAGTGCAGGCACGGTACCTCTGGAAGCATCCGCCCTTTAGCACATGGGTCAGCGGCGTTTTGGTGGTTCAGTCGTCAGAAATCGCCGCGTGAACTAGCGCAAGCCAAGTAAACGCTAAATACGAATGCCAATAGACTTGCAAGAAAGATGACTGTCGGCTCCCATACGGTCCCGTAGTTTGCAAACCAACCCAGTGAGATGTAGATTGACATTGCCCCGTACAAAATAAGCAGCCATTGCTCCATTAGCCCCAGAAACGGTTGCACTATTTTCGACAAAATCAAACCCCTCAACTTCGAGACCGTGCTCCCCAGCGGAACATCTGCAGGACGGCGAATTGTATCTCCCTACTATTTGCCCCACTTGGTCAATTTCCCGGAAACTCAGGCATCCTATCATACACGACTCGCACATGGCGGCGGACAGTCCCGTCGTGTCGGCATGTACCACTCGACCAAGGGAAAGTAAGGGAGATTTAGCCACTTTACCTGTACCTCCTCGCAGTGGCGGTTGAAGTTGTCATCTCGCACGATTCGTGGTCCCAATTGCAGCTAGAGGAGATCATCCAAGACCATTACGGGCAAGCCCTGAACACGGCGAAAATCGGTGTCGTTGGTGACAAAGAGCGCGCATTTTGCCCTGAGTGCTGTCGCCGCGTGGAGGGCGTCGGGCGTCTTCAGACTGGTCTCCGCCCGCAGCCGGGCGGCGTCCTCAAACACCTGGTAAGAAGCATCCAGCAATCTCACCGCATTGGACGCAAACAGCTCTCGGTATTGCAATTCAATGCCCCTGTTGCCGTCCCGGAGCGGCTTTACCAGCGCCTCGATCACCAAGACGGGGCTGCTTACTATGGTCAGGTTGCCATCCTGAGCTTCCTGCCACATGGGTTCCAGCAGCGTGCGGTACGGCTCCACCCGTTCCACGCTGTAGATGAGGCCGTTGGCATCGATGTAAACCAAGCCAGCGAAGGGAAGGATCAGCGGTCCCATGACGCTTTCTCTTCCGCCAGGTATGCCCTAACCTCTTCAGCGGTCTGGAACAGCCGAAGCTCCGGACCGCTGTTGAGGATTTCCATGATGGACCGGCCCTTGACACCGGATTCGTGTAGCACCACCACGTCCACTGTCTGACCCGCTTCCAACTCAGGGTTGGCAAACTCCACCTTGCCCCCAGGTTGAACCGTTGTTCTCACGTATAATGCCTTTTGCATGGGTTCGTCTCCTTATCCTTTTATGAAGGAAGCTGTGCTGGCAGAAAACGAGGTCCCAACGCTCTGCGACCTCCCGAATGGAATAGACAGTCTAAAGTGTGAGGGAATTCCATGTAATTCATGCTCGATCCTTTCTTTCAACCCTCCCGCCCCATGCGGTACTTGATGTCGTAGTTGATGATGAAGTCCAGCTCCTCCTGGGTGAAACCGTAGTGCTTGGCTAGCACTTGGTCGACTTCGTCGATAATGGGCTTGGAGAGCTTCAGGTAGAATTCATCGTACTCCACCCGGCCAGTTGCCTTGTAATGATAGACTCGGCGTCTGGTCTTTGACCTCATATCCTCCTCAAGTCGAATTGAAAGGTCTTCCAATTCGTCGAACGCGCATAGAGGAAACGCGTCGATCTCCGGGCGGTTCAAATGGTAGCAGTCTGAGTTAAATAACCACCACAAAAAGAATGTAGTTGAACAGAGAATCGATTGGATGCTACCCAAGCTTCGTTTAGGGAAGAACAGCGACCTTAATTCTACTGATGCTTTCTGCCCATCACGCTCACTGTGCGAGTACGGAACGAGCGTGTGCGCCCTGATCCAATTTACAGGTGCTGAGTGGTAAAGTACCCGGTTATCTCGGGAGGTCGATTCGTTCCATTTGCCACCGAGAGCTGCGAGTTTACCCAAAATACTCAAGTGTAAAGGGCACGAAACCTTTGGAATCGCCGTCTCATAACGGAATTCTCCTATGGAAGCGTATTCCACCCTATCAAACAACCATGTTCGCTCATCTGCATACCAACGCATATAACGCGACGTATATGTACCGCACCCCAGGTTTGAAACAACGAAAATTGCCAAGCGAAATTTCACGCCGTCAAACAATCGGCTCGGATGCGAATCCGAGCCGATTGTTTGCAAATGAACCGACTCGTAAGTATCGTAAAAGTTTCGCATCAAAGGAACCATACGCTTAGTGCTGTTACCGCTGAGGGGGACTATCATGCTTGAGGTACTGTGGTCACTGCTGATTTGCTTGCAGCGCTCCATAACAAAAGCGTACAAGTTGCCGCAACTCTCAGTGCGATATCCACGGATTGTGTACTCCTTCTTCACCTTTGAGTATTCCACGTACGGCGGGTTGCCGATCACCACGTCAAACCCGCCCTTGCTCATAATCCCGTAGAACTCCACGAACCAGTGGAAGGGTTGGTGACTGGCGCGCCAGTTGGCGTAGGCGGTGCCATCATCCCGGTAGATTCCGTACTGGCTGGCTTGGTATCGGTCCAGCCGAGTTCGCAAACTGTCCAACCCATCCTTGATTTGCTGCTTCGGGATCGAGTCCAAGTCGCTGTCCGGGGTGATTTGGTAGCGCCGAAAGTGGTCGTAAATTTCGCTTGCGGCGCCGGCGTCGGCTTCGATTTGATCCAAGACTTGCTGCTGCTCGGCGTCAAGAGCCCGCAACTGCCCGTCCGGGGTAATGGTCATGGCTTGGCGCACGGCGTCCAGCGACGTGAAGCCCACCAGCGTGTTGCCAGCCTTCACGTTGAAGTCGATGTCGGGCAGCGGCTCAATCTGGTCGTAGCTCTCCAGTTGGGCCACCAGCTTGAGGAAGAGGCGCAACTTGCAGATTTCCACCGCCTCTTCCATGATGTCCACGCCGTAAAGGTTGTTGAGGACGATGGACTTGAGGATGAAGTAGCGCTCGCTGGGGTGCCTTTCGACCTGCGCCAGAACGTCACGGAAGTCGCTCAGGGCATTGGGGCTGTGAGGACGCTCGGAACGCTGCAGGTCGTCCAGGAAGCCCCCCATTCCCTCCAGGCAAGCGGTGTAGAGGGGTTCCAAGATGTTGAGGGCGGCGAACAGAAAGGCGCCGGAGCCGCAGGTAGGGTCCAGCACCGACACGTCGCGCATGGCGTACCAGAAGGCGCGCAGCAGCTCCGGTCCTTCGCTCTGGGCAATTACGTCCCTGGCAAACCGCTCGACGTCCAGGTTCAAGGTGATGAGGTCATTGATTTCGGTAACTTTGCCGACGGCCAGCTTGTCCCGGACTTCGTGGTAGCGAGTGCGGCGGGCGACCACCTCCCGCCAGGTCTCGGTGGGGAGGGCATAGTCGTCGGGAGCGGGGCGGTTCCAGCCGCCGCGCTTGGAAACGTCATCTACGCCGGCACCAATCTCGACAGGGAGCTCGTGTGGCGCATCCAAGGGCTTGGGATCTTCCGGCTGTCTCGCATTCCAGGCGATGCCGTGGCCGACGGCGGGGTAGATATAGCGGTCAGGATTGTCCTGTAGGAGACGCCAGACGCCGCCGTCCGGCCCAAAGGCTACGGGACATTCCCTCTTCGCCGCGTCGAACAGGAAGGGAATAACGGTGTTGCGGGAGATGTAGCCGGTGATGTCCTCCTTGGTGTAGTAGGCCCCCATCTGCTTCTGGTTGACGTACTTCTCGAAGATGTAGCCCAGCACGTCGGGGTTGATCTCGTTGTCCTCCCGGTAGGGCCGCTCGTCCAAGTGCCAGCGGTAGCCGTCGAAGAAATCGAAGACCCGCTCAAAGGCTTCGTCGGGAATGGCGATGTCCGGGTAATCCCGCTCCAGGTCGTGAACGTCGAACAAACCGCCGTTGAGGAAAGGCACCCGGCCCAGCAGGGCGGCCAACTCGGGCGCGCGCTGGCCTTCCGGTTGCCCAAGCCCTTCATGGAACAGCCGCAGCAAAAAGATGCGGTAGAACTGCTGGAAGCGTCCGTCGCCGTTCCGCTGTTGCACCATCTTCAGGCGGTTGCGTAGGTAGTCGATGTCGCCGTCCAGGAAACCCTGCTTCTGCACGAAGTAAACGAACATCATCCGGTTGAGCATCAGGGACGCATACCAGTCCCGGTCGCCCTGCTCCGATATGCCTTCGACGAAGTTACCGAAGGCCGTCAACTCAGCCCGAAAGCGGTCATAGAAGCGTCTGGTGACCCGCTCCACATCTAGGGCGGCGCGGACTCGAGAAGTGACCAGGGTGATGTTCAGGGACGCTTCTTCCTCCAGGGCGACGAACAGGGGTTGCAGGCGCTGGAGCAGGGCGACGCCGCTGCTGGAGGAGGCGTAGGCATACTCGCGGCAGGCGGCGGGTTTGCCCACCTCGCGTTTCACCCACTGCCAGACCTGGTTTTCCTGGTTGGCGTCAACGAAGATGATCAGATGCTCAAAGGCGCTCTTGGCAACCTGGCTCTCAATCCGGCGGCGGATCGGGTATTCGGGAATGGCGCTGTCCTGGCCCGGGGAGCAGGAGAATACCTGGAACCCGGCCTTTTCCGCAACGGGCGTCAGCGTGTGATCCTGTCCGTTGACTTGCACGGTCAACGGCTCGCCCCGGTGGTAGTTCCACCCCAAGCCCTCGACGAAAAGCCCGGGAAAGTCAAAGCCCTGTAGAAAAGGACGAAGTTCTTCAATGGCAACCGGCGTCATACCTCGTCGTCCCCTTGAAACAGGCCCAGGGAGCAGAGAATCTGGGGTTCCCGCGCCTCTTCCTCCCCCGTGGTCAGACAGAGCCGGTCTTCTTCCCTGAGCGTCATGACTATATCGGCCAGTTGACCGTCGTCCGCTCCGCTGCGCAGTTGCCGGTTCAGGGTGTCCACCGCCGACGGGCGCAGGGGATAGCGATAAATGTCGTCAATGGCCCTGTGCAAAGCCTCCACGTCGAACAGTTGGCCCTTGATGGCGTCTTCATAGTCCCTGAGTCGAGTGTAGGTCCGGAAGCGCGCGCCGGAAGGCCGCCCCAACTGGCCGCCGGCCCGCTTCTCCTCTCTCGTCAGGCGCCGCACGCCATGGGCAACGAGGTCGTGGTGGCTTTCGTGGCGAGGTTGCGCCGGGGCGCCGGGCTCGCACTCGGCCGCTGAGAGTATCTCCAGCTGCGACTCGGTGATGCTCCGGCCCTCCCGGTCCACGTACGCCAGGGCGTCGTTGCCGTCGGCAGTGCGCAGAAATACCAGGACGCCCTCCGGTCGCTGGGCAATGGGGAAGTATCTGCGAGAGGAGAATACAACGTCAGGCAGTTCGGCCACCGTCTTCTCCAGCCGGGGATCCGCTCCAACCGCGTTCTTCCAGATCTGGTAGGCGTGTGAGGCCAGGTCAACCTCCCCGTCGGGGTCGCCGTCCAGGACTCCGGCCCGTTCGTGGTAGAGATTGACGACGGCCTGCTCATCGTCCTCATCCTCAAAGAAGGTCTCGTCCGCGCCGACCACCTCGGCGTTTTGCCGGAGGCGGTTCCGAACCCTTCCCCGTAGGTCGATGATCCGCTCAACCCCGTCGGCCGGCAGGAACGAGTGGCACAGAATCTCCTCCGCTTTCTGGCCAATCCGGTCCACGCGGCCCGCCCGTTGAATCAGGCGAATGATGGCCCAGGGCAGGTCGTAGTTCACCACGACGTGGCAGTCCTGGAGGTTCTGGCCCTCGCTCAGCACGTCGGTGGCTACCAGCACGCGGAGTTCCTGGTCGGGTTCGTCCCGTCCGGCCCGCCGGTTGCTTTCCGGACTGAACCGCCGCGCCAGTTCCGTGGGGTCGGCGGAGCTCCCCGTGACGCCGGCCATAGCCTCAATCCCCCTGGCCTTCAGTTGCGCCTCCAGGTAGTGGACGGTGTCGGCGAACTGGGAGAAGACCAGCACCTTCCGGTCGGGATACCTCTCCCTCAACAGACGTTCGAGCGCGTCCAATTTGGCGTCGCGGTTCGGGTCCCATCTCCCATAGCCCCGGAGCAGCCTGAGCAGGGCATCGGAGTCCGATTGAAGGTCTGCCCGCAGGGAACTCTTGAACAGATCAACCCTCAGCCACCGGAAGCGGCTGTGGAAACGGCCCCGGTACTCG
Organism: Chloroflexota bacterium; assembly: GCA_009837355.1. Lineage (GTDB taxonomy): Bacteria > Chloroflexota > Dehalococcoidia > Lucifugimonadales > UBA3495 > Bin87. Next base: position 2,492 of record VXTR01000076.1, on the reverse strand, counting down.
GCGTAAATCCGTTCCGCCTGCGCTTCGAAATCGGAGGCAGTCCACGCGCGGTCGGTATCCTCGACGTTCTCTTCCTGCTCGTCGTCGTCGGGGTCGAAGAGAGACCCCTTGGCCCGGTCCGCGTCCTCGTCGGTGAAGCGGGAGTCCAGCATCTCGGCATCCTGAGTTCCGATGGGCAGGGGCAGTCCATTCTTGATGGCGTAGAGGAAAACGTAGTTGCGCAGCACGTGCCGCTCCACCGATTGCAGGAATGCCATGCCGCTGCTTTCCAGGCGCTTGAACAGGTTGGTGCGGCAGAACCCCATCAATCGTTTGCCGGCCCGCGACAGGTCGTCAACCTGCCGCTTCTCATTCCCGGTGGGCGGTTTTGCCTGGTTCTTGACGACATAGTTGCCGAGTCCGTACCTGGGCAGGCTCAGGTCGTTCACCAGATCTACCACCTGGGCCGAGTACAGCTTCGCGTACTGGTCGTTGGGATCGGCATCGTCAATGGCGAACCCGACGGTCTTCGGCACCCGGTTAGGAAAGTAGGAACGCGCGCCGTCCCCATAGGTCAGGTACTTGCGGCCGGTCTCCCCATCGGTCTCCGCATAGTTGTTCTGTATGAAGCTCCGGGTGCGGCGCACGAGGAACAGGCGCATCAGGTCGCGCCAATCGTCAGCGTACGGGCTGAAGTCAAAGGCGGCCAGGGTACGCGGCGAGGCCTGGTGGCGCCTGCCGAACTCGACCTCCCCCAACTCCCGAAGCAGCCGCTCCGGCCGGATGCCCAGGTCCCGGTCCTCCTCCACGAAAATTCCCAACTGGCTGGACAGGTCCAGGTAGGTCTTGTTGTAGGGAGTGGCCGATAGGAGAATGCACTTGCTCTCGTTGGCCCGGACGTATTCTTGGATGGCCCGGTAGCGGCGGCCCTCCCGGTTGCGTAGGTTGTGGCTTTCGTCGATTACCACCAGCCGATAGCGGCGCAACGTGGGCAACTCGCCAATTACCGTGCTCAGCGAAATCACCTTGGCCCGCAGTTGGTACTGGTAGGCATAGTCCTCCCACATGGGCACCAGGTTCTTCGGGCAGATGATCAGGGTCTCCAGCCCGTAGTCGTCCTCGAAAATGCGGGCCAGCGCGGTGGCCATCAGGGTCTTGCCCAACCCCACAACGTCCCCGATCAGCACGCCGTTCCTCCGGTTGAGGTGGTGGGCCGCTATCTTGACGGCCGCCGCTTGGAAGTCAAACAAGCGGTCGCCAAACGCTTTGGGAATCCTGAACTCGGCCAGTCCCGCGCGGGCTTCGCGGGAAAGGTGGTAGGCCATCTTGAGGTAGACGTGGTAGGGCGGTATCAACGTCTCTCGCGCCCAGCTCTCTTCAATGATCTGGAGCAGCTCGTCCGAAACGTCCACGCAGAAGCGGTCGCTCCAGCGGGCCTCAAACCACGCTTTAAGCTTGAGAGTCGCGTCGTGGTCGAGAACGTCCACGTTCAATTCGCCCTGTCCGGCAAGACCGGCAAAGGTCAGGTTGCTGCTGCCCAGGTAGCCCACGATGGGGTTGACGGGATCGTCGCGGTAGAGCAGGTAGAGCTTGGCGTGCAGGGGATGGCGCAGAAAGAGCTTGACCACCACTTTCTTGGCGCGGAGTTGGTCCGCCAACTGCCCCAGGGTCCTTTCGTCGGCGTTGGTGGGAGCGCCCATCGTCAGCTGTTGGCGCAGTTGCTCCGCCATCTGTACCCGCAGACGATGGGCAGTCTGGTTGTCCATTCCGGCCGGGCCGTCAACCAGGCTGACGCTCTGCCGGAGGTCGTCGTGCGGGAGTCGCTGCATCCCGATGAGCACGCGGCACGGCCCATCCTCCGGTTGCCAACCGTTCACAAACGGCGCGAGGCCGCCCCATCCGCGCAGGTTGAAGTAGCCAACGCAGAAGTCGGCTCTGTCCGAGATGCCCAACGTGTCCTGCAAGGCGGGCAGGAGGCTGGAGTCGGGAGTTAGGTTGTCGAAAATACGCGGCATGGCGACACTGGGTTATTACTCTCGGATATTGTCATCCGTTTCGGCTTCTCATTTGGCGGATCCAGCCGTCTGGCACATATCCCCTGTTTCGTCGAGCCTGCAATTGCTATTGGCGGAGCATCTACGCCCAACCTATCAAGCAGCCCCTTGCGCTCTCGGGAACCCGCCGTGAGCGGAAGTCGGGCGCCGCGATTCCAAGCCGGAAATGCCTATGGCTTCGGATAATCATTATATCCGATTTTGACCGCAGTCGGGCCGCGCCGGCGATCTTGGTATGCTTGATGAGCGGCATTTGCATGTCTTTGCAACCAAAGGACAACATACTCGGCCCACGACCCCATACGGCGCATAGGCTGGACAGCGCATATCTATAGCCGGGGAAGATGCCGAATAGAATACGGCATCTTCCCCAGACGAGTGCGTGCTATGCGGCGGTCACTGCTTTCTTCAGCATGGCGGAGCAACCCTGTTCGTCCACCAGGTGGTTGACGGACACCC
>VXTR01000033.1 GCA_009837355.1 Chloroflexota bacterium | reverse complement strand
TCACAGTCTACACCCCAACCGGCATCCCGACTTTTGAGACAGGCTCTTTTGGGAAGCGCATCTCCAGCCCGACCATAACAAGCAGCGCCAGCCGGTCACCACCGGGGAACGCCGTCGACGTCCGTCCACCGGATGACGCGTCAGACGTGGACCGCCACCGCATCAGTTAGACTCCCGTCCGAGGCGTTCGCCTCTCGCATCATCCCCGTCGTTCCTGGCGATGGCAGGAGGCCGGCCACGCGCCGGCGCACACCCACTCCGCCCAGCCTGACGCGTCAAAGTGCAATCCTCGCCCGCCCTTTCCCGCCAAGCACGCCCTGAAAGGAGAAATGGAAAGATTGCAGAATACAATCAAAGGGTGACTTCCTGCGGGGACCGGGGCATTTGGAGCGGTCGCGGTGAGGTTCCCGGCCGGCGATTTTACTGCGGGTCTATAATCACTTTATTGCAGAGATTGCACTGCCGTGATTGCAGTTCTTACCCATGGTGGGGGCCGCGCAAGGCCACGATGAGCCCGCTCTGGAGACGGACCGCGACCTCTGGACGAAGCCGGACGCCCTGCGCTGCATTGCCACCTGGCGGCTTGGCCTGATTCCTCATTACCGGGGACTCGCGCGTCATCCCTTATAAGGCATGGTGTTTCGGCGTGCCGGTGTGGTGTCATACCCGTGTACAGGGATTGGAGGTTGGTGGACAGTTGTCCAATCCTGTCCGGTTGAACCTGAAATCGGAGCCAATCACCCCCTATCGGACGGTTCTAGTGAACACTTGGGTTCCAGGGCAGCTTCCAGCGTCGCCGGACAGTCCCGTGCGTGGCAATTGCAGAAAGTCAATCGGGAAAATCGGGGATGAGTTGACATGGCCCTGTTGGAGAGTTGCAGAAGTGCAATCAGGGAGGTCGAGAGCATGGACGGAGCGGAGCAGTACCCGGTGAGCAGCCGGAGCGTGGAGAGCCTGCGGGAGGTGCGTCTCCTGGCGCTGTTGCGGGACGTGGTGGCTGAACACGGCAAGGTGAAGGCGGCCGAGACCCTGGGGGTCAGCTTCCGTACCCTATCCCGGGCCGAGGAGACGGGACGGTTGACCCCGCGCCTGGCTGACGCCCTGGAAAGCCACCTGATCCAGGGCGGCGGGACGGCGGCGGCGCAGCGGCGGCGGCAAGTGGCAGAGTTGGCGGACCGGGTGGCGTTGCTGGAAGAGGTGCTAGTGGATGGGCTGGAGGAACTCAGGAAGGAGCAGGCCCGGGCGTGGGAGCAAGCGGAGCGGCGGCTGGCGACGCTGGAGGCGGCGGGAGCATCGGGGGTGGTCTCAGGCGCAGCGAGCGGCGGGACGGCCCGGACACCGGCGGGTGGCGCGGCGGTCCAGCCCGTGGTCCAGCGGCCCCGGCGGCTGTATCCCGACGTGGTTACCGCCGATGCGGAACCCGGCGAGGAGCTGGTGTACGGCGACGTGGCCACGGCGGTGATCGTGCAGTGGCGGGAGGCCCGGGACGCCTTCGCTGCGGCCACTGATGCGCTGGATGTGCTGAACGCCCGGGAGCGGCGCCTGGGGCTGGAGGTCGAGCTGATCGAGCGGCACGAACTCACCCTGCCCCCGGCCACGCGGTCCTGGGACTGGGGCGACCGCCGTCAGGAGGTCAATCGGCGGAACGATATGCTGTACGAAGTAAACGTGGACCGCAATCTGCTCAAGCTGCGCCGCTTCCTCACCCTGGGCTTGTGGCGGAAGTAGGGCGCCGGCGGGGATTCCACCGGAACGGCCATTCAGTTTGAGAGGCTCCGTTGCGAACACCTTGGGCAGCCAGGTGCAAAAGGGCGGGTTTGGGGGTTCCGTTGGCTCATGGGTTTGTGAATAATTGAATGCGTTGTCCGGCTTTTTCCAGTGTTTCCAGCCCAGAAAACTGGAGGGTCCATCCCCGACCCGGTTTGTTCGCCAAGGATCGAGCCCTGCTCTCCCGGCGACAGGCCACCAGGGGATAAGCGCCCGCCCGCGGCGTGATGCGGAACCGGGGTCGAGCCCTGCTCCTCCGGCGTCCACGTCGATGCGAGATACCACACCACGCTGGCGCCCGTCGTCAGCTTCGCCAGCATCGCCCCGGAGGTGAAAACCGGAACCGACACGGCAGCCCAGGCCCCGAACCCTGCGGTTTGACTCGCCCAGCGCACTAGACGTTGCGCCCATCCCTCACGCTGCGGCTGGAGCGGCCATATCACCATCCGGTCGCTTCCTCACGTCTGCGGCGTAGCCGCTGCCCCAGGCACAGGCCGCCGTAGATCTCTAAGGCTCCGGTTCGCCCACGACGGCTGGCCGGGCGTCTCTCCGCTACGCCGTCGCCATTGACGTCACATTTGCCAAACGCGTAGCTCTTCTTTCCCCCACTCACGGCGTTAGCCAGCTCCGGCGCTCGCACTGAAACGCGCCGCATTCGCGCTTGGCTTCACCCCTCCCTCGTTGGCCGTCCCCGTGCTCGACCCATCGCGCGGGACGGCCACGCGCCCTTCCGCTGTTCCCCGGCTGCCCATGCCCCCTGCGGCGCCAGCCCGGGCGGAACCGCGCTTTTGCTTCCCCTCCCCCATTCTCTTGCCCCCGCGCCTGGCTATGGCCAGTCCGGGGGCGACAACTGTCCGCTCGGCGCGCGCGGGGTTTCCAACTCGCCCGCGCCGGGCTATGCGCCGGTCAACGCCGGCGACAACGCAACGCCAGGCGTATTCCCACCGCGCGCGGCATCACGCCGTCCGGCGCTGTCGCCAGGAACCGGCGGCTGCCGCAACTCCCAACACCAAGACAACTCCAGGAGGCAACCCATGTCCGCAACCTGAACTTCGCGGGTCATGCCATCACAACGGCGTGACCCGCCACTGACGCTGCCCACAACCCATTCCCAACGCCAAACGGGGTCGGCCCTAACCACGGGGCCGGCCCCGGTTTTGCATTTCACGGAGGCTTCAACATGTCCACCGCCACTATCAACGCCGCCAACATCGACAACGCAACCGCTACCGCCAACGGCAAACCCGAGAGCGAACTCCGCATCGCCGCCCGCAAGCGCGGTCTCACCATGAAGCAACTGGCGGATAAGATGGGCGTCTCCAACGGCTACCTCTCCGAGTTCTCCACCGGGAAAAGACCCTGGACCCCGGCCATGCAGGAGAAGGTCAGGGCCGCGCTGGGATACGTGCCCGGCCAGGGCGTCGTCTACCGCCGCACCGACGTCATCCGCAGCGAGAGCAGCTACGTCCGGGAGCGGGCCCGGGAGCTGGGCCTGAGCATCAACCAACTGGCCCAGCGCGTGGGGGTGTCCTCCGACTACATGTCGAGGGTTTCTAGGGGCCGCAACCAGATGAGCCCGGCGGTCCAGGCCAAGGTGGAGGCCGTCCTGGGCGTTCCCATGAAGGTCAAACCCGCGGCCCGGGCCGTGGTGGACCCGCAAGCCTTGTGGGACCGTATGGACGCCCACGGCATCAGCCAGAACGAAGTGGCCCGCCGGGTCAGCATCAGCAAGGGCTACCTCTCCGGCGTGATGTCCGGCCAGCGCACCCCGTCGGGGGACGTGCTCCAGCGGCTGCACGACGTGCTGTTCGCGCCGTCGCCCCAGGAACGGGTGATGCCGGCTGAGGTGAAAGTGCTGGCCTGGAAGAAGGGTGAGCGCAAGGGTATGGTCATTCGCGGCGCCGGCGGGCCAGGTAGCGGCAGCAAGGTCGGTGACGGCACCATGCGCGTCGGGGGGCGAGTGCCTTGGGGCGCCCAGGTGGAGTACGCCTACGTCACTGGCTACGACGGCCACGGCCGGGTGTTCGTCAACCACCTGGTGGACAGGCGGAATTGTTCAGCCCTGTTGCAGCGACCACCTTCGTCAGGCGCGTAAGGGCGGCCTCTGAGTAGCCGTTGCCGACCACCGCCAGGGTATTCCAGTGGCGCCGGCGCCTCGGGCAACCACGCCCAGTAAGGGCGGAGTTCACGACCTACTGGAACACCAGGTCAAGGCATCGGTACAATGCTTCACTGCACAGCGTGGGCAGCCGCGTCGCCGGCTAGAGCATCCGGGGACTGGCATGGTCCACCGGCTCGACCAGTTGCGGCCCGTCGGCCCCGGCCCGGTTCACTTGCTGGGACACGAGCCGGGCGGTGTGGTCGGGCCATTCCCGGGGTTGCAGCAGGTCGTGGAGCGTGGCGGCGTCGGTCTCCGGGCCCAGCCAATCGTCCCAGCGCTCAGCGTCAAGCATCACCGGCATCCGGTTGTGGATGGGTTCCAGCAGCGAGTTGGGCGCGCAGGTGATGACACATGCCGCTGCCTCGTGGTTCCGACTATTGTAGATACCGGCGAGAGCGAAGGGGTACCCGTCGCCGCGGTGAATCCACCAGGGCGTCCTGACGCCGCTTTCGTCACGCCATTCGTAGAAGCCGTTGACCGGCACCAGGCAGCGGCGGCGGGCGAAAGCCACCCCGAAGGCCGGACGCTCCGTCAGAGTTTCGCTTCTGGCATTGAACAAGGGGCCTGATGATCCGCTGCCGCTGCGCCGACCAGTGAACGTAAATCCCCAGCGCATGACGGCGCCGGTTCTACGTCCATCCTCGGCTGTTATTGCCAGAACCGAGGCGGTGGGGGCGACGTTCCAAGAAGGTTGGTAGACATCCTCGATCAGGCCGGGGTCAAACCGGAACTGGGAAGCCAGGTCGCCCAGCTCGGCGAACAAACTGATTCTTCCGCACATGAAACCACCTTGAAGCCTGAGCATTTCGAACACTGTCCCGCAGCGTATAGCGTCGGAATTGTAACATGACGAACATTACGATTTGATGACAGTAAAACATTGCGAATCGCACAGACGTGCTAATAGCATAGTCGTCATGAATGCATTGATTGATGGCAGCCTGACCGGTTGCCTACTGGTCACCCACCTGCCGGTCAAAGCGGAACTGCAACGTCACCCGGAACTGGTCGGCCGGCCGTTGATCGTTGCCAACGGCGACGCCACCCACCCACGGGCGCTGGACGCTTCCGCCGAGGCGACCGGCGTGGCGACCGGCCAGACGGTTGCCGAAGCCCTCTCACGTTGTAGGGACGCCGTTACCATCCCGGTTGACGGCCGCTATTTGTCCGAAGTGAACGACGCTCTGCTGGCGGCGCTGTGGGACGTGGTTCCCGCAGTGGAGGCGGCCGGGTGGGGGCTGTTCTACCTGGACCTGACGGGCATGGCACCCATCTACGGCGGGTTGGCCGGGCTGGCCCAAGCGCTGCTGTCAGCCAGCGAAGAGTGGCTGCGTCCCCGCCTGGGCATCGGCCCGGGCAAGTTCCCAGCTTATTGCGCGGCAGCCCGGGTCGAGGCGGGAATGTGGCAGCGGGTGCCCGCCGACGCAGGCCGGTGGCTGGCGCCGCTTCCCGTATCCTGGCTGCCCCTGGACGGCGACGGAGTCAGCCGGCTGGAAGGCTTCGGCATAAGGACGCTGGGCGACGTGGCAAAACTCGCCCCGTCATCGCTGGCGGAGTTCATGGGAATCGATGGGAACAGAGCTTGGCGACTGGCCCGGTGCATTGACCCGGAACCCGTGGTTCCCACGCCCTTGCCGGAACGGCTCACCGAGCGGCTGGAGTTTCCCTTTCCGGTAGACACTGTTCCGGCCATCGAGGCCGGCATCAGGTCGCTGACGCAGCGCCTGTGCCGCTCGCCGTCCCTGCGGGCCCGCTGCGTGGGCGAAGGCGCCCTCCAGGGGGAACTCCTCTCCGGCGGCATCTGGCGATTTGAACGCGGGCTGCGCCAGCCGGCCGGGTCGGCGGACGCCCTGGCCCGCGCGCTCCTGGCCGGTCTGGGAGCGCGGGATGCCGTCGGAAGCAGCCGCTGGCCTGAGGCGGCCCTGCTGGACCTGGCGCTGACCGTCGGCGACCTCACCCCAGAAGCGGGACGCCAGGCCGGTATCTGGCAACGGGAACGCGTTGCCGATGTCGGAGCGGTGGCCGGCGTGGCACGCCCGGCGGCCATGGCGCCGGGGTCGGCCCTGCCGGAGCGACGCTGGGCGCTGGGCGCGTCCCTGACGCCGCTCAGCCTGCCGGCCCGGGCATCCGTTGACGCGGCCCGGGGCGTGCCACGTCGGGTGAGGACCAGCAACGGACGATGGCGACCGGTGGAGCAGGTGGTCGACCTGTGGGAGGTGGCAACCGAGTGGTGGACGCCGGAGCCGGTGAACCGCCGCTACTGGCGCCTGGCCCTGGCCGACGGCGGGCTGCTGACCGTGTACCGAGACCTGGATTCCGGCCAATGGTACCGGCAGGGGTACTGACTTGAGCCTATCCAAAGACTACGTGGAGCTGCGCACCCACTCGTGGTATTCCTTCGGCGCCGGCGCTTCCTCCACCGCCGACCTGGTGGAGCGGGCCGCCGGGCTGGGGTACCCGGCCCTGGGGCTGACCGACTATTCAAACCTGTGCGGGGCGCTGGAGTTCAGCCGCCAGGCACTGGCGGCCGGCGTGCAGCCCATCGTGGGCGTGGACCTGACGGTACATGAACCGGAGGGCGAGGGCATGGTTTCCTTCATCGCCGAAACCGGCGAGGGCTACGCCAACCTGTGCCGGCTGGTGTCCCTGGCCCACGTGACGGCCGGCCGCACCGAGCCGTCCCTGGACGCGCGTTTCCTGGAAACTCATGCCTCTGGGCTGATAGCACTGATAGGCGCACCGGACGGCGTACTGGCGCGGCTGGTCCAGGATGGCGAGTGGGCGCCGGCGCAGGCATTGGTCGAGCGTTACCGGTGCTGGTTCGGGGGTTCCCAAGTATTCCTGGAGTTACAGCAGCACCTGGTCCACGGCGACACGTCGCGCAACAAGCGGCTGCATGAACTGGCGCAGCGCTGCAGGGTGGCGACCGTCGCCACCAACGAGGTCTGGTATCACGACCGGGAGCGGGCCCGCCTGCACGACGCGCTGACCGCCGTCCGACTGAACCGCTCCCTTTCCGACGTCAGGGAGCAGCTCAAGGTGAACGGCCAGTACTGGCTGAAAGCCCCGCCGGAAATGGCGGCCCTGTTGCGTCGCTACCCCGACGCCCTCGCCAGCACCCGCGCCATCGGAGAGAGGTGCACGGACTTCAGCCTGCCCCAGTACCTGGCGGGACGCTACGCCTACCCAGACTGTCCCGTGCCGCCGGGCCACGACGCCCACTCCTGGCTGCGGCGACTGTGCGAGGAATCGGCGGCCCGGCGCTACGGCCAAATCGACCGCCGGGTGCGGGAACGCCTGGATGAGGAGTTCGACCTGATTGGCCGCCACGGCTTAGCCGGCTTCTTCCTGGTCTATCACCGCATCGTGGAACTGGCCCGGGAGTGCATGCTGGAGCTGGGCCACGGCCACCAGGAGACGCCCCTGGAATGGCTGCCGCCGGGCCGGGGCCGGGGTTCCTCGGTGTCCATGCTGGTGGGCTACCTCATCGGCCTGTCCCACGTGGACCCGGTGGAGTACGGCCTGACGCTGGACCGCTTCCTGTCCTCGGAAACCGCCGTGCTGCCCGACATCGACCTGGACTTTCCCCGCGACATCCGGGAACGGCTCATCCTGCGCGTCATCGAGGAGTGGGGTTGGGACCACGCCGCGTTGGCCGGCATGATGCCCACCTACAAGGCCCGGGGCATCGTGCGGAACCTGGGCAAGGCGCTGGGCCTGCCTGCCGACGAGGTGGCGGCGATGGCGCGCGGGCTGGAAACCGATTCCGTCGCCGATCTGTCCTCCTCACCCACCCTGCTGGCCCGCAGCGACCGGCCGGGGTGGCGGGACCTGCTGGCCTTGTCCCAGCAACTGGCCGGCTTTCCCAAGGGGCTGGCCCAGCACCCCGGCGGCATGCTGGTGTCGTCCACTCCCCTCACCGACCTGATGCCGGTGCAGCCCTCGGCCATCGACGGCCGCTACGTGGCCCACTGGGACAAGGACAGCGTGGACGACGCCGGCGTGCTCAAGATCGACCTGCTGGCGTTGGGCGCACTGTCCCAGATGCAGCAGGCGGTGCGGCTGGTGCGGAAACGCACCGGCCAGGAGCCGGACCTGAGCCGCATCGACTACCGGGACCCGGAGGTATTCGCCGACCTGGGTCGGGGCGACACCGTGGGCGTCTTCCAGGTGGAGTCCGCGGCCCAGATGCAGACCATTGTCAGGATGAAGCCAAGGGACATCTACGACCTGGCCCTGGAGGTGGCGGCGGTGCGGCCCGGCGTGGGCGCCAACGACGGCGTGGCGGAGTTCCTGCGCCGGCGGGAGGGCATGGCGTGGGAATATGACCACCCGTTGGAGCAACACGCATTGGAGCGTTCCCTGGGCGTCATCATGTTCCAGGACCAGGTGGTGCAGCTGGGCATGGACGTGGGCGGCTTCACCGCCGCCGAAGCCGACCGGATGCGCCGGGCCTTCGCACGCCGCAAAGGGGAAGCTCTGGTGGCCCAATACCGTGAACGGTTCATCGCCGGAGCTGAGGAACAGGGCGTGACCCAGTCCGTAGCCGAAACCATTTTCGGCAAATTCAACCCCCACTACATGTTTCCCGAGGGCCACGCCCTGGCCTTCGCCTTCACGGCCTACCAGATGGGCTGGCTGCGCCGGTATCACCCGCTGGAGTTCTTCGTGGCCCTGTTCAACGAGCAGCCCATGGGTTTCTGGGACCTGGACACTCTCAAGCAGGACGCCCGCCGGCTGGGGCTGCGCGTGGCCCATCCCGACGTGAACCGGTCTGAGCTGCTCTGCACCGCCGAGGGCGACGACACCCTGCGCCTGGGGCTGACCTTCGTCAAGGGCGTGGACCACCGCCTGGGCGAGACGCTGCTGCGGGCCAGGGACGCCGGCCCATTTGCCGATTTATCGGACCTGCTGGCCCGGTCGGGATTGCCGCGAGAGGCGTTGGAGAACCTGGCCCGGGCTGGCGCCATGGACGGGCTGTCCGGCTGCGCCGACCGGCGTCGGGTCCTCTGGCAGGTGGGTGCCGGCTACGTGTCCGGCGTGCGGCGCGGCCAGTTGGCGTTGGCGTTGCCCGCCGCCAAGCCGCCGGCGGCTTTGGCCAGGACGTCCCGCGCCCGCCGGATGCTGGACGAGTACGCCATGCTGGGCCTCTGCCCCGACGGCCACGTGATGGAGCTGCTGCGGCCTCAACTGGGAGCCGATGTGCTGACCAGCGACAGTCTGCTGGGCCGCCGCGACGGTGACGTGGTGCGGGTGGCGGGACGGGTGGTGCGCCGACAACGACCTTTGGCGGCTGCGGTGTTCCTCACCCTGGAGGACGAGTATGGGCTGATACCCCTGGCCGTCTGGCCGGCCCAGTGGGAGCGGCTCAAGAGCGCGCTGCGGCGCTCCATCATCGTGGTGGAAGGCCAGGTGTCCCGGCGCGACGACACGCTGAACGTGGCGGTGCAAGATGCCCGGCCGCTGGCGCTGAACCTGGAATACCTCCAAGGTCGGGCCGACTGGCGGTGATGGTTGCCTCGGGGAAAGGCAATAGGCGGTATTGCAGTTCGCCCAAGCGGCAGGCCCAGCAACCAGTATCGTCCGGGGGATTAGCGTCCGCCCACGGCGCGATGCGGAACCGGGGTCGTAGGGCGGGAGGCCGCGGTCGCTGCGGCGGCTGGTCACCCTGGGCATGCGGCGGAACTATGCAGCCAGGCCACGCTTAGACGCAGGCACAAGATGTGATGATGGGTAGGTGCGGTGTCATCCCATCTGCGGGCATTGACGGGTCACCGGACTCCTGTGGTCGCAAATGACGCACAGCATTCGGGCAGGTGAACCCAGCGCGTACTCCCAATTCCTTGCCGGGCTACGGCTTCCTTTCGCAGTAATCGCCCGCGGGGTGATCTACATAGTAGTACCCGACCGCTTGGGTTTCGCTGTAGTTTTCGCATAGGTGATACCGCTCCGCGGTCTTCCCCAGCGGGTATCCAGCCCTGATGCGCTCCGCTGACACGATCCTGGGCAGAAATATTGGTGTCGTTGCTCCTTCGTATCGCGGCATCTCAAGTTCATCGTACTGGTTCGAATCTGGCATCTGCCCCGGGTCAAACGGCACCCAGTAACCATAGAACAGTTGCGGGTAGTAGTAGTGGCACGCTGCGATGTCCGTCGATCCTTCGCTCAAACCGGCCGCTCTTACGATGCCGAGCCATTCCAGGTCCAGCCTCTCGTCGTATTCGCGTACGTAGTCAATCAAACCGTCCTCGGTCGGAAACCAGTCGTACCAATGCGCGTACGGGTGCTGGCTCTGTAATTCAAGGATGCGATAAGGCGGTACGTTGGCGTCTAGCAGTTCGTCCCCGCTCAAGTCCAGCCACTGGAGGATTCTCACGTACTGGTTGGGCGTCTGGTAGACCAGCCCGTCGTCGTCGTTATGTACCCAGTCTCGCAAACGCTGGTACTGGTAAACGATACGTTCTTCAATGTGAAACCGGCATTCTGCCTCGAATCTCTGGTTGCGCAAGTCGGCGTTGTCTTGGTTCAGCGGTTCCGCCCAAAAGTCCCGGCAATAGACTCCCGGGCTACGCGGCAACAGCAGCGGGCTGTCTTGAGTTGGCTCCGGGTCGCCGTCGTAATAGCCCAAGTGGCTCGCTCCGTGGATCTTTTCCCGCCACAGGATGCGGTCCAGGTCATCCATCGTGTTTGGGTTGAGAGCGGCGAATTCGCCGTAGACTACTGGCGGGAGATTGTTCAGCGCCCAGAATCTGCATCGCCTGCGATGTTCGTCGTCAGGAAGGCGGGCTCCTTCTTGTGGAACCCGACTTTCCGGCTGAGCCTCATCGTCATCGCGTCCGCGTTCCGCGCTTCCACTTTCCTCCTGTTGACCCATGGGCTCGGCGCGTCCGGAGGTCGGTCTGGCATCGTCCTCCGGCGCGTCCGCCCGTCGCGCGCCTTCAACGGCGGCTTGGCAAATATCATCAATTCCCGCCTGCTTCAGTGCCTGCTGCAGCGCAGCCCTTTCGAGCGCATCCAGGTCGCCCGGGTTTTCTAATTGGTCAATCACATCGTCCGGAAGGCCGGCATCTTGTGCTGCCTCTATGCATTCGGATGGAGCCGCGTTGAAGAAGCCGCAACCAACGCTCAATCCGAGCGCGATCAAGGTGATTGCGATTGGCGTAATTATTCGGAGGCGCATATGCTCTCCCCATCCGGCTCGTTTTGGGCTCCAAACTCACGTAGCTGCACCTAGAGATCAGATGCGGAGTTCGCCGTCTCGTCCCTCCGGCTGGTGGAACCGGGTGCATTATACCCGTGCCTTTTGCTTCCCTTCTCCGTTGTCCCCAACGGTGTGGACCTTGTCCCGGGTCCTGTGGTCAAAAGCCGTTGGGTTTTCGCCGATTCTCGTCTATTGGGTTGGCAATTAGCGAGCGTCGGAATCGAGGGGCGTAAGTTCGTCTGATCTGAAAGCCGTCATCTACGACGGTAGCACCCACCCGGTGGACGGCAAGCCCATCGTGCGGCTGTACGTCATCGTCCCGTAGAACTACACCGGCGACATCATCAGCGATATGACCAGCAAGCGGGGCCGCATCCCGGGCATGAACCCGGAGAGCCGTTACACCGTCATCGAGGCCGAGGTGCCCCACGCCGGGGTGCAGCGCTACTCCCAGGACCTGAGCCCGATGCCCGGCGGCCGCGGCTCCTACCGCTTTGAGTTCGACCACTACGAGCAGTCCCCGGAACTTCGAGCGGCGCGTCATCGACACCGCCAAGCAAGCCAAAGCCGAAGCAACGGCGTCGCGAGCGCCAGCACTCGGCAAAAGATGCGGCGGCGATTAGATTGCCGCCTTATTGCCACTATATTCCGACTTCCTTACGAATCCCTTCGAATTGGACTTTGTAGGTGAACATCAGCTTCTTCCTGGATTCCGTTAGCTTTTGCCCCCTACTGAGACGATCCAATGTACCTTCGATGTAATCCTGCAGCTCGCTTGCGCCCATGACCTGCCGGACGGTCTCCTCAATGTCACCCCAACTGACTTCCATAGCGAAATTGGAATATCGGTCCCGGTGTGTACTCGGGATCCTTTCCCGCGCGCCGGCAGCCTGTTGGGAATAGTGCAAAATAGGCCCCTTGAGCCGCGGCTCAATGTCGCGCCGAATGAGGAAAGCATGCGGGTCGTTGCCGATTGCTATTACTGGCGCTTCCGGCCTGGCGACCAGCCGCAGCTCGTCTTTCAGAAGTGGATACCACTCCTGGTACCGTTCTTGCCTTTGGTCGCGGGCTTCACGGGTTCGCATCGCGCCTTTCGAAAGATCCGTGAGGTAGTAGGACTTCCCGCCAGCGCAGAGGTACTCCCTGGCGCAGAAATGGAGTATGAAGTCTTCCACAGACCCGGTGAAATTTTTGGGACTGAAAGCGTCCCCTTGCTGGATTTCGCCAGCGCCTCCACCGGTGGACGGCTCCATCGCCACCAGCACAAAATCGACGGGACCCTGGGGCGCCAGGTTGGGCAAAAAGACGCTCCTGTTCAGAGCGTCTTCCTCCAAGCCTTCGTTATCTTTCCTCACCTGTTCTATGAATTCGTCCTCCAAGGCTTCGTATTGTTCTTTGAACGTCGTGGTTGTTCCCCCGTAGGTATTGACTCCAAGACCCCCAAGTCGACCGAAAACTCCGGCCTTCATGACGGTGAAAAGCGCCGCTATTCCTCGGAAGTACCGACTCGAACGAAATCCGCTGCTACTCATCATCTCATCCTCGGCCATTTCCCGGCGCGTTCCATGGCGGCATGGGAAACCTGCGTCACGATCGACATATCTGCTTGCCTGTCGCCAAATGGGTGCCAACAAGCCCCCAATGAACGGAACAGGCGTTCACCGCCAGCAAGATTATCCATATTTTCGCCACCGCAATCAAGCCGATATTAGTGACGATACAGTAAGACCATTATGGTAACGACACGGTAGCGTTTCTAGGTTGGACATGAACGCGCACGGCGCACTGGGGCGGAGCTACTCTAATGCCTGTTGTCCCGCGTCAAGCATTCTTGTCGGTTCAGTGTGAGTTGAGATACTCGGTTGACTCAATGGGCACAAGCAGTCGATCCGTCAACACGCCCTAGAAAGCGGGCCGGAAACCCTTGGTTCGGGGGAGTGATAAAGCCACGGCCGACGACCTGAGCCAAGCGAGCATCCAGGTCGGCAGAAAGTGGTGGTCCATACCGTTACCGTCGCCGCTTGGGGCGGTGGTGACAATGCTGTCGGGGGCATCGCCAGGATCGCTGACCACACCGGTTTGGTTCGCCAGCAGGGTCAGGTTGGCCACCGTGGCCGCCAGGTACAACTGGCACTTGGTCTTGACCCGGCCAAAGTAGCGCGCCTGCCGGATGCCCAACTGGACCAACCGGGCCAGACGGTGCTCAACCACCACCCGCAACTGGCTGTACTGGGCAAAGGCGGGACTTTTCTGTAACGCCCGAGCCTCCTGGAACAGGCCTTCTTGGGGATGGAGTTGCACAGTGCGTCCGGCGCCGGAGGTTCCGGAAATGCACTGGGACCGCAATGGGCAGCCGGCGCAGACGGCGGCGGAGAACCAGAACCCTTTCAGATGATATTTGCGTCCGGGGTTCCGTTTGATTTTGGGGGACGGCGTCCTCGTATAGGGTACTGCTATCACTTGATTCCAAACGGAACCGGTATATGAGGCGTCGCTGACAAGGTTCTTCAGGCCGCTCCCGTCGGTGTCCATCACGTACAATTGGTTGTCTTCAATGCGACGGATGTTGATGATCAGCAGTTGTTGCCCATTGGGCGATAGCTTGAACGCGCTTGTCACACCTTCGAAGTCTTGCTCGAAGTCCTGATCTAGATCGGCAATAATTCGTGGTTCCGTTCCGTCGTATCGGGCCGAGTGCAGTCGGAGTGGGTGGGCTGGTTGCTGCAGGGCTGGGTCTTCGTTGGGATCAGCGATTCCGGGTTCACGTCTTATGTAGTACAGCCGATCGTCAGCCTCCGACCAGGCCGGATGCGAGAGGTAGCCCTAGGTGCCTCTGGCTTCATCAACGATGTGCCAGTTGCTGGTTGCCGGCTCAACCGTTGTGACGGCAGCCCAATGCTTGACGGCGATGCGGTGGCCGTTGCCATGCCAGACCATATAGATGATTCTGGATAACGGAATGGTGCCGAATTCAGTTTGACCGGAACCGTCGATGGCAACCAACCGTATGGTCGGCAGTAACCCTTCCGGGGTTTCAGCGACATCGGGATAGGCTATCTGAGAGCCATCGGGGGACAAAATCGGTCGGACCCGGGGAGTAACCTTGGCGAGCCGTTTGATGCTATCACCGTCAAGGTCCATCGTTTCCAAGTGGTACCTGGTCCGTTTGCGCAGCCCAAGGTCAATGGTGTTCTGGTCCACGTAAGCTATCCGACCCTGCGGAGAGAGCAAAGGTGAGTACTGTCCGTCGTGCCGTTCTTTCGGAATACGCCGCAGCTCGCCACCACTGGCCCTGACCGTGTAGATTCGGTCGTGGATGTTGACCACGATGGTCGCCCCGTCGCCAGACCACCGGTGGGTTCGGTCAGCCAAGTTGAACCTATCAACTAGCCGTTCATGGTCTCCGGTCAGACCGCAAGCCAAGTTGAAAGCTGGGAGCAGCAAAGCGGCAATGAACAAGGCGCCGCCGACTTGCTTGGGAAAATCGGGTATGCGCAGCATGATCAGTCCACCGTCTGATAGAGTGCGTACATGGCCATAACGTCAAACGGATGTGGTGAGCAATCGGGTTCACCGTGGGCTGCCGTAACCTCGTTACTGTACGGCCTTTTTTCGTTTCATGAAAGAGGCTGCTCCGGCGCTGAGAGTAAACGCCGGGACCGCCTTTTTGCGCTCGGCGCAGCCCGCATCCTTAGCCGGTGGTATGGGTTGAGCCGATGGTGTACCTGGCGCCCAAGGTGCTGGTCGTGGACGAATTCGGCATCTGGCCTTACGACCGGGAGTCGGCCACCGCCTTCTTCACCCTGGTCTCGGCCTGATACGAGCGGGGCAGCATCATCCTCACCTCCAACAAAGGCTTCGCCGAGTGGGGTGTACTCCCGGGCGACAGCGTGATTGCCTCGGCGGTGCTGGACCGGCTGCTGCACCACGCCTCGCGCTCAACATCCGGGGCGAGAGGTTCCGGCTCAGAGAGAAGCGCCAGGCGGGGCTATCCCCCTCGCAGCATCAACTCAACGCGCCGCTGGAGGAGGCCGGGGACAACTACCGGGACTGACAAAGTCGCTGAGCAACAAACCAGCGGGTGGGTCAGTTTTCACTTGCTATCCAACGCAGATCACGGAGATGGGGCAGGCCCAACTTGCTACACCTGGGGCAGATCCAGCTTGCTATTGACACGGCGTCACCTGTCGAGCCCGGCATACCGGGTGAGTAGTGGGCAAGGTTAACGCCCCGTTCCATCCGCTGAAGGCCTCTGTCCCTGAAGTACCCGGCTCCGCGGCGACCGCCTTCTCGAACGATGGCCCGCAGTCGGCGCTAGGGATTCAGCCAGGGGCTGTTCCGGGTTGCGTCGTGCCGGGTCTGCCAGGCGAGGCCGTACCGAGTAGGGTTCTCGGCCGACGTGAGGGTTACTGCGATGGTGTACTGCCGGCCTGCTTGCAGTCCTTCCGGCAAGTAGATGTGCTCGATGTTGTTGTGCGGATCGTCGCTGCGGGCCAGCCTGGTTCCGTCGCGGGCCAGCAGTTCGACCTGGAAATCGGGCAGGTCTGCGGCCCAGCTTCCATCGTCGTTGAGGGCAACGTTGCGGAACCAGGTTAGCGCCAACGAGAAGGAGTCGTGGGAGTCTGCGACGGTGAAGGTGTAGGCCGCGCTCTGGTCCACGGCGAGGAACCGGGTGTCCCAGCCGGTTGATTCGGAACCGACGCCGGCCACGGAACGGCCGGCCGTCAGGATGTCGAAGCTGTTGCGGTAGTTGAAGAGGCCCACGCCGTAGACCTGGTCCAGGGGAGCGGTCTCGGTGTTGCTCCATTGCCACTGCTCGGCGGCCGAAGGCAGCGCGTCGCACCATAGCTGCCCCGCTTCGGCCTCGGGACAGAGGTAGTCCTTGCCCGCGCCCGCCAGGATGATGGCTTTCATCGCCTCGGCGTGGACGCTGCCCGACAGCAGCGGCTCGGTGTAGGCGAGTCCCAGCATGGCGGACGCCGCCGCCGCCATGCTGGCCACCGACCAGCTGCTCGCTTCGGACTGGTTGCTGGGGGACACGGCAATGTCGGGCTTGTGGCGGCTGCCGCCGGCGTTGTCGATGGATGACTGGGCATAGTGGGAAGGACCTGGGCTCTTGTTTCCCACCACCAGTGAGTTGTAGTAATTCCCGGAAAGGCTGGGGTTCTCGGGGCCGGCCCAGGGACCGGGCTGGGGGGATACGGCGAGGATGTTGTACCGGGCGAACATCCAGTCCCCCAAGCGCAGGCCGCTGCTGCCGTCTCCGCCAAAGTACGCGTCCGTTGGATGGGCGTGGGGCATGGCCCAGACCTGCGGCGCGCCCATTTCGCCAAAGATTTCGCTCTCGAACGAGGGTAAAGTCTCGGGGACGAGAACGAACTCCTGGAGCCGGCGCCTCATTTCGCTGGAGGTCATCGCGTACTTGCGGGGGTTTGTCTGGCAGCCTTCGTAGTAGGGGTAGGCGCCGGTGTACGGCAGGTCCCGCAGCTCGTCGCAGTCGTAGAGCATGCTGGCTATGTGATTGGCATGACCCTCGCCTCCCGCATTCGGGTCGCTGGGGCCGATTCGAACTATGTCGCTCCGAGCGGGGAAGCCGTTCTCGGTCTGGAGGATGGTCACCTTCGGTGAGCCGATGAGAACCCGTTCTCCCAACTGGTGGTACAGGTCCATCGCTCCCGACCCGACCAGGTACGCTTCGTATGCTGCGTCCCAATTGATCGTGTCCCACGGCCACCAATCGGGCTTCTTGTGTTCCCGGAAGCTTCCGGGCGCATCCAGCATGATGGACGGGTACCGGGCCACGTCAAAGGCGTAGGGCTCGTAGACATACCACGCGCCGCTCCGGGCCTCGCCCAGCACGGCCCGGTCGGCGGCCACCGCCCGCACGGTGAGGTAGTAATCCTGGTTGGGATCCAGGGCGAGGCTCACGCCGTCCCGTCCGTTCCGGGCCTGGTAAGCGGTCATGAGCCCGACGTCGCGCCAGGGCAGGACGTCGCTTGCGCCCATAGCGGATCCGATGGCCACCTCGTACCGCGCTACGTCAGTATCGCCCTCCACCAGCCATGCCGCGGACGCTGCGGCGGTCCTGGACTGGCCGTCGGCCAGCCACAAGGTCATGGCCAGGGGGACCAACGGGTCGACCGGTGTCGGGCTTGGCGCGGGGCCGGGATCGGGTGTCCGGCGCTCCGCCGCGCCGCCGCCATC
The DNA here is from genome assembly GCA_009837355.1 of Chloroflexota bacterium. Classification (GTDB taxonomy): domain Bacteria; phylum Chloroflexota; class Dehalococcoidia; order Lucifugimonadales; family UBA3495; genus Bin87. Next base: position 19,125 of record VXTR01000033.1, on the reverse strand, counting down.
GGGCGAGTCCCGGTCACCCCCGTCCCCGCCGGAAGCCACGGTGGGGGTCGCTGACGGCGTGGGCGCCGGGGTTGACCGGCGAGCAACCGGGGGCCGGTCCGTCGGGACGGCGGTGACCGCTGCTTGGGCCGCAAACGCCGTCGGATCTGGAGCCACATTTGGGGTATGGGCAGGAATGGTCTCCCGCGTGGCCTCCGGGACGGCGTTTGGGTCATCGTCGGAACAGACCGCCATCCAGAGCAACACAATCACGACGGCATAGAAGATCAGCTGCAACATGTTAGCCTCCATGGGCGGTCATGAGACGTCCCGGCCTTCCCTATTGGGGCTGACATCTGCCAGGGACGCCGGCGCCGTATCCCCCACCCGTCGGCGCGAGGGGGGCCACCGGTCCGGGTCTGCCGAAGCGAGGGCGTGGGGGTTGGTTCTGACTGAGCTCGCTCGCTCCGGGTCAGCGCAACAGCCAACGCCGGCCGTGGTTGAGGATGCCTGTTCGCCCTCACCCTTGAGAATGTGGAACGGATGGTGAAGCCTCTCACCACGCTGCCGATGCTGTCTTCGCGTTGAACGTTGTCACGCCGCGGCAGAATCTGCGCCGCCGCACACGATACCTGGGGAGGCCAGGTCCATCTGTACGGCCTGGTCCGGCCCGGCTGCCCCGCGCTGACGAAGGTCGCCGCCGGCGCTCAGAATCCAGCCCGGCGCCCGATCGATTCGTCATGGCGCGTTTCCGGTACGGAATGTTAAGTAGGGCGTCGATTATCCTTGCCGTTCAGGTTGCGGTCAACATTGGTGCGGCTTTCCAACGGGCGGGGGCTTCACCGGGCTCCCGACCCTTCCGGCCCTGAAAACCAGGGTTGAAGGCGTGAGTGGCGTCCAACCGCTCCCGCATATGGCACGAGGGGCGGGCCCTGATCACGCTCGCATCACCGGGCGTTTTCTCACCAGAGGCCCTGCTCAGAGAAAAACCTCCCAACGGAAAGTTCGTAGTGCAGTCCCTCCGGGGAACCATTCCAACAACCAACGGAGATCGTCAGGAGGCGGTTTGCAGCGAACCCCTCGGCGCTGCCGCACCGCAGTCACTTGCTCGACGTCCACCGGGGCGGCCATTGCGAACCGCCCCGGTGGATGCCGGCCGATCAGGACGTTAGTCCAAGCCAGCGGCGCCTAGCTGCCGGGACCTCCGTCGCCCGTGTTGCTGCCCGTGTCGGTGAAGGTTACCTTGACGGACCGCCCCGAGACGGAGTGGAACGCCGGGTCAAGCCGGTCGTCCGGGAAATCGGGTTCTGGTCCCGCCCAGTACTTGGAGTTCGTACCCACGGCCTGGTGAATCACAGCCACGTGGTCGTCCAAGTCGCCGTCCTCCGGCGCGGTCAGCGTGATGGTTACGCCCTGGCTCCAGTTGGACGGCGTCAGATCGTGGCAAGTCCACCAAGGCACCTGGTCGGCGATCACCGCATCGCCGTCAGTATGAGTGCAGATGACAACGTCCTTCGTGGGAGCCTTGTTCAGACGGAGCGTATAAGAACCCGAACTGCCCTCGGAGATAGTCAGGCTGCTCACGCTGACGTTCAGTGTACCGCCTCGGTTCGGTATCGCCGCGAAGCTGTAGTAGCTGGGGCTGTAGTACACTCCTGCTCCCAATTCGTTCCAGGCAACAACCCGAAACTCGATTTCATGCAAATTCGTGGACGCGCACGAGAGTCCGGAGAACGTTCGCGAGGTCGAGGGCCCCGTGGTCTGCCCCTCAAACTCCGTTACCGTGGAGCCGCATCGCTCCCAACCGTTATACGCGTAATGAGTGATGGGCCTCCCACCATCATCATCTGGCGCATCCCAGGCGTAGGTTACCGAGTTAGCGCTGATGCTGGAGATGCGCACCAATCCCATGTCGCCGGGCGCCTGCTGAGACGCGCCCGTGGTAGTAGCGTAGGCATGGTAAGACTCAGGCCCGGCTCCAACCTCGTTATGCGGCGTTATCCGGTACGTGTACGAAGTGCCGGAGTACAGACCGGTATCGGTGTAACTGGTGGCGCTTCCCGAGAGGCTGGCCACCTGCTGCCACGTCTGACCCTCGTACAGGTATTCACCCCGTTCCAGCACGTAACTGCTGATGGGGCCTCCACGCGGTTCGCTCCACTGCAAGGCGACGCTGCTATCGTCCTCCGACGTGACCTCCAGGTTCTCAATGAGCCCCGGAACGCCGCGGGCCGTCCTGGCCTTGACCGCAGCCGACCACCCGCCGGAACCGTTGCCGTTGCTCCCCCGAATCCGATAATGCCGCTCGGTGTCGCTGAGCAGGTTGTTGTGAGTCAGAGAACGCTGGTCAGCGCCGGGATACCATCCGCAGTCATAGAGATACCCCCAACCGCTTCCGTCTTCACTGCACTCGACCTCATATCCGGTGATCGCGGAACCACCATCGTCAGGCTCAGTCCAACTCAGACTGATGGCTGAAGACCCGCTGGCCGAGGCCGTGAGGGTGGGCGGCGCTGGCACGGGATACTCGCCCACAGTTGCGGATGCTTCCGACCACTCGCTGCAACCATTGTCACTGCAGGAACGCACCTGGTAATAACGCTCTGCGCCGTCGGAAAGGCCCGTGTGGTAATAGGTGTAGGTCGAGGCCGGCAGGTTGGAATTCAGGGCCGAGTAGCTGCTCCCGCCGTCGTCGGAGGTTTGTATTTCGTGGCCCGTCACCGGGTTGTCTTCATCGCTGTACGTATCCCACTGGACATAGACTCCCCCGGTTCCGGCAGCGTAGGCATCCACTAGAGGCGCCGACGGCGGCCAGCCCGGCACGGTGGCCGAAGCCACGTTAGAGTACTCACTGTACCCGCCGCTGTAGTACTGCCAACGCACCCGGTAGTGCCAGGTATGACCGGGGTCCAATCCCCAATCGGTGTACTCCTTCGCCCATTCCCCATCAACGGTATACAGGAGACTCCAATCCGTGGCGCTCCCTGTACTGGACCGCTCGATTTCGTAGTGAGAAACGGCATCTCCAATCGGCACCGCCCCGTCAGACCAGGCGAGTTCCACATCGCCCGGGTGGCCGGGCACAGCGGTCAGATGTCCTGTCGCTCCTTGCCCCTGGGGTCCCCCTAAGGCGCCCCTGAGGCCTCCACCAAAGGCCCCACTGGGGCCTCCCCTGGCGGCGATAGAGCCGCCGCCACTTCGGTCGAGACGGACACGAAGGTCCACGTAATCGGGTGACGAATCGTCCAGCACCTCCACCAACCACTGATACCCGGATTGGGCTTCCAGTCCCCGAGTGAAGGTAATGACCGAGAGGGCAAGGACTGCGCCCAGGCCGAACATCGCGAGCATCACAAGGAGATTGGGAGGCCGGCGCCGACCCAGGATTTTGCTAAAAGCGCTTTTGGCGTTGTTCACTAACGACGTCATCTAAGGACCTCCCTGGCGTTTGCCATTGCTGCCAATGGCCGACTCGCCGGTCTCAACACAGCGTCAGCCGAGCATGGCGGCAGGCGCTCCGTAATTCGGCGAAAAGGCGTCTTACACGACGAAATCAAACGTATTTCTAGGGAAATATGAGCAATTCAGCGTGATCTCTGGCGCCATATTATCGTAAAGATTCACTATATGCAAATCAATCATCGTGATAGTTCGTCATACTAGCCAAACAGCGCAGATTTCGCTCTAACCCAGCGGCACAGATTTCGCCGCTTTTCGTCAAAGCTACGGCGTATCCGGGTCAATCTCGCCCGACCCAAGTCCCTTCACTGACAGCAAACCCTTGTCTGTCGCTCATTAGTTCGCTATAGCGAAATCACCACGTGAGCGGGCCTTCCCCAACTCCGTGAATTCATCCCCGCCCGACAGTCCGGTGGCGGGACCCTCGACGAGTGGGCCCTGGCACAGGCTGACCGCAGCGCCTGCGGCGACCCCAGGCGCCGGGTCGCTCAGCAATCAAGGCACGGTGATGTAGTTCCACCCCGGGTACAGCGTCTGCCCCAGGAACTCCACCCGTATGCTCCTCACGTGCACGATGAGGATGACCGGCGGGTCTGCGCCCAAGTCGATGGGCGCCAGCGTGTTCAAACCGGCGAACTCCGGCGCCGGGTCGAAGAACGTCCACTCCTGCGTCGCGTTGTCGTAGTGGAACACCGCGGTGAGCAGGCCGCAGTCAATCAGCGGACGGAACAACTCGGCCACGGACTGCGGCCCCGGCGGCTCGCCTTCCGTGGTGGCCTGAACCGCCTCCGACGCCAGGCTGCGGCCTGCGCCGTTGTGCGCATAGACCCGGTAGTAGCGGGTGGAACCGGGCACCAGCCCCCGGTGCGTGTATGACGCGCCGTCCACCCGGGACTCCAGGGTCTTCCATAGTTCCCCGTCCTCCGACGCTTCCACCTCGTACCCGCTCACGGGCTGGTCGTACAGCCGATCCGGGCCGCTCCAGGTCAGCGCGATGGCCTCCTCCCCCTCGGCCATGGCCGTCAGGCCCGTGGGCCCGGCCGGCAGCAACGGCACCTCCACTTCGACTATCACCTCGTCCGTCTCAGACACCGTCTCGAACTGCGTCTCGGTAATCGTTCTTACCTCGCCGGCGGCGACGGAGGCGTTGATGGGAACCGAGGGTGGCCCGGCCACTCCCGCGCCGTTCACCGCCCGCACCCGGTAGCAGTAGGTCCGCCCCGGCTGTACGGTGGTGTCGATCCAGGTGGTTTCCCGCACGTTGTCCGCCACCATTTCATGGTCGCTGGCCGACCGCTCCACCTGGTAGTGGGTCACCGCAACGCCGTTCACCGTCGCCACCGCCTCCCATTGGACGGTGACGCTGGGCGCGCCGGACCTGGCGGCGCTGGGCGACGGCGCGTCATCTCCCCCCGCCGGTTCCCGCCTGCGCGGTGATGGTGGCCGTGTTGTTGCCGTCGTTATAGTCGTACACCGTGCCCTCGTGCCAACTGCCCACGCAATATGTCTCCGTGCGACCGCTTATGACATTCCCCCCGTTCGAGGCGCAGACGTTAGTATTCCAAGCACGACCCGTTGTGCTGTTGCACGTCGCCTCAACAGTGATGGTTGAGTCAATCGTATTGTCGGCGGTGTTGACGCAGACCTCGGCGTGCCAGACGTTGGTGGTGCCGCAGTCCGTTTGACTGGTATATGGCAGGGTGAGGTGGCTGCTGTTGATGCAGACTGTGTAGGGGTTGTTGGTGTTGTCATGTGAGATGGTTACCGTGGCCGTGGCGTCGTCTGCGTCGTCGCCGGCCAGGATGAAAGTCAGCGTTGCCGCCCCCGGGTTGCCGACCGAGCGGCGGTGGTCTGCCGTTTTCAGCGCGACCAGATCCCCCCATATGTCAACCGCCTGAAATGAAAAAACTTCACTCAAAGCGGCGCACTGCCGGCCGCTCCTTGAAAATGAGGCAAAGGCGGCCGCGCCAAGGCGTCAATAAACTATACGCGCCGCGCTGCCCGCTGGCGCTAACCGGAATGGCTCTTCTATGGGGCAGCCAGCCGGTACCCGACGCCGGGCTCGGTCACGACGTACGAGGGCCGTCTCGCATCGTCCCCCAGCTTCTGCCGCACGTTCTTCACCACCGCCCTGACGAGACCCACGCTCCCGGAGTGATTGCGTCCCCAGACCCGTTCCAGCAGCTGGTCGTGAGACACCGCCCTGCCCGGCCGGTCCGCCAGTTCGCAGAGAAACCGGTATTCCGTAGCGGTCAGGTCGGCCGGTTCGCCGGCCACCGTGACGGTACGGTCCGTGTAGTTGATGGTCAGCGCTCCCACGCTGAACGGTTCCGGGGAAAGCGTCCGCTGGTACCGGGCCCGCTTGCGCAGGGCCGCCTTCACCCTCGCCACCAGTTCCGCTGACGAAAAGGGCTTGACCACGTAATCGTCCGCGCCCAGCTCGAAGGCCCGGGCGATGTCCTGGCCGCGTCCCCGTCCGGACAGGATTATGATGGCCACGTCGGAATCGTTCCGAATGCGCTGCATCAACTCGAAGCCGTCGATCCTCGGCAGCACCAGATTGAGGAGCGCCAGGTGCGGGTCTTCGTCCTTGATCAGGTCGGCGGCCCGGTCGGGGTCGCCGGTCACCAGCACCCGGTAGCCGGCCTCCGACAGGGTGTTGCGCACGTAACGAAGGATCTGGGGATCGTCGTCCACGACCAGGATGCGCTGGCCCTCTCTCCGGTCACTTTTCATCTGAGCGCGTTCGGATGGCGGTTCATTGGGCGTCTTGTGGGCGACCGGGTCCACGACCGGCAGCGTGAACGTGAACCGTGTGCCGCGATTCTCGCCGTCGCTGGTGGCCGAGATGCGCCCACCGTGGGCTTCAATGATCCCGCGGCAGATGGCCAATCCCAAGCCATGCCGGTTGACTTCGGGCCGGCCCTCCACCTCGATGCGGGAGAATTTGCTGAACAGACGAGGCAGGTTTTCGGCGGATATTCCGGCCCCCTCGTCGATCACGGAAACCGCCACGTGGAGGTCTTCTGCCCTCGCCTCCACCGCGATGACGGACCACTCCCGGGAGTACTGGGAGGCGTTGGAAAACAGGTTGTGCAACACCTGCACCAAGCGTTGCCGGTCGGCGCTCACCCGCGGCAGCTCCGGCGACACGTCAACCTCGATGGTGTTCCGGTAACCGCCGCTCAGGAATGCGTTCCTGGCCTGATCGATCACATCCGACAGATCCGTGGGCTCCGCAACCACCGACAAGGTCCCGGTTTCGATGCGAGTCAGGTCCAGCAGGTTGTTGATCAGATCCCGCATGTGGTCGGCCTGTTCCTCAATGATGCGTACGAACTGGCGGGTCTCGGCCGGGTCCAGGGGAGACGTCGTCCCCAGAACGGTGGCGGCGGAACCCTTGATGGACGCCAGCGGGGTGCGCAGTTCGTGGCTGACCATCCCAAGGAACTCCGCCCTCAGCCGCTCCAGCTCCTCCAGCGGCGTGATGTCCTGAATCGTCGCCACCACCGACAGCACCCCGTTTTCCTCGGAATGGATGGGCGTGGTGTTGATGAGCACGCTCACCCGCTCCCCGTCGGGGCGGTGGATGACAAACTCCGCAGCCCGTTCCGTTTCGCCACTCCGTATCGCGCGCTCCAGGGGAAGCTCGTGAGCCGGGACATCGCTCCCGTCCAGGCGACGGAACGCGATGGTCTCCAGGTGCCGCGCAACCGGGCGTTCCCCCATCGCCGGAACGCCGAAGATCCGCTGCGCCTCACGGTTGAGCGTTACCACGTCCCGGGTGGCTGCGTCAAAGACCAGCACGCCCACCGGAGAGGTGTTGACCAATGCCTCCAGGTCCGAGTTGGCCCGCTGCTCCGCGCCGTAACGCCTGGCGTTGACGATGGCGACCGCCGCCTGGCCGGCGAACAACTCCAGGGTGTCCTCGTCCTCCTGGGTGAACTCCGCTCCGTCCTCTTTTTCGCCGATGTAGATGTGTCCCACCCGTCCGTCCCGTACACATATTTCGGTTCCGAGGAAGGCGCCGATCCGCGGGCTGAACTCGTCAAAACCCATCGATTGAAGGTAAGCAATGAAATCCGCGCTCCTGATCTGGCCCTCGATATTGGACAGCAGTCGGAAGATGCCAGGTCCGTCCGTCTGGGCCACCAGTTCCTGCATTTCATCATCGGACAGGCCGGAGATCAGCAGGTCTTGCAGCGCCCCGGCGTCGTCTATGGTCATGATCGCGCCGTAGCGGGCTCCCGTCAGGGACCGGGCGGCATCGACTACTCGTTGCAGGACGGCATCCAGGTCGAGCTCCTCGCTGATGCGCAGCATGGCCTCGGTAAGCCCCGACAGGCGTGTCCGGAGTGTTTGGTTCTCCGCACGCAAACCAGCGTTCTGCATACAATATTCCTTATGTGGAGCCCGAAAGCCGACTCTTGCCTACCATCGATATTGCGCATTCTAACATTTGGCCATTTGGTAGTGGAGCCGGCGCTCGGCGGAACCTGAGCGGCGGGGGGAGTGATTTTTTTCGGTGCGATTAACCAGTCTGTTATCTGATCTGTTATTTGCGGCGCGGTTCATCACGGAAGGGCGCCCCGGGGAGCTGACCCCGCCCAGACCGCGGTATCGCAAACGGCCTCCGGTGGTCTCCCAGGGACCCTGTGTATCCGCTGGATACCAGCTTGGTCTCCGAACTGCGGCGCGTGGGGTGGTATCATGCCTGCCGGAACCAAGCAAATGTAACCAGAGGTCTCCCCATGATGAAGCCCCGAACCGGTGTCTTTATCGTCGCCGTGGCCGCTCTGCTGCTGGCCGGCAGCATGGCCTGCGGCAGCGAGCCGCAGCCATAACCCGACCCGCGTGACGTGGTGGCAAGCAACAATAGCGCCAACGGTCAAACCCCGGTGGCTGCGCTGGCCGAGCAGTTGGTCAGCCTGAACGCATCGTTGAGCGTCGTTCCCGAATCGGACCTGATCGATAGCGGTGGGGCTGCGGCGGCCTGGGATGTGGCCGACGTGGAGTTCGAGGACGACCAAGCGGTGGTCACCAACATTGCCGCATTTCCATTCACGGTTTCAACCGGACAGACTCCGAACGTCAAGATTACGGCCCCTGCCACGGCGCCGTTCCTGTTCTACGGGCGCGGAACCGAACTGCTCCGGTTTGTAGTGGCGGTTGACCAAATCGACCTTGGCCTGGACACCAGCATTGCCTTCTAACGGAAGCAAGACCGGAGGAATACCCAACATCATTCAACGGTCTCGTATTCAATTTCATCAAGGACCTGAAGCTTACGATCAATGCCGGCGTTCCCACTACGGGGCCGCATCCGAATCGTTCCTTATCAGAGCAATTGTCATGTGCGGCAGATTCAGCATATTCGCCGAGCTGGGCGACCTGGCCGTTCAGTTCCGGTCCAATCCGTGCTGGCTCGAAGCCGCCTACCGGCCCTCCTGGAACGTCGCCCCGACAGCCCCGATTCTTGCGATTAAGGTTGAGGGTGGCCGCAGAATCGGCGCGGTCATGCCCTGGGGCTTCACTTCTAGTCCCCGGCGTAGCGGTGGTTCGTCACGCCCGTTGTTCAATGCCCGCAGCGAGACCCTTACGGAGCGGCCCGCCTTTCGCTCGGCCTTTGCCCAAGGTCGCTGCCTAGTGCCGGTCAACGGCTTCTACGAGTGGCGCAACAACGGCGGCACGCGAACGCCGCTGTGGATTCACCGCCTTGACGAAAGACCCTTTGCGCTGGCCGGCATCTACAACGCCGGCGATGATGAAGCCGCCTGCGTCATTACCTGCCCGCCCAACTCGCTGATGGAGCCAATCCACAACCGGATGCCGGTCGTTTTGGACGAAGGCGATTACGACGCCTGGTTGAACAGGGAAACCGAACCGGAAATGCTCCCAGACCTGCTAGCGCCCAGAGAATGGCCAGACCTGATGGCGCGCCCAGTGTCTGATGCCGTCAACCGGCCTGGCACTGACGGCCCGCAGCTCATCGCATCCGCAGTCACCGCCTCGCCGCGATTGTTGTAGCCAATCGGCCCGTTCTGTTGTTGTAGGGCGTTTTGGTCCCCAGGCGTTCGTCCCTGGCCTCCATTAGCGGGAAGCTCCCGTGGCATCTTGACGCTGACGCACAGCGGAGGATGGAATAAAGCCACGCAAGACGCGCCGAGCAACGTCGATGGGAGGCCAAGACCATGAAGGAGGGGCAGTATTGCATTGGCCAGTACCGTGTCGATTTCGGCGTCCTAATTTCCCCGGAGTCCATCGCCGACCTCGAAAGGGCGTCGGAAGCGAACGGAATCGTACTGGCCGAAGATTGCACCACGTACGACTTGATGCGGGGATACCACAGCTCATACTGCCGTTGCACTGTCCGACGCCATCCCGATAGCATCTTCGCCGACACGCGTCTTGCTCCGCCCTGGCTGCGCCTTTCTCGCTGTCCGCCCTCGTGCCTGCCGCCGTCGCGTGGGCGGCCGGTTCCCGCACTCAGCCGCCACCTTCAGCTTGAGGGGCCGGCGGACCCACCAAACCTGCCCGCCACGCGATAGACGCGAACCGTCCCGTATGATTGAATTGGTCAAGCACCCAAGTGCCTGCCCATCGTTCATGGAATCCCTTAAATTGGTCCCACATCACCATGGTGAAGCGTTGAGCTGTCAGGAGGAACGAAAGATGCCTTTGGGTGCTGATGACGCGTTTGCCATCAAGATACTTTCCCTGTTTGTCGGAGTCTGCCTGTCTCCATCTGTGCTAACGGGGATTATATGCGCCCGCGTCATGGGGCACGTGGGCTGGCGATTCGCTGCGCCGATCAGCGTTTTCATGGGTTTGGCAGCAATCGTCGCCACCGCGGCCGTATGGGGCATCATGTTGAACCGGGAACATAACACATGGGCCAATACCCTCCTCAACATGGGGCTGGTGTTTGTCGGGTGCGCGACCGTGGTGTGGGTCGCCTGTTTTCTACGCAATTCGGTTCTGATGGAACGGCAGGCTCGCGCGCAGGCCGCAGCCGAGAGTTCGGAATAACCCAACAGATTTCCGGTCGACGCAGTGCCGGATGAACGCGCCCGTGGGGTTGCCTAGAAAGCCAAGCGCTGCTTACTCTGGACCGGTAAGCTGTAGAGGCGCTATCTGAAATCGCTAGCGCAGGCCCGAGGCGTAAAACAAATATGCCAGGGTTTCAGGTCGGATACAGTGCCAGTTGGGAGCGGTACGCGGGTTTGCGCTGAGACGTTTCCATTACAGGAGTCGCCAGCGATGTGATCAACATCCGACCCGTCGGCCCCAGAAATGTGGTAGCGAAATCGCCTCGCTCTATAGTGAACAGCCGGTGAAAGTCGTCCACGCCCAGGGCTTTCATCAACCGCCGCCTGACTTTGGGGGCCGGGCTGCGCATGCCGTTCATCAGCAAGGACAGGTGTCCGGGCGAAATGCCCGCCCGACGGGCCAGTCGGTTCTGGGCGATGTCGAGTAGGTCCAGCAACTCCCACACGGCGACGGCGTTGAGCCACACCCGGGGCGGAGCGGCCGGTCCTCATTCTGCGGGTCTCCTCGGGAAAGGCGTAAAAGGGTCGGCTGTATGGGTCAAAGCTCTGTCGCGGCATCAGACCGATCCTTCAGGGTCGTCTATCGGCGTTGTGTTCCTGGGCCGACAACCGGCGCTCCCAACGTGGGCAGTGCTGCACGACACCCCCGGCAGCCGCCACGTACGTGGGTCGTACTGGGTTTCAGTCAGGCCCCGTGTGCGGGAGTCCGCTTGCTGTGCCTGGATAGCCGAGGAGCAGTCCCAACTGACGAACGCGGGGCCGGGCTGATGATGATTCTTCCCCTGCCTATCGTGCGACTGAGGGTTGCGCCCTTCCATTTCCACATGCCCCCTAACGAAGCCACTCCCTGGCTGAAGGCCTCAGCGCATCTCGGGAGTGCCGACTTCGCCGGACCAGTACCTATCCACTGTCGCCAGCTGGTCTGGAAATAACTCCCTTATCTGGTCGATGCCAGGGTTGCCGCCTTTTGCAAGTTCCGCTTGCGAGATTCGGTGCATATTCCTGATTTTGAATAGAAACTCTTCCTGACCTACGGCCTCAAGCAGCTCCCTCCCCAACCAGAATCCAAGATAGTGTCCGCATCTGAATTGCTCCCGTTCCTCCCACCGCTCTTCCATTTCTTCGTGATGCTTAATGTTGCGGGCTTCGCACTCACGCCTCTCAATAACGTCCAGCACCTCTGCGGGCAATTCGGTCGGGTCCCTGCCGTCTAACCTGTAGATGTACTCAAAGGCTATAACCGGCAAGTGGTTATACCAGGACTTTAGGGGACTTCCGAAATAGTCGTGGGCAACCTCGTGAATGACCACGGATGGAAGCAGTTCCCTTCCACCGTAATCCTTAATCTGCTCTCGGTCGGACCTCAGGCCATAGGCGAAACCATACCTTGTGCCTTGAGAACCAGGGACGCGAGACGACGCATCGTTAAAGACAAAGACCGGGTTCGGGTTAGGCAAGGGTATGTCCATAAACCCTTCGAGCATCCCGAGTATGCGAACTATCTCTGCCATTGTCCCCGGCAGGGGATCGCCCTCTGTGCGAACGACGCTGACGGTGAGGTCGGGAGTGAGCTCAGTTTGGCCCTGCCAAGTCTCCACTCGCCCGTAACCGGGGGTAAGCATCCGCCCTATTTCATCAGCATCGCGAAGGGTTCCAGCTGCAGCTACCAAGGGATAGTCCATATCCTTGATTCCCTCGATGAAGATCCGGGATTCCTTCAGCGCGACCGTCTTTTTCTCATCCCTCGCCATCCGCCGCACGGCCTCCAGAATCAACAGGTCCTGGCCTTCAAGGCTCTTGAGAAAGGGCATGTCCAGCAGCGAGAGAACAAGAGCCTCGTCGCTTCTATCGATGCGCTCGAACCAGTCCAGGGCCGCGACTACATCCCCTGTGACCGTTTCTCTCATCCAGGGCAACCGCGATATCTCGTCAACGATCCTTTTGCTTAAGTCATCACCCTCGTCTTCAATCCAGCCCAGCCTGCGCAATGCCTCCCTTTCTATTGCCGTGATGCCGTCGCTTACCCAAGGGGGATTGTTGTCTACTTCCTGGTTGGGTCCAACTTCCGCTGGGACGATGGTTCTGGTCGGTGGCGGTGGCAGTGTGTAAGTAGGCGTAGGTAATGGCGTGGCCGTAAGAATTGCCGTCAGCGTGGGAGTTATGGCAGGAATCGTCGAAGGAGTAGCCGTACTCCGGGGGGCTACTGTGGGAACAATCGTGGGCATTGAAGTGTACGAAGGGCTGGGGACCAGCGCAATTGTTTCCGTGGGCGACAGAGCGTCCGTAGGGACTGGCACCGGATTAGGGCTGGGCTCAAGCGTCGTTGTCGTTGTAGTGCCTGGCGCAACGTCGGCAGTTGAGCAGGCCAGGGCTAAAACCGAAATAATGAGCATGCCAATATGGGCGAGCCAATGAAGCGGCACCAGCATGAGGAAACTCCCGATGGCTTGGCGTGTTAGTGGTCTGCTGCGGCCGCTTGGTAAATTCATCCTCTATCGGAACCGGCCCGCCGGTCCCGCGGCCTACTCGTGTTGCGCCTGTGTGTCGCCCTTCTTGCGTCTGGAGTTGGTTATCCCTGCGTTCCCGCCAGCATACTCCGGCCGCTCCATGATGAACAGCCGGTGGAAGTCGTCCACGCCCAGGGCACTCATCAGCCGACGCCGGACGGCGGGGGCCGGGCTGCGCTTGCCGTTCATCGGCAGGGAAAGGTGGCCGGGCGATATGCCCGCCCGACGGGCCAGTCGGTTCTGGGAAATGTCGAGCCGGTCCAGCAACTCCCACACGGCGTTCGCGTTGAGCCACACCCGGGGCGGGAAGGGGCCGGTCGTCATTCTGCCTGTCTCCTTTGGGCGCTGGTCCCGCCGGGCAGTCTCACCCCGGAGGTGCGCCGGAGTCCTGGAACGCCGCCCATCGGAGCAGCCCGGGCTTCCATCATGAAAGAGGCGGCTCCGGCGCTCCGGGTAAACGCCGGGGCCGCCTCTCAGCCCTCTGTGCCGCCCGCATCACTGGCGAGCTGCTGAGCATCCCTAGTTGGGGGTGTGGTTCTTGAAGCCGATGGTGTGCCACTGGCTGACGCCTACGGCGTTGTGGGACCGCATCTGCACCGTGTAGGTCGTGCCGTTGGTGAGGCTCGTGAGTTCCACGCTGCCGCTGGCCGCGCCGGGGCGCGGGTACACCATCTTGGTCTCGTAGTCGCTGTCGGGCGCGCTGGCGACCTTGTAGCGCACGGCGTAGCCGTATATCAGCGAGCGGTCGTCGGCGTATGGCCGCTCCCAGTTCACCGTCAGCTTGCCTTCGCCGGGCGTGATGCTGGTGGTGTGCCTAGGCGGTTGCGGCGGGTTGACGTTGGCCCGGGACACCACCACGGTCCGCATGGGGGAGGTGCCGCCCAGTATTTCGATATCGCTGGGGCTGGGCTCGCCGCTGGCGCCGTCGGTCCGCCCGCGGACCCGGACCTGGTAGGTGCCCTCGGCCAGGCCGGTGAAGGTGTGGGTGCGGTCGGTCACGGCCTTCACGGTGTTCGACAACCAGCCGCTCCAGGAGCCGTCATCCAAACGGGTGCGGAGCTCCACCACGTAGCCGTTGATGCTTCCGACCTGGCTAGTTTCGTCCTCCTCAGCCTCGCTCCAGACGACCACCAGCCGGCCGTTGCCGCCGGAGGCCCACGCCTGGGGCGGCAACGGTCCGCCGGACTGGGTCTCCGCCACATGGGAGGCAGTCTCGCCGTTGCTGGTGCGGGCAACGGAAATCGTGGTCCTGACACTGGTGCCAGGGGGAACGGGCAGGTTCGTACCTCCAGTGTGGTTGGGATGATCGAGGCTGGTCAGGGTGCGCTCGATACAGTTGATCGTTGCCCCCGGGACGGAGCACACCGGCGTAACGCTATAGGTCACGTTCGTGTCGGTGTAGAAGAAGACCCTGCCGATACTGGCATTGATCCGGGGGGTGCCCTCGATGAACCAGACCTGCAGCGGGTCGGCCGGCGGGGCGACGGCGGCGCTCCACCTGATGCCAGAGTTGGACTTAGCGCCCACCCGCACCCACCGGGCCAGCCGCTTCCCGCGCAGGGTGAAGCTGCGCACGCCCGCGCCCTCGTTGTAGGTCCTCACAATGCCGGTCTCGGCTTCCTTCCACTCTATTTCGAAGCTGTTCGTCACGCCGCCGCTGGGGGCGTCCCAGCTGGCCCTGGCGATCCCGGCGCCGTAGTGGGACTCGATGGCCAGGTTCATGGGGCTGTTGGCGTCCGCCTCCAAGAGGTCGACCTCGTCGCAGGTGAAGCCCGTGCGGGAGGGGACGAGGATGTTCAGGTTGCCAAAGGGCTCGTTGTTGCTGAACCCGCCCGGATTCACGCCCTCCAGCGTGATGGAACCCTGGAACGTCTGGTACAGATCACTCCCGGGCCACCAGGGCTGCAGCGAGTAAACGCTGATGTAGTAGCCGTCGGAGCCCTGGCTGCCGGTGTAGCTCACTCCCTCCATGCCGCACAGGTAGATCTTGTCGCTGGCCGACCTGGTGGAGCCCAGGGTGTAGTTCCCGATGGTGTCCCTTCCGAAGTCCGGGTAGAAGTAGAACTCGTCGATATCTGAGTCCACAGAAGCACTGCCGCCACCGTACAGCGCGTCGTTGCCGGGACCGCCGTACAGCTTGTCCGCGTCGTCATCGCCGTACAGGGTGTCGTTTCCGGGGCCGCCGTGGAGCGTGTCGGTGCCGTCCTGACCATTCAGCTCGTCGTTGCCGCCCCCACCCCAGATGACGTTCGCGTCGTCTGTTCCTCCCAGATATGCGTCGTCATGGTCCGAGCCCCTGAGGTTCTCGATGTTTTCGAAGGTGTCGCCCGCAGCGTGGCCGCCGTGGTTGACACCTCCGCTTGAAGGACTCTTCTGCAGGTCGGCATCCACCCCCTCGGGGGAGGCGGAGTAGTCGGCGGTGTCGGTGCCGCCGCCGCCGTCCATCGTGTCCGCGCCCGCGCCGCCCCGGAGGATGTTGTCCCCGGCGTCGCCGGTGAGGGTGTCGGCATGGTCCGATCCACTGATGTTCTCGACGCCTGTCACGTAATCACCCTCGGCGTGGGCACCGGACTGGGTGTTGATACTGAGGTCGACGGTCACCCCCTGGGGGGAGCCGGAGTAGTCCACCCAGTCCGAACCCTCCCAGCCGCGGATCTCGTCCGCGCTCGCGCCGCCCCGGAACACGTTATCCTCGGCGTCGCCGTTGAGGATATCCCGATAGTCTGAGCCGATGACGTTTTCGATGCTGACCAGGGTGTCTTCAAGGCTGTTGCCCCGGTAGTGGACCCCGGTGCCAAGAGCCACGGTGACACCAGCGTCGGAGCCGGAGTAGTCCGCCCAGTCCGTGCCCGGGCCGCCGTCCAGGTGGTCCGCGCCGGGGCCGCCGTTTAGGAAGTCGTTGCCCCGGTTGCCGTACAGCTGGTCGACGCCCTTTCCGCCGAAGAGCCAGTCGTTGCCCGGGCCGCCGTGCAGGATGTCGTCGTCGTCGTTGCCGTACAGGATGTCGAAGCCGCCTTCGCCGTAGAGCACGTCGTCGCCGCCCCAACCCGATATGCAGTTGCCGTCTCCGTCGCCCCGGCGCACGCTGTCGTCGTTGCTGCCGTGGCTCGCCATGTGGACGTACGCCTTCTCCGCCGTGGTGCCGGGGTCGCTGCCCCGGTTGGGCCGCATCCGGATGTGGTAGTAGGAGTTCTGGCAGGGCAGCCCGCTGATGACGGCGGTCAGTTTGCCGTCCCGCGTCGGCGTGGGGGTCGAGCCCTCCACCGGGAACCAGCCTCCCCGGCCCCGCCAGCCGCTCCAGTGGACCGGAACGCCGGTGTAGAAGTAGTCGTAGGTCAGGGAAGAGTCGCCGGGGTCGTCCCACTCAAGGGTGATCTGCCGGGGGCCGGTGCCGTATCCCTTGTACGCGTCGAAGCCGGTGATGGCGGGAATGGTGGTGTCGTAGGGGGTGACGAAGACCATCTTCTGGAAGCAGCGTGTGCTGCTGCCGGCCACGCCCCGCAGGAGGATGGCGTAGCTGCTGTAGTTCTGGAGGTTCGTGAGCGTGAAGGAGGTCGTGCCGGCCAGGGCGTTGGCCTGCAAGCCCTGCCTGGCGTAGCCGTGGACGGTAATCAAGCGGGATTGTACAAACGAATTCCAATTATTGCTTCCACCGTCCTGCCGATAGAAGCTCTCGTCGCTGATACTCCAACCAGAAGCTGCCTGGTCTTCATCATCCTGCTCGGTGTTTCGGAGGTGAACTCCGGTGTTCCCATCGGGGGTGAAATCGACGAGCACCACATAGGTCGTCTTGGGGTCGAGGTGGACGCCTGCTCCGGAAGCCGTGAACGTGTTGACTCCCGTAACCAGCGGGGAAGAAGTCGTAAACGTTCCTAGCTGGTTCTGTGGCTGGTCGTTGTACGAAGACCAAATCTCCACGCTCGTCGTTGGATCGTTTCCTCCCGGGGCTTGGACCAAGAGATTGAGATCTATGCCAGTAACTACGTAACCCAAGATGTGATTGCCGGTTGTGAACGCCTGGGTGTGATCGTGCTGTGTATTGCCCGTGTTAGAGGACACCGAATAGCCCATGTTGCTGACCAGAATCCCTTCGTCCACGGGCGCCCCCGGGTCGATGGCCGTCCAGTCGTCCCGCCCGTGGACGAACGCGTTGCCCCTCTGGACCTGGTACTGGTACTGGTCGATGGAGCCCGCCGGCGTGTTCCAGGTGATGTGGACGCCGCCGTCGAGGGCCTGGCCGTAGACGCCGGTGATCTTTGAGGACTGCGTGGCGCAGTCGAATTGGTGGAAGAGGACCACGTTGCCGGGGTTGGTCGCCCGCGCGGCCACGTGGCCGCGATACGAGGCGTCGGGCGTGTCCCGGTTGTGCAGGTACATCTCCAGTTCCACCAGGTAATCGCCGTCCCCGGACACGGTGAACTGGGCGCTGGTCTGGTCGCCGGGGAGGTTCATCTGGTTGTCTTGCTGGGGATTGGGATTGGTCCCGGGCCGGCCGTCGCCGGACGGACCGGGGATGTCCGACTTTGTCTTGGAGGGACCGCCTCGAGCCGGAGCCGGATCCGGCTCAGGATCCGACGGCGGCGGCGGGGAGTTCCCGTCGGTCAGCCGGCTCCAGCGCAGCCGGTAGCCGGTGGCGTCGGGCACCGGGGTCCAGTTGGCGTCGAAGGTCCGGGGCCGCGGGTTGCCCGCCTCGTCCCGGGCCTGGGAGAGGGAAAACGTGAAGGGACCGACCTGCGCCGTCGCCTCGACCTCCGGCCCGCAGCCCCCGGCGTTGCAGCCCTTGAGCCCCACCACCCAACGGCCGTCGCCGGACACGGTGATGGTCGCCTCGGTTTCCGTGGCGGTGGCCGTGTCGTCCGCCTCGTACTCCCCGTCGTTCAGCCGCCAGCGCAGCTCGTAGGAGGTCGCGCCGTCCAGGGCGTCCCACGTCGCCGCGACGTCCAACTGGCCGGGCGTGGTGCTGACGGCGAAGTTCCGCGGCGAACCCGGAAGGTCGGTGATGGACACCGACACGGCCTGCCCCGTGAAGGAGGAGGCGCTGTCGCCGCCACCGGCGGCCCGGGTCAGCGGCGCGTCGGCGTCGTGGGCGTAGTCCAGGGTGACGGTCTGGCCCTTCTCCAGCGCCGAGGCCAGCTCCAGGGTCACCACGGCCCCGTTCACCGACACGCCGCTGACGGCAATGGTCCCGGCGGACGTCCCGTCCTCGTTGGCAACGTTCACCGTGAACTGGCCGGGCGCCGGCGCCGGGTCCGCCTGCACAGCTTGGTCGAAGGTCAGCTTGATGGCCTGCGCATTGGCCATTGCGTTCACCAGGGCGGGACTGCTGTCCCAGTTGGTGAAGAAGTCGCCGTTGATCGATGCCGGCAGCCCGTCGGGATCGGTGGCAGTCAGCGTTACGGTTATGGTCAGGGGGTCGGCCAGCGCCGGGCTGGCGGCCTTCCAGTCGTCGTCGGCATCAACTAAGATGCCTACCCGGTCGACCGCTTCGGCGACTACAAGCCATTCCAACAGTCCGTTGCGGTCGGCGGGGACGGACACGGTGTAGGTCAGCTCGTCGCCGTCCGGGTCGGAGAAGATGCCCTCGTAGGGCTTGCTGACCTGGACGCCCCGGGGCGCGTTGCCCTTTCCCACGAAGTCTGCGTAGTTTCCGCCCTTCGTATTCACCACCGGCGCCCGGTTGGGTCGCGTCTCAGTCCAGCTGACGGTGATTGGGTCCGAGGTCACCGAGTCCCCGGTGTCGTAGGATACGGTGACCCGGAAGCTCCAGGATTCCGGCTGGCTGGCCAAGAAGCTGAGGGTGGCCCGGCTTCCCTGGGAATGCCAGTCGCCGTTGGCCCGGATCTCCCATTTGTACGAGGGGTCCGAGCCGGAGGGAGCGTTGGAGATGGCCGCCCGCAGCGTCACCGTCTCGTTCACCAGGGGATGGGCCGGGCTGGCGGTGACGGCCACCTGCAACTCGCCGGGTTCCGACGTGGGTTCGGGAGTCGGCTCCGGCGTGGATTCCGCTGCCTCCAGCTTCTGCAGTTCCGCCACCACCGGGTCCCACCGCTCCGCCGTGTACTGGTCGGCGTGGCCTTGGGCCTCGGCCGAGGTCATGTCCTCAACCTCGCCGAAGGTCTTCAGCACCCGCA
>VXTR01000016.1 GCA_009837355.1 Chloroflexota bacterium | reverse complement strand
CCGCGCCGCGCCGGGGCAATCGGGTTGCCATCACACCAAAGCGGCACGAAAATGCCGCGCGTTTTGGCCTCATAAATTCACCCCCCCCCCCCGCGAATCAGCGTCTAAAACCCACACCAGCGCCTTCGGCTCGCCCGGCCGCCGTGGGCATGACTCATCGCGGTTCTACGCCGGCCGCCTCTACCACGACCAGCCGTCCGAGCGCGATGTCCCCTACGTAGAAAACCCGCTCCCTCCCGCCGACCCCAACACCATCTTCCCGCAATCCTCGGCCCGGCGGATGCGCCAACTGCCCGATTGCAGCGTCCACTTGATGGTTACGTCGCCTCCCTACAACGTCGGGAAGGAATACGACGACGACCTTACGCTGCCCCAGTACCGGGCCTTCCTACGCCGCGTTATGCGCGAAGTCCACCGCGTCCTGGTGCCCGGCGGTCGCGTCTGCTTCAACATCGCCAACCTGGGCCGCCGGCCCTATCTCCCCCTGCACCGCTACGTCATCGAAGACCTGCTCCGCATCGGTTTCCTGATGCGCGGCGAAATCATCTGGGATAAAGCCGCCAGCGCCGCGTCGTCCACCGCCTGGGGCAGTTGGCAGTCCGCCGCCAATCCCACCCTGCGCGATGTGCATGAGTACATCCTGGTGCTCTGCAAAGACACCTACCGCCGTCCCAAGGTCGCTGGCCGCGAGTCCACCATCGCCCGCGATGATTTCCTCGACTGGACCCGCAGCGTCTGGCAGTTCCCCGCCGAGTCGGCCCGACGCGTCGGACATCCGGCGCCGTTCCCGGTAGAGCTGCCCCGCCGCTGCATAGAGCTGTACACCTACGCCGGCGAAGTGGTCCTCGACCCCTTCATGGGCAGCGGCACCACCGCTATCGCGGCCCTGCAGACCGGCCGCCAGTTCGTGGGCTACGAAACCTCCCAGGACTACCGCGAGCTGGCCCACCGCCGTCTCTCAGCAATCCCCACCCTCTTCACGCGAACCGACCAAACCGGCCGCGTCATAGCCGAGGTGCGAGATGCCGCCTGCACGCTATGACGACATCGCCGCCGCCAACTACCGCCAGTTCATCGGCGTTAGGTCTCTGACCAACGACCGGCTTAGAGATTATTTCAACGCCTGCTTCCAAGATGCTATCGACGCCGTTGGATGCTATTCTGCTTGGGCCTGTATTGACTGCATTCGTAAAGGGTCTCCCGCGGCCGAACTCGGAGACAAACCGTCGCGGTGCCCAATTTGCGAATCTGACAGGGTCTTTGAAATAGCCACATTTCAGAGTAGGGCGCCGGCAGTAGGAAACGCTTTTGAGAGTGCGGTTCGGCATCTGCTGGTTAGGAGATTCGAGCTTCCCGCGGAACCGACCCCAGGCAACACCCGTACACATGACATTGAAATTACAGGTCGCATCGCCATCGAAACCAAGGGCTCGCCTCGTCTGGTCCATAACCCTAACGGTACAGTTATTCAATTGGGCAGACCAGGTTTAGAGCGAACTGATACGCGGAAGAAAGCATTTGATAATGCCCACACTTTTAGGCAGCGCAACCGGAATGCCCCCTTCTTCATCGTCTCCAACGCTGTCCCGTCCGATCTTGTCGGCTACCGGAGCGACGACATCACCGGTATCTTCAACATCACACAGGCCAGCCGCGTCGATTCGTTGGCCACCGAGATCAACGCCGCGCTGCTCTAAAAACTTAATGGCCAGGCGAAAAAACCACCGGGTGCTTCATCTGTTTGCCAAATCCGTCAGGCTGCGCTCAGAAACCCTGTGCCACCAGGTTAGCGATGACTGCCACCACAATCGCCGTAACGACAATGCCCCCAATCCACCGGGATTCCCGACGGGTTGCTGCATGGTCCTCTCGATTCTCCGCGCGCAGCGTTGCCACGTTGGAGTTCATCTCCGCCCGCAGTGCGGCAATCTCCTCCCGTACAGATTGAATGTCCAGTGCAAGCGCCGAGAACCTCTCAGTATGGTCCCGCAACCTTTCGCTGGTTTGGGTCAACGCGCCTTCAAGAAAACTGATTCTGCTTTCAGTAGCCATGGCGACCGTCCTCGTCTATCGATGCGTCGAGCAATAATGCGACGGACCGAACATCTGGCCCTCACCCCCCAGCCACCGCCGGCACGATGCTCACCTCGTCCCCCGACTTGATCGCCGTCTTCAGCCCCTGGTCAAAGCGGATGTCCTCGCCGTTCACGTAGATGTTCACGAAGTAGCGCAACTCGCCCTCTTCGTCCAGCAGCCGCTCCTTGAAGCCGGGGTAGTCCGACTCCAGCCGCTCAATCATCTGCGACAGGTCGTCAACGTCGATCTCAACCTTGTCCGCGCCGCCGGTCATCCGTCGCAACGGTGTGGGTATGCGTACCATAACGCCCATGGGGGATATTCCTCCTCTTGTTCTGCAGGCCCCGGGGCGTCAGCAGTCGCCGGGGTCGTCTAACCTTCAATTACGTCGCCGGCAATGGGGTCAACGCGCACGCCGCTGTCGGCAACCCACGCCAGACCCCGCTGGATTTCGTCGTCCGACCCGTCCAGTTCCAGGATCACCCAGCCCATGTCCGCACGCACGTCCGCCCGTCGGATGTTCGTAACCACGTCAAAGTCGTGCCCCAGCCGGTAGATAATCGGCTCGCGCACCAAATCCGCCGAAAAGGTGAACCTCACCCTTTGCCTGGCCATTGTGCTTACACTCCGGCTGACGCCATGCGGCTTTCCAGCGCCGCCTCGAAGGAGCCCATCATCGGCTTCACCAACAGCGGATTCACCACTTCTTCCACGGCTTCCTGCGTCTTCAGACCGTTGCCGGTGATGTACGCCACCGTCAGCTCGTCCGGCCCGATGGCCCCGGTCTCCGCCAGGTACTTCAGCGTGGACACCGTAACCCCGCCGGCCGTCTCGGTGAACACTCCTTCCGTTTCCGCCAGCAGCTTGATGCCTTCCACCACCTGGTTCTCCGGCACCGCGTACCCGCTGCCTTCCGACTCCCGGATTACACGCAGCGCGTAGATGCCGTCCGCCGGGTTGCCGATGGCCAGCGACTTGGCGATGCTGTCGGGACGCACCGGCCGGATCTGGTTCCGATGATTCTCCCACGCCGATACGATGGGACTGCATCCCGCCGCCTGCGCCATATGCATCCGCGTCGTCACCGCCGGATGATGCACCGTGTTCTGGTCGGCCCCAAAGGGAAGCGGGTCAACACCGTCCAGCAGCCCCAGGCACGCCAATTCGTTGAACCCCTTCCAGATTTTGGTGAACATCGCCCCCGATGCCGACGGCACCACCACGTGGTCCGGCACTCGCCAGCCCAACTGCTCGGCCACTTCATAGCCCAGCGTCTTGCTGCCCTCGGCGTAGTACGGACGCATGTTGATGTTGACAAAGGCCCAATGGTAGTTGTCGCTCACTTCGCTGCACAGGCGGTTCACCTCATCATAGGTGCCTTCCACCGCTACCAGCGTCGGGTTATACACCGCGGCGCCGATGACCTTCCCTCGCTCCAGGTCGGCGGGAATGAACACCACGGCGTCCACGCCGGCCCGGGCCGCGTGAGCCGCCACGCTGCAGGCCAGATTGCCCGTGCTGGCGCAGGCCAGCGTTTCGTAGCCGAACTCCACGGCCTTCGTCGCCGCAACCGACACCACCCGGTCCTTGAACGAGAACGACGGATTCACGCTGTCGTTCTTGATGTACAGGTTGTTCAACCCCAGCCGCTTGCCCAGGTTCCGGGCCTTCATCAGCGGCGTGTACCCGGCCATGATGTCCACCGGGTCGTCGGCCTCGGCTGGCAGCAGGTCCTGGTAGCGCCAGATGCTCAACGGCCCCTCGGCGATGCGCTCGTGGCTGATGACCTCCGAGATGGTCACGTAATCGTAAATGACCTCCAGCGGGCCAAAGCAGAAGTCGCAAACGTTCAGCGCGTCGCCCGGATACTCCCGGCCGCACTCCCGACATTTCAATCCTTTGATAAAAGCCACCGGATGGTACCTCCGTGCTCATGGCTGAACCGCCGTCCTGCGGCGTTCAACCGACTGTCCAGGTTCACAGGGCTTCTATTCTACCAGAGCCGCCCCGGCTATTCGTGCCCCGGATGATACCAATGGCTGTCGTAAAACATCAGCGGCGTGGCTTCATCCTCGCCCCGGCTCATCTCCTTCACTTCCCCCACGTAGATGGTGTGGTCGCCATAGACGTGCGCGCCCACGATGTCGCAGTTGAAAAACACCATCGAGCCGTCCAGCTGCGGCACGTCGTGCTCCCCCATGGTGTACGAGTATTCCGGGTTCCCCTCCCGATGCTCCGGACGACGGGCGAAGTACCGCCCCAGCTCTTCCTGCTCTTCCCGCAGCACGTTCACTCCAATCCGCTGCTGCTGCTCTACGTACCCGTAGGTTATCGTGTTGTGAGCGATGCACACCAGCAGCATCGGCGGGTCCAGGCACACCGACGTGAACGCGTTCGCCGTCATCGCGTGCGGACTCCCCTCCGGGTCCAGCGTCGTTATCACTGTAACCCCGGTTGCGAACTTGGACATTGCCTGGCGAAAGTCGTCTTGACTAACCACTGCCGATTACCCCCGATAATTTGGCGATGATTATACCCCGCCAATATCACTATTGCCAGTTGGTGCCGGCCACGGCAAAAACGCCTCGCCAATCCGCTCGACCGGCAGACCCCGCGCCGTCTCAACGTCCAGTTTCAGCGCCGTATTCGGCGGGATGCACCCGGCAAATAAGGCGGGATGCGTCAATTCCGCCAGCAGCTCCAATCCGTCCACCACTCGCGGCCCCGGCCGGCTCAGCGTGCCATGGTCAATCAGGTACACCTCGCCGGCTAGCACCGCCGGCAACTCGGCCCATCCCGGTTGCGCCGCCAGCCACGGAACCTCCCGCCGGCTCCGCGCCAAGTCCGACGAACACAGGTCAACGTACAGCTTCTCCGGCGCGGCCGCCACCACTTCGCCCCACTCGATGCGTTCCGCGTCGCACCCGGGCACGAATCGTTCCGGCAGAACCCCGCCGGCCCTCTGCACCAGGTCGGTAACCCAATGCCCGCCGATTACCAGCGGGTTCACTCCTTCCAGCGAAAACACCGCCGGCCGCTTCGCCGCTTTGCTCACCCTCGCCGCCACCACGTCAATCCGACGCCGCAGCCCGGCAGTCATTTCCGCCGCGCATTCCACCGCTCCGCACGCAGTGCCCACTTCCGCAAAACTGTCCAGGATTTCGTCCAGCGTCCGCGGATTCAGGTTCAGTACCTTCGGCGGTATCGGTATCGGCGCAACCGCACGATTCACTGTGCCGGCGTCAACCTCGCAGAAGTAGCACAAGTCCTGCGTCAGTACCACGTCCGGCGACGCCTCCACCAGCCACTCCACGTCCAGTTCGTAGGGGCTTTCCCCCGACGACAGTATCCGCCGCATCTCCGCATCAACCTCTTCGCTGGACATCACCGACGGGTCAATCCGGCTTCGACACACCACCCGCTTCTGCGTCGCTTCCGGCGGGTAGTCGCACAGGTCGGTAACCCCGATAATCCGCTCGCCCAGCCCCAGGGCAAACAGTATTTCAGTGCCGCTGGGCAGCAGCGAGCATATCTGCACGTCTTCGCCTCTCCAAAAGCTCCCTCTCCCCTCCGTAGCCGCCGCCCGCATTCTAGCATATACTTTGCAACCATCATCCAACCTGCGCCTGCCGTTCCACTCACCGCACCTGCACCATCATGGACGCCGTGAACACCCACGCGGACACCGCCATTGCTGCCCAGCATTGGGGCAAGCGTTCTCTGGCGCTGCTCAACGCCTACAGCTTCGGCCTCACCGGGTTCATCATCGCCATGGATACCGTCGTGCTCCCCATCCTGGTGCTGGAGGTCGTCCCCGACGCCGCCAAGAACACCCTCCTGGGCATCGTCGGCCTGGCCGGCCTGCTGGCCACCGCCCTGGTGCAGGTCCCGGTGGGCTGGGCCAGTGACCGCACCCGTTCCCGCCTAGGCCGCCGCCTGCCCTATATGCTCTGGACGTGCCTCTGCATCCCTGTCGGCCTGGCCGGCCTGGTTACCCCCCTGAACTACGTCAGCGTCCTGGTCATCTGGATGTTCATCCAGATTAATTGCGGCATTGGCTATTCTCCCTATCTCGCCAGCATCCGCGAGCTTGTCCCCACCAACCGCATGGGCGTCGCCGCCTCCATCAAGACCCTCCTCGAAGCTCTCGGCGGCGCCAGCCTGCTCTGCCTGGCCGCCCTGATGCTGTCCCGCTACTCCCGCCCCGACGGCGCTCACTGGCTCTGGATTACCCTGCTTGTGATTGCCACGGCGCTGGTATTCACTTCCGCCATCAGCTCCCTAGCCATTTTCAGCCGGATGCGCCACTCCGGCGGGCCGGCCTCTACCGCCTTCCATCGCTCCGCCATGACCTTTCCTGAAACCACTAACATGGCCAGCCTCCATCCCGGTCTCGGGTGGTTCGTCGCATCCCGCAGCGCCATTATGGCCGCCGTGGTCATCTTCACCACCTACGGCCTTTTCTTTCTGCGCGACAAAGTCCAAGTGGACAATCCCGCCCAGGCCCTGGGCGTGGCCATCATCGGCATCGGCGGCGCCCTGGTGCTCACCACCTATCCCGCCGGCTGGCTCTCCGACCGGGTGGGCCGCAAGCCCGTTCTGATGGTTGGCGTCGTCTTCGCCCTGGCCGGCACCATCGCCATGATGTGGGTCAGCAGCTACCTCATGGCCATCGTCGTCGCCAGCGTCATCGGCGGTGCCGTCGGCGTCATTCTCACCACTCACTGGGCCATGGCCAACGACCTGGGTACCCCCGGCCGTGAGGCCCAGCACATGGGCATCGTCAACCTCGGCACCGTCGTCGGCGCCGCCGGCGCCAAGGCCATCGGCTTCCTGCCGGACCTCGTCGCCGTCTGGTTCGGTCCCGGCTACGGCTACACTGCCCTCCTCGGCGCCAGCGCGCTCCTCTTCATCCTGGGCGCGGCCTTCCTCATCAAAATCCGCGTCAACCGTCCGGCCGCGATATTCCAATCCGCCGCCACCGCTGGCCACACTTGCTGAACCCCTTTCGCGGGCGTCCCAAAACTCCCTCTCCCTTCGCTGGAGAGGGCCGGGGTGAGGGCGCACCTCCCAACATCACCTCTGCATTCCGCTGGTTCACCCTGACCGCCGTCGCCGCCCTAGCCGCAACCGCCATCGTCCTATCAACCATCCCATCCGGCCCTACTGCGCCGATGGCAGTAGCGAGTTCCCATATGAGCCTGTCCCAGAAAACCCGTGTACGACCCGCAAGGAGTGGTGAATGCCTAT
>VXTR01000035.1 GCA_009837355.1 Chloroflexota bacterium | reverse complement strand
TGGGTAGCCTGCCTGAGGTCGGTTTCCGGAATTTCACTTCGGTCGTTGTCAGTCCCACGGCCGGGGGGTTCTTACGCACTTCCACATAGGTGTTTTTGTGACGGAGATCTCCGGCAGGTCCGGGGATCTGGCGCCCGTCAATGGCCGCAGTGGTATCGCGCCGTGCCACACCTGGTCTTTCTCCCGGGCTGCAATTAGCCGGGATGGCAGCAGTGGCCGCTCCGGTGTCACGTCTGGTCTTTCTCCCTGGCAGGTAGCTAGCGCAGTTAGCCGGGATGGCAGCAGTGACCGCTCCTTCGTGCGATTTCAGGATTAGCTGACTGATTGGTGGCCGTTGACGACCGTAGTGATGATGACCTCGTTGGCAGGCTGGGTTGGATGGTTGATTACACGTGTAAGGCCATTGTAGAACGTGGGTTCCGTAGGCGTCAACAGGCCGGTGTCAGTGGTTGTCAGGATTTTCGGGATTGGGAGTTGATTCGGGAAGGGCTTCACGAACCGAATCCACGGTTTCCGCATCGGTGTCGGATGCGGCTGAGAGGATGCCGTTGGCCACGGCCCGGGCCGCCTCGTCCTCCGTCACGCCCAATTCGGAAGCCATGCCTCTGGCCGCTGCGATTGCCGCCCTGGAAACCCGCACCGGGTCGTGTTCTGATTCCAGCGCGCCCTGCACGGCGCCATATCCTGCGCCGTAGAGGGAGTCAAGCGGGTCCACAGCAGCGCGGTCCAGCGCGCGCAGAGACCCGGCCATGGATGATTGGACTACTCCTTCCAGTTGCTCCACTAACTCATCGCCGACGTGCATCGCGCCGCGGGTGGCGTGCTGTGCCAGTTCAAGCCCGTGTTGTCCGGCATCCTGGATGCGGCCCATCACCGAGGTGAGCGCGTTCCCGACCATAGATTCCGCGTCTGCCGCCAGCCGGCGTCCACGACCGGCGGACGCGACGGCCGCTTGTGTAGAAGACGCCAGTTCGTAGGCCATGACGCCGAGGGCCACGTCTGCGCCGGGGACCCGCCTGATGTAACCGTAGGAGGCCGCGGTTACGACGCCGGCCCCCGGCACGGAGCTCACCGCCCGCATTACCGGGTCCATACCACCAATCAACTCCCGCATGGCCACTTCCCGGTCGGCCGCGCCTTCCTCCCTCAACTGGGCCAGCAGGTTCAACGTTACAACGCCCAAGCAGAAAGAGATGACAAAGAGGAAGTCGATGCCGGTCAGGGTGACGGCCGACAATTCAAGCACGCCGCCGGCGGAAGCCCAACTCAGGTCAATGCGGAACAGGTGATTGTTGAAGAAGTCGGCCAGAGCGCCGCCAACAATTGGCCCGATTCCGGCCCCCAAACCAGCGCCAATTCCGGCGATGCCGATGTACGGGGTGGCACTGCCCTCGGGCGCGGTTTTCAGGGCAATGGTCTGGACGGTGAGCTGGATGCCGGCGGTGGCAATGCCGGCGAAAACGTGCAACACCGTCACCAGCGGGATGGTGAGCAAGTGGCGCTCCGGGCTGGTGGTGAATACCCATCCGATGATGACCAGCAGAAACAGGGAGGCCGACAGTGACATGACCGTCTTGCTGCCGAAACGGTCGGCCATGGCTCCCCACACCCGGATGAACAGGACGTTGGTTACCTGGCTCAACATGGTGAAGCCGATGACGACGGGCAGGGAGAAGTCCAGCCGGGTCAGCATATAGACCGCGAAGAAAGGCACCGCCAGGTTCATGGCGAAGTTCCACAAGAACAGGAACCGGAACAGGCGTCGGAAGTCGGCGTCGCGCAGCGGTTCCAGCAGGATAGCCCATGCCGGGCGGTCGGACGCCGGCGCCGGCGGCATCAACGGTTCCTTGCTGAACCCCACCAAGGCAGGGCCGATGATTCCGAAGGTCAGCCACCCTCCTAAAAGCAAGAACGAAAAGGCATAAATGGCGTGCTCCGGCGGCGCGTAGCCCTGCCACCATCGAACGAAGAAGGAACCGGTCAATCCCACAATAACGACGGTTGCCGTCATGGTCCCCAGCCGTCGGCTGTAGAAGCGTCCCAGCATCTCCTGGGGTATCAGGTCCCGCATCCAGCTGTTCTGCGCAGTAACCCACACCGGATTGAACAGGCCGCGCAGGGCCAACAGGATGATTACGGCGGAAATTGCCAAGGATCCCGGCGTGTTGAGCAAGAAGGGAACGGCGGCGATGAGCACCCACGGCAGTTGTCCCAGAAACCAGGCGGGCAGGCCGATGGCTTTGCGTTTGCGGAACCGCTCCACCGCCAGGATGGCCGGCAACTGCACCACCTGCGAGACGGGCGGCAGCGCAGCCAGGATGCCCACCTGGAGATTGTTGGCGCCCAAGGCCAGGGCATAAGCGGCCATGAATCCACCGCTGCCCAGGCTGAACATGGCGCCGCCGCTGACGGCGCCCCACATCATCAGTCGCTGGCTGCGCCGGGTTTCCTGTGAGGAGAGGGTGGGACTGGGGCGAAGGAATCCCAGCATGGCGTCCACCTAAACAATCAGGCTGATGGCGGCGCTGGCGATGCCCAGGAAGAGTAGGAAGCCACACACGTCGGTCACGGTGGTGACAACCACCGCAGAGGCGACAGCCGGGTCCACGCCGAGGCGTCGCAGCAGGAGCGGAACCCCGGCGCCAACCATACCAGCCACAGCCATGTTGCCCAGCATCGCCACTCCGAGCACCAGCGCCAGGCCCAGGTTTTGCTTCCACAGAGCGGCGATGACTGCCACCAGCACACCCAGCCACAGGCCGTGAATCAGTCCCAGGATTAACTCACGTGTCAGCAGCCGTCTGGCTCGCATCCCCACCAGCTCGCCCAGGGCTATGGCGCGCACAATGAGGGTGAGAGTTTGGGTGCCGCCGATGCCGCCCTGCCCGGCAACCACGGGCAGGAATGCGGCCAGCACCACCACGCGGGCCAGCGTTGACTCAAAGAGCGAAACGGTGAAGGCGGCCAGAAAGGTGGTGGCGAGGTTAACGGTGAGCCACGGCAGGCGGGTGCGTATGGAACCCAGCAGCGGCCCATCAGCGCTGTCGCCGGCCACGTTGGCCACCTGGAGGATTTGTTCCGTGTCCTCGGCGACGGAGGCACTGAGGAGGAACTCGGACGGAATTACGCCGATGAGCCGTCCGTCTTCCACCACGGGCAGTTGAGTCAGGTTGTAGTGTCTCTGGAGTCGGGCGCATTCTTCCCTTGGAGTGTCCGCCGAAACCAGGCCGGCGCTTGGTGTGGTCAGCCGGTTGAGCGGGGTATCGTCCAGGGACATCGCCAGGTCGATCATGGCCACCTGCCCAATCAGTTGGCCGCCATCATCAACGACGAAAACGTGGGTGAAGTTATGCTGGTCATGGGCCAGTTGCCGAAGCCTCTCCCTTGCGGCTCCCACTGCTATGTCCGGTTGAAGGGCGGGGAATCCGGTAACCATGAAGCCGGCGGCGGTGTCCAACGGGGCGGTATCAACCGCCGGGTCACCCACGGGATGGCCGATGGCCTCGGCGACTTCGCGGGCGTGGGAACCTGGCAGGCGGCGCAGGATGTCCAGGGCCATGCGGGGGTTGACCTGGGCCAATGCCGTGGAAAGGATGCCGGTGCCCAGCCTGGCGCTAACCCGGGCGGCCTGCACCGGGTTTATGTGGCGGAACATCCATGCCACGGCATCGGGCGTCATCACCGCCACAATGGCCTCGCGGCTGGTGCGCGGAAGGGCGGACACGATGCTGCCCATGTCGGCAGGATGCAGGTGTCTCAGCTGCTCCCATGCCGAACGTTCGTCGCCCTCGCGAATGAGGCGGCGCACTTCCTGGGCAATGACCGCAGCCTCATCGGGCGTGATTATCGCTTCCTGGTAGCTGGCAGGTTCCACCATATTGATACTCCCGCGCGCCGGGCGCATATTCCACGTACCCTCGCACCGCTGCCAGCACCGGGCCGAAGTCGGTGAAGGGAGTGAAGGGGATTTGCGCGGCTTGGCACATTTCCGCCATCTGGCGGTGGGCGAAGACGGTATCGGCAACTTCGCCGGCCTCGAAGTCGGAGCTCCCGTCGCCGGCGTAGAAGACGTGGTAGCCCTGCTGCTGGAACCGCTGCACCATCAGGGCCTTGCTGTTGCCCCGCTCCGGCGCGTCCGGGTAGGTGAAATCGTAGCCGTAGCCGATGATGCGCCCGTCGTTGTTGAACTGGGCGCGGACGGCGTGCACCGGCAAGTCGGACTGACCGCAGGCGTCCAGCAGCGCCTGGATGTAGAAGTCCAGGCCCTGGCTGACGATGCACATGGGGATGCCGTTGTCCAGGCAGAATTGGGACAGCTCCCCGAAATGGTCGCGGAAACAGGCCTGCTCGCGGACGTAGGATTGCATCGCCGCTTTGTCGGCCTGCATCTGCCGGAAGGTGATTTCCTGGTAGTCCTTCAGCGACAGCTCGCCGTCGCGGAACCGCTGGCGCACGTCCGTCCAGGAGGGATGGCCGAACCGATGGAGGAGGAGTTCGGCGACGTTCTGGACCGCCGCCGTGTCGTCGAAGTCCGTCAGCACGGCCGGCGGACGGCGGCGGGTTGGCCGGGGGTCAGCGCTCACGCAGGGACTGCCGGTAGCGCTCAACGGCGTCGCGGATGGCGTCGTGCTTGATGCTGAGAATCTGGGCGGCGTAGTAGGCGGCGTTGCGCGCGCCCCATCCGCCGACGGCCATGGCGGCTACGGGGATGCCCGGGGGCATCTGGGCCGTGGACAGCAAGGCGTCCCAGCCGTTGAGTTCGCTGGACGTGAGGGGGATGCCGATGACGGGGAGGGTGGTCTGCGCGGCCAGGGCGCCGCCCAGGGCCGCCGAGCCGCCGGCGGCGGCAATCAGCACTTCCAGCCCGCGCTCCCGGGCAGTGCTTCCGTATTCATGGACGCGCTCCGGCGTGCGGTGGGCGGACATCACCCTGACTTCGTAGTCGATGCCCAGGGATTCCAGGATACTAATGGTCGGTTGGACGGCTTCCTCGTCCGAGGCGCTGCCCATCACAATTCCTACCAGCGGCAAAATCGTTCTCCTTTACTTGGTGATTTCGGCTATATCTCGGAAAGCGTCCAGCAAGGCTTCCTGGATGCTGTCCGCGTCGTCGTCGATTTCTTCGTCGTCCACCATGACATACCCGGCGTCATCGTCATCGATGCCTACCAGCACTTCCAGTTCCACCGGGTCGCCGTCGTGCCAATAGAGAGTGTAGAGGATTTGGTCGTTGAGTCCTTCAAAATCGGAGTCATCGTCCCCCTCGAAGTCGTACTGCCAGGAGCGATCGACGATGAGCCGGGCTCCGCCGTCCAGCAGGACGTCGTTCATCTGCGTCAAGAGTTTCTCAACGCCCAAGCCGTCGGCGTATTTTTCCAGCAGGCCGCGACGCTCGGCGACCTCGGACATCTGCCGACCGTAGCCCTCGTTATCCACGCGCACACGCAGGCGGTTCAGGTCATCAAGCCAGGGCATCGATTGTTCCTCCGGTTTCGGCGGTCAGGCTGTTACGACGACTACGTCGAGCCTTTTTTGACACGCCCGTTAAAGTAACAGAATTCGTCAACGCTGCGAAAGTCCGGCAAGCCGATTCTTACCCGCAGGCCGTGCAGAATGTCCAGCAAGTCAATGTAGCATAGGCCGGGGTGTCCGCCCTTGAAGCCGGCCGGCAACAGACCCCAGCGGCGCAGCGCCCGCTCGGTATGGGGACTCCACGGCGCAAAGAGGCTCGGCTCCCGCAGCGCGAGCAGGTACGACGGCCATTCCTTGCTGGCGCCGGCCAGGCCGAAGCCGCCGGTTTCGACGGCGCACTCTTCAAAGCGGTTTTCCAGCTTGATGGTGTCGTAGAGCAGAAAGTCCACGGCATCGCGCACTTCTTCGATGGGGTTGGCGCGGAACTTGGCGATTTGTCGCCCGCCGGCGCCTCGGTAAAGCGTTCCAGCTTGCGTTTCGGTGAGGCCGGTGAGAGCATCCTGCTCCAGCCAAGCCACAACTTCATTGTTGCCCCAGCGGCGGCGGCGGAATGCGTCCAGCTCGCCGGCATTGGCAGCTTTGTGGAAAGCGCTCGCCAGCACCGGCCAGTCCGGGAGAATGTTGGGTGAGCGTGGCATCAACAGGCTGATTCCTGCGCGCCGGCCATGGCGACGGCGGCCTCAGTCGCAATGTCAGGGCGGTGGTACGCGCCTTCAAAGCTGATGCCGTCAATTCGGCGGTAGGCCCGGTTGCGGGCTTCGTCAACGGTGTCGCCCAGACCCACGCAGGCCAGCACCCGGCCGCCGGCGGTCAGCACGGCGTTGCTGCCGTCATCGGCCAGTTGGGCCCCGGCGTGGAACACTATCACGTCGTCGGTTTGGTCGTCGTCAAGGCCGGCAATGGGGAACCCGGTTTGATACGGGCCGGGGTAGCCGTCGGACACCATGACGACTGCCACGGCAGGCCGCTGCGACCAGCGCACCGGAGCAACGTCATGCAGGCTGCCGGTGGCGCAGGCCAGCATCACGTCTACCGGGTCGCTGAGCAGCTGGGGCATTACCACCTGCGTTTCCGGGTCTCCGAAGCGGCAGTTGAACTCCAGCACGCGAGGGCCGGCGTCGGTGAGCATCAGCCCGCAGTACAGCGCGCCCCGGTAGGGGGCATTACGGTTGGCCAGTTCCCTGATGACGGGCAGCATATACTCCTGGCGAATCTGCTCGGCCAGTTCATCGTTCCAGAAGTGTGGCGGCCCGTAGCTGCCCATGCCGCCGGTGTTAGGGCCGGTTCCGCCCTCGCCGATGCGCTTGTAATCGGTAGCCGCGGTTACCGCCGACAGGTTCTCGCCGTCGGCGAACCCGAAGACGCTGACCTCCGGGCCGTGCAGCCAGTCTTCGACAACTACGGTCGCCCCGGCATCGCCGAAGATCCGGTCTTCCATGCAGGCGCGGATGGCGATGTGGGCCTGCTCGCGATTGGCGCAGAGGGCGACGCCTTTGCCGGCGGCCAGGCCATCGGCTTTCACCACCACGGGGCGGTCATGGGAATCCACGTAGTTCAGCGCGCCGCTGACGCTTTGGAATACCCGGTAGTCCGGACCGGGCACGCCGGCGGCGTCCAGCACGCTGCGGGCAAAGCTCTTGCTGGATTCCAGCCGCGCCGCCGCCCGGCTGGGGCCGAAAGCGGTGATGCCGGCAGCAGCCAGGCGGTCGGACAGGCCCATTGCCAGCGGCGTCTCCGGCCCAATCACCACCAGGCCGATGTCGTGGGCGATTGCAGCGGCGACGATGCCGTCCACGTCGGTGTCGGATACCGGCAGGTTGGTTCCCACCAGGGCAGTGCCGGAGTTGCCCGGCGCGGCGAACGGCTCGCTCACCGACTCCGAACGTGCCAACCGCCAGGCCAGCGCGTGCTCCCGACCGCCGGAGCCGACTACCAGAACACGCACGTACGTTACTCCCACTCAATGGTGCCGGGCGGCTTGCTGGTGATGTCATAGACCACCCGATTCACGCCGTCCACTTCGTTGACGATGCGGTTGCTCATCCGGGCCAGCACGTCGTAGGGCAGGCGCACCCAGTCGGCGGTCATGGCGTCCTCGGAGTTCACCGCGCGGATGGCGCAAGCGTAGCCGTAGGTTCGGTAGTCGCCCATGACGCCCACGGTGCGGTTGTCGGTCAGCACGGCAAAGCTCTGCCAGATGTCCCGGTACAAACCGGCGTCACCGATTTCTTCCAGCACGATGCGGTCACAGTCGCGCAGCATCGCCGTCTTTTCGGGCGTTACTTCGCCGATGATGCGGATGGCCAGGCCCGGTCCCGGAAATGGCTGACGGTAGATTATCTCCTCCGGCAGTTCCAGCTCCAGGCCGACGGCGCGGACCTCGTCCTTGAACAGGTAACGCAGCGGCTCCACCAAGCCAAAGTCCATGCGCTCCGGCAGGCCACCGACGTTGTGGTGGGTCTTGATGCGGGCCGAGGCCCGGTTCTCCGGCGTTTCGCTTTCAATCACGTCGGGGTAGAGAGTGCCTTGCGCCAGCCACTGCACGTTTTCAATCTCGGCGGCGGCGTCCTCAAAGACGCGGATGAACTCTTCGCCGATGGTCTTGCGCTTCACTTCCGGGTCGGTTACGCCGGCCAGCTTGTTCAGGAACCGGGATTTGGCGTCAACATAACGCAAGTCCAGCCCCAGCCCACGCTGGAAGGTTTCCTGCACCTGGCCCACTTCGTCATGGCGCAGCAGGCCGTTGTTGACGAAGATGCAGGTGAGTTGCGGGCCGATGGCTCGATGCAGCAGCGCCGCCGCCACCGACGAATCCACGCCGCCGCTCAAACCGCAGATTACCCGGTCGTCGCCAACCTGCTCCCGAACCCGCGCCACCGTGTCGGCGACGAAGTTGCCCGGCGTCCAGGATTCTGGGCAGCCGCAGATGTTGCGCACGAAGTTGCGCAGGATGGTCATACCGTCCGGCGTGTGTTGCACTTCGGGATGGAACTGCAGGCCGTACCATCGCTCGCCGTCGCTGACGGCGGCGCAGTTGGTGTTGGCGGTGTGCGCCAGGGCAGTCATGCCATCGGGGAGGCGTTCCACCCGGTCGCCGTGGCTCATCCACACCGGAGCCTTGCGGCCCACTCCGGCCAGCAATCCGTCGTCGCTGCCATCGCTCAACAGGTCGGCGTGACCGTACTCTCGAACGTCGCCAGCCACTACCTTCCCGCCCAACTGATGCACCAACGCTTGCATACCGTAGCAGATGCCCAGCGTCGGAGCGTCGGAATGCAGCACCCAGTCCTCTATTGCCGGCGCCCCGTCGTCGTACACGCTGGCCGGGCCGCCGGACAGAATGATTCCACGCACGTTGAGGTGTGAAACCGCCGCTAGCCCCGCCGTCGCCGAGACGATTTCGGAGTACACCCGCAACTCCCGTATGCGGCGCGCAATCAGGTGGGTGTACTGCGAACCAAAATCAATGACGACGATGGCATCGGGGTGCGCTGATGTGATCATGCCGCTCTTCCCGCACTCACAGAATTTCGGCGATTATATTAGCATACTGAGAGCCGCGGCACCGTCCGGGGATGGTAAAATCAACGCTGATATGGGTTACCAAACTGAAATCGCTCAAGCGGTGAACTGCCTGGCCGACGGCGGTGTAGTTGCCATCCCCACGGACACGCTGTATGGCCTGGCCGCCGACGCCCTCAACCCGGCGGCGCTGGAGCGAGTCTATCAGGTGAAAGGGCGGCCCGCCGACATGCCCTTGCCGGTACTGGTTTCCGGCTGGGAGCAGGTGGCGACGGTCTCCAATGTCAGGGGGCTGGCTCGCGCTATAGCGGAACAATTGGCAAGCAGATACTGGCCCGGCCCTCTCACGTTGGTGCTACCTGCGGCGCCGGAATTGCCACCGCGCCTTACCGCCGGCCGGGATACCATCGCCGTGCGGATGCCCGACCATGACGTACCGCTGGCACTGGCCAAGAGCCTTGGCCGGCCTATCACGGGAACCAGCGCCAACCCCAGCGGCGCCGAGGACATCACAGACCCGGAGGATTTACGCCGCTGTTTGGGAGGGCTGGTTGATGGTATTATTACTGCTGGCCAGCAGCCGCAGGGTACCGCCAGCACTATCGTAGCAGTGTCCGAAAACGGGCCCACTTTGTTGCGGGCCGGGGCGCTGCAATTCTGCGAAATCCAGCAGGCCTTGGCTTAACGTGCCGACGCGGAGGCAATCATCACCACTGCCGTTACATACGACAGCTACCGCGCCGCGGTGGACGCCGATTTGCGCGCGTCGCTCTCCAACCGGCAGGGTATGCTTTACGACCTGGTGCGTTATCATCTGGGTTGGGTGGACGAGCGCGGGAATCCTGTTGACGGGACGCCGACTCCACTGCACTACTGCGGCGTGCTGGCCCTTGCCGCCGCCGAGGCCGTGTCCGGCGATTATCGCCCTGCAGTGCCGGCCGCATCGTCGGTGGAGCTGGCCTACAACTTTGTGCTGGTGCACAACGACGTGCAGGCCGGGCGCATCGACCAGCGCGACGACCGCCCCAGCATCTGGTGGGTCTGGGGGCCGTCCCAAGCCATCAATGCCGGCGACGGGTTGCACGCTCTGGCCCGTTCGGAATTGATGCGGCTTGCTGAGGGCGGGGCGTCTGCCGATACCGTACTGGCTGCCCTCCGTTCCCTGGACCAAGCGTGCCTGACGCTGTGCGAGGGGCAGTACATGGACTTGACCTACCAGGACCAGTTGATGGTGTCGGAGCCCGACTACCTGGACATGATTCGTCGCAAATCGGGGGCGCTGGCCGGCTGCTCCGCGCAGCTGGGCGCGCTGGCTGTGGGCGCTGACGCCGACACCGCGGATTGCCTGCGGCAATGGGGCGAAAACCTGGGCATGGCGCGGCAAATCCGCGACGACGTAGCCGATCTGTGGGGCAGCACCGGCGACGGTTTTACCGCCAGCAACGTGCTGAACAAGAAAAAGAGCCTGCCCATCATCCATGCGCTGCAACACGCTGAAACGTCGGACAAGCGCGAGTTGGGCGGCATCTATATGAAACGGGTGCTGGAGCCGGACGATTCCGCGCGCATTGTAGCCATCCTGGACGGTACCGCCTCGCGGGAGTATGCCGAGAAGCACACTGCTGAGCTGCTGGACGGCGCTGACGCTGCGGTTTCCACCGGAAATGTCCGGCTGCGCCAACCCGCAGCCTTGCAGCAAGCTACGGAATGGGTAATCGGCGGCGCGGTGGTTTGACTCCGGAAAGGCAGCGAGCAATGACCAAGCGCACCCTCTCTCAACTGGACGTGGCCGGCAAGACCGTGCTGGTACGCGTCGATTTTAATGTTCCCATCGAGCAGGGCGTTGAGGCCATCGCCAACTACGACCAGCGGCTGCGCGCCACCTTGCCTACTATCGAGTACCTTTTGGAACGGGATTGCAAGGTAGTGCTCTGTTCACACCTGGGCCGCCCTAGAGGGAAAGTCGACGACGACCTGCGGCTCGCCCCGGTGGGTGACCGGCTGGCCGTGCTGCTCAATCGCCCGGTACGGTCTTTCAACGATTGCATTGGCCCGGAGGTTACCGGGGCGGTTTCAGATATGTCTGCCCGTGAAATCGTCCTGCTGGAAAACCTGCGCTTTCACCCCGGCGAGGAAAAAAACGACGCCGGATTTTCCAGTAAACTGGCATCCCTGGCCGACCGTTTCGTAATGGACGCTTTCGCAGTGGCGCATCGCGCCCACGCCTCGACCGTCGGCCTGCCCCAACTTTTGCCGTCGGCTATGGGCTTGTTGACTCAGCGCGAGGTAGAGTCGCTGGGGCTGGCCCTCGCCGAACCGGAGCGTCCGCTGGCCGCGCTGATGGGCGGGGCCAAGGTCAGCGACAAGATCCTGGTATTGGAAAACCTGCTGTCCCGGCTGGACCATCTCTTCATCGGCGGCGGTATGGCGATAACCTTCCTGGCCGCCATCGGCAAATCCGTCGGCGCGTCGGCGGTTGAAGAGGACCGGCTGGAGTTCGCCAGGGACGTATTGCAACGCGCCGAGCGCGACGGCGTTGCCGTTCACCTGCCCGAGGACGTGGTAACTGCCGACGAGTTTGCTCCCGACCCCAATGCCGTAACGACTCGCTCGGTGGACGACGTTCCCGACGGCTGGTACATCATGGACGTTGGGCCGGAAACCGCTACCCGCTATGCTACTGCTTTGGCCGGCTGCAAAACCATCCTGTGGAACGGGCCCATGGGCGTCTTTGAAATGAAACGGTTCAGCACCGGCACTCGGCAGGTTGCCAATGGCATCGCCGGACAGCCTGGGGTAACTACCGTGGTCGGGGGCGGTTCCACTGCCGAGGCTGTAGAATCTCTGGGCCTTATGGACCATATGACCCACGTGTCAACAGGTGGGGGCGCATCGCTGGAATTTCTGGAAGGGCGGGAACTGCCCGGCATCGCCGCCTTGCCGGACACTTAAAATACTTCGGAGCTACCATGATTGACCTTGAACAGATTCACGATAGCCTTGCCAGCACGCCGTCCAAAATCATAATGCTGGTTGCCGACGGGCTGGGTGGGCTGCCCCATCCCGACACCCGCAAGTCGGAGCTGGAAACCGCCCACATACCCAACCTGGACGCCCTGGCGCAACGCAGCGCCTGCGGCTTGACCACGCCGGTGGAGGTGGGCATCGCTCCCGGCAGCGGCCCGGGGCATCTGGCCCTGTTCGGATACAATCCGTTGAAGTATTTCATCGGGCGCGGTGTCCTGGAAGCATTGGGCATCGGCGCTGAACTGCTGCC
Source organism: Chloroflexota bacterium (assembly GCA_009837355.1). Classification (GTDB taxonomy): domain Bacteria; phylum Chloroflexota; class Dehalococcoidia; order Lucifugimonadales; family UBA3495; genus Bin87. The sequence goes on along the minus strand of VXTR01000035.1, from coordinate 106,490 downwards.
CGGGGACGTGGCGGCGCGGGGCAACTTCTGCACCGTTGACGACGACGGCCGGCTCACCGACCGCCGCGCCGGACGCATCGCCACCGCGCTGAGTGCGCCCCTGTGCGAACGCCTGGACGAGATTGAAATCCCCGGCGTCCAGTTGGACGTGTTCCCGGTGCAGGACTATCGCTTCGTGCTGCGCCTGCGAGGCGAAGGCTTGTCCGAGCAGGTGGACGAGACGGACCCCCAGCGGGAGGGCGTGGCTCCGCGCCCGGCCGGCGCGCTGACGCCGGAAGCCGAGCGCACCGCCGAGATTGTGCAGCAATTCGTCGCCGAGGCCGGCCGCCTCCTATCCGAAGAACAGCCGGCCAACATGGTGCTGCTGCGCGGCTGGGCCCAGCTGCCCAACCTCCCGGATTTCGGGCAGGTCTATCACCTGAATCCCGCCGCCATTGCCGCCTACCCGATGTACCGAGGGCTGGCCTCCGTCGCCAACATGAAAATCATCCCCACCGGCATGGATTTTGGCGACGAAGTGAACACGCTGCATGCCAACTGGGAAGACCACGACTTCTTCTTCCTGCACTACAAACCCGCCGACTCTGCCGGCGAAGATGGCGATTTCGACGGCAAAGTGCGTACGCTTGAAGTGCTGGACACCCATATCCCGCGGATACTTGAGTTGGAACCCGACGTGCTGATGGTGGCCGGCGACCACGCAACGCCGGCGGTCATGGCCTCCCACAGCTGGCATCCGGTGCCGTTTTTGCTACACTCCCAGCTGACCCTGGGCGAAGGCGTGGACGGCTTCAATGAGCGCGCTTGCGCCCAGGGTTCCCTGGGCCGAATACCCGCCGAAACCATCATGCTGCTGGCCCTGTCCCACTCGGGCAAGCTGGGCAAGTACGGCCCGTGAGGAACTACCGATGCCAGCCATCCGAAACATAGTAGCCGGCAACTGGAAGATGAACACGGACATCGCGTCCGGCGTGGGGCTGGCGTCGGCCATCGCCACCGGCGCGGCGAGCCTGAACGGCGTCAGCGTCATCGTTGGCCCGCCTTTTGTGTCGCTGGCCGCAGTACGGGACGCCATGGCCGGCAGCGGAGTTGCCGTGGCCGCCCAGAATATGCACGCCGACGACAGCGGCGCATTCACCGGCGAAATCGCGGCGCCCATGCTGGTCGGCCTTTGTGATTACGTCTTTATCGGGCACTCGGAGCGTCGCCAGTTTTACGGCGAAACCGACGAGTCCGTGGGCCGCAAAGCTGCCGCCGCCTTGAATCATGGCTTGCGCCCCATCGTATGCGTCGGTGAAACGTTGGACGAGCGTGAAAGCGGCCAGGCCGTGGAGGTGATTCGCCGCCAGGTGGTGGCCGCCCTGGCCGACCTGGACCCCGAGGCCGCCGCGGGGCGTTTGTCGATAGCCTACGAACCCGTCTGGGCCATCGGGACCGGGCGCGCCGCTACTCCCGAAATCGCCGACCAAATAATGGGCGGGGCAATATGGCCCACCGTGTCGGCGTGCCTGGGAGTAGAAGTCGCGGCGGCAACGCCATTGCTTTACGGCGGCAGCGTTAACCCGGGCAACGCCGCCGATTTTGCCGCCGTCCTCAGCATCAACGGCGCGCTGGTGGGCGGGGCCAGCCTGGACGCCGATTCCTTCCTGGCGGTGGCCGCCGCTTTCGCCGCCGGCGAGTCCTAGCGTTCGCACAGGCCAGTCTATGTCGACCTGCGCGACACTCGTCGCCGTCGTCGGCCCCACCGGAGTGGGCAAAACTGCACTTGCCATTGCGCTGGCCCGACGATTCGACGTCGAAATCGTCAATGCGGACAGTCGGCAGGTCTATACCGGCATGGACATCGGTACCGCCAAGCCAACTGCCGAGGAACTGCGCGCCGCCCGTCATCACCTCATTAACATTCGCCGGCCTGACGCGCCATTCAGCCTGGGCGAGTACCTTCCGCTGGCCAGAGATTCCATCACCGACATCGTCTCACGCGGCAAGCTGCCAATTCTGTGCGGCGGCACGGGGCAATACGTCTGGGCATTGCTGGAAGGATGGCAGGTTCCCCAAGTCCGTCCCAACGCCGATTTGCGCGCCGAGCTGGAACGCAGGGCGAGCGCCGAGGGCGCAACTGCGCTTTACCGGGAACTGCACAGTCTCGACCCGCAGCGCGCTGAGAGTATCGGCCCTCACAACACGCGGCGCATCATCCGCGCCCTGGAAATCCACCACGCTCACGGCGGCTCGGTTGCTGCGGGCGCCAAGAGCGCAGAGCCACCTTATCGCGCCCGAATCATCGGCCTTACCGCTGACCGCGCCACCCTGTACCAGCGCATTGACGAGCGCTTCGACGCGATGATGGACGCGGGATTGCTGGACGAGGCGCGCCGCCTCGCTGGCGAGGGCTATACCCTGGGAGCCGGCGTGCTATCCGGTGTCGGATATTCCGAACTAGGTCAGCATCTGGCCGGCGAAGTGACACTGCCCGACGCCATCGCCCGCGCCAAAACGCAAACCCACCGCCTGGTTCGCCGCCAATATACCTGGTTCAAGCCCGCCGACCCGCGCATCGCATGGCTGGATGCTACCAGCGGCTTGCCGATAGATGCCGCCTCGTCGCTGGTGCAGAAGTTCATGGAGTCGCCGGCGCCGTGTGATACAATTGCGAACGACAGCCCCCGAGCCAATCCGGGGACGGAGTTTCAATGATGGAATTCACCAAAATGCACGGCGCCGGCAACGACTACGTCTATGTGGACGCCCGCGCCATGCCCGAACGTGATTGGGGGAGCCTGTCCCGGAGCATCAGCGACCGTCATTTCGGCGTGGGCGGCGACGGCCTGATCCTGGTGATGAACTCCGAAGTCGCCGACCTGAGGATGCGGATGTTTAACTCCGACGGCTCCGAGGGCGCGATGTGTGGCAACGGCATCCGGTGCTTCGCCAAGTACGCCATCGAACGAGGCATCGTGCCCTCCACTGCCCAGGAGGTCACGGTTGACACCATGTCCGGAGTCCGCACCATCGTGCCTCACTACGACGGAACGTCGGTTGATTCGGCGCGGGTCAGCATGGGACCGCCCCGATTCGCGCCGGCGGAGATCCCGGTTGACCTTGACCCGGCCATCGCCGGCAAGGACGGCCCTATCATCAACTACGCCATCCATCCTGGGGATTTCCGCCTGTTCCTGACCTTTGTGTCAATGGGCAACCCTCACGCCGTTACCTTCATCGACCAGCCAGTGGAAGAGTTCCCACTGCACAACATCGGGCCGTTGGTGGAACGGCATCCTATTTTCCCCGACCGGGTTAACTTTGAAATCGTCAACCTGCGCGATGACGGCAAGCTGGACGCCCGGGTCTGGGAGCGCGGTTCCGGCGAGACCATGGCCTGCGGTACCGGCGCTTGCGCCATCGGCGTCGCCTCTCGACTCCTGGGGCACACCGGCGACCGGGTAGCCGTCAACCTGCCCGGCGGCACCCTCAACATCGAGTGGGATGGCCAGGGAGAGGTTTACCTGGAAGGCCCCGCCGCCGAAGTTTTCAGTGGAGTGTGGACAGAATGAGCGACTACACAACCGGCCCCAATACCTTTGAGCAACTGTGCTGGTCGGCCCACGCTTTCCGCGGCAGGGACGACGACGCGCTATCCATGACGGTCATCACACCGCAGTTCGGCGCCGCGCTGCTGGAAGGCAAGCCCGACGCCGATTGGTCGTCGCTAGTGCGCTACACCAATCAGTGGAATACGCGGATTTCACCGGATAAGGCACCCAGCATCGCCCACGCTATCGCCACAGCAGCCCCTTATTTGACTCCGCTGGCGGCATCGGCATTAGAGTTTGACGACCTTCGCTGCTCCACGCTGGACGTGATCGAGCGGGCTTTCGACTGCCTGACCGCAGCCCACGGCGTGGGGCCTACCGCCGCATCTGCGATTCTCACTGCGCTAAACCCACAACTTTTCGTGTCGTGGAGCGATGGCATCCGGAACGCCTACTTCCCGGACGACAAACCCAACGGGGCAACCTACTCACAGTTCCTGACCGTCATGCGCATGGCCACCCTGTCCATCGTTTCCGACGCCCGCGGGCAGCACGGCATCGACGACCCGGCCGGCCAGCTATCCACCGAGCTGGGCATCGACCCGCCGTTCAGCCTGGCCAAGTTCATCGACGAATACAACTGGCTGACGCTGGAGCGGGGAATGGCGCAACAGCCGGAGGTAGCGGCAGCGGTGTAAGCGCTGCCATCGTGCCCAAACTCTAAACATTCCTGTCATGGCATCAACCCCAGGAGCACCAATGCCCACCTTCTCCAACCGACTCGGCAAACTTGCACCTTACCCCTTCGTGGAAATCTCGCGCATCATCGCTGAGAAGCGCGCTGCCGGTGCCGACGTAGTTACCTTCGGCATTGGCGACCCTGACATACCTACGCCGCAGCCCATCATCGACCGACTGCTGACGGCATCCCAGGACCCGCCCAACCATCGCTATCCGGAGACCGATGGCCTGCCTGAGATGCGTCGGGCCGTCGCCCACTGGTACAAGCAGCGCTTCGACGTTAACCTTGACCCGGACACCGAGGTGCTGCCCCTCATCGGCGCCAAGGAAGGCATCGGTCACGCCGCCTTTTGCTTCCTCGATCCCGGCGACATCGCCCTGGTGCCCGATCCGGCCTATCCCGTCTATGCCGTGGGCACCATGTTCGCCGGCGCCGAGAGTTACGTGATGCCCCTGTACCAGCGCAACGGCTGGCTGCCAGAATATGATGCCATCCCCGACGACGTGGCCCGCGCCGCCAAGGTGATGTGGCTGAACTACCCCAACAACCCCACCAGCGCCGTGGCCTCGCAGGAAGACCTGGAATCGGCCCTGCGCTACTGCCGCGAGCACAACATCGCTCTGCTGCACGATGCCGCATACTCGGAAGTCGGCTACGACGGTTACCGGGCCGGCAGCATGATGCAGCTGGATGGGGCCAAAGAGGTCGGCCTGGAGTTTCATTCACTGTCCAAGACCTACAACATGACCGGCTGGCGCATGGGCATGGCCGTGGGCAACGCCGACATGATCAAGGCTCTGTTCCAAATCAAGGCCAACCTGGACTCCGGCATCCCCCAGGCCATTCAGGAAATGTCAATGGAGGCGTTGACCGGCCCGCAGGATTGCATCGACGACAACATCGGCATCTACCAATGGCGGCGCGACCGGGTGCTGCAGGCGTTGACCCGCATGGGCCTGCAAGTGGAGACGCCTCGCGCCAGCCTGTACATCTGGGCGCCGGTGCCGGAGGGATTCACTTCCGCCGATTTTGCGGCGCGCCTGCTGGAAGAAATCGACATCGTGGTTACCCCCGGCTCCTCCTACGGGCAGTACGGCGAGGGCTATATCCGCCTCTCGCTCACTACCCCTGACGAGCGCGTGGAAACCGGCTGCCAGCGGCTGGAAAACTGGACCATCCCGGCGCCGCGTTCCTAAGTCGCTTATGCCCAAATCTCGCCAACCCAAGCCCACCGGCCCGCAGACCGAGCGGGCCGTCCTGGTGGCCGTTGAGGAGAAACGGCGCGGCGAAAGTCTTTGGGGGCTGGACGATACGCTGGTCGAACTGGACTACCTCACCCGCTCCGCCGGAGCCGAGGTCGTCGCCACCGTATCTCAGCGCGCCGACCGGCTGACCCCGACCTACGTCGGCAAAGGCAAGCTCCAGGAGTTGCAGGACGTTCTGGAGGAAGAGCGCCCCGACGTAGTAATCTGTGACGACGAGTTGACGCCCACCCAGCAGCGTAACCTGGAAAACGCGCTCCAGATTAAAGTCCTTGACCGCACCGCGTTGATTCTGGACGTTTTCGGCCGCCACGCCCGCACCCGCGAGGGCCAGATGCAGGTTGAACTGGCCCAGCATCAGTACCTGCTGCCGCGCCTGATTGGCCAGTGGTCTCACCTGGAGCGGCTCGGCGGCGGCATCGGCACCCGCGGCCCCGGCGAAACCCAGCTGGAAACCGACCGCCGACTCATCCGACGCCGCATCCAGAAAATCGAGGCGGAGTTGGATAACGTCCGCAAACGCCGTAGCCAGTACCTGGAACGCCGACGCCGCTCGGCTACGCCCATGGCCACCCTGGTCGGCTACACCAACGCCGGCAAGAGCACGCTGTTCAACGCCCTGAGCAACGCTGGGGTTCCGGCCGAAGACCAGTTGTTCAACACCCTCGACCCAGTGACCCGCCGCCTGCACCTGACCGACGGCAGCGAGCTGCTGCTCAGCGATACAGTGGGTTTCATCCAGAAGCTTTCGCCTACCGTCGTCGCCGCCTTCCGCGCCACCCTGGCCGAATTGGACGAGGCCGACCTGCTGCTCCATGTGATTGACATAACCCATCCCAAAGCGCCGGAGCAGGCCGAGGTGGTGGAACAGACCCTCAACGACCTTGACCTGGGAGGCAAGCCCCGCCTGCTGGTCATCAACAAGATGGACTTGCTCACCGATAACCCGGCAGACGTAGAGACCTTTGACCAAATCGACCTGTCCGTCATCGCCGCTGCCGACTCGCCGGCCGTGAACGGGCGGGTGTTCGTGTCCGCCGCGAAAGGCTGGAACCTGCCGGCCCTGTTGGAATCCGTTCGCGCCCAAGTTGGAGATACCGTAACCCAATGGCAACCCGCCGCAGTATCCGCCTGATTCATACCTCCGACACCCACCTGGGCGACGACTGGGATCCCCTGGCAGCGCAGCGCGCCCTGTCCGCCGTGGTTGACGGCGTTCACCTGTATCACGCTGACGCGCTGCTCATCGCCGGCGACGTGTTCGACAACGCCCGCATCTCCGACGCAGTGCTGGAGTTTTTCGTGTCTGAGATGGCCCGTGCCGTCGTGCCGGCCATCATCCTGCCCGGCAACCACGACCTTTACGACGCCGAATCGCTTTACCATCGCAGTCCTTTCGGCGACGGGCCGGACAACCTGCACGTCATCGCCGGCACGCGAGGCGAGACGCTGACCTTCCCGCACCTGACGCTGGAGGTCTGGGGCCGCGCCATGAACAGCCACACGCCGGAGTTCCGCCCGCTGGCCGGCATCCCGCCGGAACGTCCACCAGAGGTGGACCACTGGCGGGTGGCCATCGCCCACGGCCACTACCACTACCCCGACGACACCGAGGAACGCTCCTCACCGATCCATCCCCACGAAGTCGCCGAGGCCAATTGCGACTACATCGCCCTGGGTCATTGGGAGAGGTTCGAGGACGTTTCTCAGGGCGGAGTGACGGCGTTCTACTCCGGCTCGCCAATGGGTGCGTCCAGCGCGCGCGATAAAATTGCGGTCAACGTCGTGGAGTTGGACCCAGCCCTCGCCAACCGTCCCAACGTTTATCAAATTTCAGTGCCAATGAGCGCCGAATCCGCCGCGCCGCCGGCTATCGCTGCCGACAACTGAAGAGGAGCCTGCACCATGAAAACCATCTCTCGCGAACAGCGCATCTACGTCCTGCAGCCTGAGAACGAGCCGGCCGTTGTCATCGATGACGGCGACGACCTGATGGTAGAGACCTGGGATGCCTTTGAAGGCATCCGCGAGCCGGGGGTCCTACAGGAAAAGTCGCTGAAAGGCCCGGCCACCGGCCCCATCTACGTCAACGGCGCCGAGCCGGGCGACGCCCTGCGCATCGAGTTCGTCAGCATCAAGCCCAAGGAGAACCCAGCTCACATGGTGATGCCGGGCCGAGGCTTCCTGGAAGCCGAGTTCACCGAGGGCTATCCCACCGTGATGAGCATCGACGGCGACGACCTGGTGCTGCCCAGCGGCGTCCGCCTGCCCCTGAACCCCTCCATGGGCCTGGTCGCCACCACTCCGACCTACCCGCAGGAAACCGCCAGCGACAGCGGTCCCTACGGCGGCGACATCGATATGAAAGAGCTGGTGGAGGGCAGCGTCCTCTATCTGCCCGTGTTCGTCCCCGGCGGCCTGCTGGCCATGGGCGATTGCCACGCCGTGGTCGGCGATGGCGCGGTGGCTGGCACCGGCGCCGAGTGCTCCGCCGATACTCACGTCCGCGTTACGGTGGAAAAGGGAATGAACATTTCCGGCCCGCGCGCCATCACTCCGGAGCACTACGTGGTGCTGTCCCACGGCGAAGACCTGGGACCGGCAATGAAACAGGCCGTCCGCGACATGGTGGACTTCCTCATCACCGAAAAGGGCATGGAACCCTACGACGCCTACACCCTGTGCAGCCTCGCCGGCGACGTGCGCGTCTCCCGCACCTTCCGCCCCATCAGCCCGGTAAAGATGATGCTCTCACGCCAGGCATTGGAGCAACTATAGCTCTTCTGGATCGTCATTCCGGCGAAAGCCGGAATCCAGATGCCCTTGGAATATACCTTGCTCCTAGATACTATGCGCGTGGCAATTTACTGCGCAACTGTTCTAATTCCTGCTGACCCACATAATCCTCAATCTTTCGCTTGCCGCGAAAGTTGGGGTGCGGCAAGATGACCACAGCTCGATTCCGTCCCGCGATGGGGACGTCAAATTGGACACGTTGGGAGGCATCCAGTCCCCAAAGACCAACGGCCGCATCCCGCGGGTGGTCTCCGAGCAGCACTATAATGGCCGCGCCGGATTGCTCCATGATGGCCGGTAGCCATTTCCGCGAGCAGTGGCTCAACGCATTTCGTACTCCGGCCTCGTTATTGGATTTGCAGTGCACCATCTCAGTTATGGCGTAGTCCTTACCCGCCTCCGGCTGGTCTTGTGCAATGGCCTTGGCGTGATTTTTGATCATTGACCAGAACCGTACCCAATGGCGGGATACGACAGGACCATTATTGCCCTCGTAAACCTTGACATATTGCGCTCCTCCGTTGGGTTTCTGGTATGTATATCCAGCGTCTCGGTCAAAGCGCCGCGTAAAGAAGTCGATGGTATCCGGATCGCTCCAGTTACTTCTGGGGAAGTACTCGCTTTCGTGAATGCCGGGATTGGATCCGATGAACAATATTGGCGCAGTTTCAATGTGCCCTGTCCAAGGTTCCGGCACTTGGTAAATTTGCCCGGTTTGACTCCTTACTACTATGGCGCAAGGGTGGGACGAATCGCCCGTGGCACTGGCTAATTCGTGGCAGCGCGTAATTGACAACAGTAAATCTTTGCATTCCATGAGAAATTGGCTCCTGATTTACGTGAGAGGGTCATTTTATCAAGCGCGGGATTGACGTATTCGGGGAGCTAGGCCACCGAGAAGCCGCCGTCCACCGCTATCACTGCTCCGGTAACGTAGTCCGACGCGCGGCTGGCGAGGAACACTGCCGCTCCCTGCAGCTCGCTGGCATCGCCCCAACGGCCGGCGGGGATGCGCTTGTTGATGAGGTCGTAGCGTTCCGGCTGCGTTTCGGGGATGGCCTGGGTCAGCTCGGTCATAAACCAGCCGGGCAGGATGGCGTTGGACTGGATGTTGTCACCGGCCCACGCCACGGCGAAGCTCTTGGACAGCTGCACTATGCCGCCCTTGCTGGATGAATAGGGCACGCCGCTGCCCCCACCGCCGAAGATGCTGTACATGCTGCCGATGCTGATAATCTTGCCGCCGCCCTGGGCCTTGAAGTGCGGATAGACCGCCTTGCACGACAGGAACGCGGCCCGCAGGTTCACGTCCAGCACGTTGTCCCACTCGGCGGCGGTGATGTCCTCCGGCGGTTTGCGCACGGTTGCGCCGGCGTTGTTGATGAGGATGTCCACCCGGCCGAAGTGAGCAACGGCGCGGGACACCATATCGTCAATGTCTGAGTCGCTGGTAACGTCGGTGGCGATGGCTACCGCGCGCCGGCCAGTGGCTTCTATCTCGGCGACGGCGGCGGCGTTCTTTTCCGCGTTGCGCGCGGCGATGGCAATGTCGGCCCCGGCGTTGGCCAAGCCCAGCGCCATCCCCAGGCCGAGGCCGCCGTTGCCGCCGGTGATCAGGGCCACCAGCCCCGTGAGGTCAAACAGTCCGCCGTTGTTGGTAGTCATCGCGTTCATCTCTCAAAACAGGTTGCGGGACAATGTATCACAACGAAAAGGCGGGGCGGATGGTAACCCGCCCCGCTCGTAAGTCGCCGTATTGGCCGCTTACAGGTTGATGAGGGGCCGCACCGCCACGAAGGCCGGCGCGAACACCAGCGACACGATGGCCATCAGCTTGAGCAGGATGTTCAGGCTGGGGCCGGACGTGTCCTTGAACGGGTCGCCGACTACGTCGCCCTCGACGGCAGCCTTGTGAGCGTCGGAACCTTTGCCTCCGTAGTTGCCCAGCTCGACGTACTTCTTGGCGTTGTCCCAAGTGCCACCAGCTGAGGCCATCATGATGGCCAGCATGAACCCGGCGGACACCGAGCCGATGAGCAGGCCACCCAATGCCGCCTCGCCCAGGATGAATCCGGTGGCGATGGGGGCGAGCACCGCCATCACGCCAGGAAGAATCATCTCCCGCAACGCGCCCCGAGTGCTGATGTCCACGCAGCGTGCCGAGTCCGGACGAGCGTTACCCTCCATCAGGCCGGGGATTTCGCGGAACTGGCGGCGCACTTCGTCAACGATGCCCTGCGCGGCGCGTCCCACGGCCTGCATTGTCAGCGCCGAGAAGATGAACGGCAGCATCGCGCCGATAATCAGGCCGACCAGAATCTGCGGTTGCAGCAGGTTGATGCCCGCGCCGCCAGCCGCCAGCCGTCCCTCTCCGTCAAGCGTAATCAGCTCCGCAGTAACCGAGTAGGCCGCCAGCAGGGCCAGGGCGGTCAGCGCCGCCGAACCGATGGCAAATCCCTTGCCGGTGGCGGCGGTGGTGTTGCCCAGGGCGTCCAGGGCGTCGGTCCGCTCGCGGACCTGCGGGTCCAGGTTGGCCTGCTCGGCGATGCCGCCGGCGTTGTCGGCCACCGGCCCGTAGGCGTCGGTGGCCAAGGTGATGCCCAGGGTGGACAGCAGCCCGACGCCGGCCAGCGCCACGCCGTAGAATCCGGCGAACCAGTAGGCCAGCAGGATGGCGACGGACACGCAGATGACCGGAATCAGGGTACTCAGCATTCCGGTGGCGATGCCGCTGATGATGACCGTCGCCGCGCCGGTTTGCGAGGATTCCGAAACCCGCTGGGTCGGCTTGTAGCTGTAGGAGGTGTAGTACTCCGTCGCCAGGCCGATGATGGTTCCCGCCACCAGGCCGGCGACGACGCAGCCGAACCACCACCAGTTACCGGTGAGGGTAATCGTGAGCACGGCGGCGAAGATTATCAGCAGACCGCCGGCGGCGAAGATGCCGTAGCGCAGCGACCACAGGAGCTTTTCAAAGTCGGCTTGCTCACCGCTGCGCACCACGAAAGTGCCCAGGATGGCGGCAATGATGCCAGCGCCGGCCAGCAGCATGGGGAACACGGCATCGTTACCGAACACGGCAAAGGCCGTGGTGCTAGCAGCCGCCAGGGCAACTGCCGAGATGATGCTGCCCACGTAGGACTCGAACAGGTCGGCGCCCATGCCGGCCACGTCGCCGACGTTGTCGCCCACGTTGTCGGCGATGACGCCGGGGTTGCGCGGGTCGTCCTCGGGGATGCCGGCCTCCACCTTGCCCACCAGGTCGGAACCAACGTCGGCCGCCTTGGTGAAGATGCCGCCGCCGACGCGGGCGAACAGGGCGATGGAGCTGGCGCCGAATCCGAAGCCGGCCACCGCGCTGATGTCCTGGAAAATCAGGTACAGGATGGTTACGCCCAGCAGGCCGATGCCCACCACGGTAACGCCCATTACCGTGCCGCTGGAGAACGCCACCCGCAGTGCAGGGTTCAATCCGCGCATGGCGGCGGCCGCGGTGCGCACGTTGGCCCGCACTGCCACGTTCATCCCCACGAAACCGGCCAGACCGGAGCAGATGGTGCCCACGAGATATGAGATAGCCGTGGCCGGCACACTCAGCCCGTGCTCGAACACCGTGTAGTCCAGCACGCCCAGCACAATTGCCACCACTATTACGAAGGGCAGCAGGGACATATACTCACGGCGCAAAAAAGCCGACGCCCCGGTGCGGATAGCGTCGCCGATTTCGGTCATGCGCTCGTTGCCCGCGTCTGCCCCGACGACTCGCCAGGCCATAAACGCGGCGAAGGCCAGCGCAATGCCACCGGCAACCAGGGCTACAATGATAGATTCCATACTCTCCTCTCCGTTTTTCGGCAAAAAAGTCCGACAAACGTTGCGAAACTAGCACAAGGCCAACTTGGTGTCAATGAACCTTCAGCCCGCCGGCAGCTGCACGATGCGTGCGTCCTTTATGCCATCGTCCAGTTCCAGCAACGCCACTGTGCCCAACGTTCCCGGCGCGTGGCGACGGCCCGGGTAGGTTGGGCTGCCGGGGTTGACGAACAGCACGCCGTCGCGCCATTCCACCAGCTCTTCGTGGGTATCGCCAAACGCCACTACGTCAACATCGCCGCCGAACTTCCGGGTCAGCAGCTCCGTCAACCCTGCCATGGGATACACCAGTCCGGCGCCATCGGGCGTGGTGGCAATGGACGGCGGCGGCCATTGAATGTCGTGCACCATCCCGATGCGGACGCCGGCAACCTCGACGATGCGGGTAACGTCGGCCAGCCGCTCGCCGGGTTCCCGAGGATCTTCGTAGCCGCGCACCGCCAGCACCGGCGCCACCTGCTCCAGGCAATCCAGCACGCCGAGGCATTCCAAATCGCCGCAGTGGAGCAGCAGCTTGCAACCGGCCAGCGCGCGCAGGGTCTCCCGGGGCAAGTCCCAACCGCTGCCGGCGGAGTGCGTGTCGGAAATCAGTCCGATTTTCACGGCGAGATTCTAATCCTGGTCCGGGGCCAAGGCTTCCAGAGTTCCGAGCATGGTATGGCGGCTCGTGCCGTGGGGGAAGGCAACTACGGGCATATCGACCCCGTTGGCACGGAACCGGGCCATCTTGCGCCGGCAGTCTTCAGGGGAGCCGATGACGGTGATGGCGTCAATCATTTCTTCCGTGACGGCGTTGGCGGCGGCGCTCCGATCGCCTTCGCCCCAAGCCCGTCGTATTGCGTCCCCCTCCGGCTGGTAGCCATAGCGACAGAACAGGTCGTAGTAGTACTGTCCCATGCCGCCTACATAAAAGGCCATGTGCGCCCTCGCCTGCCGGATTGCCTCAGTTACGACGGCGGCATCGTCGGAGGCGCAGCACAGGGTTTGCGGCGCGGTGGTGACGTCGGACGGGGGACGGCCGGCAGCGGTTGCCGCCGCCGTCAGCGGTTCCTTGATGGCCGGCAGTTTCTCGCAATGGGTCCAGATGGGCAGCCAGCCGTCGGCTAGCTCGCCGGTCAGTTCCAGATTGCGCTGCCCCAGCGACGCAACATAAATGGGAATCCGCTCCTGCACCGGAGAAACGCCCATGCGAAACCGCTGCAGTTGGTAGAAGCGTCCCTCGTAGTTGACCCGTTCGCCGGACAACGCCATCCGAACGATTTCGATGTATTCGCGCGTCCGCGCCACCGGATGGTCGAACCGGACGCCGTGCCAATCCTCGATGACGATGCGCCCGCTGGAGCCCAGGCCCAGGATGGCGCGCCCGCCGCTGATGCAGTCCAGCGACGCTATGCTCTGGGCAATCAGTCCGGGAGTACGGCTGTACACGGTTACGATGCCCGTGCCCAGCCCGATGCGTTCGGTGTGACACGCCAGCATGGTCAGCACCGTGAAGGCGTCCCGGCCCCAGGACTCTCCCGTCCAGAAGGATTCGTAACCCAGACGGTCGGCGGCCTGGGCTATGGCAATGAGATCGCTGTCGTCGTTGTTGTCCCGGCTGCTGAACGTAACGGCAATGCGTTGCATGGCGAATGTTTCCTAGTTTCGGTTCTGCCAGATGTAATAGGGGTCCAGGGATTCGTCGGTCATGGATTCGCCCAGCGCCTCGTTGGTGGCGGGGAAGGCATCGGCTTCCCGCCGCACCAGTTCGGTCAGCGTGCGCTTCCAATGCTCCAACTCCGACCCGTCCAACCGGCCGTAGAGCATATCGGCAAAGCCGGATACCACCTGTTCCTGCGGTATGGCCAGCGTAGGGCCGGAAATCACCAGCACCACAACCTCGGGCAGGTTCTCCTCGTCGTGGAAGTTCACCCCCAACCGGTCAAGGATAAAGTTCATCGCTATCCCTCGCAGGATGTCGTCCAGTTGCGCAGGCAGGTGTATCAGGTGGAGAAAGGGCTGATTCCCCCCTTCGCGCAGCAGGCTGTTGAACTCGCTCTCCACCGCGCGGTAATACTCGTCGTTGAACACCGCGTCGGTGGACATCAGAGTAACCTCGGCCTGCTCCGTCCGGGTGTCAACCACGATGAACTCCTGGAGATGGGGAAAGATGGCCAACGTGATGTCGGGGTAGCGCCCGTTGGGCAGCGGGCCGCCGGCAAATTCCTCAAACAAAGGTGTACTCCTCGCCGGCTATGGGCTACTAACCAACTGGCGCACTGCGTCCGAAACTGCCGAAAGGTCATCTACGGCTATATCGGCCTGGGAATCCGGGTCGTCCGGATCTTCCGGCTCATAAAACCCGCGAATCCAGATTGACTTCATGCCCACCCGGTTGGCGCCGACCACGTCGTTGGTTACGTGGTCGCCAACGTGGATGGTCGCGTGCGGATTGCTGTTCAAGGATTTGACCGTCATCAGGAAAATCTCATCGGAGGGCTTGGCCAGGAGCGTTTCGTCGGAAAAGGTCAGCACGTCGAAATAGCGGAGCAAGTCGTGACGTCGCAGAAACTCGCGGAAGGTATAGCCGGGAGTCATTCCAGTGTTGGAGATGAGGCCGATGCTCAAGTTCAGCGCCCGTACGGATTCCAGCGTGGATCGAGTGGCCTCGTGAAAGCGGGGCGGATAGTCGAAAAAGGACTCGGCATATATGCGTTCAATCTCGGCTACGGTTGCTTCCGGCAACCGCTCCACCAACCCCTGGTCAATCAGGTTAATGAAAATTTCCACCTGCTGGCGGAAACTGACATCCCGGTTCTCGGTGCGCACCGCACGGCAAGCGCGATAACAGCCCCGATAAGCTTCCCTGACACCGTCCGGGTCGCTGTCGATGCCGTGCTGGGACAGCAGATCCCGGGCCCCGTCCAGCCGCGCTTGAGCCCGTTGCAAGCCCAATTCCCGGTTGTCCAGGATAAGGGTTTGCCAGAGGTCAAAGGTTACGGCTGTGATGGTGGCCACGGTAGATTTCCGCATGCGTTGGTAACGGAGGGAACTGGTCAGGCTTACAGGGGCGGCCGGCGGGTGTGCCAGTCGTTGGCCTGCTGGTAAGCGTAGGCGGCACGCAGCACGGACAGTTCGTCAAAGTTTCGGCCGGCCAGGTGCAGCCCCACGGGCAGGCCGTCTGCGGCGAAACCGCAAGGCACCGAGATGGCCGGAGAACCGGTGATGTTGTACACCCGGGTGTACTTGGTGAGCAGCGGCACCGCGGGCAACGATTCCCCGCCAACATCAATCCTGCGTTCCAGAATCACCGGCGCGGTGACCGGTTCCACTGGCCCGGCCAGCAGGTCAACCTCCCGCAGCAGGTCATCCACCTGGGCGCAAAATATCTGCCGGGCCTGCTGCGCCCGCAAATACTCGGCTGCGGAAATGAACAGCCCCTCTTCCAATCGGTCCCGCACCTGGGGGTAGAGCTTGTCGCCGTCGCTGAGCAGCGCGTCGCGGTGGGCCGCCGTTGCTTCGGCGCTGAGGATGGCGTTGCTGATGGGTTGGGCGTACTCGTACAGCGGCAGGGACACGTCCACTATTTCCGCGCCCAGTTCACCCAGCTCGGCGATGGCCCGCTGCACCAGATCCGCGACGCCGGAGTCCAGCTCGGTCTCGAAGTACTCTTTCACCACGCCGATGCGGAGTCCGCGCACGTCGCCGGTGAGGGCGGCGGTGTAGTCGGGAACGGGCACGTCGGCAGTGGCGGTATCCCGAGGGTCGTGTCCGGCGATGACGTTCATGGTCAAGGCGGCGTCTTCCACGGTGCGCACCATCGGGCCTGGGTGGTCCAGGCACCAGGACAGCGGGGTAAATCCGGCTCGGCTGACCCGGCCGTAGGTTGGTTTCAGGCCGACGATGCCGCAGAGGGCCGCCGGAATCCGCACGCTGCCCCCGGTGTCGCTGCCCATGGTGATGTGGCACTGGCCGGCGGACGCCGCCGAACCGCTGCCGCCGCTGGAACCGCCGGTGATGCGTTCCGGGTTCCAGGGGTTGTGCATATGCCCGTAATCGCCGTTCTCACCGGTCGGGCCGAACGCCAGCGGGTGCATATTCAGTTTGCCCAGCAGGATGGCGCCAGCCTGGCTGAAACGGGCGGCTACGGTGCAGTCCTCAGCAGGGGTGTACGTGTCGTAGATGCGGGTTCCCGACGTGGTGCGGACGCCGGCGGTATAAAACAGGTCTTTCAAGCCCACCGGTATGCCGTGCAGCGGGCCGCGATAGTTGCCCCGGCCGATTTCCTGCTCGGCGCGGAGGGCGGCGGCGCGAGCCTGCTCCGGCAGCAAGGTGATAAAGGAGTTGAGCGTCGGCTCGGTTTCCTCTATGCGGGCGAGGCAGGCCTCAACCACGTCCACCGGCGACACCTGGCCGTCCCTAATCAGGCCGGACAGTTCCCAGGCCGACATATAGTGCAGTTCCGTATCAGGCATACGCGACCTCGTTGTGGAATCGGCCGGCCGGATGATTACCGACGGGCCGGCACGAACACCGACGGAGATTCGGCTCCGGCGACGTCAATTTCATAAAGACGCTCCAACCCCTGCCGCATCAACGCCACCCGGCGGCGCAAATCCGCCATGCGTTCGGTGTCAGAGATGTCGAGGCCGTTGCCGGCGGCGACCTGCAGGAATGCCTGCTCAATCGCTGTGGATTCGGAATCGGTGGACATCGTCGCCTGCCGCGGGCCGGGATTTGGTGTGGTCAGGATTCCCGGCGTTGCGGCGTCATTATGGCGCAACCTGACACCGTTGGCAATCGGCTATACTCGTCCAATGACTTCATACTGTACGCGGTGCGGCAGGATGCTGTTGCTGGGAAACACCGTCTGCCCGGTTTGCAGTCACCAAGGCGGCGGCGCGACGTGGGGATTCCGGCACGTTGCCCTCGGCATCCTGGCGCTGGTTCCGACGGCGCTGCTGGTTTCCGCCCTGGCGACGCTGATGCCGTTGTCAGCAGTAACAGTACTGGGAACCGGACTATTGGCGCTGGCGCAGCTAGCGCTGGTATGGCTGCTGGCGATGCGGGCGTGGCCGCCGAACCTGGCATCGATAGGTCTGGCGCGCGCCAAGATGCAGCGATGGCGGGTTGCGGTTGCCAGCATTACCTTGTTCGCAGCTAATCTGGGTTTTGCCCAACTGTACGCCATGGCAACCGTGGCTCTGGGTTGGGATTTCCTGACGCCTCCCGACCTGCCCGAGGATTTGCTGCTGCCCGGTGGATGGGTGATTTGCAGCGTGGTTGCCCTGGTGGTAATAACCCCGGTTGCGGAAGAGATATTCTTTCGCGGATTCGTGCTGCGCGGGCTGACTAACAGCTGGGGCTTTGGCCCGGCGCTGGCGGTGTCCTCAGCGCTGTTTGCCGGGTTGCACGCCGATCCCGGAGTCATCATCCCGGTGTTCGTTACTGCGCTGCTGTTGGGAGGCTTGTACCGGTACACCGGATCCGTATGGCCCGGCATCGCCGTTCACGCCATGCAGAACCTGCTGGCGGTGGCTACGGTGGCGTTTGCGTTGTAGGGGCAGCCAACAGCCCGTGCCGGTTCAGGTAGTCCATAACGATGTCGGCGCATTCATCCGGGGTTCGGCAGCTGTTGTCAATGGTCAGCTCCGGGTTGGCCGGGCGCTCAAAGGGCGAGTCGATGCCGGTGAAGTTGGTGATCTCACCAGCCCGGGCCCGGCGGTACAGTCCCTTGGCGTCGCGCTGCTCGCATACTTCCAAAGGGGTATCCACGAAGACCTCGACGAAACGACCCGGCGGCAACAGGCCGCGCGCAAAATCCCGCTCAGACTGGAACGGAGATATGCAAGCCGCCAGCGTGATCAACCCGGCGTCGTACATCAGCCCGGCCACCTCCGCCATGCGACGGACGTTTTCGTGGCGGGCCGCCTCGCTGAAGTCCAAATCCCGATTCAATCCGTGCCTGAGGTTATCACCGTCCAGGACGTAGGCGTGATAACCGTTGTCGTAAAGGCGTTTGGCCATGAAGTTCGCTAACGTGGTCTTGCCGGCCCCGGAAAGGCCGGTCAGCCACAGTACAAGCGGCTCCTGATGCAGTAGCGCGGTGCGGTCCGCCCGAGCTACCGCATAGTCTTGCCAGAACACATTGGTGGAACGGCTGGTCATTGATGAATCGGACTCCTTGCTTGGTATCACGTCCGGCCCAGGGCCGGTCGGGCAAATCTTCACCCCGTATTATAAAAGGACAACGGGAGTGCTTGTCGCCATCCCAACCTGCCTACCACAATCAGCCAGCCAACTCATCAACCGAACAACCTAAAGGAGCCAGCCATTACCCCAACATCACCAAATCTATCCCCATCCGGGTGGTAAAATAAACCGTATTCAATACCAGCTCCCCAGCGAGGCCCTTCATGGCAACCGAATCAATTGCCCGCGCCGACCGCATCGCCGCCAAGTTTGCATCCATTAAGGCCGAGCGACGGCCCGGCCTGGTGGTGTTCGTCACGGTGGGCCATCCCTACCGCGACGCTGCGCTGGACGTGGTGCCGAGCCTCGTCGCCGCCGGCGCCGACGCCATCGAGCTGGGAATGCCTTTCAGCGACCCCATCGGCGAGGGCCCGGTAATCCAGGAATCCAGCTTCGTTGCCCTGCAGAACGGTATCACTATCCAGGATTGCCTGGACACCGCAGCCAACTTGCGCCCCCGCATTGGCGATACTCCCGTTATCCTGATGGGGTACTACAATTCCCTGCTGGCCTATGGCTTGGAACGTTTTGCCGACGCCTGCGCCGACGCCACCGTGGACGGGCTAATTATCGTTGACCTGCCCAGCGACGAGGCGCAACCGCTGATTGAGCAGTTGGGGAACCATGGCATTCACCTGATTCCGCTGCTGGCTCCTACCAGCACCGACGAAAGCATCGCCCGATCCACGCAGATTGGCGGCGGCTTTGTCTATTGCCTCAGCGTAACCGGAGTAACCGGAGCTCGCGCGGAGGTGTCCGACCGGGGCCTGGACCTGGTCAACCGGGTACGGCAGCACACCGACCTGCCCGTGGCCGTTGGGTTCGGCATTTCGCAGCGGGAGCACGTGCTGGAAGTGGGCCAGCGCGCCGACGCGGCGGTGGTGGGCAGCGCGCTGGTGCACGCCTTGGCCGATGGCCCGGACGATGCCGCGGCTGAGCGCGGCGCCAGAGTAGTTGCGGAACTGGCCGGGCAAAATTAGGAACCGGCGACAATTTCAAGCAAATCAGTGTCGCCGGCCCGTTGACAATCTCGGCGTGGCGGCGTAGCATCTTGGTGCAATGATTTCCGTCCAGCGCCAAATCAACTTTGGGTATTATCGCCCGTTTTACTTTTACGCTTACCGCAGCGCGGTCAGCGGAGAGCCGGCGTGTGAAGCCCAATAACCCTGGTTACGACCACTTTGGCAGGACTTCAGCCGGACGCAGGCTGAAGTCCTTTTTGATTGACCAGCCGGCCGGCGCAACCACAGCAGCATCCAGAGAGGAGACACAATATGGCAACGCTACAAGCCAAGGATGTGAACGTCGTGAGCAACAACGCACTGATTCGCCCATCGGAACTGGAGGCCAGCATCCCGCTCTCTCCTGCTGCCGAGTCCACCGTGCTGGAAGGACGCCGGCAGCTGGAAGCGGTGCTGAACCACGAGGACGAACGGTTTGCGCTCATTGTCGGGCCCTGCTCCATCCACGACCATTCGACGGCGCTGGACTACGTCAGGCGCCTGAAGCCGCTGGCGGAGCAGGTGAGCGACCGCATCATGGTGGTGATGCGCGTCTATTTTGAAAAGCCGCGCACCACCGTGGGCTGGAAGGGGCTGATTTACGACCCCAACCTCAACGACACCTACGAGATTGAGGACGGCCTGCATCGCGCCCGCCGCCTGCTCATGGAAATCGCCGAAGCCGGTCTCTACTCCGCCACTGAGTTCCTGGACCCCATCGCTCCTCAGTACTTTGCCGACCTGGTGACCTGGGCTGCCATTGGCGCGCGCACCACCGAAAGCCAGACTCACCGGCAGATGGCCTCCGGGCTGTCCATGCCCGTCGGCTTCAAGAACGGCACCGACGGCGACCCGCAAACGGCGGTCGACGCCCTGGTGGCGGCGGCCACGCCGCAGGCGTTCCTGGGCATTGACCATGATGGAAAGGCATCCATTGTGGAAACCAAGGGCAACCGGAACTGCCACCTGGTGATGCGCGGCGGACGCAGCGGCACCAACTATGACGCCCGCTCCATCGCCGTCGCCGCCGAGGCGCTGCGCAAGGCCGACGCTCCTTCCAACATTGTGGTGGATTGCAGCCACGGCAACTCCAACAAGGACCACACCCGGCAGCACATCGCCTTTAAGGACGTGCTGGGCCAGCGGGTCGGCGGCAACGCGAACCTGGTCGGCGCGATGCTGGAAAGCAACATCAACCCCGGGGCGCAGAAGCTGGGCTCGGACCCGTCCACGCTGGAATATGGCGTATCCATCACCGACTCCTGCATCGGATGGGAGGAAACGGTGAACCTGCTGGAGTGGGCCTACGACGAACTGGGCTGACCTTGCCGCACCAACATCCGGTTTCTTCAAACAGGGGCGAATCAGCCAATGGCGGGTTCGCCCCTGTTTTCATAACGGCAACGCAGTTCTATTGTCATAACGGAACGCGCCCCGTGTTATAATCAGCCCAAGCCAACGCTCATAACGGCATTACGAAGTCCACCTGAATATCCGACGTTATCGCCATCGCATTCGAGGAGACCGACCATGTTCCCACAGGTTAGCCTCACTACGGCCGTTTCCCGGGAGGATGTTACCCGCATCCGGGACTGGCTCCGCGACCCTGAAATCAGTTCGCTCTGGTACGGCACCGACGACTCGGACGGGCACCCCATGCACATCGGTTATGCGCCCGAGCAGGTTGAGAGCGCCAACGATGACGAATGGAACCAGATTTTCAACCAGGACGAACGGCGCATCTACTCAATCTACTCCACCGATGAGTCCCACATCGGTGAAGGGCAACTGCTCGTAGAGTGGCCCCTGGAAGAGGCGCAACTGTTCATCCTCATCGGCCGCAAGGACCTCTGGCACCATCACTACGGCACCGCCGCCCTGGTAGCGATGCTGGACGAGGCCTTCGACAGCCTGGAACTGCACCGGGTTTGGGTGGACGTGCCCGAGTACAACGAACACGCCTTGCAGATGTTCCGTCACCTGGGCTTTGTCCTGGAAGGCCACCTGCGCCGCACCCACCGCAAGGATGGCAACTGGTACGATTCTTTCGCCATGGGTCTGCTGACCGACGAATACAGCCGGCGCCGCAGCCGGGTCCTGGCACAGTACGGCGCGTAACGCGCGGGAACGGGGACGGAGGAATAACCATGCCGGTCATCACCATCAACGGGGTAATTGGCAGCGGCACCCTGGAAATCGGCCACCAGGTCGCCCAGAACATGGGCCTGAACTACGTTGACCGCTACATCTTCTCCGAAGCGGCGCGCCTGGTCGGCTCCCCGGTGAGCCAGCTGATTGAAAAAGAGCAGCGGATTGTACCCTTCCGGGAAAAGGTGGCCCGCTTCATGCAGGGTGTCCTGGAGCGTTCCGCCGTGGCCGGCGCCGGCGCCGATCCATACTTCGGCCGCGGCATCGAGATGCTGCCGGCCGAAGCCTACACCGAGTTGGTCTCCGACGCCGCGGCCAATTCCCCGGTTCATGACCGCGCTTTTATCGACGCGACCACCTCGGTGGTCAAGGAACTGGCCGAGGGCGGCGACGTGGTCATCATCGGGCGCGGCAGCAACATGATACTGGCCGACACGCCGGGCGTGATTCACGTCGGCCTGGTCGCCCCCATGGACGTGCGCATCGACACCATGGCCAAGCGCGAGCACTTCTCCAACGAAGAGGCGCGCGCCTATGCCGAGGAGCTGGAAAACGCTCGGGTAACCTTTTACCGCAAGTTCTTCCGCACCGATGCCAACGACCCCACCAAGTTCCACCTGATGCTCAACATCGGCAGGATTTCCCAGACCACCGCTGCTGAAATCATCGCCCACGCCGCCGAAGACATCGCCGGGGCGACCGGCTAGTCAGCCGTGCTGCCTATATCCGACGCCGGGCGTCCCCATGGCAGCGTCCCTTTCGTCAACTTCACCCTGCTGGGGCTGAACACCCTGTTTTTCTCTACGAGATTGGCGTCGGCGGTTTTGGTTTCCTGTTCGGCGGCGACACCCTCGGCATTCTCGTATTCTTCCTGAAGTTCGGCTTCATTCCCGCCGAGCTATCGTCGGGCCAGGCTTATCAAATCCTGCCCGGCGGCATCGACATCGCCTCGCCCATCCCTACCTGGGCAACCCTGCTGACGTGCATGTTCATCCACGGCGGGCTGATGCACTTCATCGGCAATATGCTGTTCCTGTGGGTGTTCGGCGACAACATCGAGGACACCTTCGGCCACGTCAAATACCTGGTGTTTTACCTGGTGGCCGGGGTGTTGGCCACGCTGGCGCACTTCGCCATCGACCCGTCGTCGCAGACTCCGCTGGTGGGCGCCAGCGGCGCGATTTCCGGTGTGATGGGCGCTTATCTGCTGCTCTATCCGCGCAACCGCATCCGCACGCTGATTATCTACATCCTGATAACCGTCGTGGAGCTGCGGGCCGCATGGCTGCTGCTCATCTGGATTGGCCTGCAAACGATACAGGGGCTGCTGTCCATCGGCGTCAGCGACCAGGTGAGCACAGCGTTCTTCGCCCACATCGGCGGGTTCGTGGTGGGGGTAGTCGTGGGCGCGGCGGTCAAGATGCTTCGCCGGGACTCGTCGGGCTACGGCGGCGGGTACGGCGGCCGTGAACGCCCGGCGCAATACTGGCGGGGGCGGCGGATTGATTAAGGCTTTGGATTCGCCCTACGCCCCCGGAAACGGTATCAGGCCCAGCATATCCCGCGCCTGCTGCGGCGTGGCCGGCTCCCGGCCGTGCAGCCGCGCCATGGTTACCGCCCACTCGATATACTCGGCGTTGGACTTGGGCTGCGGGTTGTTGGGCAGATAGGGGCTGTCCTCAAACCCCACCCGGATGTGCGCCCCGGTAGCGATGGCAATGGCGCACAGCGGGAAGGTCTGGCCCAGGCTGCTGTGCGCCAGCCAGGTGGATTCGGGGTATCGCTCGCGGATGGTTTCGGCAATCAGCGTGTAGTTTCGCGGCGAGCCCACCATGGCCTGCCGGCCGTCGCCCCAGTGCGCGCCCGGTTCCACCAGGAAATAGCGGGTATCCTTGATGTAGCCCTCCTCCATCAGGGTGAAGGCGTTGTTCAGGTCGCCCATGTCGTGCACCGCCGGCTCCGGGAAGGTGCCCCGCTGGTAGCAGGCGTCCAGCGTTGCGGTGATGTCCTCAAAGGAGTTCGGGGTGATAGAAGTCCGTCGCTGCCCGGTTTCGGGATTGATGCCCCAGCGCACGCCCATGCCCAGGTTCAGCGACACCATCTCCACCGGCTGCGGCGTTTCCAGCAGGTAGCGCGTTACCGCCTCCACCGGCACGTCGGCCCGCCGTGCCGTGGTGTGGTTCAGCGCCAGGTCGCACTGCGCGCGAATCATGGCGTCGGTCTGCGCGTACCAGGCAGGGTCGTAGCTGATGCCGCCGTCCGGCGTCCGCGCGTGGAAGTGCACGATGGACGCGCCGGCCTCGTAGCAGCGCACTGCTTCCTGCGCCACTTCTTCCGGCGTCCAGGGCACGTTGGGGTTATGTTCCCGTCCCCGACTGCCGTTCAAGCATCCCTTGATTATAATGGTGTCCATATTCGACTCTCCCGGTGCCACTGGTTCTATCGCTATGCTATCATAGGCCCGCCGGGACGCCCCGGCCCTCATTTGCCCGCTTGATAGTTTCAACGGAGGATTCGCCGATGCCGGACTACACCCCCAACATGGTTTTGACTAGCGACAAGGAGTACAAGGTCGTTGGCACCCGCCCCATCCGCCACGACGGGGCGGACAAGGTAACCGGGCTGGCCCGCTACAGTGCCGACCTGAACCTGCCCGGTATGCTCTACGGCAAGGTGCTGCGCAGCCCTCACGCCCACGCCCGCATTAGGTCCATCGACACCAGCAAGGCCGAGGCCGTGCCCGGCGTACGCGCCGTGGTTACGGGCTCCGACATCGTTGAACCCACTGGCCGTGCGTCAGACCTGGCCGAAGGCGCGATGATTAACTTCAAGTTCCTGAGCAACAATATCATGGCCCAGGACAAGGCGCTGTACAAGGGCCACGCCATCGCCGCCGTTGCCGCGGTCAACGCCCACCTGGCCGAAGAAGCCCTGTCGCGGATTGAGGTGGAGTACGAAGTACTGCCGCCGGTGATGCACGCCCGCGAGGCCATGGCCGACGAAGCTACCCTGATTCACGAGCGTCTCGCCGCCTTCCACACCGCCGGCACCCGCGCCGGCGGCGTGCTGGACGACGACGATGACAGCGCCGGCACCAACGTAGCCAACCACTTTGAGTTCCGCATGGGTGATATGGACGCCGGCTTTGCCGAGGCCGACGTTATCGTCGAGCGCAGCGTGTCCACCTCTGCCGTGCACCAGGGTTACATTGAACCTCACGCCGGCACCGCCATGTGGCACGACGACGGCAGCCTCACCATCTGGTCCAGCAGCCAGGGACACTTCACCGTTCGCGACCACACAGCCCGGCTGGTGGGCATCCCCGTGTCCAAGGTCAAGGCGATTCCCATGGAAATCGGCGGCGGTTTCGGCGCCAAGCTGGCCGTCTATATGGAGCCGGTGGCCGCGCTACTGGCCCGCAAGGCCCACGCGCCGGTCAAGTTGGCCATGAACCGCACCGAGGTCTTTGAAGCCACCGGCCCCACCTCCGGCACTGAAATATCCTGCAAGATTGGCGCCACCAACGACGGCAAAATCACCGCCGCCGAGGTGCACCTGATTTTTGAGGCCGGCGCTTTCCCCGGTTCACCCGTAGCCGGTGGGGCCAACTGCGTGCTGGCGGCCTACGACATCGCCAACACCTGGATTGAAGGCTACGACATCGTGGTCAACCGCCCCAAGACGGCAGCCTACCGCGCCCCCGGCTCGCCGGCGGCGGCCTACTGCGTGGAAGTGGCGCTGGACGAACTGGCCGAAAAGCTGGGCATCGACGCCATCGACCTGCGCCTGATGAACAGCGCCAGGGAAGGCACCCGTCGTCCCACCGGCCCGTTGACCCCCAAAGTCGGCTACGTTGAAACCCTGGAAGCGACCAAGTCCCACCCGCACTACGGCGCTCCTAAAGGCAAGCGTCATGGCCGCGGCGTGGCCTCTGGGTTCTGGGGCAACAACACCGGCCCGTCGGCCGCCGTCGCCCTGGTCAACCCCGACGGGACTGTCACCCTCACCGAAGGTTCTCCCGATATCGGCGGCACCCGGGCCTCAGTGTCCCAACAGCTGGCCGAGGTGCTGGGCATTCCCGTGGAAGACGTGAACCCGCAAATCGGCGACACCGACAGCATCGGCTTTACCTCCAATACCGGCGGCAGCAGCGTTACCTTCAAGACGGGGTACGCCGCCTACACCGCCGCCCAGGACGTGAAACAGCAGATGATTGCCCGCGCCGCCCGCATCTGGGAGGTTGAGGCGGAAGACGTGCTCTACGAGGACGGCGTGCTCAAGCACCGCGCCGACGACCAGTTGCAGATGACCTTCCAGCAGCTGGCCGCTCGCCAGGTTCCCACCGGCGGGCCCATCGTCGGGCGCGGCGGCGTCAACCCCGGCGGCGCCGGCCCCTGCATCGGCGTTCACATCGTGGACGTTGAGGTTGACGAGGATACCGGCAAGGTGGAAATCGTCCGCTACACCGCCATTCAGGACGCCGGCAAGGCCATCCACCCTTCCTACGTGGAGGGACAGATTCAGGGCGGCGCCGTGCAGGGCATCGGCTGGGCGCTCAACGAGGAGTATTACACCAACGATCAGGGCCACATGGTCAACTCCAGCTTCCTGGACTACCGGATGCCCACCAGCCTGGACCTGCCCATGATTGACACCTGCATCGTAGAAGTGGACAACCCCAACCATCCCTTCGGCGTCCGCGGCGTCGGCGAGGTGCCCATCGTGCCTCCGATGGCCGCCATCGCCAACGCCATCTACGACGCCATCGGCGTCCGCCTGACCGTCCTGCCCATGAATCCCGGCAACGTGTTGGAAGCTCTGTGGGAAAAGAACGGAAAGTAGCAGATGGGTAGGGGCGAAGAATTCTTCGCCCCTACTGCAATAATAGGTGCCAAAATGCCCGACGTTTGGATACCCGCCCAGATGCAGCGCATCACCGGCGCGCCCGACCGCGTGCAGGTGGAAGGGGCCACCGTTCGCCAGGTCATCAACAACCTGGAGCGGATGCACCCCGGCATGAAGGAACTCCTCTACGACGAGGAGTTGGACGACATAACCCCCGGCCTGGCCGTCATCGTGGATGGCGACGTGAGCCAGCTGGGCTTGATGGAGCGCGTCAGCGAGGACAGCGAGATGCACTTCCTCCCCGCCATCGGCGGCGGGTAGTTACAGCAGGAACGGCGGCCCTATCTCGTCGTCCGGGCGCTTCTCGATTCGCTCGTTGACAAGGTCAACCTTGAACCCCAGGTCCTGCAGTAGCTTGTATCCCACCAGGGGAACCGCTGCCGGCACGGCCCCGTTGACGAAACCGGCGCCCTCCAACATACCGACGGCAATGTAAATCGGTGTGTGGCTGACGGAGCCGTCAGCCGTCATCAGGGCGGCGCTGGCGTTGGGAACGGTGTCCAATCCCAAAGCGTCAATGTCGGCCTGTGGAATGCCTACCCAAGTTGCGCCGGTATCCACCAGGAAGTCGAACTCCCGCGTTTCACCTCGCCCGGATATGCTGCCTCTGGCATAGGTCACGCCCATCGTATGCTCTCCCTTGCCTCTACAACCGATGCGTGATTATAGCACCGGGGAGAATGTTACTCCGGGAACAGCGTCAGCACCGCGACGCCCCGGTCGTACTCGTCCCCGCTGGCGACGCCGAAACCCACTACACCGATTCCCTCCTGCAAGAGGCGATAATCGCCCGGTTCCAGGCCCAGCTCGTCGGCGTCCAGCTGCGCGATGATGCCGTGTGCGTCAACGTAGCCCAGCAACTGCCGTCCGCCGGCGAGATGGCTCACCGCCCGTCGGTACTCGGCATCGGACGACAGGCTCGCTCCCCGGCCGTTTTGGATCCCCACGATAGTCTCCAGGGCTTGCTCCGTGGTGCCTATGGTCAGGTACTGGTCATGCAGCACGTAGCCGGGCCGGTAGCCAAACGAATCCGTCATCATCATTCCCAACAGGCCCAGTTCGAACACCACGGCGTCATCATCCGCGCCGACGTCAACCCGGTCGGCGACCAGGCCGACGTACTCCTCCAGCAGGTCGGCGACTTCGCTCATGGTATCGGACAGGTCGTCTTTGCCAACTTCCTCGTAGGACAACATCATCACGGCCTCGACCGCGTTGGCTGCCGGGTCGTCCTCCACGGCGTCAAAGTCAAACTCGCGCACCGCCAGTATTGACTCGCCGGCCAGATGGTCGAAGAAATCTCCCTCCAAGTCAATGCCGGTGATTTCTGCCACCGCCTCCAGGCCGGCGTCCAGGGCGTCCGCCAGCGTCGCGTCGTCGCCCAGCGCAATGTGGCGGTCCGGCGCCGCTTCGGCCAGGCCGGCGTTGATTTCATCGATCAGTTCCGGCCAGGGCAGTGCGTCCGCCAGCCGGTACTCGGCCAGGGCGACCCGCCAGTGGTCAACGTTTGGGTCAAAGGCTCCGGCGATGAAGCCCAGGGTATCATCAGGCAGCAGGTCGGCCGGCTCCTGCAGTTCTCCCGGCTCCAGCCCGAACCCGGCAGTGGTCGGCGAAACCGTTTCGGTAACGATGCCGCGCTCAACCCACGTTGTTGAACCGGCCACCCACGCCGGCGCCTGGTTGGCGAATGCGGTCGGGCCGGGCATTCCCGGCGTCAATGGGCTGAGGCCCAGGGTGAATTCTTCCGCCAACTCCAAAGCCTGCTCATAGTCCAAATAGGCCGAGGAGAAGCGACGTTCCGGCAGGGCCGTTTGCGCCGCCAGGAAGTTGTCCTGCTCGGCCAGCGAGTCGGAGTCGTCGCCGTCGATGCGCTTCAGGATGTCGTGCAGGGTTTTCTCGTCGGTGGCGTACACCAGCCAGTCGCCGGCCAGGGCGTAGGCTTGGTACGCGCTTTCGTCAACCCACGTATCGAAGCCTCGATAAGAGCCATCGGCAAAATCCGCATCACTTTCAATGGACATATACCGCAGCCACTTCACCAGGAAGTCGGCAGCGGCGTCCTGGTCGCGTACGCCCACCGTAACCGCGGCGGTTATAGCCTCCCCAATATCGTCGCCGTCCTCAATTGACATGAGACTTCCGCCTGGCACGTCTAATCGAATGACGGCAGCGCCTATTTCCGGGCCGATCCAAGCTTGTACCTCGTCCTCAAAATCGATGCCGGTTTCGTCTTCAAAGTCTTCCTGCAGCTCCTCAATGAGGACAGTGAAAGCGGGATATTCATTGAACCGTTCCCAGATGTCCTGCATGTCGTTTAACTGCTCATCCACCGGTACCAGGGTAACCCAGGCGTAGGACAGCGTATCCGGCGGATAGTAGCGCGCCGAGTATTCCGGCGGTTTCGCGCCCACCAGCAGCGCCAGAATCGGCCCCGGTATCGGAACCACCCGGAAGTACATCGCCAGTCCCACGGCCACGACGGCAACGACAACGACGGCGGCTATCGCCCCCAGAATCTTTATGGCCAGCATCAAATTATCTCCCAGCGCCAGAAGCGCTA
The DNA here is from genome assembly GCA_009837355.1 of Chloroflexota bacterium. Taxonomy (GTDB): domain Bacteria; phylum Chloroflexota; class Dehalococcoidia; order Lucifugimonadales; family UBA3495; genus Bin87. The sequence continues at coordinate 77,439 of VXTR01000035.1, read as the reverse complement.
TTAGCAGTGTATCACCGCGCCGTGCCGCGCCCACGTTGACAACCGCACACGATAGGGCTACATTGTTGGCGGCATCTGCGCCGATTAACACTTGAACTTTGGACACCGGGCGCCAACACCCATTTCGGCTTAATTGGGGAAGGCGGTGCAAATCCGCCGCGGTTGCGCCACTGTAAGCGAGATGCCGGCTATCGGCCGGCCGGGCTCGCAAGCCAGGAAACCTGCCCGGCGTTCCTATTGGAACCTTTCTCTGCGCCCAACAGGGTCGTTCCTTGTGCCTTCCGCAATAGCGGATAGTTCAAACCCTGGCAGACCGCAAAGCCAGGGTTTTTCATTTTCACGAGCCTTTGCTGAACTAACAAATGACTACCTCTAACAGCGGAATCAAAATGACCGTCGTGGCCGTCGGTCCCGGTGACCCCGAGTTCCTGACCATCAAGGGACGCCAGGCCCTGGCCGACGCCGACCTGGTGGTGGGCTTCAAAACCGTGCTGGACGTGGTATCGGCCCACACCGGCGACGCCGAAGTACGCCCCATGGCCTACCGCGACCAGGAAGCCGTGCTGGACTACGCCCAGGAGCAGGCGCAGCAGGGCAAGGCCTGCGTCGTCTGCGTCTGGGGCGACCTCAACGTATCTGCCAAGGAGCTGCTCAACCGCGTTCGCCGCCGCGCCGAAACGGTGGAGTTAGTACCCGGCGTCAGCAGCATCCAGATTGCCTGCGCCCGTGCCGTCATCTCGCTGGAAGAGTCAACCTTCATCACCCTGCACCAGCGGTGGGATCGAGGCTCGGAACTGGGCGAGCTGATTGAGTTGCTGGAACGGGGCCGGCGCAACGTCATCCTGCTGCCCCGTCCCTTCGACTTTATGCCGCCGGCCATCGCCGCCAACGCCATCGCCGACGGGGCTGACCCGGCCCATCCCGTTACCGTGTTCCAACGACTGTCCCTCCCCGACGAACAGCGTTGGGACGGCACCCTGGCCCAGTGCGCCGAACTGCCCGACGAGTTCAGCGACCTGTCCATCATGGTATTCCCCCGTCCCGCCGGTGAGCACGACTGACCGCATCATGGCTACGCAAACGCAGCAAGCGGCCGGCAGCATTGTGCTGGTGACCACCGCCGACACCGACCTCCTGACCGCCGAGCGCGCGCTGGCCGGTATGCCCTGGGGCGACGGCGTCAGCGTCTATGCCTGCAACCCGGTGAACCTGGAGGGCGACGGAGATTCCGCCGCGTCCGCTCGTGAGGAACTGTTGCAGGCGGTAGCCGGCTCCTCGGCAGTGGTGCTTCGCCTGCTGGGCGGTCGCCGCGCGCTGGGCGACGTATTTGAGCCGTTGGTGGAAATCTGCCGGGCCAACGGAATTCCACTGATTGCCTGCCCCGGCCACCAGGAATGGGACGAAGACCTGGTTACCGCCTGTACCGCTCCCGTCGCGGAAGTGGAAACCGTCTTCTCCTACCTGATGCGCGGCGGAGTGCTCAACTTCCGCAACCTGTTCCTGTTCCTCGCCGACACCTACCTGGGCGGCGACTACGGCCACGAGGCTCCCGCGCCGATGCCCTGGCAGGGGGTGTACCATCCCGCCGTCGCCGAAGGAACCGCCCTTGACGACTACATAACGGCCCGGTTCGACCCGGCACGGCCCAGCATCGGCCTGCTTTTCTATCGCGCCCACTGGATGAGCGGCAACCTGTCCTTCGTTGACGACCTCATCACCCGGCTGGAATCCCGGGACGTCAACGTCCTGCCCGTGTTTTCCTACAGCCTCAAGCACCAGCACGAGGAGGGCGACGACGCCGACGGCCACATCCTCACAGACTACATGGTTGACGCCAACGGCGTGCCCCGCGTGGATTGCATCGTCAACACCATGGGCCTGGCGATGAGCGACCTGGACCACCAGCAGGGCGGGACCGGCGCAACGGTAGCCACCGGCTGGTCGCAGGAGCTGCTGGACAGCCTGGACGTTCCCATTATCCAGGGCATCGTCAGCACCGGCAGCCGCGCTGAGTGGGAGGAGAGTTCGCTGGGACTCGGCCCCATCGACACCGCGATGAACGTCGCCTTCCCGGAGTTCGACGGCCGCATTATCACCGTCCCCATATCCTTCAAGGAAGAAACCGGCGCGGCCGGCAGCGGCCTGTCCGCCGGACGGATGCAGCGCTACGACGCCCAACCGGACCGGATGGACTACCTCGCCCGCCTGGCTGCCCGACACGCCGCGTTGCGTCGCAAGGCCAACGCCGACAAGCGCATCGCCATCATCCTGAGCAACTACCCCACCAAGGATGCCCGCATCGGCAACGCCGTGGGCCTGGACACTCCGGCCTCGGCCATCAACCTGCTCCACGCCCTGCAAAAGGCCGGCTACCAGGTGGAGGACATCCCCGCCGACGGCGACGAACTGGTGCATCGCATTATCGAACGGTGCAGCAACGACACCGATAGCCTCACCGAGGAACAGCTCCGCCTCGCCGCCGGCCACGTGGAACGCCACCAGTACGCGCAATGGTACGCCGGCTTCCCCGAATCCGTCCGCGCCGAACTGCAGGATGCCTGGGGCGACCCGCCGGGCCAGGTGTATCGCACCGACGGCCGTCTAGCCATCGCCGGCGTGCCCATGGGCAACGTCTTCGTCGGGCTGCAGCCGCCCCGGGGTTTCGGCGAGAATCCCATCTCGGTCTATCACAACCCCGACCTGACGCCCACGCATCACTATATCGCCTACTACCGCTGGATACGTGATGTGTTCGGCGCCGACGCCATGATTCACATCGGCAAGCACGGCACGCTGGAATGGCTGCCCGGCAAGGGCGTGGGTATGTCGGCGGCCTGTTACCCCGAAGTCGCTCTCGACGATGTACCGCTGTTTTACCCCTTCATCGTCAACAACCCCGGCGAGGGCACCCAGGCCAAGCGCCGCGCCCACGCCACTATCATCGACCACCTGATACCACCGATGACCACCGCTGACTCCTACGGCGACATCGCCAAGCTGGAGCAGCTGATGGACGAACACTACCAGTGCCAGACCCTCGACCCGGCCAAGCTGCCCACCCTGGAAGCCCAAATCTGGGAGATGGTGCAGCAGGCCGAATTGCACCGCGACCTGGGCGTTGACGAGCACCCCGACGATTTCGGCGAGTTCATGCTGGAAATCGACGGCTACCTCTGCGAAATCAAGGACGCTCAAATCAAGGACGGCCTGCACACCCTGGGCCAGCCGCCAACGTCGGAGCAGATGGTCGGCCTGCTCTGCGCCCTGACCCGCCTGGACAACGGCGCCGTCCCCAGCCTGCGCCGCGCGCTGGCCGAAGCATTGGGCTACGATTACTACGCCCTGCTGGCCGACCCGGCCGCCGCCGTCAACGGCGCTACGCCGGCAGCGGTGCAGAACGCCAACGGCGATACGCCCCTGCGCAACGCCGGCGACGTGATTGAAGCGCTGGAAGCCCTGTGCCGCCAGGCTTACCAACGCTTGTGCGACGACGCTTTCGCCGCGCACCTGATTCCGGAAGTGGTGTCCGACGCCCTGGGCCAGCCCGACGCCCGCACTGAAAGCGTCCTGTCCTACGTCGACCAGCACATCTACCCGTCCCTGCTGCGCACTACCGACGAGATTGACAACCTGCTACGCGGACTGGAAGGTCGGTTTGTGCCGCCGGGTCCCTCCGGCGCGCCCACCCGCGGCATGGTCAACGTCCTCCCCACCGGACGCAACTTCTACTCCGTTGATCCTCGCGCCCTGCCCTCCCCCACCGCGTGGGACGTTGGCAAGGATTTAGGCGACGCACTGCTCCAAAAATACCTGGATGAAGAAGGCGGCTACCCCGAAATGGTCGGCGTGGTAGTTTGGGGCACCTCGGCGATGCGAACCCACGGCGACGACATCGCCCAGATTCTGTACCTCCTCGGCGTCAAACCCGTCTGGCAGGCGGAGAGCCGGCGAGTCAGCGGCCTGGAGGTTATCCCCCTCGGCGAGCTGGGCCGGCCCCGCATTGACGTTACCGTTCGCATCAGCGGCTTCTTCCGGGACGCCTTCCCCAACCTGATACACCTGATTGACCAGGCCGTGGCCCTGGCCGCCGCCCAGGACGAATCTCCGGAGGACAACTACGTGGTCAAACACGTCCGCGAGGACGCCGAACGCCGCGCCGCCGCCGGAACTGACAACGCAGACGACGCCACCGAAAGCGCCGGCGACCCGTCCCTGTTCCGCATCTTCGGCAGCAAGCCCGGAGCCTACGGCGCCGGCATTCTCGGCGTCCTGGACGAACGCAACTGGGAATCCGTCCACGACCTGGCCGAGGTGTACACCGCCTGGGGAGGCTACGCTTATTCCCGGCAGGACTTCGGCGTAACCGCCCGCAACGAGTTCCGCGCCCGCTTTGGCCAAATCGTTATCGCCGCCAAGAACCAGGACAACCGCGAACACGACGTTTTTGACAGCGACGACTATATGCAGTATCACGGCGGCATGATTGCCACCGTCCGCTCCCTCACCGGACGCAACCCACGACAGTTCTTCGGCGACAGCAGCGACCCTTCCCGCGCTCGCGTCCGCGACTTGCAGGACGAAGCCCGCCGCGTGTTCCGCAGCCGCGTGGTCAACCCCAAGTGGATGCAGTCCATGCAGCGCCACGGCTACAAGGGCGCTTTCGAGCTGGCCGCCACCGTTGACTATATGTTTGGCTACGACGCCACCGCCCAGGTCATCGAGGACTGGATGTACGAGGACGTTACCGAGGAATACGTCCTCAACCCGGAAATGCAGGAGTTCTTCCGGCAGAGCAACCCCTGGGCCCTGCGCGGCATCGTTGAGCGGCTGCTGGAAGCAATCCAGCGCGGTTTGTGGGAAAATCCGCCGCCGGAAATGCTGGACCAGCTGCGCCGGATGTACCTGGAACTGGAAACCGACATTGAAGCTCGCCAGGAAAACAACGCCCGGCAAGATGCCGGCCCAGCGCAGAATCCGGCGGCCACTGCGTGAGCAGGAGGAGACTACGATGGAACACACACTGGACCTGCTCAAGGAACTGACCGGCAACCCCACGATGATGTGGGTCGTTGGCGGAGGTTCCGTGGTCAGCGAAAATCACGCCCACGGCATCAGGGAACCGGAAGTGCATAACGGCTGGGCCACCATTGAAGCCGACAACTGGCACTTTCACCTGCAACTGGAGCAGATTGACGGCATCCAGTTCGTGGAAGCCACCAGCCACGGCGACCTGAAATCCTACTACGTGAGGTTCTCCCGCAACTGGGACGAAACCCTGGTGCGCTGCTATTTCCCCAATCCACACCTGGACGACGACGAAAAGCGCACCGAGTTCCAGCCCGAAAAACTGCGCGCTTTTGAGGAAGCCCGCGACCGCTGGGTCGGCAAGGAGGACGACCTGATTTTTGTGGAACGATAATCGGCGTATCCGCCGATATTGTCCGCCTGCCGGTATTGTGTAACCTGAAGCAAGGTACTACAATGCCTGCTATTGATACTACGCAAAGCGTGTATCACCACAAAAGGAGTGAAAAATGGGTATCGTCAACCGTTTCCTTTCCACGACCAACACCGCAGCCTGGGCGCCCTGGCTGGTTCTCGCCGCCATCGGCTTGTACCTGGTGGGCTACGTTGACGGCGGAGTTCACGCCGCCGCCGCCGGCTCTCCGGCCATCCTGAACACCGTTCACGAGTTCTTCCACCACGCCCGCCACGTCGCCTTTATGTGCCACTAGGCGCTGCACTGGCCCGGCGCTGACAACCTGCCGGGCCGTTCCTATACCCATCATTCCGGCTTTCGCCGGAATCAAGAACGGTAAGTTTCGCCGCGCGGACGCTCCCCGGAGCGTCGGGAGGAGTGCGCTGTGAAACTGCCTGAATGGTTTAGCGATTTCCAACCCGGTACTTGCCGCGGGTCGACAAACCTGTTCAGTCAGTGGATCATCGGAGGTCAATGATGACTCGCATTCTCCCTACGGCCCTGGTAATGGGGCTGATATTCGGCCTGCTCGTCGCAGCCTACATGAACATCTTCAACGTCCCCGTCATGGAGTGGGCCATCGCCCTCGAAGGCTGCGACATTGACCGTGCCGGTTGCGCCGAGGAACTGGCTTCTGCCGAGGAAGAAGACCCCTTGCCTCTGTCCTTCCTGGTCTCCCTGGGTGGTCAGCGAATCGGCATGAGCGTCGGCTTGGCCGTCATCGGCATCCTTTACGCCGCCGTGTTCACCGGCCTGTACCACCTGATGCGCAACGCCGCGCCCGGATGGAGTCCCTGGGCCTGGGCCGCCGTCGCCGGGCTGCTGGGCTTCTGGGGCGTGTCCCTGTACACCCAGATCAAGTTCCCCCTCAACCCGCCGGGAATCGGCGACGAGGACACGCTATTGGCCCGCCAGGGCTTCCAGTTCCTGTTCATCGCCGTGTCCACCATATCCGTCGCGCTGGTGATTTACGGGGCCGGGCTGGTCAACCGTACCAAGGCCGGCGGCGCCCGCTGGTTGCCTTACGCCGGAATCGGCATCGCCTACGCCGTCGTTGCCCTGCTGCTGGCCTTCGCCGTTCCCAGCGTCCGCGATGCCGCGCCTGACTGGCTGCCCGCGGAACTGACCATCATGTTCCGTACCTTCACGGCCGGCGGTCATTTCCTGCTGTGGATGGGCATTGCCTTCGCCACCGTGGGTTACAAAATCTACCGCGAGCGGGACATCCACGCCTATCCGCAAACGCCAGCTGTCGCCGCCTGAGTGCAACGCGCCATGACCCAACCCGCCGCCGGACGCGAACCGCGTTTCCCCTTCACCGCCATCGTCGGCCAGACGCCGATGAAACGGGCGCTGCTGCTGAACGCCATCAACCCGCGCATCGGCGGCGTGCTGGTGCGCGGCAAGAAGGGTACGGCCAAGAGCACTGCCGTCCGCTCGCTGGCGGCGCTGCTGCCCCAGGTTCCAGTGGTTCCCGGTTGTCTCTACAGTTGCCAGCCGGGAGCGCCCCAGGAAGTCTGCCAGCGGTGCCACCACGCGGGACCTGCCGGCAGTCCGTCTGCCCGCCAGGTTCGCATCGTTGACCTGCCCGTCGGCGCCACCGAGGACCGGCTGGTTGGCTCTCTCGACATCGAACAGGCCATCAAGTCCGGCGAAAAGAACTTCGAGCCGGGGCTGATTGCCGCCGCCCACCGGGGCATCCTGTACATCGACGAGGTCAACCTGCTCAACGACCACCTGGTTGACGTGCTGCTGGACGCCGCCGCCATGGGCCGCAATTACGTGGAGCGCGAAGGCATCTCCATCAGCCACGACGCCGAGTTTATGCTCGTCGGCACCATGAACCCGGAAGAGGGCGACCTGCGTCCCCAACTCCTTGACCGCTTTGGCCTGGCCGTGGAAGTGGACGGCGTTTTCGAGCCGGCCGAGCGCCGAGAAGTGGTCCGCCGCCGGATGGCCTTCGAGTCCCAACCCTTCGCCTTTATGGACGCTTGGGCGGATGCGGAACAAGAAGAACGCAAGCGGTTGCTGGACAGCCAGCGACGCCTGGCCGACGTGGTGGTTCCTGATGACATTCTGGAACTGATCACCGACATCTGCGCCGAGTATCAGGTTGACGGGCTGCGCGGCGACATCGTGATGTACAAAACCGCCAGCACCATCGCAGCCTACGAAGGCCGCACCGTCGTGGACGTTGACGACGTGCGCGAAGCGGCGCTGATGGCCCTGCTGCACCGCCAACGACGCCAGCCCTTCCAGCAGCCCCACCTGGTTACCGAGCAGCTTGACCAGATGCTGGAAGAATTCCAGAACCAGCCCCGCAACCGCGAGCCGGCCGACGCCGACAACTCGCTGAACGACGACCCCGGCGACGCCGATAGCGATAGAGACCCGGAACCGCCCGAACCCGAAACCGACGACCCTGTCGCCGACGCCGGCCTGGGCGACGAATGGTTCGAAATCGGCGACCCATACGCCGTCCAGAACCTGCAGGTCCAGCCCCCCGACCGGCGCGCCCGTCGCGCCTCGGGCCGCCGCGCCACCACCGTCAGCGGCACCTCGGCCGGGCACTACGTCGCCGCCCGCGTTCCCAACGGCCCGGCCGCCGACCTGGCCCTCGACGCCACCCTGCGCGCCGCCGCGCCCCATCAACAGACCCGCCGCATCAACTCCGGCCCGGGCCCGGACACGCAGGCCGCCGCCCTGCTCATCGAGCCGTGGGATGTCCGCGAGAAAGTCCGCGAGACGCATACCGGCTCGCTGATTCTGTTCGTCGTGGACGCCAGCGGCTCCATGGGCGCCCAGCGTCGGATGGTTGCCGTCAAGGGCGCCGTAATGTCCCTGCTCCTCGACGCCTACCAGCGACGGGACCGGGTTGGCCTCATTGCCTTTCGGGGAACCGGCGCCGAACTACTGCTGCCCCCAACCGGCAGCGTCGAAATGGCCCAATGGTGTTTGCAGGAAATGCCCACCGGCGGACGCACCCCACTGGCTCGCGCCCTCTACCTCGCTATGGAAACCCTGGAGACCGAGCGGCTGAAAGACCGGGACGTGCTGCCGCTGCTGGTGCTGCTCTCCGACGGACGGGCCAACGTAACCCTGGCCGGGGAACAGTCCATGCAGATTGCGTCCTCCGACGGCGAAGTGCAAGACTTGGCGCGGATGATTGCCGAAGCCAAGATTCCCGCCGTTGTTGTGGACACCGAACAGGACTTCATCAAACTGCAACTCTCTCAGCCCATCGCCGACGCCATGTCCGCCCGCTATATCAAGCTGGACGACCTGGCCGCCGAAAGCCTCGCCGACGCCGTGCGTCGTGAACTGCCCGGCGAGGTTACCGCCTCCGCTGTGTTACCATAAAAACCTCCACCAAATGCCAGTGAGGAAACCCTATGCCGCGCACCCTCCCCTACGCCGATATGGATAAAATTCTTTCCCTGTCCAAGCGACGGGGTTTCGTCTTTCAGTCCAGCGAAGTGTACGGCGGGCTGGGGTCAACCTGGGACTACGGCCCTCTTGGTGTCGAACTCAAGCGCAACGTCAAGGAAGCCTGGTGGCGCTCCGTCGTCTCCGAGCGCGACGACGTGGTGGGCCTGGACGCAGCCATCCTGATGCACCCCCGTGTCTGGGAGGCCAGCGGCCACGTGGAGAACTTCAGCGACCCTCTCGTGGAATGCCGCCAGTGCCACCGCCGCTTCCGCCAGGACCAGCTGGAATCCGACGTCTGCCCGGAGTGCGGCGGCGACTTCACCGAACCCCGGCGCTTCAACCTGATGTTCCGCACCTTCATGGGGCCGGTCGAAGATTCCAGCAACGAGGTTTTCCTGCGCCCCGAAACTGCCCAGGGCATCTTCGTCAACTTCCAGAACGTCCAGACGGCCACCCGCAAGAAGCTGCCTTTCGGCATCGCGCAAATCGGCAAAGCCTTCCGCAACGAAATCACCCCCGGCAACTTCACCTTCCGCACCCGCGAGTTCGAGCAGATGGAGATTGAGTTCTTCGTCAAGCCCGGCACCGATGAAGAATGGCTGCAGCAATGGGTCAAAGACCGCTTCAACTGGTACGTCGGCTACGGCATCCGCGCCGAGAACCTGCGCCTGCGGGAACACGCCGGCGACGAACTGGCCCACTACGCCAAAGCAACCTACGACATCGAGTACCGCTTCCCCTGGGGCTGGGGCGAGCTGGAAGGCATCGCCGACCGCACCGACTTCGACCTGGGACGCCACACCCAGTACAGCGGCGAGGATTTGTCCTACTTCGACGACGAAGTCCACGAGCGTTACACCCCCTACGTCATCGAGCCGTCCGGCGGCGTTGACCGGGCCACCCTCGCCTTCTGGCTGGACAGCTACGACGAGGAACCCGACGGTAAGGACACCCGCACCGTGTTGCACTTCCACCGCGCCCTGGCTCCCGTAACCGTCGCCGTGCTGCCCCTCAGCCGCAACGAGCGTCTGGCGGACACCGCCCGCGGCGTCTATGACCTGGTGCGCCGCCGCTTCCGCGCCCAGTTCGACGACGCGCAAAGCATCGGCCGCCGCTACCGCCGCCAGGACGAAATCGGCACCCCCTACTGCGTAACCGTGGACTTCGACACCCTGGACGACCAGGCCGTAACCATCCGCGACCGCGACACCATGGCGCAGGAACGCATCCCAGTCAGCCGCCTCCTCAACGTACTCCAGGACCGGTACGACCACGGCTGGTAGGTTATACTGCTATCACCATGCCGCCTCGCATCAGACGCGAAACCCCGGCCCGCCGGGACGCCCGCATCCGCAATCACATCAGCCAGGCACGGGATTACTGGTCAAAATGGCCCGCCCACCTGGCCGAGGGCGACTTGTGCCAGGCCGGCGAAAAAGGCTGGGGCACTGTGTCCCAACTGACCAAAGCCGTCGCCACCCTGCGCGGCTGGGAGCACTACGACCACGTAGCCATTCAGGAAGCGCTCACCGCGTTGTCTGACGAAATGCCCGATCATATGACTGAGATAGCGCGCGGCCTCACGGCTGCAGAAAGGTTACATGGCAACTTCTACGAAGTGTACATGACTGCCGGGTTGACCGAGTTCGCCCTTACAGAAGTCCGACCCCTCCTCGAAATCCTGTGGCAGCTTCTCCCGGCCGAATACACCGGCGGCGCCCCATTCGCAGATTGGGTTGAGCAAGCCTGACCATCAGCATAACCTCGCAGCCCCGCTATCCGTGACGGGTTAGCCATGCCTCCCTCCGTCGTCGCTCAAATGCTGCGCGCCGGCCTCTACACCGCCATCATCGGACGCAGCGTACGCTACTACCAGTCCACCGCGTCCACCATGGACGACGCCGCCCAGTGGGCTAGGGATGGCGCCGACGAGGGCGCGGTGGTCGTCGCCGAAACCCAAACCGCCAGCCGGGGACGCCTGGGCCGCCGCTGGATTTCCGATTCCGGCAACTTGTACTTCTCCGTGCTCTTCCGCCCCGATGCCAACGCTTTGCCTTTGCTCAGCCCGTTGGCCGGCGTCGCCGTCGCCCGCGCCGTTCGACAGGCCGCCGGCCTCTATCCAACCATCAAGTGGCCCAACGACATAATGATTGACGGACGCAAGGTCGCAGGCATCCTGGCTGAATCGTCAATGTCCGGCTCGCGAATTGAGCACGCCATCGTTGGCGTCGGCGTCAACATAGCGCTGGACACATCCGCCGACCCGGAAATCGCCGCCACCGCCGCCAGCCTCAACCAACTGGCCAACGCTGACGTTGACCGCGCCGAACTGCTGCGCCGCATCCTGCAGCACCTGGACGCCCTGTACCTGGACCTCAGGCGCGGACGCTCACCCATTCCCGAATGGCGGCGCTGGCTGGACACCCTGGGTCAGCGCGTAACCGTAACCCATCACGGCAGCGCCGAGACCAGCCTCGCCGAGGACATCGACGAGCACGGCAACCTGCTCCTCCGCACCAACGCCGGTCAACTGTTGACCCTCACCGCCGGAGACATTACCCTTCGAGCAGCCTCAGGAGAACCTGTCCCATATGCTCGAAAACCTCTACCTTGACGGCAAGGTCGTCGTCATCACCGGCGGCGGCACCGGCCTCGGCCTGGAGATGGTGCGCGCCCTGACCCGTTCCGGCGCCAACCTGGCCATCGCCGGCCGCCGGCCCGGCCCCATCGAGGCCGCCCGCGATGAGGTCATCGCCGCCGGCCAGGACGCCATTGCGGTCCCCACCGACGTGTCCGAATCCGCCGACGCCAACGCCCTCATTGACACCGCCATCGCTCACTTCGGACGCATCGACGTGCTCATCAACAACGCCGCCATGGTCGCCGACAACGTGCTCAAACCCATCTGGGAAATCACCGACGGCGATTGGCAGGCTGCCATGTCCGTCAATCTGGACGGCGCTTTCTACTGCGCCCGCGCCGCCGCCAAGCCCATGGCCGACGCCGGCAAGGGCAAAATCATCAACGTCGCCTCCGGTTTCGGCCTGCGCGGTGGCCGCGACATCTATATGTACTGCACTTCAAAGGGCGGCGTCATCCAGCTCACCCGCGTCCTTTCCTTCAGCTTGGCCCGATACGGCATCACCGCCAACAGCATCGTGCCCGGCTTTATTCCCACCATCGACCCCGGCGCCGAAATCAACCGTACGCTGCCCCAGTCCGGCGACTTCCTGCCTACCGGTAAGCTGGGCAAGCCCGAAGACCTCGGCCCCATTGCCGTGTTCCTGTCCTCCGACGCCTCCGACTACATGACCGGCGAAATGTTCATCCTCGACGGCGCCGGTCTTGCCGCCGGCATCGCCCCCACCGGCCACGCTCCCGTCGCCCCGTTGGAGCCATAGGCAAACACCAATGACCCTGCCCACAGAATTTGACCTCACCGGCCACACCGCTATCGTCGCCAGCGCCGGCGGCGATGAAACCCCTGCGCTGGCGGCGGCCCTGGCCGAGGCCGGCGCTGATGTGTTCGCCGTCGCCCGTCATTCCGACGCAACCGACGCCATCCGCGCCGCCGTTACCGCCGTAACCGGAAAAGACACCCACGGCTACACTGGCCGCTGGGACACTCCCGCCGATGCCAACGCCTTGCTTTCCGCCTTTGCTGATGCTCACACCCGCGCCGACATCCTGGTCAACGACACCCGCAGCTTCTTCGCCAAGCCCGCCGCCGAGATTACGCTGGAGGAGTGGGACGAACTCTACACCCGCAACGTCCGAGCCACCTTTATGCTCAGCCAGGCGGTAGGACAGCGGATGCTGGCGCAGCAGTACGGACGCATCGTCAACGTCATCTCCAACCTGGCCGAGCGTGGCATCCACAACTGCTCGGCCTTCAGCGCAACCCAGGCCGCCGTCCTCTCCCTGACCCGTTCCCTGGCCGTGGAATGGGGCCGCAGCGAGATACGCGTCAACGCCGTCGGCTCCGGTTGGTCAACGGCGGAGGACATCCCCCTGGAAAACCAACGAGAGGAACTCCTCGTCCGCTACACGCCAATGCGTCGCAAGGGCCACCCCCGCGACCTGGCCGCCATGCTGGTCTATCTCTGCTCGCCCCACTGCGACTACCCCAGCGGCCAACCCGTGTACATCGACGGCGGTGCCAACGCCCACCCGTAACCACCCCAACACCGTCATTCCGACAAAAGAACGTCACCCCGTACTTGATACGGGGTCTGAAAATTCCGTCCATCGACCCAAATCCCAAACCCCCCGGCAACCGACGGCCAGCCCGCCGACACCCGTTGGTGGTACTATAGCTAGTAATGATTACCGCAGATCAAACCCAAAAAACCCAAGAATTCTTGGCCGCCGCCGACCGCGAGTTTGCCGCCGGCAACCCGCTGGCCGCCACCGAACGGCTGTGGGACGCCGTGGTCTGCGCCCTCTCGGCGGTGGCCCAGCACAACGGCTGGCCCCACTCCAACCGCGACGAACTTTATGCCGTCGCCGAGCGTCTCAACGAGCTTGATGATGACGAGGACGAACCGTTGCTCAGCGGTTTCTCCGCTATACATTATCAGCCGGACAAAGTGCGCTACGGCTTCTTTGTACCTGCGGACGAGTGCGCCGATGACGCCCGAATGATGGTCAACTGGGTCATTGGCATAGTCAAGGAGTTGGACGCGCGCAATGACCACCTTCGCGCAAAGTCGGCACGCTGACATCGCTCGGTACTTCCTGGACAAATCGGCGCGCGAATTCACGACCGGAGACGAACTCAACGGCGCCGAGCTGTTATGGGGCGCAGCAGCCCATGCGCTGATTGCGGTAGCGCTAGAGCATGGCTGGCATTACGACAGCCAAGGCGCGCTGCGTTACGTCATCAGGCAACTGGCATCCTTGCATGGTAGACCGCAGTGGTTTTCTGATTTCAACACGGCGGAGAGTTTCCATGCGCATTTCTATCACGGCCGGCTAGCTGCCAATGAGATTGTCAGCGACCGCCCCAAAGTAGCCCGTTTCGTGAACCGCCTCCTCAGCCTGTAGGTGGTACAATAGCCGGCGATGATTGCCGCCACCGTTTCCAGCACTCCCAGCCCGGTACGCCGCCTTCCGGGTATGCGCGACCTGTCCGACGACGCCTGCCGCCGCAAGCAGGCCGTCGAACGTCGCCTTTCCGACGCCATCAGCCGCTACGGCTACCGGCCCCTGGAAGTACCCCTCCTCGAATCCACCGAGCTATTCCTGCGCAAGTCCGGCGGCGACCTGGCCTCCCAGATGTACTCCTTCGCCGACCCCGGCTCCAACGCCGTCAGTCTGCGCCCGGAGTTCACCTCGGCCATTATGCGGCACTACCTGGAAATCGCCGCCGACTCCGCTGACAACCCGGTCCTGCGCTGGCAGTACGCCGGCCCCGTGTTCCGCTACGACCTCGGCCATCCGCCGCCGGCCGACCACAGCGGACAGTTCACCCAGGTCGGCGCTGAACTGGTCGGTTCCAACAGCATCCTGGCCGACGCCGAGCTGCTCTCATTGGCCGCCGACGTTCCCGCCGAGCTCGGCATCGACGACTACCGCCTGCGCCTGGCCGACCTGGACGTGCTGGACAGTGTGCTGGACACCGTCGGCCTCTCCGAACGCGCCCGTGCCTTTATCATCGCCAACATGAACCGCATCGGCGACAGCCCCGACAACCTGGCCGCCACCCTGCGCCGCGCCGACGAGTTGCACATCGTCGCCGGCCGCGAGTTGCACAATGAGGAAACCGACCTGGCGGCGGCGGTGGCCGACCTGCCCGATGACGCCGCCCGCGCCGTGCTGTCCGGCTTTATGCGCTGGAACAGCTCGACGGACACTCCCCTGGGCCGCCGTTCTCCCGACGAGATAGTTGACCGCCTGCTCCGCAAACTGCGCGGCGGCGACGCCTCCGACGCCATCGAGCGCGGCCTCGCCCTGGCCGGCCAGCTCGCCGGCGTCAGCGGCCAGCCCACCGACGCGCTACGGCAGGCTCGGGCCATCGTCTCCGCGTCCGGCGCGGACGGCGCTGCCACTGACCGGCTGACGGAGCTTGTCGAACTGGTTGGCACGGATGCGTCCATGGCCGGCCGGCTGGTCATAGATTTCTCGCTGGCCCGTGGCATCGCCTACTACAACGGCATCATCTTCGACGTCACCCACGGTTCCAACAATGCCGTTCTCGGCGGCGGCGGTCGCTACGACGCCCTCGCCCTTGCCCTCGGCGGCCCCGACCCAGTGCCTGCCCTGGGCTTCGCCTACACGCTGGAATCCCTGCTGTCGGCTATGCCGGCTGATACTATTCCGCTGCCCGACGTTGACGCCGTGCTGGTCAGCCCCAGCGAGCGCCGAGCCAATGCCGACGCTCTGCGCGCCGCCGCCGACATACGTAATCGGGGCGGCGTCGCCATCCTGGACGTGAGCGGCCGGGAATCGGCGGCCGACTACTCCCGGATCGTGGCCGTGTAGTTCTTGGGGTGGCAACGTGAGACTGGTAATTCCAAGCGACGGCGAACTGGGCGAGCCGACCATGCGGTTCCTGGCGACCTGCGGCGTCAAGGTGAGTCGTCCCAACGCCAGACGTTACACCGGCTCCATACCCGCCCTGCCCGGCATCGACGTGCTGTTCCAGCGCACCGCCGACATCACCACCAAGGTGGAGGAAGGCAGCGCCGAAATGGGCATCACGGGCCTGGACCGTCTCATGGAATACCGCCATGACGAAAACGCCGTCGTCTCGGTGATGGACGACCTGGAGTTTGGCGGTTGCGATTACGTGCTGGCCGTGCCCGATTCCTGGTTGGACGTAACGTCCATCGACGACCTGGCCGACCTGGCCCTGGAGTTTCACGCCCGGGGCCGGCAGCTGCGCATCGCCACCAAGTACCCCCGGCTGCTGCGCCGCTACCTGTTTGAGCGCGGCATCAATTACTTCACCCTGGTTCCGGCCAGCGGCACCCTGGAGGCCGCCCCCATCGCCGGCTATGCCGACCTTATCGCCGACCTGTCCGCCACCGGCACTACGCTGCGGGAAAACCGTCTGAAAACCGTCGACGGCGGCACCATCCTGACCTCGCAAGCGTGCCTCATCGCCAACCCACACACCCTGGCCAAACAGCCCGACGACCTGCAGTTGGCCCAGTCCCTCACCGAAATGCTGGAAGCCCACCTGCGCGCCGAACCTTACTACCGCATCACCGCCAACGTGCAGGGACGTTCGCCCGAGGACGTCAGCGCCATGATCCTGGCCCGCCCCGAAATCGCCGGCATCCAGGGTCCCACCGTCGCCCGCGTATTTAGCGTCGAGGAAGAGGACTGGTACGCCGTTTCCCTGCTGATACGCAAGAACCGGCTGCTGGACGCCGTGGCCCACCTGCGCGAGTGCGGCGGCGTTGACATCGCTGCCGCCCAGCTGTCCTACCTGTTCAAGGGCCAGTCTCAGGCGTTCGACCGTTTCCTGCACCGCGTCGCCGCCCTCAACGGAGGCCCGGCCGATTATGCCTAACCTCCCGATGCACATCTACCTGTGCCAGCAAATTGCCACCGAGCTGGATTGGGGTTACTGCCATGACCATCCCGGCGCAGCCTATCTCGGCTCTACTACGCCGGACATACGGGCTATGACCAAGTGGGACCGGGGCCGCACCCATTTTTCCGACTTGTCCGTTACCCAAGTTGGCGCCGGCGTCGAGCGTATGTTTGAGCTGTACCCCCACCTGGCCGGCTCCGACAACGGGCTCACCCCGCAAACCCGTTCCTTCCTGCTCGGCTACATCAGCCACATCGTCGCCGATGAACTGTGGATTACCACCATGTTCCGGCCCCATTTTGACCCGGCCAACCTCATTACCGACACCGAAGTTGAGGCACAAATCTGGGACCGTGCCCTGCAACTGGACATGGATCGCTCGGTACTCAGCCAAAGCGGCGGCCTGTCCGCCGAAAACGACGCCATCGCCGCCGTCGACACCATGCCGGCTCTGGAGTTCCTGCAGGACGAGCTGATCGACGAGTGGCGCGGTTGGGTTGCCCGCCTGCTGGGCTGGGATTTCACTTGGGATCGCCTCAAGCGCGCCCTCAACCGTATGTACCGCGACAACGACGAAGTGCAGCAGGTTGTTGATGGCTTCCTGTCTCAGATGCCGGACAGCTTGGAGCGAGTGTACCAGCACGTTCCTCACGAACTGATTGACGACTACCGCCAGCGCGTCATCGATGAAACCATTGCCCAGGCCCGGGAGTATCTCAGTGCAACTTAAACAGGTTCGCGGGCCCGCCGCCGCCGAATCCGCCCTGACCCGCATCGATCCCCTCGACTTGTCGTCGCTGCCCGAAACGGCCTTGCAGCGCACTCGCGATTTTTTCGGCCCCGACGCCACGCCGGAGTCCTCCGTCCTGCAAATGCTGCGCGATGTCCGCGCCCAGGGCGACTCTGCCGTCCGCCGCTACGCCAAACTCCTGGACGACGCCGAACTGGACAACCTCCAAGTCCCCCAATCCCAGCTCAACGCAGCCTGGGACGACACGCCAGGCGACTTGAAGCAGGCATTGGAGCTGGCCGCCCGCCGCATCACCGAGTTTCACGAGGCCACGCTGCCCCGCGACTGGGTTGACCTGGGCGGCGGCCTGGGCGAACTGGTCCGCCCCCTGGAGCGTGTCGGTCTCTACGCTCCCGGCGGTACGGCGGCCTACCCGTCCACCGTCCTGATGACCGCTATCCCGGCCCGCGTCGCCGGCGTCAGTGAGGTCGTCCTGGCCACCCCACGCCGTGGCAGCGAACCGCTCAACTCCACCGTGCTGGCCGCCGCCCGCATCGCCGGCGTGGACGCCGTGTATCAGGTCGGCGGCGTGCCGGCCATCGGCGCCCTGGCCTACGGAACCGAAAGCATCCGCAGGGTGGACAAGATTTGCGGCCCCGGCAACGTTTTCGTCGCCTATGCCAAGCGCATGGTGCAGGGCCAGGTTGACATCGACGGCGTATTCGGCCCCACCGAAACCATCGTGCTGGCCGACCAAACCGCCAACCCCGTTTTCTGTGCCGCCGACCTCATCGCCCAGGCCGAGCACGACCCCATGGCCTCCGCCATCCTGGTTACCGACTCCGACTCCCTGGTAGCCTCCGTGGAGTCCGAGCTGGACGTCCAAATCGCCGGCAACCCCCGCGCCGACACCATCCGCCATTCCCTGGAACGGCAGGGCTGCGTCGTCCTGGTTGACGACTTCCACGAAGCCGTCACCGTCGCCAATCGCATCGCCCCCGAGCATCTGTGCCTGATGGCCGCCGACCCCTGGGCTTGGGCCGGCCAGATTCGCAACGCCGGCGGCCTGTTCCTCGGCGAGTTCTCGCCGGAAGTCATGGGCGACTACATCGCCGGCCCGTCCCACGTGATGCCCACCGGCGGCACCGCCCGTTTCAGCTCCGCCCTCAGCGTCCATCATTTCCTGCGCACCATGCCCGTCGTCGGGTTGAGTCCCCAGCGCTTTTCCGACCTGGGTCCCGCCGCCGTCCGCATCGCCGAAGCCGAAGGACTGCCCGGCCACGCCGGCGCCGTCCAGGCCCGCCTCGACCACATCGCCGCCGCCCAAACGCGCTAACCCGGCTTACCCTCTGCCCCTCCAACCGGGACCAGGATGGGCTGCCGAATCTCAGCGAGTATCGCGCAGGGGGGCTGATGGCCCTATGCTAGAATGCGATCTCAATCGCATCATCATGGCCTCCTACCCCCACATCGACCAGTACCGCGAGGAGCTTTCCGAGCTGATCGAGTTCGGCGGCTCCGACAGCGAGCTGAACATCCGGCCGGCTTTCCAGAACTGCTTGGCCGCCTACTGCCGCGACCATCGCGAACGCCTGCTGCTGGTGCCCGAACTGGCCATCGGCTCCCGCAACCGGCCCGACGGCACCGTCAAGGATTCCCTACGCATGGCCCGTGGCTATTGGGAAGCCAAGGACACCCACGACGACCTCGACGCCGAAATCCAGGCCAAGTTCAACCGCGGCTACCCTCAGGACAACATCCTTTTCGAGGATTCCCAAACCGCCGTCCTCTACCAGAACGGCAGCATGATTATGCGGGTGGATATGTCCCGCCCCCGCGAGCTGGACTGGATTATCAACCAATTCTTGGACTACGAGCTACCGGAGATTTGGGAGTTTCGCCGAGCCAGGGAGCAGTTCCGGGCCGACCTGCCCTGGGTTCTGGAGGCCCTGCGGGAGGCTGTGGCCGACGCGGAGGCCAACAACGCCGAATATCACGCCGCTGCCGACGTTTTCCTCACGCTGTGCCACCGTACCATCGGCCCCTGGGTGTCTCCTGAGCAGGTCCGAGAGATGCTCTTGCAGCACATTCTGACCAAGGACATCTTCCTGCGCGTCTTCGCCGAAGACCAGTTCCACCAGGAGAACAATATCGCTGTCCAGTTGGACGCACTGGAGCGCACTTTCTTCACCGGCAACTTGCGCCGCCAGGCCATCGACCGCCTCCGCGCCTACTACGGCGCCATCGGCCGCGCCGCCGACGAAATCGCCGACTACGCCGAAAAGCAGCAGTTCCTCAAGGCCATCTACGAAGACTTTTACCAAGCCTACAATCCGGAGGCAGCCGACCGCCTCGGTGTCGTCTATACCCCCAACGAGGTAGTGGACTTCATCATTAGGGGAGCGGACTGGCTGCTCGACAAGCGCTTCGGCAAGTCTCTGGCCCACGACAGGATCAACATCCTCGACCCTGCCACCGGCACCGGCACCTTCATCACCAACCTCATCAACTACCTGCCCGCCGACCGCCTGGAGCACAAGTACCGAAACGAAATCTACGCCAACGAGGTCGCCATCCTCCCCTACTACATCGCCAACCTCAACATCGAGTACACCTACAAGGAACGCACCGGCCAATACCTGGAGTTCCCCAACCTCTGCTTCGTCGACACCCTGGACAACATGGACTGGCAGGGGACTTCCGCCGACACGTTCACTGGTCGGCTCGACCTGCATTTCGGCGGTATTTCTCAAGAAAACTGGATGCGACTGCAAGAACAGAACGAGCAAACCATCAGTGTCATCATTGGCAATCCGCCCTATAACGCCAGCGCGACGTTGTGGGACGATGGCACCGCCAACGATCCATACCCCGACGTTGACCGTCGCATTAGTGATACCTATATCGCTAACAGTTCAGCGCAAAAGACCAAGCAGTACGATATGTACAAGCGGTTCATCCGTTGGGCATCGGATAGGTTAGCCGAAGATGGGATTATCGGCTTCGTTAGTAACAATGCGTTTCTGGACGCTCGACAGGATGACGGATTTCGCAAGGTGGTGGCTGAGGAGTTCAACGAGCTGTGGGCCATTGACCTGAAGGGCAACGCTCGCACCATCGGGGAGCAGAGACGACGAGAGGGTGGCAACGTCTTTGACGATAAAATCCGCGTCGGCGTGGCAGTCTATTTCTTGGTGCGCCGCAAGGGCGCCGACGGTTTCAAGGTGTTCTACAACGCCGTTGACGACTACGCCAGATCCTTTGAGAAGCTTGCCTACGTCAGAAACAAATCTATGGACGGCTTCGATTTCCTCGAAATTACCCCCGATGCCTATGCCCAGTGGCTCAATCAGTCCAACAGCAACTTTGGGTCCCTGGTTCCTCTTGCCGACCGGGAAACCAAGTTCGCCAAGACGGTTGAGGAAGAACAGGCGATGTTTAAGCTCAGCACGCCCGGTGTCAATACCGCTCGCGACGGGTGGGTGTATGACTTTTCGGCTGACAATCTGCGAAGCAAATATCTTTTCTTTGCCGATACCTACAACGGATTCCTCGACGAAGACGACAAGTCGTACAACCCTGTCATCAAGTGGAGCCGCGACTTGCGCAACGAATTTCAGCGCGGGCACCGCATTGTCTACAGCGAAGCAAACCGCATTCAGTCGCTGTATCGCCCATTTGTCATAAAACATCACTTCGCCGACTTCACGATGAACGACGTGCTCACCAGCAATCATTACGATATATTTGGGCTGGATTTGAAACAGCCTAACCAAGTCATCAATTTCAGCATGAACGGTCGGCATTTCTACGTTCTGGCGGCCAGCAGATTAACCGATTGGCACTTCACCGGCGACACCCAATGCCTCCCCCTCTACCGCTACGCGCCCGACGACCAGCGGGTCAGCAACATCACCCAGTGGGGCCTCCAACGCATCAACGACCACTACCGTGAGCAGTGGGGCGACCACTTCGACGCCACCTATCCCGACGGCATTACCGCCGAGGACGTGTTCGCCTACACCTACGCCGTCCTCCACGACCCGGTGTACCGCCACGACTACCAGGTTGACCTCCTGCGCGAGTTCCCCCGTCTGCCCCTCTACCACGACTTTGATGCCTGGGCCAAAATGGGCCAGCAACTTCTGGACTTGCACATCGGCTTTGAATCCGCCGAACCTTACCCGCTGGAACGACACGACCGGCCCAGTCCGAAACCGTACAAAACCCGCCTGCTCGCCAATACGTCCGGCGGCGTCATCACCCTGGACGACGGAACCACCGTGACTACGCTGGCCGGCATCCCCGAAGCCACCTGGCGCTACCGGCTGGGCAGCCGCTCCGCCCTGGAGTGGGTTCTCGACCAGTACAAGGAAAAGAAACCCCGCGACCCCACCATCCGCGAGCGCTTCAACACCTACCGCTTCGCCGACTACAAGGAACCGGTAATCGACCTGCTGCAACGCGTCTGCACCGTCAGCGTCAAAACCATGGCCATTGTGGACGGGATGGCTTATTGGGAAGACGGCCACCTCATCGTCTTCGACGACCGGGGAAAAAACGAGTGGGAGACCATGGCCCTGGAGGCCTTTAACTCCTACTACGACGAATCTGATGATGATCCCGAATACCAGGCATGGTTAGCCTCGTTGCCCGACATTCGGGAGCAGAAAGATTAACCATGGTTGGCGATATCGTCATTTTGCCCTTTCCCTATGCCGACAGCGCCGACGCGAAACCCCGTCCGACCGTCCTACTGGCGGATGTCGGCAACGGCAGATACGCGGACTGGATAGTTTGTCCGGTAACTACGAGCAAGATACCGCACCTCCGAGCGATACCCATCAGCCCGGCCGATTTGCTCGCTGGAAGCTTAGACCCGGATAGCAAGGTGCGCCCCGACCGGCTGGCTACCCTTGCCGAAAGTAGATTCGGCAACACCGTCGCCCGCCTCACCGACGCCAAGCTGGCTGAAATCCTCGCCGCCGTGCGCAGCCAGTTCTAGCCAACCGCAACCCCTCCCAGTGCCCACTTTCCCAAATCTGCTAAAATCACCGACGCCGGCCCATTGACAAACCATAGAACGTCCGTTCATAATAGCCTCATCGCTAGCGAAACCATCGGTAACCCACAGCCTGCAACGAGAGGTAAATCAGAACCATCACGGTTCCGGTCGTCGACGGCCACAACCGTCAGCAAATCCTATAATCGCACGTCGGAGCGGTCACTGCTGCCATTGACGGATCGAGATTACCGTCACAAAACACCAGACGTGACACCGGAGCGGCCACTGCTGCCATCCCGGCTAATTGCAGCCAGGGAGAAAGACCAGGTGTGGCACGGCGCGATACCACTGCGGCCATTGACGGGCCCCAGATCCCCGGACCTGCCGGAGGTCTCCGTCACAAAAACACCTATGTGGGAGTGCGAACTAACCCCCGGCCGTGGGGCTGACAACGACCACCTTACCTCTCGCAGGCTACCCAAAATCTTGAAAATCCCAAAATCCCGTGAATCCTGATTCTGACAACCCACCGGAGGCCAACCACTATAAACCCCAAGCCAACGTAGCCAAGACGGTTCCCGTCAGTGCGTATGGGTGGTTGCGCCCCGGCCCCAATCCTTATAAAGTGAATGCGGATTGCCCCGCCGCCACCCACACCCGCTGACCTATCGGAAGTACACTGATGCCTGACGTCGAAGACCTGCTGCTCCCCCACATCAGCCGCCTCAAAACCTACGAGGGCGTTTCTCCCAGCGAAACCCTGGCCGAGGAAGCCGGCATACCCCTGGATCGGGTCATCCGGCTCAACGGCAACGAAAACCCCTACGGCCCGTCGCCCCAGGTCGCCGAAGCCCTGGGCAGCTTTCAGGACTACAACCACTACCCCGACCCGGCCCAGCGCCGCCTGCGCGCCGCCCTGTCCGACTACCTCAGCGTACCCGAGGAGCATATCGTCGCCGGCAACGGCAGCGACGAAATCATCGACCTGCTGATGCGTATGTTCCTGTCCCCGGACGATGAAATCATCATCCCGGTGCCCACCTTCGGAATGTACTCTTTCTCCGCCGACGTGGCCGGCGCCCGCGCCGTGTCCGTGCCCCGCGACGACAACTTTGACATCGACATCGAGGCCATCAAGGGCGCTATCACGCCCCGCACCAAAATCATCTTTTTCCCCAGTCCCAACAATCCCACCGGCAACCTGGTCAGCGAAGCCCAGGCCCGCGCCCTGCTGGACACCGGCCTGCTGGTGGTGGCCGACGAAGCCTACCACGACTTCTGCGGCCGGACCCTGATGCCCCTGCTGCCCGAATATCGCAACCTGGTGGTTCTCCGCACCTTCAGCAAGTGGGCCGGCCTGGCCGGCCTCCGCATCGGCGCTGGCGCCATGGACACCGAGCTGGCCGCTACCATGATGGGCATGAAACCGCCTTACAACGTCAACCTCGCCGCCGAAGTCGCCCTGCTGGCCTCCCTGGCCGACACGGCCCACCTGCTGGAGCGGGTTGACGCCATCGTCACCGAGCGGGCCCGCATGTACCGGCTGCTGTGCGAAATCCCCGGAATCAAGGTGTGGCCGTCCCAGGCCAACTTCATCCTCTGCAAGATGCCCGACGGACGGGGCCGCGAGGTCTATGAAGCAATGTGTCGCCGGGGCGTCTTCCTGCGTTACTTCGACAACGACCTGCTGCGCGACTACATCCGTTCCAGCGTGGGTAAACCCGAAGAGACCGACGCGGTAATCGCCGGATTCCGCGCCGTCTTGGGAGTGGACTGACATGACCACGCCCGAAGTTCCGGCCCGCACTGCCAGCTTGCAGCGCGCCACCGCCGAGACCAGCATCTCCATCACTGTCAACCTGGACGGACAGGGTCACTACGATGTTGACACCGGCAACGGCTTCCTGGACCACATGGTCAGCCAGATTGCCCGCCACGGCCTCTTTGACATCGAGGTCAACGCACAGGGGGACACCCATGTCGGCTGGCACCACCTGGTGGAAGACACCGCCATCATGTTGGGGCGCGCTTTCGCCCAGGCTCTGGGCGAACCCCGCGGCATCCGACGCATGGGCCACGCCATCGTGCCTCTGGACGAAACCCTGGTGATGGTCGCCGTGGATTGGAGCGGACGGCCTTACGCGTCGGTTGATACCACGCTTGACGACACCATGGTGGAAACCCTGTCCGGCGATCTGGTGGCCCACTTCCTGGAATCCTTTGCCATCGAAGCCCGTATCAACCTCCACGCCAGGGTACTGGCTGGCGTCAGCCCTCACCACAAAGCCGAAGCGCTTTGCAAGGCCCTGGCCCGCGCCCTCCGCGACGCCGTGGAACCTGACCCCCGAGCCGTCGGGCAGGTTCCCAGCACCAAGGGTACCCTGGACGGCTAGCCGCCCCTGACACGGTCGGTGCAAAACCTGTATAATAAACATTCAACACTGGTGAGCCGGGAGGGAAGCCATGCCTATCGTACAGAACAACATCAACCGGATGAACCGGATGCTGGAGACCATCCTGGACCAGCCTATCGTCATCAAGGCAATGACACCGGTGCAGCCCATCGCCAATACCCTGACCAGTCGCTATCTTGATTACGCGATGCCGGACGTCCGGCCAGCCGGGGACGAGCCCGTCTCCTACGCCGTCGTTGACGCCGATGGCAATGTCTCGTGGGAAGGCGATACCCAGCTACTCGCCCAGCAGCCCGAGCAACGCCGCAAAAACATCGTCGCCGGTTCAATCGTTCGTCAGCCCGTTTCCTACTCGGTCATCGACGGGAAGGGAAACCTGACTTGGGAAGGCGATACCGAATTACTCCCGGGCTATCTGCAACATCGCCACATCAACGGCTGATTGCAAAAACCCCTCCCGGCAATCTGGGAGGGGTCTTCAAATACCTTCCGGGCGTAACTCTAGGCGCTGCGAACCGGACGACCTCGCCGGGCCAGGAATTCAGGGAACGCTTCCTCAGCCAGCGTACCGCGCAGAACGTTGGTGGTGAAGTCCTTTTCGTTTGCCCACTGCTCTTCCAACGTCCCGCCCATGTGCTGCAGCAACAGCCGTTTGATGCCAATCACGGAAGGGACGTCGTTGGTGGCAATCTCCGTGGCAACTTCCATGGTCTTCTGTCGCAGCCGGTAGGATGGAACCAGGTGGTTCAGCAGGCCGATGCGGTAGGCTTCTTCCGCCTCCACAATCCGTGCCGTGAACAGCAGCTCTTTCGCTTGCGGCCAACCCACCTGGTTCACCAGCGTCCAGGTGGAGTTGATGCGCCCGTAGGCCGCCGCCAGGAAGCGGAACCGCGCCGCATCGGAACCGATCCGAATGTCTAGGGACGATGACAGCACCGCGCCGCCGCCGTAAGCCAGCCCGTTAATCATCCCGATCACCGGTTTCGCCGACGCGCTGACCTCGTAGCTCCCCCGCTGACGTTTGGCCGATTGGGCGTCCATGTCTTCGCGGGTCAAGGTTCCCGCGTTCAACGCCGCCTGGTCTTCCCGCTGTTGGTGGATGTCACCGCCTGCCGTGAACGCCGGCACTCGCGGGTGCGTGTCCGCGCCAGTGATGACGATGCAGCCGATTTCGTCGTCCTCGTTGGCGCAGCGCACCGCGTCGTGCAACTCTTCAGTGAGCTGCCGGTTCATCGCGTTTAGTACCTCGGGACGGTTCATGGTGAGAAAGGCCACGTGCCCCACTTTCTCCCGCCGACGTTCGCCACTGCCCTCAAAACGGGATACTCGTTCCTTCTCGTATAGAATGTACTGGTAGTCCATTGAAAACTCCGCTCCTCTAGCGCTCCGTAATTGTCCGCATTGTATTGGCACGCTACGCCATCGTCAAACCGCCCGCTATCGTCAAGGGCACTCGCTCATCCTGAGCTTGTCGAAGGATTCACCGATTGACATATTACGACGTGGGTCTGATGATGGTATCAGGTGATGTACGATGCCCGTCTCCCTGACCAGAATCCCCCTGATCGTGGCGTATCTCGTCTTGATTTGCCTGGGCCTGTACTCATTCGGCTTCCATTACAGCCAGGCGGACGCGGAAACTCGCTCTGTCCTGCTGCTGAAGGTTGAGGACACCATCAACCCGGTCAAGGCCCGCGTCATTGCTCGCGCCGTGGCCGACGCCTCCGAAGCCAACGCCGAGCTGCTGGTTATCGAGCTGGATACCCCCGGCGGCCTGTACGACAGCACCCGAGACATCGTGGAGACGCTGCTTTCGTCCGACGTTCCGGTGGCCGTGTTCGTATCGCCCCGGGGCGCCCAGGCCGGCTCGGCCGGAACGTTCATCACCGCCGCTGGTCACATCGCCGCCATGGCGCCCGGCTCCAACATTGGCGCGGCTACGCCAGTGTCCGGCAGCGGCGAGGACATCGGCGAAACCCTGGCCGACAAGGTAACCAACGATGCCGCCGCCCTGATTCGCTCCATCGCCGAAGAGCGCGGACGCAACCCCGACCCGCTGGAGGAAACCGTCCGCTCGGCCGCATCCTACAGCGCCAGCGAGGCATTGGAAGCCGGCATCATCGACCTGCTGGCCGCAGACCTGCCCGACCTGCTGGCCCAACTCGACGGTCGCACCGTCAGCACAGCGGCCGGCCAACGAACCCTCCGGCTCGCCGACACCGACGTTCAGGAAGTCAAGATGCGCTGGAACGAGCGGTTCGTTGACTTCATCGCCAACCCCAACATCGCCTTCCTGCTGATTAGCCTGGGCAGCCTGGGCCTCATATTCGAACTGATGACGCCGGGGGCTATCGGCCCTGGCATCGCCGGCGTCATCTGCCTCGGCCTCGGTTTTCTGGCTCTGGGCAACCTTCCGTTCAACTGGGCCGGCGTTGCCTTTATCATCCTGGCCGCCGTCCTGGCATTGTTGGAAATCTTTGTTTCCGGTTTCGGCGCACTGGGCATTGGCGCGGTGGTAAGCCTGATTATCGGCGGCGTGCTGCTTTTCGGCAGCTTCGGCGGCGGCGCTGTGCCGGCCAACTTCCCCGATATTTCCGTCAGCCTATGGATTCTGGTCGGAGTGGGCGGCGTCCTTACCCTCTGCGCCGCCTACGTTGCTTACGAAGCCATCGCCTCACGAGTCGGCAGCCGGCGGGCAACGGTGCCCGGTGGCAACCTCTCCGACAGCGACGGACGCAGTTCGGCCGGACACCTCATTGGGCAGACCGGACTCGTAACTTCTCCGTTGCAGCCCCGCGGCATCGTCGCCTTGCATGACGAAACTTGGTCCGGCGTCAGCAGCGACGGTTCGCCGATACCGGCCGGTCGCCGCGTGCGCGTGATCGCCGTTGACGGCCTGCTGCTCACCGTAGAGGCCGTGAGCAGCACGGTTGCCCCCGGAGGTCAGTAATGATGCTAGAATGCCCATTGAATACGCCGATTACACTCCCTCGATGAAGGAGGTTTCACCATGGCCGCAGGGCTTATCGTCGTCCAGCAATACCAGCGCATGGTCGTCCAGCGTTTCGGCACCTACGTCGGCACCAGGGGCCCCGGCCTGCGCTTCCTCATTCCCATTCTTTACACCGGCACCAAGGTTGACCTGCGCGAGCGCGTTACCCGTGTGCCAACCCAGAAGTACATCACCGCAGACAACGTGGTGGTGGACATGGACTTCGTCATCTACTACCGGGTGATGGAAGACGCCGTTGACCGGGCCGTGCTCGAAGTCCAGAACTTCGAGGCCGCCGTCATCAACCTCGCATTTGCCACCCTGCGCTCAGTCATCGGGTCGCTGGACCTGGCGACCACGCTGTCGGAGCGGGAACGCATCCGCGACGACGTGCAGATTCGCATGGACGAAGTAACAGAACGATGGGGCGTCAAGGTGTCACAGGTGGAAATCAACGAGGTTGACCCGCCTCCCGGCGTCAAAGCAGCCATGGAGCGGCAGAAGTCCGCCGACGCCATCCGCACCGCCGAAATCACAGAGTCGGAAGGCCAGCGCCAGGCCGCCATCAATCTGGCTGAAGGCGAACGGCAATCGGCCATCCTGCGCGCGCAAGGGCAGCGCGAGTCCGAAATTCTGCAGGCCGAGGGCGACCAGCAAGCCCAGGTTTTGCGGGCCGAGGGCTTCAGCACTGCCCTGGAGCGCATCTATAACGTCGCCAGCACCGTGGACGCCCGCACCATGAGCCTCCAATACTTCGATACGCTGAAATCCCTGGGCAGCAGCCCCTCCACCAAGTTCATCTTCCCCATGGAGTTCACCTCCATGCTCTCCCCGTTCCTCGGCATGGGCAGCATGAACCAACAGGATGGCGGTAACGGCGCCAGCGAGGACAGCGACAACCGCAATTAACTGCCCGCAGACATAGGTCGGGGCTGCCATATAAGTAGCCTCGCATCTCACCGGTCTGGCAGGATGTAGAAATGAATTTTCCCAATACCCAAATGTGGATGATTCGGGCCGGGAGAGATGGGACCGTAATACACCATTTCCTGGATAAAGGCATCGCCTACCTAGGGTGGGGCGTGGGTCCCGTCAACCCCACAGATACCAACGCGAAAATCAGACACCGTTTGTACGAAACCTACCCACGCGAGAACCCAGGGGCACTTCCGAACATTGTCGGGATGTTAAAACGGTTTTCCTGTGAAGTCGGACTTGGCGATACGCTTGTCACTTACGACCCCCGGCATCGCCGGTACCATGTTGGCATCGTCAAATCCGACGCTGAGTGCAGGGACGTCGCTTGGGTTGACCTTGCAACAGGCCACGAGATTGATGACGAACCTGGGTATGTGCGCAAGGTTGATTGGGCGAGCGCGGTCTCCCGAGACTCGCTGTCTAAGACTACCCGCGACGCGCTGAATCCCCAGTTGAGCCACTTTCGGATTTCTGGCCGGGCGAGCGAAGAAATACGCCGGCTTTGCTAGTAGCAATTATTTCAATCCCGCCAACCCGCCATCACCGGCCAGCAACCCCATGGCCGCCGCGTAGGGTTCCGCCGTCTTGCGGTCAATATCGCCCAGCAGTCTGGCCATCTCTGCGTCATTGGCCAGCCCACCGACGATGCGGCGGTACAGCTCCTCCTGCACCGTCTCCAGGAACTCCGCCCGACGTCGCTCGGAACGCCGTCGGGCCAGTTCGCCGGCGTCGGTCAGAAACTCCCGGTGTGCGGCGATGCTTTCCCACAACTCCACGATGCCTACGTTGGCATAGCCTTGCGTCTGCAATACCGGCGGATTCCATCCCTCGCTCAAATCCGCCAACTGCAGCATCGCGGTAACCGCCGCCGCCAGTTGATTAGCTCCCTCCCGGTCCGCCTTGTTAATGACGTACAGGTCGGCGATTTCCATCACGCCGGCTTTCAGCGTCTGTATCGAATCCCCCGATTCCGGTGTCATGGCCACCACCACGGAATCGGCCACGCCCATTATCCCCAACTCGGTCTGGCCCACGCCCACCGTCTCCACCAGGATGACGTCCTTGCCGGCGGCGTCCAGCGCCCTCACCATGCTTTTCACGATGCGCGGCAATCCACCCGACTGGCCCCGCGTCGCCACGCTGCGGATAAACACCCCGTCGTCCAGGTAGTGCCGCTGCATCCGAATCCGGTCACCCAGCAGCGCGCCGCCGGTGAACGGGCTGGTGGGGTCAACGGCCAGGATGCCTACCGACAACTCCATCCCCCGCAGGTGCTCGGCCAGTCGGTCAACCAGGGTGCTCTTGCCTACGCCCGGCGGCCCCGTAATACCTACGGTGTAGCCCCGCCCGGTGTGCGGGTCCAGCCGCTCCATCACCTGCCCGGCGGACGGGTCACCGCGCTCCAGCAGCGAAAGCGTGCGGGACAACGCCCGCAATTCACCGCCGAGAACGCGGTCAGCTAAATCATTTGTCGCCATATCAAAACGTCGGAAATCGTTGCCCAGTTACGAAAGTCGGCGGCAAATGTAGCATCGGCCCGGTATCCGGTCAAGCGACGCGCACCCTTAACAACCCGCCGTCCAGCGGTTATTATCATCCTGCCCACTCCGCCCTGCGCGGACGTACCAAGAACGAGGTGAACAACCATGACTATGCCATCCGACACCCTCCAAGGCCGTGTCGCCATCGTAACCGGCGCGGCCAGCCCAATCGGGATGGGCCGTTCCATCACCACCGGCCTCGTGCGCGCCGGCGCCCGGGTCGCCATGCTGGACATCAACGAGGACTGGCTGGACCAAACCGCCAACGATATGCGCGAAATCGGTGGCGACGACGCCGTGCTGCCCATCATCGCCGACGTCACCGACCCCGAGTCCGTACACAACGCCGTACAGAAGACCATCAGCGAAATGGGCGGCCTGCACATCCTGGTCAACAACGCCGGCATCAACCCCCGCACCGCCGGATTCGGCGGCAGCGCCTCCGGCAGCCGAACCGACTTTTATACCCTCGACACCGACGCTTGGCTGAAAGTCATTTCGGTGAACCTCAGCGGGCCCTTCCTGATGTCCCACGCCGTCGCCGGCCACATGATTGAGCAGGGTTTCGGACGCATCATCGGCGTTACCACCAGCATGGATACCATGTGGCGCAAGGGTGGCGCACCCTATGGCCCCTCCAAGGCCGGCCACGAGGCGCTGGTGGCCATCATGGCGCAGGACCTGGAAGGCACCGGCGTAACTGCCAACGTGCTCACTCCCGGCGGCGCAACGGCAACCAACATGGTGCTGCCACCGGAGGGCGCATCCGCCGAGGCTCTCATCCAACCCGAAGTGATGCAGGCCCCAGTGGTGTGGATTGCTTCCGACGACGCCGGCGACTGGAACGGCCGGCGCATCATCGCCTACTACTGGGACGAATCGCTGCCCCTGACGGCGCGGCTGGAAAAGTGCGGCGCGCCGGCCGCCTGGCCGCAACTCGGCCTGCAAGCCGTCCACCCCGACTGGTTCGGGCGGGGCTAACCCTTTCGCACAGGATGAATTTGTAGGGGCGAATAGTTATTCGCCCCTACGTTTTCTCAACCGTGGTTATCTCCCATCAGTGGCGGAAGCCGGTGTCGAAGCCGCGGGCTGAGGGGTTGATCAGCAGGTCGGGGCGGTTGCCCCATCGCTTGAGGAATCTGCCGAAGTTCTTGCGGCTCAGCTCATCGCGCTGGTTTTCGTCCAGCTCTTCCCACTGGCGATGTTCGTGGCGCACCATGGGCAGGCTGCTGTCGCAGACGACGCGGTAGCCGGCGTTCTTGAACTGGAAGCAGTAGTCGATGTCCAAGTTGCGATAGAACCGGAAGGACTCGTGCATCAGCCCCACGGAGGGCAGGTCGGCGCGGCGGAAGGCCATGCAGTAGGCTTGCATCGCGTCGGCGTCGCCGTGGTCAACTTCCTCGTGGAAGTGCTGCATGTCGTCGGTGGTGAGGCCGTAAGGGCCGAAGATGCCAACGGTCTCATCGGACAACTGCTCGGCAACGGCAGACATAACGTCGCCGATAATCTCGGTGGAGGCATCCAGCAGCACGACGTAGCGACCCCGGGCCTGTTTCAGCCCGATGTTCTTGCCGGCGGCGTCGCCGACGACGTGGTCGCAGTGAATCACGCGCAGGTTGTCGTGCTCCGCCTGGGCAGATTCCAAGTATTCGGCGGTGCCGTCGGTGGAGCCGTTGTCCACCACGACGACCTCGGCCGACGCGCCGGCGGTATGCCGCAGCACCGCCTGCACGCAGCGGCGCACGTCGTCCACGTAGTCGTAGGCGTTGATTAGAAAGGTGAAGTCGTACAGGTCGGGCTCGTCCAGCAGCGACGGCACTTCCCGCGAGGCCGATACCGACGACCACCTGGCCTCCTGCAACTCCAGTGGCGTCTGAGGGCGCACCCGCGTGGCTTCGCCATAATCCTCCACGACCATGCCGCTGGCGACCACATCCGCCCGCATTGCGTCGGCGTCGGTGTAGGAGGATTGCTGCCGCAGCTCGGCCCGCTGCGCAATCGCCGCGTTGTTGGCCGAGCCTATCTCGTACCGGGCCGGCACGGCGTCCAGGTCGAGGCCAAACACCCGGTCAAAGTCCAGCAGCAGGTCCAGCTTGTCCGCCGACGGGAGTTCGGAGCGAACCATCTCCCAGGTGATGGCCAAGCCGGTGGGCAAGTCAAGGTCGTTGTGCACGGCGTCCCAGAACCGGCGTCGCCATGCTTCCGCCTCGCTGCTTACCGCGTGGGGTTCCGCGCCGTTGCCGGATACGCTGCGCCACGCCCAGATGCGGTTGCGCAGGCCAGTCAGCGCTTTCTCAGCCGCCCGCAGCGACGTGAAGGTGAAGTTCATCCGGTGTCGGTAACGCACCGTCATGCATAGGTAACGGAACGCCAGCGGATCAAACCCACGGGATGACAGGTCTTCGATCAGGAACACGTTGCCGGCCGACTTGGCCATCTTGGCGCCGTCCGCCAGCAGGTGCTGACCATGCACCCAATAGTTAACGTGCGGCTGGCCAAAAGCGCCTTCGCTCTGGGCGATTTCGTCCTCGTGGTGAGGGAAAACGTTATCGACGCCGCCGGTGTGGATGTCAAAGCGCTCGCCCAGGTATTTGTAGGCCATGGCCGAGCACTCAATATGCCAGCCGGGGAATCCCTCGCCCCACGGGCTGTCCCACTTCACGTCCCGACCCGGCTCGGCGGCCTTCCAAAGGGTAAAGTCCCTGGGGTCATGCTTGAGCGGGTCTGCCTCGGCGCGGACGCCTTCCAGCAGATCGCCGCCGAAGTTGCGCGAGAGCTTGCCGTACTCGGGGTAGCTGTTCACGTCAAAGTAGATGTTGCCGCCGGCTTCGTAGGCCGCGCCGTTGTTCATCAGCGTGCCCACCATGTCCAGCATTTCGGGAATGTGGTGCGACGCCCAGGGGAACACGTGGGCCTCCTGGATGTTGATGCGCTTTTCATCTTCCCAGAAAACGCCGGCGTAGAATTCGCCAATTTCCTGGAGGGACTTGCCTTCGGCCAGGGCGGCCATAATCATCTTGTCGCCGCCGGCCTCTGCAAGCTCCTGCCGCATATGGCCCACGTCGGTGATGTTCTTGATGTGATAGACCTCGTTACCGTCGGCTTCCAGGATGCGGCGAATCCAGTCGGCCATCAGGTAGGTGCGCAGGTTGCCGATGTGAGCGTAGCGGTACACCGTCGGCCCGCAGGTGTACATGGACACCTTGCCGGGGGTCATGGGACGGATTTCCTCAACGGACTTGGTCAGGGTATTGTAAATACGCAGCATTACACACCTCCCGCCAACGG
This sequence comes from Chloroflexota bacterium, assembly GCA_009837355.1. Lineage (GTDB taxonomy): Bacteria > Chloroflexota > Dehalococcoidia > Lucifugimonadales > UBA3495 > Bin87. Next base: position 44,040 of record VXTR01000035.1, on the reverse strand, counting down.
GACTAACTGCCGCCAGTGTAGCACGAGCGGCATCGGATTGCATCCGCACGGCCAGTCGGAAGGATAACAAAAGCGCCGGGGCGAATGGTCATCCGGCCCGGCGCCGTGAAACGCTTGTCCGGCGTCTTTATGGATTGGGGGCTACCGCCGCGCCTGAGGCTTTCAGCGCGGCGATTTCGCCGGCCGAGTAGCCGGCCTCGGCCAGAATCTCGTCGGTGTGCTGGCCGAAGTAGGGCGTGGGATTGCCCAAGCGCGGCGGGGTGGCCGACAGGCGCGCCGTGGTCCCCGAATGGTCAACGCTGCCCCAGACCGTGTGCTCCCGGGTGACGATGAAACCGGCGTTGCGCACCACCGGGTCGTTCCGATAGTCCTCCATAGTCAGGTTGGGCGACACCGACACGCCCAGCGGACGTAGCGTTTGCATCCAGTGTTCGATGGTGTTGCCGGAGATGGCATCGGCGATGGCGTCGCCGTCCTCGTGAATGTCCCGGAAGTTCAGCGCGGCCAGGAACGCCCCATAGGTCGCCGTATCGGGACAGTGCACGTACAGCCAGCCGTCGGCGGCCTGGTACAGCCGGGAGCCGGCCGAGTAGCCGCGTGCGTCCACGCCTTCGATGTCCTCCCGCTGATAGCCGTCGTAGTCCAGGAAGTACGGCGATTGCAGCAGGCCGGCCGTCAAGGCCAGGCCGCTGTCCACCGACTGGCCCTTTCCGGTGCGGTTGCGCTCGTGCAGGGCGAGGGCCACGGCGTATGCTCCCATCAGGCCGGTGCCGTAGTCGTTCACGGCGTAGGGCGCCAGCATGGGCTTGCCGTCCCGTCCGCCGCGCCGCACCTGCATCCCGCTGGTGCCCTGGGCCAACTGCTCCCAGCCGGCCCGCTCCGACCAGGGGCCATCGTAGCCGAAGGCGTTCAGCGAGGCGTACACGATGTCGGGCTTGACCTTCTTGATGGCCTCATAGCCCAAGCCCAGACGTTCCACGGCGGATTTGCGGTTGTTTTCCACGATAACGTCGGCGGATTCCACCAGCTTCCAGAAGACAGCCTTTCCTTCCTCGGTTTTGAGGTTCAGCATGATGCTGCGCTTGCCCCGGTTCACGTCGATGTAGCCCACCGGGTCCAGGATGCGCGTCGGGTCGTCAATCTTGATGACGTCGGCGCCGAACTCGCCCAAGGTGCGCCCGCAGGTGGGGCCGGCCAGGATGATGCACAAGTCGAGGACGCGCACGCCCTGCAGGGCGGACATAATGTCGCCGTTGCTGCCGTTGCTTGCCGCCGGACGCGACGACGCGCTGTTCAGCTCGGCCAGGACTTGGTCGGTGTGCTCGCCCACCCTTGGGGCGCGGGACTGTATCGCGCCGGGCGTGCCGCGCAACCGAACCTGGACGCCGGGCTGCTTCATCGTGCCGTGTTCGGCGTCGTCCACTTGTTCCACCATCTTGGCGGAAACGGCGTGGTCGTGCACCAGCCACTCGTCAACGGTCTTGCAGACGGTGCAGGCCCCGCCCTGGGCGTTGATGTCGGCCTCCCATTGCCAGGCGGTGCGCTCCCGGAACATTTCGGCGAAGCGTTCCTGCCAGAACTCCAGCGTTTCGTCGTCAACAGGACGGCCAAACAGGGACGTCGCTTCCTCAATCCAGTCGGTCTTGCCCGCTGCCGTAAGCGTCTGGCGGGCGAAGCGTTCGAACATCCCGTGGTGATACACCCAGCGTCCGTCGGCGCACTGGTAGGGATGCGACATGACGGTGCGGGGAAAGTCGAACTGGTCAACGTACTCGTAGCCGTTGAACTTGATGATGCGGCTGCCCATGGCGGTGAACATCGCGGAGTGCAACGGCACCTCAACACGCTGTCCCTTGCCGGTTTTATCCCGGGCGTTGATGGCCATGGCAACGGACACTGAGCCGAGCAGTGCGGCGAAGGTGCTGGCGATGGGCAGCGGCGTGAACAGCGGGTCGCCATTGCTCTCACCGGTCTCAGGGTAGAAACCCGTCTCTGCGCTGATGACCGGATCCCATCCCGGCTCGTTGCGGCTAGGATGTTCCTCGCCATAGCCGGGCAGCGAGCAGTAGATCAGGCCGGGATGGCCGGCGCTGAGCTCGTCATAGCCGATGCCCAGGCGCTGCGCCACGCCGGGCCGGAAGTTTTCGATCACTACGTCGGCATTGGCGGCCAGGCGGCGGGCGGTTTCCCGTCCGGCTTCGGTTTTCAGGTCCAGCGTAACCGAGCGCTTGCCCCGGTTCCAGGTAGCAAAGGCCGGTTCCGAGCGGGCCGGGTCGCCGCCGGGCCGCTCCACCTTGATGACGTGGGCGCCCTGGTCGGCCAGCAGCATCCCCAGCATTGGGCCGGGCACGTACTGGCCGAACTCCACCACATGAATGTCGCGCAACGCGCCGGAAGTGCCGTTGGTAGTCATAAGATTTGCTCCTTGGTGTTAGTTGGAGGCCGGCGAAAACCGTTCCGGCTCGCATCCGGTCAAACTCACGTCGGTCTGGCCGTCGGCGATGATCTCCGCAATGCCCTTGCCCATGGCCGGCCCCAGGAGGATGCCCTTCTTCTGGCCGCCGGCGCAGATGTACGCGTTGTCCCAGCTGGGCGCCGGCCCCACGATGGGCAGCCAGTCCGGCGTAACCGGACGCAGGCAGGCTGTGTGCAGAGCCTGCTGGGCGTTGGCCAGCGAGGGCATCAGGCGAACGGCCATAGTCATAATCCGCGTCCGCGCTTCTTCGGTGAGCGACAGGTCAAACCCCACGTCTTCCTCGGTGGAGCCGCACCAAATCAACCCGCCGGGCTTGTCGTACATCGAGCTGCCGCCGCCGATGAGTTCGTAGTCCAATCCCGGGCCGTCGGGCTTGACCCGGATAATCTGCCCCTTGAGCGGGTCAACCGGGATGGAGATGTCCAGCCACTGTTCGGCGGTGCGACACCAGGGGCCGGCGGCAATCAGCAGCGCGCCGCAGGAAATCTCGCCGTCGTCGGTAACCACCGACTCGACACGACCGTTGCCCAGGCGAAGCCCGACGGCGCTGCCGGACACAATCCGCGCGCCGCGTTTTTCGGCGGCGGCGGCCAAAGCCTGGGTGAACTCCTGGCCGTCCAGCGCGCCGTTGCCCACCGCGCGGACGCCGGCCATGACCTCGGAGGTTATGCGGGGTTCCAAGGCCAGCACGTCCTCACGTTCCAGCCATTCCGCCGAGAAGCCGGGTTCCGGAGCGTTGTTGAAAATCTCCAGCGTCTCCCGCAAATCCGCCAACTCTTCCTCGTCCAGGGCTACCTTCAGAATCGACGTTATCCGGCCGTGATAGTCGATTCCCGTCTCCGCCGGCAGCGAGGTCCATAAGTCCTGATGCAGCCGGAAGGACTGCAGCGCCATGGGTCGCAGCGGCTCCGGCCAGCCGTGCCCCTCCAGCGGGTTGAGGCCGCCGGCGTTGTAGCCGGACGCTTTGCTGGCCACGCCTTCGCGTTCGATGATGGTGGCCTTGATGCCGTTCTCGGCCAGGTAGTAGGCCGCCGCGCAGCCGGCTGCGCCGCCACCGATGATTACAACGTCGGTTGTTTGGTTAGTCGTCATTTTGTCAATCCCGTCCATTACATACTTCCTCTCGGCAAAGGAGAGGGCTGGGTTAGGAGTAATCTTTCGTTAGGATATAATCACGAGCCGGAGGTGTCTATGCCAATTTACGAGTATCACTGCGCTTACTGCGACGTGTCTTTCGAGTCCATTCGGCCCGTATCCCGCGCTGACGACCCCATGGAGTGCAAGACCTGCGGCCGGCCGGCCACGCGGCAGCTTTCCAACTTCTCCTTCAAGTCCGACACGTTCACCTCGCCCAAGCTGCGCAATCGCCCCGGCCAGACTTTTCGCGGCCGTCAGTCGGACAACGCGCCAACCGCCTGATTGCTCCCACGCCGCCTATCGCTGGCTGGGCCGAGCCTCGCCCCAGGCGATTCAGTCGCACATCGCTCGCAGATACCGGTAGGTGTAGATGCCGGTGTAATGGGCGTCGCTCCACAGGAATTGCAGGGCGTACTGCCCTACCGTCATGTAGTCCAATGCCCGCACATCCTGGGGAACGCTGTCCGGGTCCAGCAACGCGCGCCCGGTCATTTCCTCAACACAGGACGCGCAGGGGCAGCGCAGCCGCAGCATCCGGTGGGAGTAGGTTCCCCGTTGACCGTCATCCCAAGTGATGCAGATGAGATCGCCGGAGATGTCAACCTCGGTTGCCTTGACGTTGTCGTAGGTAATCATTGCGCAATCACCCTGCCGTCGGGGCCTGCACTTCGGCAAGCCGCGCCGGCCGTGGCATCTCGTCCGGGTCGGTGGGAATCTCGATGATGCTCGGCCCGTCCGCCGCCAGCGCTTGGGCGAAAGCGTCGGCGATGTCCTCGGGGCGGTCAACGTAAAACCCGGCGCCGCCGAACAGCTCGGCGTACTTGTCGAAGCGCGGGTTGACCGTGTCGGCGCCCACGTATCGCTCGTTGAAGGCGTACTTCTGGTAGGCCTTTTCCGAACCCCAGCAGTCGTTGTTCATCACTATTGAGATGTTCTTCAGGCCGTAGCGCACTGCGGTTTCAAACTCCTGGGCGTTGAACAGGAACCCGCCGTCGCCGTTGAAGTTCACCACAGGCCGGTCCGGCGCGGCGAAGTTTGCCCCGATGGAGGCCGGGAAGCTGAAGCCCAGGCCGCCCAAGTCCAGGGCCATTATCAGGCTGCGCGGCTGATAGTAGTTCAAGCGGTCTTGCCCGAAGTTAGGGGCTAATCCAGCGTCCAGCGCGACGATGGCGTTGCGCGGCATCACCTTGCGCAGCTCGGCGTACACCCGCTGCGGCTTGATGTAGTCGCCGGTCAGGGCAGCCTCTCCATCCAGACGGGCGGCGCGGGCCGCGTTCCAGCCGGCGACGCGCGCCGTCCAGTCGGCGTTGGGCCGCAGTTCCGCCTCGGCGACGATGCCGTTGATTTCGTCAACCACCGCGCCCACGTCGCCCTCGACGCCAACTGCGATGGGGTAGATGCGCCCGATTTCCTTGGGGTCAATCTCAATGTGGACGATGCGCGCGTCATCGGGGATAAAGCGATGGTCATAGAACGTCGTGGACTGTCCCAGCCGAGTGCCGGCGGCGACGATAACGTCCGCGTTGCGCACGGCGTCAATGGCCTCTTGCGCGCCCAGCCGTCCCAGGTGGCCCAGGTAGTTGGGGTGGTCGTTGGGAACGGCGTCGGCCCGACCGTAGGAGGTAACGATGGGCGCGCCCGTCAGTTCGGCCAGCCGGGCAACCGGAGCGTCAGCCAGACTCCATTCGACGCCTCCTCCGGCCAGGATCACCGGACGCTGCGCCGCCAGTATCTCCCGGGCCGCCGCCTCAACCTGTTGCCGGTCTCCCCGGGAGCGACCCTGACCGGTGCGGTAGGAGTTGGGCGCCAGCAAGTCCAGGTCAACCTCGGCGCCGGGCAGCAGGTCCCGGGGAATATCCACCAGCACCGGCCCCATCTTGCCCGACGTGGCGATGCGGAAGGCCTGGCGCAAAGCGTCGGGCAGCCGCTCAATCTTGTTGATGGCGAAACTGGCCTTGGTGATGGGCTCAAACAGCGCCACCTGGTCGAATTCCTGCGTGGAATCCAGATGCTGATGGTCGCGGGACGCCGAGGGCGCCAGCACCACCACCGGCGAGTGGGACACGTAAGCCGACCCGATGCCGTAGGTCAGGTTCAGCACCCCCGGTCCATTGGTAACCAGACAGACCGACGGCGCGCCGGCGATGCGGCTGTACCCGTCAGCCATCAGCGCCGCGCCCTGCTCGTGCCGCACGCCGACAAACTCCATGTCGTCGCGGTCATACAGCGGGTCCAGCACGTCCAGAAACGACGAACCGACGATGCCGAAAATCTTGCTGACGCCTTCCTGCCGCAGCAGTTCGATAACTGCTTCGCCGGCCTTCATACGCTGGGGCATTGCAACGCGCTCCTTCTCCCGAATCAAACGCCCAGCAGTGTACCATACGCCAGAGATCCCGGCGGCCCGCTTGTCATATCCAGGAGTGATTACAGATACCCCCGATACCCTTCTTATCGTGCTATAATGCCGCAGCAATCAAACACCGAGGAGGCCTCCCCAACATGAGCACTGTGGCAGTGGAGGTGGTGTACCGGGGGATTTTTCAGAAAACCCTGGCCCGGAACATCGTCCGCACCATCGTTTTTGCCGCCCGCAAGGAAGGCAAAATTGGCACCGCTTTCGGTCGCTATGGCGATTCCCCCGAACGCAACGGCATCCCCGCCAAGCAGTTCGCCATCGTGTCCGACAGCCCCGAAGAACTTGAAGAAAACCTGGCCGTGTACGAAGCCCGCGAGGTGGACGTCACCATCAACGTTGACGACACTATGTGCAAAGGCATCGAGTCCTGGGCCTGGTACGGCTTGCAGCCCATCAACGCCCTGACCAAGCCCGGTGGTACCCTCATCGTAACCTCCCGTCAGGAGGCCGATGCCCTCATTGAAGACATCCACCAGAAGGACACTGCATACAACCTGGCCATCGTGCCGGCGTCCACCAGTTTCTCCGGCCTGTGGGTCTATAAGGACGACCATACCGACGTGCGTATCCTGGGCGCCCTGGCGAGGGTTTGTCCGGAGCTGGTCAGCCTCGACTCCATGCTCGCCGCCCTGGAAGACCAGGGTTGGGGCGGCCTGAAGTTAACGTCGGCCCGCAACACTCACGACCGCCTGTCCACCCGCCCCGTGGAACCCGGCGAAGGCAGTGAGGACGAACCCTTCAGCTTTGACCTTCCCGGCTGGAAGTCCATGGAAGAAGGACTGGTCATCCGCGGCGTTGAGGAAGGCACCGGCTTCCGCGGCGTCGCCCAGGGCGACGGCTATGACCCGATAAACTCCGTCGCCGACGGCTCCCACGGCGGCTTCGAGCCGACCCGCAGCGCCGTTTTCAAGAAGTTCAGCACCCGCTCCATGCGCCCCGTCATCAACTTCGACACCTGCATCAAGTGCACCCTCTGCTGGCTGCAGTGCCCGGATACCTGCTTTGACGTTACTCCGGATGGACTGTACGACGCCAACATGGAAGCCTGCTGCGGCTGCGCCGTTTGCGAGGCCGTCTGCCCGGTGGCCGACTGCATCACCATGGTCAACGAGTCCGAGTTCAATGACAACAACAGCCAATGGGAGCACTGGACTCAGGACAAAGAGGGCTACCATCGCTGGATGGCCGATTTGATTCAGGTTCAAAAGGACAAGGACGCCACGCGCAGCCACGGCTATCACAGTCCCGGCACCTATGAAGCGGAATCCGAAGTCGCCATGGCGGGAGATGATGACTAATGGCCACCCAGACCCTTCCCCCTCAAGCCGAGCGTGAGGAGCTCATCAGCGGCAGCGAGGCCATCGCCATCGCCTGCTCCCTCGCCGACGTTGACGTAATCACTGCCTACCCCATCCGGCCCTACGACACGGTGATGCAATACGTGTCCAAGCTCAAGGCCGACGGCGCTTTCGACTGCGACTTCATCGTCGCCGAAAGCGAGCACTCCCAATTTGAAATCGTCAAGCACGCCTCCGCCGTCGGCGCCCGCACCTTCTGCGGCTCCAGCGGGGTGGGTTGGTTTTACGCCTTCGAGGCCATCACCGTTACCGCCGGACTGCGGCTCCCTGTGGTCGCCATGGTGGGCAACCGCGCCCTGGACGACCCCGGCGCCTTCGGTGTGGAGCACAACGACGCCATGGCCGTCCGCGATCTGGGCTGGATGCTTTACTGGGTCGGAACCGCGCAGGAGGCCTTGGACACCGCGCTGCTGGCTTGGCGAGTCGCAGAAGACCCCCGGGTCTTCCTGCCTGCCGCCATTTCCTGCGACGGCTCTTTCCTCACCCACTCCCAGGCCATCGTCAACGTGCCCACACAGGAGCAGGTCAACCAGTTCCTGCCGCAATACGACCGGGGTCGCCTGCTGCTCCACCCGGACAACCCCATCACCGTAGCGCCGCAGGTCAACGAAGACTGGCTGATGGAGATACGCCGCCAGACTGACGACGCGATGCGCCGCACCGGCGACGTGATTAAAGAAGCCTACGAGGAATTCAAGCAGGTCTTCGGTCGCGGCGACCCCAGCCCCTTCATTGAAGAGTACATGACCGAAGACGCCGACATCGTCCTGGTGGGCATGGGCACCCTCGCAATGCCCGTTCGCGTCGCCGTGCGCCGGATGCGCGAACAGGGCAAGAAAGTCGGGTTCCTCCGCGTCAAGTTCTTCCGTCCCTTCGCCACCGACGAGATTCGCGAGGCCCTCAGCCACTGCAAGGCCGTTGGCGTCATCGACCGCGATTACTCCTACGGCTCGCCATCCTACGGCGGCGTGCTGTTCAACGAAATCCGTTCAGCGCTGTACACTCTGGATCAGCGTCCCCTGATGCAGAGCTTCATCGCCGGTCTGGGTGGGCGTGAAGTCCTGGTGCGCGACGTGGAAGAAATGACTGCCATGGTTCAAGAGTCCATCGACTCCGGCAAAGTCACAGAAGAAAACACCTGGATCGGTGTTCGGGACTAGTTGCCCCATTCAATGGGTGCCCCCTTTCAAAAGGAGAGCCGCTATGACTACTATGACACAAGACCTCCCCCAGGTTAGGGGTGTCAAACAAATCCCGGTGTTCGAAGGCTTCACCTCCGGCCACCGCACCTGCCAGGGCTGCGAGTCCGCCTTGGTCATGCGCCTCATGATCAAGGCCGCCGGTCCTCGCACCATCGTCGTCGGCAGCACCGGCTGTATGTACGTGGCCAACACCACCTACTACAGCACGCCGTGGGTCGTGCCGTGGATGCACACCCAGCTGGGTTCCAGTGGTTCCGCCGCCACCGGCACTGCGGCCGGCCTAGCCTCCCTGATGCGCAAGGGCAAGATGCAGGAAGAACCCATCAACGTCATCGCCTTCTGCGGCGACGGCGGCGGTGTGGACATGGGCCTGTCCGCAATTTCGGCAGCCCTGCAGCACGACGAGTACAACCTGCTCATCCTCTGCTACGACAACGAATCCTACGCCAACACCGACATCCAGGTGTCCGGTTCCAGCCCCTGGGGCGCCAACTCCACCTTCTCCCCGCCGGGCAAGGTTCACCGCATCATGAACCGCCGCTGGAAGAAGAACACCGCGCCCATGCTGGCTGCCGGCCACCCCGACGTGCGCTACATCGCCACGGCCTGCGGTTCCTACGGCCCGGACTTCACCAACAAAATCCGCCGCGCCCTGACCATCGGCGGCCCCACCTTCATCCACAGCATCGATCCCTGCCCCAAGGGCTGGGACTACGACCCCAAGTATTCCCACGAACTGGGAATGCTAGCCGTGGAAACCGGCATCTGGGTGCAGTACGAAATCGTGGACGGCGAGCTTATCCTCAACGGCCCATCCCGCGCCATCGCCCGGGGCATTCGCCCTCGCAAGCCGGTTACGGAGTACCTCCAGCGCCAGGGCCGCTTTGCTCACCTTACCGAGGAAGACCTCAAGTTCTTCCAGGAACGCATCGACGAATCCTGGGAAAAGTGGTGGGTACCCGGTGTGGTCCCCTTCGGCCCGCACGACGAGGACGCATAACGCGCATTCACCCTAATCCGGAGAATCACGCCGGAGTAATACAGCAGGGGCGGGTTTAAATCTTGTCCCTGCTGATTTAACGTATATTTCATATTGAATATCTGTCTGCATATTGACCCCACGCATTGCTATGCTAAACTTGTCAGCTAGTTGATTGTTGCGAGGTCAAGACATGGTAAAAGTCGCCCTGACAGTTGAAGGCGAAGCCGATGATGTGATTGCGGCTATTCGACAACTTGCTGCTGGCGATACGGTATCCCCGGCCACCGTTGTTGCTGCCGATGCTAACGCCGTCGCCGCTGCGCCCACCGAAGCGGAGACTCCCCCACCACCTCCACCTCCGCCAGCCCCCGTTCCTGAAGGCCGGTGGACTATAGACCATGTGCGCACTTTCTGGGGTTATCTCGCTCCCAATGCTCAGCAAGTGTATCACCGCGTCGCTAACAGCAGTGGCTACGTCATGTCCCGACAGTCTTTGCTGGACGCCATGGGGTTGACCGAACGCCAGTTATCCGGCCGCATGTCCTCTGTGGGACATTCCGTCCGCCGAATCAGAAACGTTCACAACGTTGCCCTGCCCCATCCCATGGCCTTCGACCCGACGTCCGACGACTATAAAATGTTGCCCGACGTCGCCGACGCCATCATGAGATTGAATTTGCGACCGGCCGCTACGGAAGAAGAGTAGCGCCGGCGAAATCAGACAAGGAGAAAACCGGATGAGACTGGACCCCATCAATCTTTACGACTACGAGGCCAGGGCCAAGCAGATTCTCCCCCATAACAACTGGGAGTTCATCGAAGCGGGCTCCATGGACGAAATCACCACCGCCCGCAATCGCTCCGCCTTCGAGTCCCTTACTCTGCGCCCGCGTTTCATGCGCGATACCACCGAGCGCAAAATTGCCACTACGGTTCTGGGCCAGGACATCAGCTTCCCGGTAATGATTGCTCCCACCGGCGGCCACGGCAACGCCCACCCCGAAGCGGAGTGCGCCACCGCCCGCGGCGCCGGCATGTCCAACACCCTGATGATGTGCAGTACCTCGTCCAACTGCAGCCTGGAAGAAATCTCCGACGCTGCCAGCGGACCCCTGTGGTTCCAGCTCTACCACCGGGGCTACGATCTCACCGAAAACCTGGTCAAGCGCGCCGAGGCCACCGGCTACCGGGCCATCGTTCTCACCGTCGATACTCCGGCGCCCAGTCCCAAGGAACGGGACGTTCGCAACCGCTATCAGCGTCCCGGCGAGCTTGGCAACTTCCGCGAGCAGCAGGACCGCTTGTCCGAAGTCAGCGGCACCGACGAATCTCCCACCTGGGAAATGCCGCAATCTCCGCCGCTGACCTGGCGGGAACTGGACTGGCTGCGCAGTCTCACCAACCTGCCCATCGTGCTGAAAGGCGTCCGCGTCGCCGAGGACGCGCGCCTGGCCGTTGAGCACGGCGTCAACGGCATCCTGGTTTCCACCCACGGCGGTCGCCAACTGGACAGCACCATGTCTAGCATCGAAATGGTCCCCGAGATCGTCGCCGCCACCAGCGGCAAGGCCGAAGTGTACGTTGACTCCGGCGTCCGTCGCGGCAGCGACGTGCTCAAGGCCCTGGCCCTGGGCGCAACCGCCGTCGCCGTGGGCCGTCCTCTCTACTGGGGCCTGGCCGTAAACGGCGCCGAGGGCGTTCATCACATGCTGGAACTGCTCCGCGAGGAGTTCAACCGAGCCATGGCCTACTGCGGTCAGAACAGCGTTGACGACCTGGAAGACCGCCTGCTCAATGTCCCCCGCGAGTGGGGCCCCTTCCGCACCGAGAACGACATCGCCGAACACCTGCCTTTCTAGGCGTCCCGGTTACGTCCGATGGAGCATCGGCCGCTTGCCTCAAGTGGCCGATGATTATTTTTATGCGACTCGAACCGATCAGCCTCTACGATTACGAAGCCCGCGCCAAGCCGATGCTCTCCCACAACAATTGGGAGTTCATTGAAGGCGGCGCGATGGACGAAATCACCACGGCTCGCAACCGTTCCGCTTTCGAAGCCATCACGTTGCGTCCCCGCTTCATGCGGAACATCACGGAACGCAAAATCGCCACAACCGTGCTGGGGCAGGACATCAGCTTTCCGGTGATGATCTCCCCCACGGACGGCCACGGCATGGCTCACCCGGACGCCGAGTGCGCCACCGCCCGGGGCGCCGGTATGTCCAATACCCTGATGATGTGCAGCACCTCGTCCCATTGCAGCCTGGAGGAGATTGCCGAGGCCGCCACCGGCCCGCTGTGGATGCAGCTCTCCCACCGGGGCTACGACCACACCGAGAACCTGGTTAGGCGGGCTGAGGCTGCCGGCTACAAGGCTATCGTCCTCACCGTGGACGCTCCCATTCCCACCCCGAAGGAGCGCGACATCCGCAACCGCTTTGTGCGCCCCGGCGAGCTGGGCAACTTCCGTGAATATCAGAGGCGGCTGGCCGAGGCCGGCGAAAGCGTCCCAACCACCTACGGGCACGTCCTGTTGCCCCCGCCGCTTACCTGGCGTGAGCTGGACTGGCTGCGGGGCCTGACCGGCCTGCCGCTGGTCCTCAAGGGCATCCGCACCGCCGAGGACGCGCGCTTGGCCGTGGAGCACGGCGTCAACGCTATCCTGGTATCCACCCACGGCGGGCGACGGATGGACACTACCATGTCCAGCATCGAGGTCTTGCCGGAAGTTGTTGCCGCTACCGGTGGCAAGGTTGAAGTGTACGTTGACTCCGGCGTCCGCCGCGGCAGCGACGTGCTCAAGGCCCTCGCCCTGGGCGCAACCGCCGTCTCCGTGGGCCGTCCCCTCTATTGGGGACTGGCCGTCAACGGAGCCGAGGGAGTCCACCATATGCTGGAGCTGCTCCGTGAAGAATTCAGCCGTGCCATGGCTTATTGCGGCCAGAACAGCGTTGACGAACTGGAAGACCGCTTGCTCAATATCCCCCGCGAGTGGGGGCCATTCCGCTCCGGGAATGATATGGCCCAGCAGCTGCCTTTCTAACGGAAATGTGATTGTCCAAAATGCGGTAGCGGCGAATGGTTATTCGCCCCTACCACTTGCCTGCAGTGTCCCCCTGCCGAGCGTCAAATCGCCAGTCCGGCGATGAACTCACGCAGCAGCTCGTTGAACGCTTCCGCCTGCTCAAAGTGCGTTGAGTGGGCCGCTCCCGGCACCACCGCCAGCCGACTGCCCGGTATCAGCCGGTGGGTCGCCTCAATCACGTGTACCGGAAAAATAGCGTCTTCCTCGCCCACTACCAACAGCGTAGGAACCGTCATCGCCGCCAAATCCGACGCCTGCGGCCCCTCCGGGTTGCGGAACATATCCGACACCACGCTCAGCGGCATCGGCTGATTGATGCGTCCGATGGAGCCGAACAGGAACGTCAAAGCAGGATGTTCGGATATGAACCCGTCGCTCAGCGCCCGCCGCAGCGGGTCCTCGGGCGGGTGCACGCCCGCCAGCAGCGACACCACCGAGGCGTCGCCGATGCCGCCGGTAGTATCGGCCAGCAACAGCCCGGCCACGCGTTCGGGATGATGCAGCGCCACCCGCAGGCTGGAAATGCCGCCCATGGACTGGGCCACCAGCACCGCCCGGTCAATCTCCAGGTAGTCCAGCAGCGCCAGCAGGTCGGCGCTAACCGTCGCCGGATTCGGCGCGCCGGCTGGCCCTTTGGTCAGACCCCAACCCCGCTGGTCGAAGGTAACGCAGCGATGGTCGGCCTGGAACGCCGCCACCTGCCGCCACCAGCTCAGGTGATTGCCGCCGCGTCCGTGGGCGAACACGATGGCCGGCCCCGCGCCGTGGCTTTCGTAAAACATCTGAGTATCGTTGATAGGTGCGTAAGGCATAACGCAATCTCCAAGTTTGTGGGCCAAAGTTAAACCAGCCACTCTTCCCGGCGGTAAGCCGCATCCCAGAACATGAACTCGTAGCGGCTGCTTACCATGAAGGCGTACCGCATCGCTTCCCGTTCCTGCTGGCCCACTCGTTCCGCCATCTCGTCAACGAAGCCGCGCCAGGCGTCCACGCTGGACTGCAAGAACCCCTCCACGTAGAATCGGGTCCACTGTCCGTACAGTGGATGCTCCGACTGCCCAACCTCGTCTTTCAGCAGGTGGTACGTCCATGGACAGGGCAGCAGCGCCGCCGCCGTCGGCCCCAGCCCGTACTGAGCCGCCGTCGTCAGCATATGGTTGACGTAGGCCGTATTGGTCGGAGAGCGCGGGGCGCTTTCCACGTCGGCCATGGTCAGCCCGGCCGCCTCGATCAACCGGTGGTGCAGCGGACGCTCCACCGGCGTCATCACCCGGTGGGCCAACTGCTGCAGCAGCTCCGAGTCCGGCGATTTCGCCAGCGCCAACGCCACCGCCCGGCCGAATCCCTCCAGGTAATGGTAATCCTGCCCCAGGTAATACTGGAACGTTTCCAGGGGCAGCGCGCCGCTCTTGATGTCTGCCAAAAACGGATGCCGGAAAATCGCCTCCCAAATCGGCCGCGCTTCTTCCCGCAGTTGCTCGCTGAATCCCGCCATGTTTCCCCCTAGAACGCCTCGTTGATTAGCACCAGTTCGGCATACGAGGCGTAGTCGCAGCCGAATGCAGCATCGGCCTCCCGCGCGTGCGCCGTCAAAAACTCAAAGGGACTGTTGCCCACGTCGCCCAGGTTTTCCAGATAAGCCTTGTGCTCACGCAGGGACGCCAGACCCGTCTCCCAGTGCTCGGAAACGTCCACCGCGTGTGTCGGTTCCGTAGAGCCGAACACCGCCACGAACCGCACGTCGTTCCAGGGCTCGTACCCCTCGGCCAGCAGCTCCGGGAAAATCCAGCGGTTGCCGGCGTCCCGCGCCGCGTCAAACACCGCCAGGCCAACCCAGCGATGGTCGGCCATGTTCAGATGCCCGCTGAAAAACTGCAAGTGGTGATTGATGGTGATAATCACGTCGGGCCGATGGCGGCGTATCGCCCGGCTCAAGTCCCGGCGCAGCGGTAATCCGTACTCGATGACGCCGTCGGTGTAGTCCAGAAATTCCACCGTGTCCACGCCCACGACCCGCGCGCTGTTGATTTCCTCCTGCATCCGCAACGGTCCCACCTCCGACGGGTCCATCCCGTCGATGCCGGCCTCCCCTTTGCTCACCATAACATAGGTAACGGTCTTGCCCTGGGCGGTCCACTTGGCGATGGCGCTGGCCGCTCCGTACTCCAAATCGTCCGGATGGGCCACGATTGCCAAAGCAGTCTGCCAGTTCTCCGGCATTGCCGCCGATGGCGCGGCGCGTTCCTGCATTATCCTCTCCTCATAACAGTCTCGGACTGGGAGACGTAATCAACGCCTCGCCAACCGCAATTCGCGCCCCGGCACGATTGAAAACTGAGACAACCAGCCTGGTCTTAACTGCGCCGCCGGCATCCCGGTCGCAGCCGACGACAACGGCATCGCCGGCGACTGCACCGCCCGGAACAGCCGGCGCTAGATACGCCAGCGATAGCGTGCCGCCCCAGCGGAAATCGTCGCCATAATGACGGCCCAATTGTCCCTCCAACCATCCCGCCAGCAGAGCCGTTGACCTGTCGGCACCACCATCCGGCAGCGTAAGCCGGCCCAGGTTGAAACCTCCGCCTACCATTCCGTCGCTGAAACCTTGGACAACCGAGGCTGGACTCCCTGATTGCGGTACATCTGGCTCCTGTGAGTCCTCGCAGCCGCACACAACGAACGCCGCCTCTGAACGCAGAATCTCCGTGCCAATCTCGTCAACAGCAAAGGCGGCCACACGGAGCAAAGGGAAGCCGTGCCGCTCTTCAATTTCCCGCAGCCAACCACCGACCTGAACCCTCCGTCCGGCGATGGGTGGACGCAGCAACTCCAGCCGTCGCCACACCGTCGTCAGATCCAGGCTGCCGCAGCGCTGTACCAGCAAAGCCCGGCAGTCGTCGGCCAGCAAATTGGGGTAGCATCCACCGCAACCAACCAGCTCGCGGTACTCTGCCATCAAGGCGTCGTCAACCGTGTACTCCAGGTTGCCCAACTGGTCACCCGCGGACAATCCGTGAAACGTCGGGTTAGTCATGGCTGCCGGTTGCGGTCAATTGGGCGTACTTCAAAAGGTCGGCCGCCGCCGCCGTTTCGTTGCCCAGTTCCCGATGCGACACTGCCCGCGAGCGATATACGTCCGCCAGCGTCGCATCCCGTTCTATGGCCAGCTCGTACTCGGCGATGGCCGCCTGGTGCTCGCCCAGGTCCGCCCGGGCTACGCCCCGGTTGTGGTACAGCGTGGCCGTGTCCATGCCGCACGCCTGTGCCCCGTCAAAGTCCGCGATGGCAGACTCCGGGTCACCCAGGTTGCGCCGGGCGATGCCCCGGTTGTACAGCGCGTTGGCGAATGTGGGCACGACGGCAATGGCAGCGTCATAGTCGGTAATGGCCGCCTGGTATTCGCGCCGGTCGCTGCGCAAGTTGCCCCTGGCATACAGATAATCCGGCTCACGGGGACGCAGCCCAATGGCCCGGTCGTAATAGCCCAACGCGGAATCCCGCTCGCCAATGTCCCGGTAGGCGATGCCCAGGTTGTATTGGGCATTGGCGTGCTCCGGGTTGATGCGTATGCACGCCAGGAAATCGCCAATCGCTTCCTGGTACCGGCGCAAAGAGATGCGCGCCACGCCCCGAGCGTAGTAATAATCGGCGTCGTCCGGCTCCAGCTCAATCGCCGCCGAATAGTCACTGATGGCGTCCTCGTAGTATCCCAGGTGACGCCGCACCACGCCGCGAGCGTAATAGGGCACCGGATACTCCGGGTCCGCCACAATCGCCCGGGTGTAGTCCGCCACCGCCAGGTCCAAATTGCCCCCGTTGCGATACGCCAGCCCGCGGTAGTAATAGGCCGGCGCGAATTCGTCGTTCAGCTCCAGCGCGCTGTCAAAGTCGGCCACGGCAGCGTTCAACTGGCCGGCCTGCAGCGCCAACTGACCTCGCGCCGTGTAATGAAATTCAGTCGGTAAATCCCCCACCATAAGCGAACCGGTCAACCTCCTCTGGCTAGAAATCCGTCTCGTACAAATCGTACTCCGAATGGTGCATCCCCAGCGATTCGTAGGTACGCTTGGCGCCGATATTCTCCCGCATCACGTACAGCCGTATCCCCCGAACGTCGCCCTGCTTGGCAGCCATCGCCTCCAGGCGGCGGTACAGCCGGCGATAAACCCCCTGCCGCCTGAACTCAGGCTTGACATAAACCGACTGCACCCACCATATCCACCCGTTGCGCCAGTCGCTCCATTCGTAAGTTACCATCAGCTGGCCTGCCGGGTCTCCGGCCACGTTGCCCAGCAGATAAAACGCCCGGCTGGAATCGGCCAGGGCCGCCTGCACGCCGGCCGTCAGCACGTCCATGTCCAGGGCCACCCCTTCCGATTCCAGGGCCATCGCCGCATTGAACTCGGCTATTGTGGCCGTGTCCGACGCCTCGGCAACTCGGATTTCCAACGCCTTTTCCATAACCAGTTGATTCTAATAACCTGCGCTATAATAGGCAACCTAACCGCCCAACCCCGCGAGGTGCCCGATGCCCAATCAGGAACGAATGATCAACGATTTTTGCGACCTGGTGCGAATCGACAGCCCCTCAGGCGAAGAGTGGGACGTTGCCCTCCACGTTTCCGACCGCTTGGCCAAGCTGGGCTTCCAGGTCGCCCGCGATGACCACGGCAACGTCATCGCCCGGGAGGACGGCCCGCCTTCGGTTCGTCCCTTGATTCTCTCCGCCCACATGGACACAGTTGACCCTGGACGCAGCATCCGGCCCCAGTTGGTCGGCGAACGCATCACCTCCGACGGCAACACCATCCTGGGTGGCGACTGCAAGGCCGGCGTGGCCGCCATCCTGGAGGCCCTGGAGTCCGTCAAGGAAGACGGCCGGCCCCGTCGCCCTCTGGAAGTGGTGCTCACCCGCGGCGAGGAAATCGGGCTGGTGGGCGCGTCCAACCTGGACTTCTCAATGCTGCGCGGCACCGAAGCCGTGGTGTTCGACGGAAACGGGCCGGTCAACACCATAACCGGCGCCAGCCCCACCTACATGGCCTTTGACATCAATATAGCGGGCCGAGGCGCCCACGCCGGCGTCGAGCCGGAAAAGGGTCTCTCCGCCATCCGCATCGCCAGCGAGCTGATAGCCGAGCTGCCCCAGGGTCGCATCGACGAAGAGACCACCTTCAACGTGGCCACCATCACCGGCGGCACTGTCCGCAACGCCGTGCCGTCGGAAGCCTCCATCACCGGCGAGTTCCGCAGCATGAACATGGAGTCCCTGGAACTCCTGCGAATGCAACTGCTCACCACACTCGACAGAGTTCGCGCCCGCCACGGCGACGCCCAGATCACCGAAAGCCTGGAGATGATGTTCCAGATGTACCGCCTCGACCCCAGCGAGGCCACCGCGCAGCTGGTCATGCGCGTGATGCGGGACATGGGTATGCAGCCCAACATCAAGCCCTCCGGCGGCGGCACCGACGGCAACGTGTTCCGGCTCAACGGCATTGAAAGCATCGTAGTGGGAATGGCCACCAACCTGATGCACACCATCGACGAGTACGTCGTCATCCCCGACCTGGTGAACACCGCCCGCTTCTGCGAAGAGCTGATGACCTACGGCGCGTAGCCGCGCCGGCCCGGAACCCTAAATCCCCATGGGCCAAGCCCACATGATGGCGGGAATGGCCACCGCCACTATCACTATTTCCAGGGGAAAGCCCATCCTCATGTAGTCGGCGAACCGGTATCCGCCTGGCCCCAGCACGATGGTGTTGGACTGATGGCCGATTGGCGTCAGAAACGCCGACGATCCTCCGATGGCCACCGCCATCAGGAACGGGTCCATGGACGCCCCCATAGTCTGCGCCACGCCGACGCCGATGGGCGCCATCAATATCACCGCGGCGGCGTTGTTGATGACGGCGGACAGCAGCGTCGTCGCCACCAGCACCACCCCCAGCATTGCCCACGGCGGCAGGAAGCCGCCCAGGTCCGCCAGACTTGCGGCAATGCGCGCCGCGCCGCCGGTGGTTTCCAGCGCCTCCCCTACCGGTATCATCGCGCCCAGCAAAATAATCACCGGCCAGTCTATCGCCTGGTAGGCTGCCCGCAGCGAGACGAAGCCGGTCACCAGCAGAACCACCACTGCGGCCACGAAGGACACCTGCACCGACAAAACGCCGAAGGATGTCAGCAGCAGGGCCCCGGCGAACACGGCGATGGGAAAGAAAAGGCGTCGGCGCTGTCCAATCCGCAACTCCCGCTCGGCCAGCGGCAGCAGGCCCAGCCTGGGCAGCGCGCTCTGTACCATCTCCTCCTTGCCGTGAATCAACAGCACGTCGCCGACGCGGAAGTTGATGTGGCTGAGCCGGTGGATAAATCCCGTTCCCCGTCGGGACACGCCCAGCAGGTTCACCCCGTATTCCGAGTGCAGGCGGAGGTCCCGGGCGCTGCTCCCCTGGGCCTCGCTTTCCGGGCTCACGACCACTTCAACCAGGGCCGTATCCTCTGCGCCCAGCGTCTGGCCAATCTCGGACTCAACGTCTCTTGAACCCTCCAGCTCAAACCCTGTCTGGTCAATAAAGGCCCTGAAGTCCTCCGGGTCAGCCTCAATGATGAGCACGTCGTTGGCGTCAATTATCTGGTAACTGGACGGGGCGGCATATACCACTCCCCGATGAATCAGCCCGGCGATGGCGACGTCGTCGTCAACAAACTCTTCCAACTCCCGTAGCAGCCCACCAGCGAACCGCGAACCCTCCGGCACCCGCACTTCCGTCATGTAGCTCTCGATGTCCAGCGCCTCGCCCAGTGTTACCGGCGTTTGCCTGGTCGGTATGAGACGCCAACCGATTACTGCGATGAACAACGCTCCGGCCGCCGTCACCGCCAGCCCGACCGGCCCGAAGTCAAACATACTGAACGCGACACCGGTCTGTTCCTGGCGAAAGTTGGAAATTATCACGTTCGGCGGCGTCCCGATCAGCGTGGTCATTCCACCCAGCAGCGACGCGAACGCCAGCGGCATCAGGTAGCGCGAAGGCGGATGCTGGCTCCGATTCGACACCCGTATGGCCACCGGCATCAGCAGGCTCACCGCTCCCACGTTGTTCATAAACGCCGAGAAAAACGCCGTTATACCGGTGAGCGCAACGATGCGGGCGGTAACATATTGCGGTACTCGCGAATACCAGTCGGCAATTACGTCCACCACGCCTGAGTCATACAATGCCCGGCTCAGAATCAACACGGCAGCTACGGTAATCACCGCCGGGTGTCCGAAACCCTGGTACGCCTCCGCTGCCGGCACGATGCCTGCGATTGCCAGCACCAGCAAGGCCGCAACTGCAACTATGTCGTAACGCCATTTGCCAATCACAAACAGCGCCAAAGAGAGAATCAGGACACCGAATACTATGGCCTCATCCATCCGTCCCGTTTCTCCCACACCGCGCCATAACCGGACTACAAGGCTTTAAACTACCCGCCGACGTTCAACAGCGCCGCCAACGAATCACCGAACTCGGCCCGTTGCCATCGCCTCACCTCTCCGTCCCCTCCGGCCAACTCGTGCTCTAGGCCCTCCGGACGCAGCGCCAACCGCTCCAGGCTCGGCGTCGGCCAGACGTGGCTCACCGCAAGCTCCAGCTCCTGCGCCAGGTCCGCCCGCCATCGTTTCAGCGCCTTCAACCGCTCCCGACGTTCCGGTGTCCATGACGCGGCAGAGTCTTGCCGGGCCGGCTTGGGCTCTTCAGGCCCGTCCATCCCCCGATGGATGGCCTCCATCAGCTCGCCAAAGCAGCGGCCGGCCAGCATCCCACCCACGCCACGGGGCACGACCCCGTCCGACTGCGCCAGCGTCAGCAGGTCGTTGTTGCTGGCAGCCTGTCCCGGCGGCACGTCCCACACGCAGGCTTTGTCGTCCCGAAAGACGTACAGTTCCCGCAAAACCGCAATCTCCCTCGGATGCAGCGAGTCCCAGCCTTTCACCCTTCGGAACGCGGTCGCCAACGGTTCCTCGGCAGGAAAACGGAGAGCCTCCATCCGTCGGCATTCCTCCCGCACCCAGTCAACCCGTCCGGCCTTCTGCAGCCGATACTCCAGCTCATCCACCAGGGGCAGCAGATACCGCACGTCTCCGGCCGCGTAGTCCAACGCCGGCCCCGACAGCGGGCGCAGCCCCCAATGCGACACCTGCAGCTTGGGGTCTTTGGCGATCCGCACGCCGCAAAACTCTTCCAGCACCGCGCCCAGGTTCGGCCGGGACACTCCCAGGAACCGCGCCGCCATCCCCGTGTCAAACAGGTTACACACCGGAAAACCGAAGTCCCGATCAAAAAACCGGATGTCTTCCTCGCAACCGTGCAGCGCCTTATCCACCGAGTCGTCCGCCAGAATCTGCCCCAGCGCCGTTAGGTCGCCCACGCCCAGCGGATCCAGTAAATACGTCTCTCGCCCATCCGAAATCTGAATCAGGCAGATGCGTTCTCGGTAGGCGAAGCGCCCGTTGCGCTCCGTGTCCAACGCCAGCCGCGGCGCAGCGTTCAAATCCGCTGCCACGGCGTCCCATTCTTCCTGGCTGCTGATATAACGATACTGATTAGGCAAACGTTTTTACTGCTCCCAGCCCAACTCTCCCATCCGTCCATTTCAACTGCGCCAGTGTAGCACAATCCACCGTGCTATACTCACTGCCATCCCCCGCAAGGAGCCAACCCAATGAGCGGCGCAGACCTCAAAAAGACCCTGCAAGAAGGTGGCCGTATCTTCGGCACCATGATTAGCATCAACCGCAGCCCACGCTGGATACCCATCCTGGACGACGTCGGCCTGGACTACGTCATCATCGACACCGAGCACAGCCCCCGCAGCCGCGGCGAGTTGGGCGACTACCTGACCATGTTCAACACCATCAGCGTGGTGCCCATCGTGCGCATCCCCATCCCCGACTCTCACTACGTAACCATGGCCATCGACGCCGGCGCGCAAGGCATCCTGGCCCCCTACTGCGAGACCGTCGAGCAGGTGCGCGAGGTCGTCAAGGCCGCCAAGTTCCGCCCCCTCAAGGGCGCCGCCGCCGAGCAGGCCCTGGAGTCAGACCAACTGCCCAGCGACGCCAGCCGCGCTTACCTGGAGAACCGCAACCGCGACAACATCTGCATCGTCGGCATTGAAAGCCAGGCCGCGGTGGACAACCTGGACGCCATCCTGGATGTTCCCCACATCGACGCCATCTTCGTCGGGCCCAACGACATGAGCATCTCTCTGGGCGTCCCCGACGACTACGACCAGGAAGTGTACAAGACCACCGTCAAGGGCATCATCGACAAGTGCGAATCCCGCGGCCTGCCCACGCTGGTGCACCACCAGACGCCCGAACTCTCAGAGTACTGGATTGAGCAGGGCGCCCGCTTCGTCCTCCACGGCACTGACCGCCGCGCCCTGGCCGAGGGCTTCCGCACCGACTTCACCCGCCTCCGCAACAAGGCCGCCAGCGTATAACGCCTGTCAATTCCGCGAACTGCCCTCCCAGCGCTCCCGCAGCGCGGCGATGTACACCCGCTCATACTCCCCGTGATGCCCGTTCTCCGGGTCGTCCGTCAGCCGCTCCGCCCACATATACTCCACGTCGGCCCACACGATGGGAAACTTGGGCTGGTCAAAGAACGCCGCCACCGCGTCAAAGGGCGACGCTCCCTCCATGTAGCCCAGCATCTGGAAATTGTCGTACAGGTTGCCCTGCTCCGACATGAACCGGCCCTTCATCGCCGCCATTATCAGGTAGTTAGCCATGGCGCCGTCGTCCCGCGCTACCGCGTCAGGATGTGCACCGTCGTAACGTCCCCGGCGCCGGAGCACTGGGCCACGCCGATCCGGGCGCCCTCCACCTGTCGCGGTCCAGCCTCGCCCCGCAGTTGCGTAACCGTCTCGTGAACCTGGCGAATGCCCGTCGCGCCGAAGGGGTGTCCCATGGCCAGCAACCCGCCGTCGGTATTTACCGGCATGTCGCCGCCCAGGGCAGTCCTGCCCTCCGCGGTGGCCCGCCAAGCCTCCCCATACGGAAACAGGTGCAGCGCCTCAACCTGCTGCAGCTCGCCGATGGTGGCGGCGTCGTGTACCTGCACCAGGTCCACCTCCTCCGGCCCGATGCCGGCCATTTCGTAAGCCTGCAGCGCCGCCGGCTCGGTGCGGTAGGGACTGAACGCCGAATGGTCGCTGCCCCGTCCGTTGTAGTTGCCGGAAGTGAGCGCGGCCGCGGCGATGCGGATGGCCCGGCTCCGGTCGATGCCGTATCTGTCAAGCTCGTCCCCGGCGCACAGCACCGCGGCGGCTCCCCCCTCGCTGGTGGGGCAGCACTGGTACAGCGTCAGCGGGTCGGCGATGAGGCGCGAGTTCAGCACGTCCTCCACCGAGTAGGTTTCCTTGCGGTGGGCGAAGGGGTTCAGCGACGCCGCCTGCCGTGCCTTCACCGTTACCTGCGCCAGCGCCGACGCCGGCGCCCCGGTCTCCTCCATGTACCGCGTCATCCTTAGCGCGTAGCCCGCCATCATGTGGTCGCCGCCGATGTAGCGGGCCGGACTGTTTTCCGCCGTAACCGTAACCGGCCCGCCGGGGACCTTCTCTGCACCGAAGGCCAGCGCCAGGTCAAACACTCCCGACGTGATGCCCCAATACGCCTGCCAGAACGCCGTCGACCCGCTGGAGCAGGCATTCTCCACGTTGATGATGGGAACGCCGGTCAGCCCCAGCTGCGCCAGCGTCGTCTCCCCGACCGACATCCCGTGATAGTAAACGTGCCCGAAATAGGCCACCGGAATCGCCGGCCACGGCACGCCCGAATCCCGCAGCGCGTCCACTACGGCATCCCGCGCCAGGTCCGACAGGCTCTGCTCCGGAAACCGCCCAAAGGGATGCAACCCCACCCCAATCACATAGACTTCGCGCCCCGCCCGAAACTGCGTCATCCTATCCTCCTGATACCGGCCGCCACTTGTACACCATCCGCTCCGAATCGGGCGCGCCGTCCATCGCCACGGCTTGCAAAGCCAACGTCATCGCCATTCCCACCCGTAAGGCATCGTGAGCGCAATCCACCACCTCGGCCAGCACGTGCGGCCCCTCCGGCAGTTCCACCTCGCCCAGCACGTAGGGCACCGGCCCCGGCCAGCCCGACGGCGGCACCCGCACGATGGTATAGCTGTACAGGTTTCCGTCGCTGCTCAGCTCAACTTCCTCCAACCGCTGCGAGGAGCAGGATTGGCAGAACGTCGCCGGGCCGAACACCACCACGCCGCAGTCTGCGCAGCGCATCCCAAGCAGCGTCCCCGTGCTGCCCTCGGCGTCGGCCAGACGCAGGCATTTATCATCAACCGAAAGCGCCATAACCCTCACGCAAAACGCGCATAACCTTCATAAAAGCCGGCCTGCCGCCGGCCTCGCCCAAAACTGCCAGCAGTCTAAAACGCCCCCCTACCACTGTCAAACCAACCCGCCCGCCCGTACTCTCCACATCCCAACGCCGTTCCTGCATCCCACTGTGTCTGCCCACCGTTGGCGGGTCGGCCTTGCCTCCACCAGTCATTCCGACGAAGGCCGGAATCCATTGCTCCCAGACTGCTCTCAGCAAATCTCTAAAGCCTACGTTTTCCTTGTATAGTGCTTGTCAAATCCTTCCAGGATGCTTGGGTTGTAACGGATAGTCTTCGCGCCTTCAGGGTTGTTTGGATTGAGGAAACGCGTCATAGCAAAGCCTGGTCTCTGCTCCAATTGCTTGCGAACGCGATGATAGTCCGCATTCTGTCTAAAGTCTGAGTAACGTTGTTCACACCTGCCCGTTAGAGTCTTGTAGGTCCAAGGATATCTGGTCGTGAACTCATCGTCTGTGAAACGTATCGGCGTTGCGGACGGGTCATTCGTAACCCTGGTCGGTATCGCATCGCTATCTTTGGACTTCACGAAGGTAACTTTAACGCTTACGGTGACCGAATAAGGAGTGCTTTGGTCAGCCTTAGCTTCATCCTTCGCCTCCAAAAACTTCAAGAACTTCTTCTCCGTAGCGTTGAGTAAAGAGCCACGCACGTTAGCGGGCAAGTCAATGAATGCCAACGGCATCAGGTGCAGGTCAAGTTCCGATAGCTCTCGTCCGAACCAGTCATACATGGCGGTGGTGAAATTCTTGACACAGGCCGCGCCAAGCTCATGCAGACGTGTTCTGAATTCCGGTGATTGGCTGTAGAAATGAACAGCGCAATCACGGAATTCCAGCATCACCTCAATGTTCCGATGTGCAGAGCAATGGAGAAGGCCCCGATGAACCAGTTGGCTGGCCAAATAGTCCAAGCCGTGCGTGTACGACGCGCCAGAGCGGGTCTTCCTGATATAGCTTTTCTTGCCCCATTCTCCATTGGTCTTCCTTCGGCGGTCGTGGACGTATAAACTAGCCTCTTTATTCTGATGGACAGCCAACCATTTCGCTTTCAACAACAACTCCCAGGCATTGACGGCAAGGATCGCAAAGGACTCGCTGCGATAGGGAAATTCTGGTTTGTTGTATAGCTCAATTGCGGCGGACATTGCAGATGTAGCGCGGTCCGTTAACTCCCCTGCTCGCGACTTCATGCTTTTACCTCCCCTCACGCCGCCATCTCCACTCCCGCAACCGAACCACCAAGTACTCCTGAGAGCTGTCCCCATTGGCTCGGTTGCAGTGGGCACGTAAGAACCTGCAGCTTATCGCCGCCATGATAACCTGATTCTAGCACGGTTGGGCTAACATAGCGGTTTATCAGAGCGGTTTCACTGCTTGCGCAAGCCACGCCGCCAGCTCAGCGAGCCGGAACGTGTTGGTATCAAACAGATGCATGAAGTGCTGGTAAGCTTCCTCGCTGTCGCAGTCGATGTACTGCCCGCTCATCCGCAAGAAGGTGTCAGTAACGAAGAAAGCGACACGCTTGTTGCCGTCCACAAACGGATGATTCATTGCCAGGCTTTCCATGAGCGCAGCGGCTTCCTCGATTATTCCCTCGTAGTACCCCATTTGGGGCCGCATTAAGGCCGATTCCAGCGAGCCGGCGTCGCGCAGGCCCGGTTCGCCGCCAAACCGATTCAACAAGTCGTCGTGTAGGGCGACGACTTCCTCAAAGCTTGGAAAGCCTCGGCTCATTGGGCGAGCAATTCGCCAAGCCGTTGGTTCTTTTCAACGCTGGCCTGATAGTGCGCCATCACTTCAGGCCGCACTTTCGGCTCTTCCCGGCTGGCGACGTACTCCTGCATCGCCTCTTCCAGCGTCGCCTCAAAATCGCAGCCTTTCGCCTCCGCGATGCTGCGCATTGCCGCCAGCAGCTCCGGCGCGGCTTGGCCGGAGAATTGCTCTTTGGTCGTAGCCATTGCGATACTCCTCTCAATTGTCCCGTTTCCATTCTGCCGATAACGCGCCAGGCGCGTCAAGCCACACCCGCTATTGACCCCGCCCGGCCTGCGTGATAGCGTGAATTCACCTTCAATCACACCTACCGTAATTCCCGCGCCGGCACGTCACTCCATACTAGACACTGGGCGGGAATCCATCGAGCTATCACCATGACTACCGTTCTCGGCCTGGAACCCCTTGCCGGCCGCCAATCCTGGGAAAAATCCCTCGGCGAGTTCCTGCAAATCGTCACCGCCGCCCATCCCGACCAGGTGTTCGTCGAGATTGCCGGCCAGCAGATTACCTACGGCGAGTTCATGCAGCGCTGCCGCCAGGCCGCCGCCATGTTCCGCAGCCTGGGCATCGGCCACGGCGACCGCGTCTGCCTGTTCCTGCCCAACGTGCCCGAAGTCCTCTACTCCTGGTTCGGCCTGTCCCTCATCGGGGGCATCGCCGTTACCATCAACACCGCCTACCGCCGCGACGAAATGGCCTACATCCTCAACAACGCCGAGGCCTCCGCCCTCGTCGCCCACGACACCTTGGCCGACATCGCCACCCAGGCCGCCGACGTCGCCCCCTGCGTCCAGCATCGCCTCGCCGTGGGCGGCAGCCCTGCCGACGGCTGGCAGGACTATGGCCAGCTGCTGAACGGCTCGCCCGAGCTCACCGAACTGCCCCCCGTCGCACCCACCGACGTATCAATGCTCCAGTACACCTCCGGCACCACCGGCAACCCCAAGGGCGTTCAGGTTACCCATCAGATGTACGTGTCCGCCGGCCAGGGTTTCGCCCTGTGGACCCAGGCCACCGCCGACGACCGTTTCTTCACCTGCCTGCCCTACTTCCACGCCAACGCCCAGTACTACAGCACCATGGGTACCCTGGCCTCCGGCGCCACCCTCATCGTGCAGGACCGTTTCAGCGCCTCCCGCTTCTGGCAACAGGTGCGCGACGCCCGCGCCACCGTGGTCAACTTCATCGGCATGATGATGCCCGTCCTCGCCAAGAACGACCCTCAGCCCAACGACGCCGACAACACTGTCCGCCTCTTCTACGGCTCCCCGGCCTTCTCCCCTGAGTTCCTCGCCGACTTTGAGCAGCGCTTCGGCACCGACATCATCGTCGGCTTCGGCATGACCGAAACTTGCTACGGAACCATCGAGGCCATCCGTGGCCAGCGCCGGCCCAATTCCTCCGGCCAGCCTCGCCGCCATCCCGACCCGGCCTTCGAGAACACCGTCCGCATCGTGGACGACGCCGGCAATCCCGTCTCCAACGGCGCTCCCGGCGAAATCACCATCCGCAACCCGGCCACCATGGCCGGCTACTGGCGCAACGAAACCGAGACCAACGCCTCTCTACGCGACGGCTGGCTCTTCACCGGCGACCTGGGCTGGCTGGACGATGACGGCTACCTCTACTTCGTTGACCGCAAAAAGGACGTCATCCGCCGCCGGGGCGAAAACATCTCCTCCCAGGAAGTGGAAGACGTCATCAAGCGCCACGAGCGCGTCCTGGACTGCGCCATCATCGCCGTCCCCTCCGACCTGGGCGAGGACGAGGTGAAAGCCTACGTCACACCCCGGCCCGGCGAGTCGGTCCAGCCCGAGGAAGTCGTCCACTGGTGCGCCGAAAATCTGGCGTATTTCAAAGTCCCGCGTTATATTGAAATCCGCGACGAACTCCCGCGCACTCCCAGCCTGCGTGTCCGCAAGGACGTGCTGCGCCAGGAGCGGGAAGACCTCATCGCCGGCTGTTTCGACCGGGAAGCCGCCGGCATCCAAATCCGACGCTGAATGAATATCCGGCGACAACGCCGGCGACATGAGGAGCAGACCCCATGATAAAGATTGAAGCGATCTTCCGTCCCGAGCGTTTGGACAGCATCAAGAACGCCCTGAGCGACGCCGGCATCATCGGCCTCACCGTAACTCAGGTCAGTGGACGCGGCGCCCAGGGCGGCGTGGAGGTAACCGCCGCCCGCGGCCTGGGCACTTACCACATCGATATGCTGCCCAAAGTCAAGCTGGAGGTCGTGGTCAACGACGATGACACCGACAAGGCCGTGGACATCATCCGCACCAACGCCATCACCGGCAACCCCGGCGACGGCAAAATCTTCATCTACCAGGTCAACGACGCCATCCGCATCCGCACCGGCGAGCACGGCCCCGACGCCGTGTAGTCCCCATCGTCACGGGAGCTGAGCAAATGCCCGAACCACGCTACTGGCTCTTCAAGTCCGAACCCTCTTCCTACTCCTACGACGACCTGGAATCCGAGGACGACCAGACCGCCGAATGGGATGGCGTCCGCAACTACCAGGCCCGCAACTTCATGCGCGACGACATGAAGGTCGGCGACTACGTCCTGTTCTACCACAGCAACGCCAAACCGCCGGGCGTGGTCGGCATCGCCCGAATCGTCGCCGAAGCCTACCCCGACGATTCGGCCTGGAACCCCGATTCCCGCTACTACGACCCCAAATCCGACTCGGCCAACCCCACTTGGATGATGGTGGACATCAAGGCCGAGCGCCGTCTCCCCCGCTTTGTCAGCCTGAACGAGTTGAAAGCCAACCCGGCCCTCTCCGATATGCTGGTAACCAAGCGCGGCCAGCGCCTCTCCATCCAGCCCGTAACCCCGTGGGAATGGGCCGAAGTGCTGGCCATGGCGGAGCAGCCGGATTGATTCCTAAAGGGTCCCGCTGATAGTTATATCCAGCAGCGCCGGCCTCCCGCTCTCAAACGCCCGTTTGATGGCCGGCCCGATTTCCGCCGGGTCGTCCACCCGCTCGCCGGGCACGCCCATGGCCTGCGCCATCATCGCCAGGTCCAGCCGGTTGGCGAAGTCCATCCCCACGTAGTCGCTGTCCCGCTCCCGGTCCTTCAACATATTCCGCAGGTACACCTCCATGTTAACCTTCAGGATGCGATACGCCTGGTTGTTGCAGATGGCGTACACCACCGGAATGTTGTAGCGGCTGGCCGTCCACAGCGCCTGCACCGTGTACATCGACGCGCCGTCGCCCACCACCGCCAGCACCGGCCGGTCCGGATAGGCCAGCTTGACGCCCAACGCGCCCGGCATCGCCCAGCCCAGCGCTCCGCCCCGTATGCCGTAGATGTCCCCCGGCTTCTCGAAGTCAAAAGCCCGGTTCAGCGCCGGCCGCGACGTTACCGCTTCGTCAGCAATGATGGTGTCCGGCGGCACGGCGGCGGCCAGTTCGTGCATCATCCGCTCCACCGGCATCGGGCGGTTGTCCCACGTGGCCTTGATGCGGTCCTGGTAACGTTCGTTATCGCGCTGCCGCGCCGCCGCCAGAGTAGCCGCTCGCGTCGCCGCCGCTTCCCGCTGCCCGCCGGTCATGTTGCCGTCCAGCGATTCGGCAAGGTCGGCCAGACCCGCTGCCGGGTCGGCCATGATGCCCACCTCGGTGGGATAGCTCTTCTCAATCTCCCAGTAGTTGCTGTCCAGGTGAATCAGCCGCGTTTCCGGCTGCAGGAAGGGCTCGTCAACGTATAGGAACGATGCGAAAACGTCCGTGCCCACCGCCAGCACCACGTCGGCCTTCTCCAACTGCCACGCCGTCGCGGCGCTGTTCAGGTTGAGCATCCCGCCCCATTGCGGATGCGCGGTCGGGAAGTTCATCTCCGAATACGACGTAGCCAGCACTCGCGCGCCGGTCTGCTCGGCTACTTGCACCACCTGCTCCACCGCGCCGGCCTGCGCCACCCGGTCGCCAACCACGATTACTGGATTCTCCGCCGACGCCAGCAACTCCGTGGCCCGCGCCACCGCCGCCGCGTCGGGCCGGATGCGAAAGTACCCGTCCGACGACGACGCCGGCTCAAAGTCGATTTCCTCGTCAAGGGTATCCCAGGGGAAGGATATGAACACCGGCCCCGTGGGCGGCGTCTTGGCCTCCTTGAAGGCTCGACGGATGGCCACCGGTATGTCCGAGGCGTGGCGGACTTCAACGCTCCACTTGGTGTACTGCTCGGTCATCTCCACCAGGTCGCCCGAAAGCACCGGCTCGCTGATGAGCATCCGCGTGTCGGAGTTGCCCGCCGTCAGCACCAGGGGCGTGCCGCCCCGGAAGGCGTTGTACAGACCGCTGATGCCGTTGGCCAGCCCGCCGGCGATGTGGATGTTCGCGAAGGCCGGCTTGCCCGTGGCACGGGCGTACCCGTCGGCCATGCCAACAGCCGTGCCTTCCTGCAGCGCCTGCACGTACTGCAACTGGGGGTAATCCTGCAGCCCGTCCAGGAATGGGGTTTCGCTGGTGCCGGGGTTGCCGAAGATGTACTCAACGCCCTCTGCGACCAGCATCTCCGCCAATGCGTGTTTGCCGAGCATCCGCGCCATAATCGTGCTCCTTTTTCGTTTCGTCGATTACTCGTAAGTCATCCATTCCAGCAGGTTGTTGTCCGGGTCGCGAGCGTAGAGGCTGTACGAGGGCGCCAAGCCGCGCTGTCGGCCTCCCTTGCGTGGGCCGGAACTCACGATATCCACCCCGGCGTCGGCCAGCATCTGGCGGCATTCCTCCACCGTGCCTCCCCAGACGAAACAGATGTCGGCACAGCCGGGCACCGCCGTCGGCCCACGGAAGTTGGCCATGTAGCCCTCCGGATGCACGTTGATTTTCGAATCGCCAACCTGGATGGAGAAGATGTTGGCGGTGCCGGCCCGCCATTCCTCCTCGTCGTTGATGTCAAACCCCAGCTTCTTGTAAAACGCAATCAGCCGATCCGCGTCGGCGGTGGGCATCGCGATGTGGTCAATCCCAACGGTGGACATTAAACTGCCTCCATGCTTTCGTGTCTATGCGGTTTCGGCTGCCGCTGTCGCTTTGTTCGCCCCTTGCACCTTCCGCAGCCACGTTGTAATCGCGCTACGAGTACGCTCGGCGGCGTCATTGGTCATCAGGCCATGCTCGGCGCCAGCGATGACGAACAGCTCGGCCTGTTGAATCCCGTCGTTCAGACTGTACCCGCACTCAACGGGTATCCGGCTGTCCTGATCGCCGTGCACGATTGACACCGGCATTTTCAGCTCGCCAAGGCGACTTTCCAGCGAGTCGCCGATGTCAACGTATGCCTGGTGGGTGGCGGCAATTCCATCCAGGCGCTCCAGGTTCTCCTGCACAATACGCGCAAAACGAGCCGGGTCGTCCTCGGCCATCTGGGGGAAACGGTCGGACAAGCCGCGCTCCACTGCCGCAGAACGGCCCTCGGACGCCATGCGTTCCTTGAGCCGGCGCAGTTCCTGGCGGCGCACTTCCCGCTGCGCCTCCTGTGAATAGGTCATTGTGTTGATCAGGATCAGCGTATCGGTCATATCGGGGTAGTCCAGCGCGAACTGCATGGCAATCGGCCCTCCGGCCGACGAACCCAGGATGTGCGCCCTGGCAATGCCCAGATGTTCCAGCAGCTCTTTCAAATCACGGGCACAGTTGGCCATGTCGTAGCCATCCACCGGCGCGTCCGACTGTCCACAGGACCGGCGGTCGTAGAATACAAGGCGGTACTCCGCCGACAACGCCGCGGCCTGCCGGTTGATGGTGTCCCGGCTGCCGTCGCCGCCACCAAGACCTCCGTGAATCAACGCCAAGACCGGCGCGTCGTCTTCGCCGAAGACCTCATAGTGCATCCGATAACCGTTGATTTCCGCTAGAGCCATTCTATGTACCTCGGGACTGGTCAAGACTGCGCCACAATATAGCCGGCGGTAGTCAGGGTAGCAAGGCTGGCAACCGCGGCCCTATGCTAAAATATCGCTAATCGGCTTGCGCTATGACCACGCAGAACCACATCTACTTTGACCACGCCGGCACCACGCCCATGGACCAGCAGGTGCTGGAAGCGATGCTGCCTTACTTCACTCGGCTTTACGGCAACGCCTCCAGCGTCCATACCGTCGGCCAGGAAGCGCGCTACGCCCTGGACGCCGCCCGCGAGCGTGTCGCCGCCGTGCTCAACTGCCGCAACCGGGAGATAGTGTTCACCAGCGGCGGCACCGAGTCCGACAACGCCGCCATTCGCGGCGCTGCTGAAGCCCTGCAGGAAACCGGACGCCACGTCATCACCGCCGCCTCGGAGCACCACGCCGTGCTCCACGCCTGCGAAGTGCTGGAAAACCAGAGCTGGGAAATTACCTGTCTGCCCGTGGACGACTACGGCATGGTTGACCCCCAGCGCGTCTATAACGCCATCACCGACCAGACCACCGTTGTTTCCATAATGTACGCCAACAACGAGATTGGGGCTATCAACCCAATCCCCGAAATCTCCGCCGCCGTCAAGCAGCGCGCCCAGGAACTGAACCGCACCATCGTGATGCACACCGACGCCGTCCAGGCCGCCGGCTTCCTCGACCTGGACGTCCGACGGCTGGGCGTCGATATGATGAGCCTGTCCGGCCACAAGTTTTACGGCCCCAAGGGCGTTGGTGTCCTGTTCATCCGGCGCGGCGTGCCGTTCCTGCCTCTTATTACCGGCGGTGGGCAAGAACGCGAGCGGCGCTCCGGCACCGAAAACGTCGCCGGCATCATCGGCCTGGCCACTGCCCTCCAACTGGCCGACGCTCAACGGCAGCAGGTCAGCGCCCATTGCCTGGCCCTACGTGACCGCATTATTGCCGAAGTCGCGCAACGCATCCCTGATTGCGTCCTCAACGGCCATCCCACCCAGCGGCTGCCCAACAACGTCAACTTCTCGTTCAATGGCGTCGAAGGCGAATCCATC
Organism: Chloroflexota bacterium; assembly: GCA_009837355.1. Taxonomy (GTDB): domain Bacteria; phylum Chloroflexota; class Dehalococcoidia; order Lucifugimonadales; family UBA3495; genus Bin87. Next base: position 11,230 of record VXTR01000035.1, on the reverse strand, counting down.
CTGTTGGGACTGGATTTGCAGGGCATTGCCGCCAGCAGCGGCAGCGCCTGCAGCAGCGGCTCCCTGGAACCCTCCCATGTCCTGCTGGCCCTGGGCCAAACCGCAGACCTGGCCCGTGGCTCTCTGCGTATCACCCTGGGCAAGCACAACACCGACGCCGAAGTTGACCGGCTGCTCTCCGTTCTTACCAACCTCATCGGCGAACTCCGCCAACTACCTACGCTCGCAGGGGCGGCAAATGATTAAACGTTCTCCCTATACTCTACTCACCCTCGTGCTTTTGGCCATCTTCCTCGCCATCGTAGCTCTGGCCTGCTCCTCGCAGTCACCCAATATTGGCAAGTACTACAAGGGCCGCATCCTCCACGTCAGCGTTGCCGACCTGGAACGCACCGGCGAACTGCGCTGGACCACCTCAACCCGCGCCCCGCGCCAGGGAGTCACTGACGAGGACTTCTACCGTCTTATTCCCGAGTCCAGTGACAACGAGTTGGTGCTGCTGCGCGTCAAGGTAGAGAATCACACTGCCACCCGCGCCATCGTCAACATCGACCGGGATGCCGCCCAACTGCGCGATTTTCTCCAGGGTCGCTACTTCCCCATCGACGTGTCCGAACGGGCGCAGGACGCCGGCTTCCCGGAAAGCGCCGGCGACCGCTGCAACGTTCCAGTCATCCCCGACGACCACACCGCTTGCGTCAAGTTCCTCTGGAATCCCGTCTATGAGGAAACCCAACCTGATGGACAGGTTCAACTCGTGGAGCGCGCCCAGGAACTGCCCAACGGCACCGGCCTGGACGGCTGGCTGGTTTTTGAGGTTCCCAAAGATACCCAGTTCCGATCCTTCCGCTGGGCTTCCGGCGACACTGTTACCATTGACTTCTAGCGCCAATGGGCCAGCCTTCCCGTCTGCCGCCGCCACCGCCGCCGGTCGGCCGGCGCATCTTCCACCTGCTGGCGGCCAGCGGCACAACCCTGATGTCCCTGGTCATCCCAGAGCATCCCTATATACTGCTTATCGGTGGCGGCGCATTGCTGGCGCTGGGCATGGAAGCCAGCCGATTCCGTGTCGGCGTCTTCAACCGTCTTTTCATGCTGGTGTTCGCTCCCATCCTGAAACAATCGGAAGTTTCCGAAGTATCCGGCGCCACCTGGTTCCTCATTGCCGCTTTCTTCACCTTCTATTTCTACGGCCCCGAAGTCGCCCTGCCGGTCCTGCTGTTCGTCGCGGTAGGCGACCCGGCAGCGGCGTTGGTAGGCACACACCTTCCAGGACCGCGTTTCTGGGGCAAATCTCCCAGTGGCGGCGTGGCCTTCGTCGTCGCTGCTCTGGCGATTTGGGCGGTTCTGTGTGCTCTGGGCTTCGGAGAGTGGTCATCGGCCGTCATCATCGCAGCGGTCATAGCTTCCCTGGTTGAACTGTCCCCGCTGCCCGTGGACGACAACCTAACTGTGCCGCTGATTGCCGGCGCCGTGATGACCCTGGCAATAAGCCTGGGCCTATGAGCCGCCGTCGTATTCCAGCACTTCCGCGCGCTGCCGCTGGAAGTTCAGGTAGGCCAGCCGCGTCATTGCCGGACGGAAAGACGACATCACCTCTCTGGCTTTCACCGCGTTATCCGCCAGCAGGTCTATCACGGACATCGCCATGATTTTCGCCGGGTTCACAACCGCTCGTTGATAGTCGGTAATGACGTACTCGGAGCTGTGCCCGGCCCCTTGCGCCCCGGCAGTGTACGGGTGAATCGACGGCAGGATGTGGCTCAGGTCACCCATATCGGTGGACCCGCCTCGATTCCGTGATGGAGGCATGATCAAAATCTTGCGCTCGTCCATCAGCCTGCCGGCGTTCCCTTGGAAAAGTTCCATCAGGCGCTGGTCATGTCGCATGGGTAGATAGCCTGGAATGTTGGTGATGGACACCGAGGCTCCCACTGCCAAAGCCCCGGCATGGAAGCAGCGGTCAACAATGTCCGAGTTGCGCACCACTGCGTCCGGGCTACCCGACCGTACCCGCCATTCCAGCCGCACGTCCGCTGGCACCGCGCTGACCGCCTCTCCGCCCTTGGTCATAATCCCGTGAATGCGCACGGTATCCTGGTCTCGGTACAGCTCACGATTGGTGTTGATGGCCTGCAGCGCAAATGTAGCCGCGTTCAGCGCGTTCACGCCCAGGTGCGGCGCGCTGCCGGCGTGGGCCCCGCGTCCGGTGAACCGCACGTACTTCACCACGTGCCCGTTGCTGGTGCCCCCCAATGCGAAAGAGTGCGCGCCCATCTCGCTGGCCGTGTGGCACATCATCGCAATGTCCACGTCTTCAAATTCGCCCAGCTTGATGAGCTCCTGCTTGCCGCCCATAAACTCAATCTTGCCCGATTCCCGCAGGTCCAGGCGACGGGCCACTTCAATAAACTCTTCCGCCGGCACCGCGAAAGGCACTATTTCGCCCGTCAATTCCGAAAGCACTTCCGGCTCCATCAATCCCGTCACCGCGCCCAGCATCATCCCGATCTGGCAATTATGCCCGCAGGCGTGGGCAGCCTTGGTATCCCCGTCGGCGTGAGGATGCCCGTCCACAATCAGACTGTCCAACTCTCCGATGATGGCAACCCGTGGGCCGCTGCCTTTGCCGCCGCTGACCGCGCCTTTCAAGCCGGTTAGCGCCAGACCGGCGCGAAACTTAATCCCCAGTCTGGCGAACTGTTCGGCCACTACACGCGCCGTCCGGTACTCGCTGTATCCCGGCTCCGGATGCTCCAGAATATCCTTGGACACCGCGATGATATCTTCGCTGCGCCTGTCAATGGCCGCGCACGCCGCCCGCTTCAATTCGTCAATCGTCGCCATCAGCCTCTATCTCATCCCCTTGCCGCGCAAGCCGGCATTTCCTCCGCTCATCCTGAGCCTGTCGAAAGATGCGTCTCACAGGCTAACCCTCTGTGTACGACTCTTCAGCCGCCAGCGTCCGCATGAAGTCCACGTACTCCCGAGAGGTCATCTGCGCCCGGTGATTGGCAACCACCCGGTTCGCTTCCGCTGCGCCGTCGGCCATCAGGTCAATCACCGTGGCCGTCATCGCCTTGGCCCCAGTGATTACCGCCAATTGATAGTCCTGGATTACGTAGTCCGCGCCGTGCCCAATGCCCGTAGCGCCGCCTACGTAGGGATGCAGCACCGGCATCAGTGCGCTTACGTCCCCCATGTCCGTGCTGCCCGTGCGGTGCGGATTCCAGCCTACGTTGTCCGCGCCAACCAGCGTCTCGGCGTTGCCCCGGAAAATCTCCTGCATCCGCGCGTCCTGCAGCATCGGGAAATAACCGGGAATCGTCTGGATGTTCACCGTCGCGCCCACGGCCATGGCCCCGGCCCGCAGCGCCCGGTCAACCTTACGGTTGGCGTCCATGATGGCCTCCAGCGTCTTCCCCCGCACAAAGGTCTCCATCCGCACGTCCGCCGGCACCGCCGACACTGCCTCTCCGCCCTTGGTGATTATGGGATGCACCCGGACCGTGTCGGTGTCAATAAAGGTCTCCCGATTAAAGTGGATGGCCGTCATCGCCAGCGTTGCCGCGTTCAGCGCGTTGATGCCCAGGTGCGGCGACCCTCCGGCGTGGGCCCCCTTGCCCACGAACTGTATTTTCTTAGCCACCGTGCCGTTGTTGGTTCCGGTAGTTGCCAGCTGCTTTTCGATTGGCGTGCTGGTGGTGTGCATCATCATCGCCAGGTGCACGTCGTCAAACTCTCCCAGCCTGATGAATTCCGGCTTGCCGCCCAGGAACTCAATCTTGCCATCCCGACGCAATTGGTCCCGGTACTCAATTTCGATGTACTCTTCCGCCGGCACTGCCATCGGCACGATGCGCCCGCTCAGGTGCGGCAGCACCTCCGCCTGCATCAAGGCCATGGTGGAACCCAGCATCATCGCAATCTGGCAGTGGTGCCCGCAGGCGTGGGCCGCGCCGGTGTCGGCGTCGACGTGAGGATGCTCGTGGACAATCAGGCTGTCCAGTTCGCCCATGATGGCCATGGTGGGGCCTTCACTGCCGCCGATAATCTCGCCCCGCAGTCCGGTCATGCCTAGGCCGCTGCGGAAAGGCACACCCATCTCGCCGAACTTCTCACCTACCAGCGCGGCGGTCTTGAACTCCCGAAACCCCGGCTCTGGATTCGCCAGGATGTGCTGGGACAGCCGTACTAGCTCATCGGCGCGACGGTCAATCTCGGCAAAGGCCCGGTCCTTCAATTCCGCTTTCGTAGGCATCGGGAAACCTCCGCAGGTCAATCAATTCGGCCAGCATTCGCGCCGCTCGCCGATACTAACATAACAAGCCCCCCCTGCCTATTCCGTCTCCACCGGCACACCTAAACCTCCGCCGTCGTTCCCGCCCAGGCGGGAATCCATAACTCCGGTTGGTCATCCTCTGCGCTATAATCCCCCTATGCCCCTACGCATCGTAATCGCTCCCCAAGCTTTCAAACAGAGCGTCGCCGCCCGCGCTGCCGCTCTTGCCATCCAACGCGGCGTGTTGCAGGCCGTACCCGACGCCGAAACCGTCCTCATCCCCGTGGCCGACGGCGGCGACGGCACCCTGGACGCCCTCATCGACACTACCGCCGGCCGATACTTCACCACTCCGGTAACTGGCCCCCTAGGGGACGAAATCACCGCCCAATGGGGCGTTATGGGCGACGGCCAAACCGCCGTCATCGAGATGGCCCTGGCCTCAGGCCTGGCCCTGATTTCCGACGACCGCCGCAACCCGCGCGCCGCCACCACCTACGGAACCGGCCAGCTCATAGCCGCCGCCCTGGACGCCGGCTATACCCGTATCATCGTCGGACTGGGCGGCAGCGCCACCAACGACGGCGGAACCGGCATGGCATCGGCGTTAGGTGTCCGCTTCCTCGACGCCGACGGCAACCCACTGCCCCCCGGCGGGGCCGCCCTCGCCACCCTGGTCCACGTCGATACCTCGGTCGTGCATCCCGCCCTGGCCGGCGCAACCCTCATCGGCGCAACCGACGTTACCAATCCCCTGTGCGGCGACACCGGCGCTTCCACCATCTTCGGCCCCCAGAAAGGCGCCACTCCGGAAATGGTAGCCGAGCTTGACGCCTGCCTGTCCAACCTGGCCCGCGTAATCCAGACGGATTTGGGCATCGACGTGCTGGACACCCCCGGCTCCGGGGCGGCCGGAGGCTTGGGCGCCGGCCTCATCGCCTTCGCCGGCTGCGAGCTGCGCTCCGGCATCGACATGGTCTGCGACGCGCTGGACTTCGACCGCCACGCCGCCAACGCCGACCTGGTAATTACCGGGGAGGGCCGCGCTGACCGTTCCACCGCCTTCGACAAAGCACCGGTAGGCATCGCCCGCCGCAGCAAGGCTCTGGGTGTGACCACCCTGCTGCTGGCCGGCAGCCTCGGCCCCGGCTACGAGGTCCTGTACCAGCACGGCATCGACGCCATCATCCCCATCGCCGAGGAACCCGCCACACTGGAATTCAGCCTCCTAAACGGCGCCGAATTGCTGGAGCGCGGCGCAGAGCGCGCCATCCGCCTCTACCACCTGGGTCGCAGCCAATCCTGACAATGCCTTTCACCCTGGAAAGCTCTCAATGGCTCCCCCGAACGCCGGAGGAAATTTTTCCCTTCTACTCCGACGCCTTCAAATTGGAAGAGCTAACCCCGCCGCTGCTGCGCTTCCACGTGGCAACGCCGCCGCCAATCGTGATGCAGGCCGGCGTGGAAATCGACTACCGCCTGCGCCTGCACGGAATACCCATGAGTTGGCGCAGCCGCATCACCGCCTGGGAGCCTCCCCATCGCTTCGTGGATGAACAAGTCAAGGGCCCCTACCACCTCTGGCTGCACGAACACACCTTCATCCCGCAGGACGGCGGCACGCTGGTGCGCGACGTTGTGCAGTACGATATGCTCGGCGGCTGGCTGGCCGATAAGCTGCTGGTGCGCCGCGACCTGCGCAATATCTTCTCTTACCGCCAGCAAAAGCTGGCTGAGATATTCGGCTGATCACCCAATCCGCTGGCCCACGAACTCAACCACAATCCCGGCCAGCTCCATCGCCCGCTCGGCGTCAACGTCGTCAAACGCCTCCGCCGGTATCCCGTTGGGCAGATACCCCGGATACCGCGTGATGTCGTAGTACTTGTCCAGCTGCCGCGCGTCCGCCTTGATGGTGTCAAAAAACATCTCAAAAATCTTGGCGTCCTCGCACAGGTCGATCAGCGAGTTGCCCCACACGTCCTCAGCGCCCCGGCGATACAAATATGCCTTCACCGCCTTCTCCGCCGCCTGCTGGCACAAAAAGCAGGCCACGTTGTAACGTTCCCCTTGCCGGTTGAACGCGGCATCCTCCAGGTCGCGCTCCGCCTGCCGGAACCACCGAGCACCTTCCGCAGCAAAATCAGGCATCAAAAACCACCCTTCCTTGTTTGACGGCCGCATACAGGGCCGGCAGCGTGTCTTGAAGTTCCTCAAACTCCGCCGACGTGTACACCTGCGACGTTATTGCCACCTGCGCGTCCAGGTGATACGAAAAGAAATCGGCACGCCTGCCGAAAGGTCGGTCCGTCTCCTGCACAAAGATGAAGTCCAGCGTGCTGTCCGGCGAATAGTCCCCGCTCACCGCGTCGCCAATCAGAATAGCTTTCTGGATGCCCAGCGTGGGGAAAACCTCCATCAACTCCGCCAACTGCTGCTCCAGCATCTGGCGGCGGTACTGGATAAAGCCTACTCGCATCGGCATCCTCTCTACTCCTGCTCCAGCATCACCAGGTGAACTTCCTTCGGCCCATGTACCCCCACCACAATCGTCTGCTCAATATCCGCCGTCCGGCTCGGCCCGGTGATGAAGTTCAAATAGCTGCCCATATCGCCGCCACCTTCTGCTCCATTCCGGTAAAACTCCAGCCGTCGCAACGCGAACAGGTCGTCTAACGTGCCGACAATGTCCTGCGGCCTCACGACGGCCACGTGCACCGGCGGCACCACCGATACCAGCCGGCTCAATCCTCGCCGAGGCAGCACAATGACCGATCCGGTTTCGGCTACGGCATAGTCCGCCCCGGTGATGCCCATAGCGCACTCTTCCAACCGTCTCCGCACCGACGCCCTGCTCTCCGCACCTTCATACACCGCGGGCCAGCACAACGCGCCCACGCCGGCCAGCGCGCTGTCCACCGGCATCGCGCCAAACACTTCCTGCTCCGACCGCGCCACCGATGTCGCGCCCAGCCGTCCCGCCAGCGACACGACATAATCCAGCGCATCCTCAACGCCGGCGCAGCGCGCCACGTTCCAGCCGCGCAATGCGGCGGTGTCGGCCACCTGCGTCATCAAACCCGGCAACTCGCCGGCAATCCGCTCCCGCACTGCCGCCGCCTGCGATTCCAGCGCTGCCAAGTCGTCCAACAGCGGAGCATAAGGCTCCACCGGCGGCGCATCTTCACGCCCCAACGCTCCTCGCACCATCGCCAAGAAATCGTCCGACGGGATACCCATAGAGCCGGCAGCAGGCCCATCAACGTGGGTAGATTGGATACTCATAGTGACGCCTTGCCCTGCTAGCCCCGCCCACGCGACAGCTCATCACGCCACACGTCCCGGAACGTCCGCGCCGGCGGAATCGGCAAATCCCGCGCCCGCGTCCAGCGAGACAACAACGGCAACCTGCTCTGCCCAATCTTGCCATCCTTAGCCAGTGGCCCGGCCATCGCCCGGCTTGCCGCCCGGCCCAGCTTCAGCAGCCACGGACTGGACATAACCGACGCGAAGCCCCGCGCCAGCAAAGCGTCCGTATCCGACGCCGTGCGCTGGTTGTAATCGCTGCTCTCCGCCTGCTGATGCCGCAGGTGCAGCAGCATCCGCGGTATGTTGATTTGCACCGGGCAGGCGTCCCGGCACGCACCGCACAACGTGGAGGCGTTGGGGAGGTCCTTCGCCTGCGCCACACCCACCAGGCCCGGCGTAACTATCGAACCAATCGGCCCCGGATACACCCAGCCGTAGGCATGGCCGCCGATCCGTTGATACACCGGGCACACGTTCAGGCACGCCCCGCAGCGGATGCAGTACAGCGACTCCCGCAGCGCGGGGTCTTGCAACAGTCGGCTGCGCCCGTTGTCAACGATAACCAGGTGAAACTCCTCCGGCCCGTCCTCGTCGCCCGGCCGGCGCGGCCCGGTAACCATGCTCATGTACGACGTGATGCGCTGGCCGGTGGCCGAGCGGGGCAGCAGCCGCAGGAACACCGCCAAATCCTGCAGCGACGGTATTACCTTCTCCATACCGGCCAACCCCACGTGAATACGGGGAGCCGAGGTGCAGAGCCGTCCGTTCCCTTCGTTGGTGATGATTACCAACGAGCCGGTTTCCGCCACCAGGAAGTTCGCCCCGCTGACGCCCATATCGGCGTCCAGGAACTTCTGACGCAGCACGATACGGGCCACCCGCGCCATCTCCTCAATGTCGTCGGAGTAAGGCACTCCCAGCTTTTCGGCGAACAACTGCGCCACCTGCCCCCGCGTCTTGTGCAGGGCCGGCGCTACCAGGTGCGATGGCGTCTCCTCCGCCAGCTGGATGATGTATTCGCCCAGGTCGGTCTCGAAAACGTCAATCCCCAGTGCTTCCAGCACGTGGTTCAGGCCCAGCTCCTCTGAGACCATGGACTTGCTCTTGGTAACCGTGCGCACGCCGGCATTGCGCGCAATCTCGGACACGATGGCGTTGGCTTGCTGAGCGTCTGCGGCGAAGTGGACCCGCCCGCCGGCCGCCGTTACGTTCTTTTCCAGCATCGCCAGGTAGTAGTCCAGGTGGGCGATGGTGTGCTCCTTGATACGCCGCGCCTGCTCCCGCCAGCCTTCCCACACTTCCGGCGTAACTTCCGCAATGGCTTCCCGACGCGTGCCGTCAAATCCGCTGCCTGCCCGACGCAGCGCCTGCCGCAGCTGCGTATCCTGCACCGCCGCCTGCGATGCTGGCACAAACTCCCGTGTCGCCACTTCCGCCATAATCAGCCAGATTCCCCGTCCCGTGCTCCGTCCAGAACCTGCGCCACGTGCTTTACCGCAACCGGCAGGTTTCGGCGGCTGACGGCCCCACGGATGTGCATCAGGCAGCCCATGTCGCAGGCCGTAACCGTATCCGCTCCGCTGGCCAGAATCGACTCAATCTTGTCCGCCAGCATCTCCTCCGAGATGTGGGGGTACTTGACCGCGAACGTCCCGCCGAACCCGCAGCACTGTTCCGCGTCCGGCAGGTCGGCCAACTCCACTCTCGGCGCGCTTTCCAGCAGGCGGAGCGGCGCATCCCGAACCTCCATCTCCCGCAGCAGGTGGCACGACGGATGATACGCCACCGTCTGCGCCGGGCCTGATTCCTCTCCGCCGGCTTCCTCAACTCCAACCACTTCCGCCAGAAACTCGGTGAATTCGTACACCCTACCGCTCAGCGATTCAGCCTTGGGCAGCATATCCGGGTTATCAGCGAACAGGTCCAGGTAGAAAACCCGCAGCATCGCCCCGCATGAACCGGAAGGCACCACCACGTAATCGGCATCCTCAAAGACGTCCAGCGTCCGCATCGCCAGCCGTTTCGCCTCCTGCGTAAAGCCGGAGTTGTAAAGCGGCTGCCCGCAACAACTCTGACTCGCTGGAAAGTCAACCTCCACGCCACAGCGCCGCAGTGTTCGCACCACGCTGACGCCCACCTCCGGGTACAGCTGGTCAATGATGCAGGTAACAAACAGGGACGCCCGCTTGGGCTGCGGCTGGGTCAACTCAATCTCCCGTGCAAAACGCCCGGCAAGGTTAGCAGAGCAACTCCGTTCCGGCAAGGCGACTCCGAATCCATTATCATTATCACCCATACCCCTATCGCACTACCGGAGATCCATCCCATGGCCGAAGAACTCTCCCGCATAACTCGACCTGCCGCAGCGAATTACCAGGGCAAGCGCAAGCTACTGCTAGTACCACTGATCCAGCTCCCCGTCCCTCCCGACGCTATCCCGCCGGAGGGCGCGGAAATTATCGCCCGCTATTGGGAGCAAGTGGACGTGCAGGTGCGTGCCGTCCAGAACGCCCTCGGCAGCATCACCCGCATCTACCACGAGAACCTGCCGCAGGGCGGAGACGACGGCCTCGCGTACCTGGAAGCCAGTGGTCAGGGCAGTCATGCCCTGGTCAAGACCCTTTCCGATGCCGGCGCCGTGTTGGAAACCATCGAATCCATGGACATCCTGGCCGAAACCCTGGACCTGCAGCGCTGCCTGATGCAGCCCTTGATGAGCCAGACGGTGGCCTCCCGCTTGCAGGAATGGCTCATCGAAGCCAGCCGCCGGCGTAACGACTTCATCGCCGACGCCATCGATTCAACCCTGCCGGAGGACGAAACCGGCCTGCTGCTGATAAGCGAACGCCACCAGGTGCAATTCCCCGCCGACCTGGAGGTCATCTACATCGCCCCGCCCGCGCTCGACGAGTTCCGCCGCTGGCTGCAAAGCTGGACCGAAACCCTGCAACGCCAAATGGCGGAGCAAACCCAAGACCTGCCCCCTGGCGAAGCCGAAGCCAGCGAAGACGCCAGTCCCAACGCGCCGGCCTGATGCCGCCCATAAAAAAGCCCCGGCTTTAATGCGCCGGGGCAATCGGTTGCGCCAGACGGTGTTCAATTTGCGGAGTTGGCGGGAGTGCGAGGGAGTCGAACCCACCTACCCCGCTCGTCACGAGGCATAACGGATTTGAAGTCCGCAAGAGCCACCGGGCCCCATCCACTCCCGCGTAGCCTGGTTAGCTGCCCAGCACCGCGTCAATCTTGCGCTTCAGGGCCGGCTTCGGCTGCGCTCCCACCACCTGGTCCACCGGCTGACCGTCCTTGAAGAACAGCAGCGCGGGGATGCTGCGGATACCGTAGCGCGCCGCAATGTCGGGCGCGTTGTCCACGTCCAGCTTGGCCACGTTCAGCTTGCCTTCGTACTCCAGCGCCAGGTCATGCACCGCGGGAGCAATCATCTTGCACGGCCCGCACCATTCCGCCCAGAAATCCACCATCACCGGCAGTTCCGAGTCCATCACGCTGCTTTGCCAATTCTCTCCATTCACTTCCATCGGTTCGGGCATTTCGGTTCCTCCAGAATCAACTCTGTGCCATCTTGAACGCCGGCCGCCCGGATGCCGGGCCGCCGGCGATCTATATGCTCATATTATACCC
>VXTR01000059.1 GCA_009837355.1 Chloroflexota bacterium | reverse complement strand
TGATGGCGATGAGCTCGCCCACCGGGACGGCAACGCCTTCCTGGGCGACGATGCGGCCCAGGACGCCGCCGGTGTAGGCTTCAAACTCTACGGTGGCCTTGTCGGTTTCGATGTCAGCGATGACTTCGCCGCGGTCAACGGTTTCGCCTTCCTGCTTGTACCAGCGGACGACGGTGCCTTCCCGCATATCGTATCCCATCTGTGGCATTACGACGTTGGTAGCCACGGTGTCCTCCTGTGCTGAGCGGTGGTAGTTGAACGTGGGGCCTTGCTGATAGGCGCAAGGGTGAATTCAGGAACGGTTGAGGAGTTTTCGAGCGGAGGCGGCCACGGATTCGGCGCTGGGAATGGCCAGTTGTTCCAATGGGAACGAATAGGGAATCGGGACTTCGGCGCCGGCGACACGGCCTACCGGGGCGTCCAAGTAGTCGAAAGCGTCTTCCTGAATCTGGGAGACCAGTTCGCCGGCGAAACCGCCGAGGCGAGTGGTCTCTTCCACCATGAGGGCGCGGTGGGTCTTCTTGACGGAGTTGACGATGGTTTCCGAGTCCAGGGGCCGGAGGCACCGGAGGTCAATCACGTCGGCCTCAATGCCCTCCCGAGCCAGGATGTCGGCAGCCTGCTCGGCGACCAAGGCCATCCTGGAGTAGCCGCAGAGAGTGATGTCCTTGCCGGTGCGCCGAAGGTCGGCCTGGCCGATTGGGATGCGGAAGTCGCCGGAGTCGGGGGCTTCGCCGCGGGTGCCGTAGAGCAGGATGTGCTCTACGAACATTACCGGGTCGTTGAGCTCGCGGCAGGAACGGAAGAGGCCGATTACGTCCCGGGGCGTGGACGGAGTTACGACGGTGAGGCCGGGGACGGAGGCGTACCAGCCCTCGAAGGATTGGGAATGGGTTGCGCCGACGGAGGCACCGGCGCCGGTTACCGTGCGGATTATCAGCGGGATGGAGAACTGACCGCCGGACATGTAGCGGATTTTGGCAGCGTGGTTGACGATCTGGTCCATGGCCAGCAGGCTGAAGTTGATGGTCATCAGCTCGACCACGGGTCGCAGGCCAACCATAGCGGCGCCGACGCCGGCGCCAACGATGACGGACTCTGCCAAAGGCGAGTCTTTGATGCGCTTTTTGCCGTACTGTTCGTAGAAGCCCTTGGTGACGGCGAAAGCGCCACCGTAGGGGCCGATGTCCTCGCCCATGAGGAAGACGCGTTCGTCTTCGTCCAGAGCCTCCCGGAGTACGGAAGATACGGCGTCCCGGTATGTAATGACCGACATGATGATTCCTCTCGTGTTAGGAGCTGCCCGAAGTGGGAATTCCCTCGGCCGGTCGGTCGGTATAGACGCCGTGATAGAGGTCGTCGGGTTCGGGCCACGGCGATAATTCGCCGAACTCGGCGGCGGCGACGACTTCCTCGTCAACGTTGGCGTCGATTTCGTCAAAGTCTTCTACGGTGGCGATGCCTTCCTGGGTAAGCCAGTCGCGGAAGCGGGGAATGGGGTCCTGGCCGGCCCAGTAGCTCACTTCGTCGTCGGGACGGTAGTCGGCCGGGTCGGCGACGGAATGGCCGCGCAGGCGGTAGGTGCGGGCAACAACGAAGGCGGGCCCTTTGCCGGCGCGGACGTCTATGTTGATTTTCTGCATCAGGTCGCGGACTTCGAGCACGTCGTTGCCGTCCACTTCGTAGCGGTCCATGCCGTAGGCGGCGGCCATTTCGTGGAGAGAATCCCACATGACGAGGGTTTCCTTCGAGGATGCGCCCATGCCGTACAGGTTATGTTCGCAGAAGAAGATGACCGGCAGATTCCAGATGGCGGCGAGGTTCATGGCTTCGTGGAACTCGCCTTCGTTGACGGCGCCGTCGCCGAAGAAGCAGAGCACCACCTGGTCGTTGCCCCGGTACTGGACGGCGAGGCCGATGCCGGCGGCGATGCAGAGCTGCCCGCCAACGATGGCGTAGCCGCCCATGAAGTTCAGCTCTGAGCTGAACAGGTGCATGGAACCACCCTTGCCATTGCTGCAGCCGGTGGCCTTGCCCATGAGCTCGGCCATGACCTCCTTGCTGCCAATGCCGCGGGCGAGAGCCTGGCCGTGGTCGCGGTAGTGGGTGACGACATAGTCGTCTTCGCGCAGGGTGTTGATTGCGCCGACGGCGATGGCTTCCTCGCCGTTATAGACGTGGAGAAAGCCCTTGATGTTGCCTCGGGTGTACTGCCGCTCCGACTCTCGCTCAAACTCACGGATGAGCTTCATCTGCCGGTAGAATCCCAGCAGGTCGGTTTTGGTCAGTTCGGGAACGTCCGCTGCTTTGAGCATAGGGCTGCCTCGGGGCGGTGGTAAGGGCTTTTGCGTGGCTGATCGGTTAGGTGTGGATTCCCGCCTGCGCGGGAATGACGGAAGATATTTTCACATATGGAGAGCGCGGCCCTCGGCGTCGAGGGCGGCTTCGTGGACCATTTCGGCGACGCTGGGGTGAGCGTGGACGGCCCAGCCCAGTTCCAGGGTGGTGCCCTCCAGCAGGTGGGTCATCTGCAGCTCGGCCAGCAGTTCGGTAACCTCGGGGCCGCACATGTGGCCGCCCAGGAGTTCGCCGTAGTTGGCGTCGATGACCAGCTTGACCAGGCCGTCGTTTTCGCCCATGGCGACGGCCTTGCCGCTGGCCTGGACGTTGAAACGGCCGATTTTGACGTCGTAACCCTGCTCACGGGCCTGGGCTTCGGTGAGGCCGAAAGAGGCCACTTGCGGGTGGCAGTAGGTGGCGCGGGGCATGAACGTGTAGTCGAGGGGTTGAGTCTCCTCGCCGGCGATGGCTTCAACGGCGGTTACGCCCTGGGCGAAGGCGACGTGGGCCAGGGCCAGCTTGCCGGTGACGTCGCCGACGGCGTAGATGCCGGGGACGTTGGTGGCCATGCGGTCGTCGATAGTGATATAGCCCCGATTGGTGGCGACGCCGACGGTTTCCAGGCCCAGATTTTCGGTGTTGGGCTGCACGCCGATGGCGACGAGGACCTTGTCGAAGCGGGCGGTTTCGGATGCGCCATCTTTTTCGATGGTGAGGGTTACGCCGGTGGCGTCGGGCTGGGCAGCGGTTACGCCGGCGCCGGTTTGCATATTGATGCCGTGGCGGGTGAAGGCGCGTTCCAGCTGCTGGCTGATTTCTTCGTCTTCGTTGGGGACGATACGGGGGAGCAGTTCGATGATGGTAACGTCGGCGCCGTACATGCGGTAGATGTAGGCGAACTCGACGCCGATGGCGCCGCCGCCGATGATGGCGATGGAGCCGGGCACGTCGTCGGCGACGATGCTTTCGCGGCTGGTGATGATGCGCTGGCCGTCCACCGGGAGGGGCGGGATGCTGCGGGGCCGGGCGCCGGTGGCGATGATGACGTTGCGGGCGCGGACGCGGGTGGTCTGACCGTCGGAGTCGGCAACGTCAATGGCGTTGGCGGCGGCGATACGAGCGGTTCCGGGGATGTGCTCAACGTTGTTCTTGCGGAGCAGGAAAGCGACGCCGCGGGTCATGCGGTCAACGACCTGCCGGCTGCGCTTGACGGCGACGGTGTAGTCGGCGTGGAAGTTGTCGAAGGAAAGGCCGAACTGGTCGGCGCGCTGGACGTAGGAGACGACTTCGGCGTTCTTGAGGAGGGCCTTGGAAGGGATGCAGCCCCAGTTGAGGCAAACGCCGCCGAGGGCCTCTTTTTCGATGACACAGGCTTTGAGCCCGAGTTGTCCGGCCCGGATAGCGGCGACGTAACCGCCGGGGCCGCCGCCGATTACTGCTACGTCATACTCGGAGTCAGTTGCCATCAATCTGTCCAACGCAATGGATTGGCGCAACGCCGGGCTGCAAATGGCCGGGGCTGCGCTGATTGGGCATTATAGCGTCAGCGGTACGGTGCGGCAAGTTGGGGACGTGGATTCCGGCTTTCGCCGGAATGACGGCAGAACAGGGTGGTTGGTGAAAGCGGGCAGTATCTGATAGAATGGGCGGAACCAACCTGGAGCGGAATGGACAATGCGAATCGCCGGCCTGGGGCTGCCCGAACTGCTGATAATTTTGCTGGTGGTGCTGCTGATTTTCGGAGCATCGCGACTGCCGGGCGTGGGTTCCGCGCTGGGCAAGGGAATCCGGTCGTTCAAGACGTCGGTTACCGGGGAGGACGAGAGCACCGTTCAGAAGGCCACTGCCGAGGAGCGAGATTCCGGAGAGCGGCAGCCGTAAGTCTGCTTGGCAGACGACGAAAGCAAGGGGCGTGGCGTTGTGCTGCGCCCTTTTCGTTATGTGCTATTCGCTGGCGGGTTCGGCGTTGAGGGCGGCGGCGCGGCGACGGCCGGCGAGGCGGGCCAGCAGTACGCCGAGCTCGTAGAGGATAATCAGCGGGCCGGCGACGATGGCCTGGTTTAGCGGGTCGATGGTGGGCGTGATGGCGGCGGCGATGATGAAGGACACCACCAGCCACAGGCGGCGGAAGCGGGCGAATCCCCGGGCGGTTACGATGCCCAGGGTCGCCAGCACGAACATCACCAGAGGCGTCTCGAAGGCGAGGCCAAGCCAGAAGAGCAGGCGAATCATGATGTTGACGATGTTGCTGATGCGGATGAGGGGCTCGGCCACGTCGCCGCCGAAGGTGAGCAGGAAGTTCAAGGCCGGGGGAATCATCACGAAGTAGCCGAAGGCCATGCCGCCGACGAAGGCCAGCAAGGCGGCGGGCAGGAAGGAAAACAGGATGCGCCGCTCTTTGGGCGTAAGGCCGGGGGCGACGAAGCGGATGGCGTGATAGAGGATGACTGGCAGGGCTAACACCAAGCCGCCGAGCAGGGAGACCTTGACGGTGGTGCTGAGGAGTTCGGTAACCTCGGTGTAGATGATGGCAACATCATCGCCGGCGACCTGACGGGCCGGCGTGATGAGCAGGGTCAGGATTGCCTCGTAGAAATAGAAACAAACCGCCGACCCCATGAGCAGGACCAGCATTGAGAGGAGCAGGCGGGAGCGCAGTTCCCGGAAGTGTTCCCGCAGGGGCAGCGAATCGCCGGCCGCCGGCGGGGATTCTTGAGGGGTTTGGCGTCGGGAGCGTAAGTAGTAGGCCACGCTGATTACCGCCAGGATGACGATGAAGCCGACCACCAGCGTCAGACGCAGGTCGCCGAACTGGTCCCACCAGGCAACTAACTCGTTAATCATCGCTGGTGGGCAGCAGAGCCGGTTTCGGTCTCGTCCGGCGGGCTATCGGGATTGGTTCCCGGTTCCTGCAGGTGGGTCGGCAGCGGCAGCGGTTCCGAGGGAGGCTGCGTTGGCGAGTCGGGAGCGCGGGAGGTGTCGGGCGGTTGGCGTCGGGTTGAGCTGGCCGGCTCGTCGGGAACTGAGGCGGCGTCCATGATGTCGGTGAAGGCGCGCCGGGCCTCGCGGGTCATGCGTCCGATGGTGCGGGCGACTTCAATGGTCTTGCCAGGGCCCAGGGCGATGAAGGCGACCACCAGGATGACCACCAGTTCCAGGGTGCCGATGCCGAAGAAGTTCATAGCGTGTCATTCTCCGGAACCGGCTCAGGAGGTCGGTTCAACAAGCAGGGAAGCGTACAGCCGGGAGGAACGGTCATCGCGGCGTAGTCGGGGAGCTGGCAGCCAAGTTCGGCGAGCATTTCGACAACGCGGCAGGCGGGCAGGCCCATGACGTTGGAGTAACAGCCGGATTGCAGCGAGGCGGGGTGAAAGTCGGTGTCCTGGATGGCGTAGGCGCCGGCCTTGTCCATGGGCGCTCCGCTGGCGATGGAGCGTTCCATTTCGGCGTCGGTGAAGTCGCGCATCAGCACGTCGGCGGACTGGGCATCGGTGATGCAGCGGCCGGTGGCGGCGTCGTACACGGTGAGGCCGGTTACGACGTGGTGGGGCTGTCCGCGGAGGCGGGTGAGCATGGCGCGTGCTTCGGAGGCGTCGGCCGGCTTGGCGATGGCTTCGCCGTCGAGAACGACGGTGCTGTCGGCGGCGACGTAATAGCCGGCGGCGGCGTTTTCGGCCTGGGCGACGGCCAGGGCCTTCTCCCGGGACAGACGGCGCACCATGCGTTCCGGGGTTTCGTCGGGTTCCGGGTCTTCGGGGATGTTGGAGGGAGCGACGCGGAAGTCAATGCCCAAATCGCCCAGCAGAGTGCGGCGGCGCGGCGACGCGGAGGCCAGCACGACCTCGGCGTCGGCGGGTTTGAGAGTCAGAGTGGCTACGCATTCGACGTGGTGGGTCTGGGGGAACATATCGACGGGCTGGACAGATTCGACGCGGTAACGGCGGCAGAGAATGGCCAGGTCGCGGGCCAGGGTCTCCGGGTTGCAGGACACGTAGGCGATGCGCTGGGGAGCCAGTCGCAGGAGGGTGTCCAGGGCCGCGGACTGGCAGCCCGAGCGGGACGGGTCGAGGATGACGGCGTCGGGCGCCGCCTCGAGGTTGGGCAGGACATCCTCCACCTTGCCGGCGACGAACTCCACGTTGGGCAGGCCGGCGGCGTTTTCCTGGGCGTCGGCGATGGCGGCGGTGGATTCTTCGACGGCGATGATGCGGCCGGCGTGGGGCGCCAGCAGGACGGCGAAGGTACCAACGCCGGTGTAGGCATCAAGGACGATTTCGCTGCCGGTGAGTTGGAGGGCGTCTTTGGCGAGTTCGGCGAGCCGGGCGGCCTGCGCCACGTTGACCTGGAAGAAAGATGGCGAGGCGACTTGGAACTCGTGGCCGGCGACGGATTCGAGGTAGCGTTTCTGCCCGGTGGGAATGGGCACGTCTGGATTTTTCAGCGTGGGTTGAACCAGGTAGTCGCCGGTGGCGTCGGAGGCGCGGATGGAGAGGGCGGTAGTTTCGGCGCAGCGGTCCTGCAGTTGGGACAGCAGCTCGTTGGTGCGGTCGTTCATCAGCAGGCAGTGGTCAATGCGGACGAAGCGGCGACGCTCCCGGTGGGTGAAGCCCAGGGTTCCGGTTTCGCGCCAGATGTTGAAGCGGGCGTGATTGCGGTAGCGGTAAGGATTGGGCGACGGGATGGTGTCCAGCACGGTTGCATTGTGGAAGGCGCCGATGCGTTGGAGTCTGTCTTTGACGATGGCGGTTTTGGCGGCCAGCTGCGCATCATAAGTGAGGTGTTGCCACTGACAGCCGGTGCACTGACCGAAATAGTCGCAGGGCGGTTCAACTCGCCGGTCGGACGGGTTGATGACGCCCACCACCTGGGCGGCGACGTACTTGCGGCGCAGGGCGACGACCTCGGCCTGTACGGTTTCGCCGGGGATGCCGCCGAAGACGAACACGTCGCGTCCATTCCAAGTGGCCATGGCCTCGCCGAGGCGACCCCAGGCAAGGAGGTCGAGTTGGATGACGTCGCCTCGTTCCAGAGGAGGCGATTGGGCAGCGGCGGTGTTGGTCATGGGGGATATACTATCACCTATGGG
>VXTR01000078.1:22371-37899 GCA_009837355.1 Chloroflexota bacterium | reverse complement strand
CACCCAACCCCCGTCGGCAACCAACGCCCCGGCCACCGATGCCTCTGTCTCCACTCCATCCGTCGCCGATCCCACGCCCGCCGGCGATGCCCGCACTATTGACGCGCCGGCCACTCCCCACTCTCAGCAATCCTACGACCCCAACCTCACTATGTACCGTATCTGGGACGGCTTGGGACACGACTCCGGCGATTCCCTGACCGGCCTGGAAGACACGGTATTCCACAACGACAAGTCCCAAGCCTACGTCATCCTGGAAGCCTTCAAGTTCTTCAACCTGGACGTCGCCCGCAGCGCAATTGACACCCTGACCGAACTCACCGGCCAGGATTTCGACTTCGACCGCCGCCGCTGGCGCGAATGGATCGGCGCCCGCCATGATGAATATGCGCCCCCGCCGGACTACGGACGCTGGAAAGTCAACGCCCTGGCCGTCATCGACCCCGACATCGCCGCTATCCTCGAACCCGGTATCGACCACTCCCGCGTCAACCTCACCGAGGTCGTCTGGGGCGGCGTCCGGCTGGACGGCATCCCGCCCCTGGAACACGCTCCTTACGTCCTGCCGGAGGAAGCCGACTACCTCCTGCCCGACGACCGCGTCTTCGGCGTGTCCATCAACGACGAGAACCGCGCCTACCCCCTGCGGGTGATGAACGCCCACGAGCTCGCCAACGACACCCTGGGCGGCGAACCCATCTCCCTGGTCTATTGAACCCTCTGCGGCACCGGAATCGTGTATTCCGGCATCGTCAACGGCCAGGCCACCACCTTCGGCACCTCCGGCCTGCTCTACCGCAGCAACAAGGTGATGTACGACCGGGCCACCCGTTCCCTGTGGAATCAGTTCATCGGCGAGCCGGTCATCGGCCCCCTGGCCGACTCCGGCATCCGCCAGCCATTCTTCCCGTCCATCGTTACCACCTGGGCCGAGTGGCTGGCCGAACACCCTGACACCACCGTGCTGTCCCGGAACACCGGCATCTATCCCGCCGAGTTCTACGTCCCCGAGGACGATCCATCCGCCATCTACTACGACTACTTCACCTCCTCCGAAGTGATGTTCCCGGTATGGCTGCGGGACGACACCTTTGACCCGAAAGCCGTGGTGGTCGGCCTGGCCATCGACGAGGCGGCCAAGGCCTACGCCGTGCGGGACTTGCAGGCGGCCCGGCTGGTCAACGACACCGTAGGCGGGCGGAACGTGGTGGTCGTCGCCTCCCCCAACTCCCGGGCCGGCCGCATCTACCAGCGCAACGGCCTGACCTTTGCGCCATCTGAACCTGACGACCCCGACTTGCCTCCAACCACCCTGCTGGACGACTCCGGCGCCCGCTGGACGGTAACCGAGGAAGCCCTGGTCGCCGAATCCGATCCCTCGCAAACCCTGCCGCGCATCCCCAGCATCACCTCATTCTGGTTCGGCTGGTACCAATACCACCCCGACACCGAAATCTATCAACCCTGAACTCAATCCCACCCCGAGAAGCCAACATCGATAATACCGATTTTGACGCCGGCTCCAGTTATAGCGGGGTTATTGTCGTGCCACGCGGCTGCGCTGTGGGCAGTAAGCGCGGGACTGCGCACGACCTGTTGCTGAGGACTTGCGTTGGTTGCTGCGCCTGTCGCACTTTCGGCCGTCAGAGAAGGATCTGCGGTAGGGGCGGTAGTAGGTGAACGAGAGGAACCCTCTTGGCGCATACGTTCGCGGATTTGTTCGATGAGTTCCGATGCGAACGGGCCTCCGTTAAACTCGACCCGTGTCGGTTCCGGCCTCAGCGCCAGACGTTCCAAGAGCGATATGGGAACGAACGCCTCGAAAGAATCGTCATATACGTTGGCTAATAGAACTCCGTTGGATTCCAAAAACCGTTTCAAACTGTTGAATGCTTCACCTTCTGAAGGTGAGATATCCAACCACAAGAATTCTGCATCCTCAGGCAACAGACCGGCTTGATATTTGGCGAGGGTTGTATTAATCCCTTGTGAAAACAGTGGGTGGTAAGGATTGGCGTGTTCGATGGTACCAATCCGCTGCCGGGAGAGTTCGGGGAAAAGCGAGACCGGGACTTCTGCGATGATGTCACCTGGAATTTCGGAGGCTGGACGACCGTTGACAGTTGCCGGGGGAGTAATATCGTGGCTCGCCAGGAAAGCAAGCACTTCGTCAACATGGCTGGTCCACAGACTGACTAAAGCCATTTCATCAGACTGACCGGTGGCACCGGATCTTCGTGTTTCTTGGTGCTTGGCGAAGCGGTCTTTGAGGAGCCTGCTCATGCGAGGGTGCAAAGAAGGCGTCGGCGTGGCAGTACCGCTTGGCGTAGTCGTCTCGGTAGGTTCAGAGGTGGCCGTGGGTTCCGGCGTGGCCGTGGCGTCGTCCTGGCCCGCCGGCGCGGATGGCCTGCAGCCCAAGGCCACCAACACCGCGACCAGCAAAGCCGCGGCGGCGACAAGCGCAACGCGCAGCGCGTATGGCAAGGTGTATCTATTTCTCATCGGTCAGTCAACTGGTGGGAGACGTCCCGCTCGGCAGCGCCATATTTCCCACGCATTCACAGATTGGCGTCGCGGTCGGGGTCCACCCAATTGGGATCAGGGACAGGCCCGAAGATGCCGGGCGAAGGGGCTTGACCCGACGGTCCATCGGACCCTCCTGCCGGTGTAGCAGGCACCGTCGGATAGGGCGTGGGAGTAGGCCGCTGCTCTGGTGGAAGATAGTCGTTGGTTATCGTCCTGAAGTATTCCAACAACTCCGGCGTTTCGTTTGATGCTTGCCAATGCCAGCAATCACCGCCGGTCAGCCTCGTTACACTATCGAGCTGAGATAGTGACAATATCAAAGACACTGGCACTAGGGCAGTCAAACTTGACGTGGTGGAGTAGGGAAATAAGGTCCCAGGAGGATCAGCGGGAATATAGCCTAAAGGATTGATATACACTTCTCTGGCTCCCAGCCAGGTTTTGGCACTCGCCAAGGCATCGTTATCGGTTGCCCATAGAAGTACCCATGCCTTTGTTTCGTGGCGAATGCAAGCGGACTTGACGGCTTGTTCGGCGGTTGCTCCCGACTGCAAGGCGCTCACCACGTTGTTGAGGCTGCGGTCCATCTTGGGGTAGGGGTAGTCGTCCTCACTTAGTACCTGGACGTTGACCACGTTGGGCAGCCGCAGCACGTCGGGAACGATGGCAACCGGCACGTGGAAGTTGCCTACGCCTTTCCCAGCCGTGCCATCATTTGCCAAGATGAAGTCGCTGACAACGGCGTAGGCGCTCTCGAACTCGCTGTCCGATTCCGGGACTATGCCAATGAACAGTTCAACGGTTCTGGCGGCTTGGCCGGAGGCGCCGCCTTGGGATGCCGAGCTGACAATGGTGTGCAGCATTGGTGAAACGGTGACATCGGATGCAGGTGTGGGTGTGGGTGTCGGCGTAGGCGTAGGTGTGGCAGTAGGCGTCGGCGTTGCCGTAGGCTCCGGCGTAGGGGTGGCGTCCTGCCCATCCTGCGCAGGCCCGCAGGCCACGGCCACAAACACCGCGACAAGCAAAGCCGCGGTGGCGGCGAGCAATGCAACGCGCAGCAGGGTGAGCCGGGTGTCGTTAGTTTTCACAGCAGGTGTCCTGTTGCCATGCGGCGACCCTGGGTAACGCCGCGCAGGGTAGCATAGCGGGTGGGGGTCAAGCCTCCGTCGCTGCCGCCGTCCCGCCGGGCAGTACGTTGCCGGAACTACAATCCGGTTAGAGCGCGCCCGGTTAAGTTGGGCCGGGACAGGGCAGGAATAATGAAGGGGCGGCCGGCTGCTTCGTGGTCAGCCGCCTCCATCTGCGGGTTGACGGATTAGACCGGCCCCAACCTACTCCCACCGCACCCGTCGCCGCAGCTGCGCGCTCAACACGTCCACCGCCACCACCAGCAGCAGATACCACGCCAGCAGCAGCCCCACTTCATCGTAGTGGAACCACGACATCCGCAGCCGGAACTCCCGACCCAACCCGCCGGCGTTCAGAAAACCCACCACCACCGTCGTGCGGATGACCACCTCCCAGCGGTACAGAAGGAAGGTCAGGAACATCGGCAGCGCCTGGGGAAACACCCCGTAGAGCAGCACCTTGGGGCCGGACGCTCCCGCCGCCCGCAACGCCCGCGCCGGCGCCGGGTCCAGGTTCTCCACAACCTCCGACGTCAGCCGTCCCACGATGCCCAGGTTGTGGATGCCCAACGCCAGCGCGCCCGGCAGTATCCCCGGCGACAGGAAAAACACGATCAGCATCGCCCATACCAGTTCCGGTATCGCCCGCGTCAGCATGTAAAACACCCGCACCGCCGCGTACACGCCTCGGCCGGCGCGCGACGGCGACCCGCCCAGCGTCCCGTCGCTCACCGTCCGCGCCCCCGGCATCAGCAGCGCCAGCGCGCCGCCCCCGGCGATGCCCATGGCCAATACCGACATCGCCAGCGTGTTCAGCGCTAGCCGGCCCGTCTCCAGCCATCGCCCCGGCTGCGCGAAAGACGATGCCCCGTCCGTTCCCGCCCCCGCCAGTCCGGCGACGAACCGCCCGGCGTTCTGCCACGTCCGTTCCCGGAACAGGTCGCCGAACCCGCTGTCCCCGTCCAGCAGGATGAATCCCCACGCCGCCGCCGTCAGCAGCATCGCCACGTACACCGACCAGCGCAGCGTGCTGATGCGCTGCCGGGCTTGGCCCTGGGGCCGGGTCTGCTCTGCGCCGGTTCGTTCCATCAGTACGCTAGGCTCCGGCGCACGCGGGTGCTCCACCAGTCCACCGCCACCACCAGCGCCACCAGGAATATCAGCAGCGTCCACACCTGCCGGAACAGCAAGTCCGCCAGCGAAAGCTCAATCTGAAAGCCGATGCCGTCGATGCCCACGAAGCTCATTATCGCGGCCGCCCGTATCCCGCATTCCAGCCGGTAGAACGTGTAGCTCAGCAGGTCGGGCAGGGCCATGGGCAGATAGCCGTACAGCAGTACCCGCAGCGGCGACGCTCCGGTGGTTTTCAGCGCGGCTATTGGTTCCGACGGCACGTCCTGCAGCAGCTCCGCGTAGATGCGGCCCAGGATGCCGGCGTAGGGAATCGCCATCGCCAGGATCGCCGCCATGGGCGATAGTCCCACGGCGGCCACGAACAGCAGCGCCCACACCAGTTCGTGCACCGACCGCATCGCCGCCAGCAGCAGCCGCACCGACGCCGCCGCCACCCGCCGGCCGGCCGATTGCCGCTCGGCCAGCACGCCCGACGCCAGCACCCCCAGCGGCAGCCCCAGCAGCACCGCCAGCGACATCCCGGCCACCGCGTAGGCCATCGTGTGCCAGCTGGCCACCACGCAGATGCGCAAAAACTCCCCCGACAGCTCCGGCGGAAACAATGCCAGCAGCACCTGCAACGCCGCCGCGCCGCCTCCGGTGTGCGCGATCGGCTGTTGCCACTCCACCCGCGACAGGCTCCACGCCAGCGCGCCCACTATCCCCAGCGTCAGCAGACGGGGGCCGGTGAGCCACGTTTCCAGCCGCTGGCGCATCTTCAGACGACCGCCGCCGCCTACCCGTCCCGCGCCGCCAACCCCGCCAGCGGCTCCATATCCTCACCCGCCCCCAGGTCGTACAGCTCGCCGAGTATCCCGTCGGTGAGCTGCTCGCCCGGCAGGTCGAACTGCAGCCGGCTCTCCCGCAGGCCGATAACCCGCGTGAAGTGCCGCCGTATCAGCGACGCCGTGTGCAGGCTGGCAATCAGCGTCCGATTCTGCGCCGCCGTCAGCCCCACCAGCAGCTCCATCACCTCCTCCGCCCGCGCCGGGTCCAGCGACGCCACCGGCTCGTCCGCCAGCACCACCAGCGGCGATTGCATCATCATCCTGGCGATGGCCACCCGCTGCTGCTCTCCGCCCGACAGGTGCGCCGGCCGCTCGTTGATCTTGTCGGCCAACCCCACCTGCGCCAGCGCGTCCCGCGCCGCCCGTCGCTCCAGCGGCCACACCAGCGACGCCACCGACCGCGCCAGGCTCCAGTACCCCAACCGTCCCGCCAGCACGTTGTGCAACGCCGGCAGATGCGGCAC
Source organism: Chloroflexota bacterium (assembly GCA_009837355.1). Taxonomy (GTDB): domain Bacteria; phylum Chloroflexota; class Dehalococcoidia; order Lucifugimonadales; family UBA3495; genus Bin87. Next base: position 31,821 of record VXTR01000078.1, on the reverse strand, counting down.
CAGGTCGAACCGCTGGCTCACGATGCCCACCAGGCCGGCCAGTTCCGGCCCCGGCCTTAGCGACGCCGGCGCCCTGCCGTCTATCCGCACCGCCCCTGCGCCCCCGTCGGCCACCAGCGACCCGGCCAGCAGCCGCAGCAGCGTCGTCTTGCCGCTCCCCGAAGGCCCTACCAGCGCCACTCGCTCGCCGGCGTTTATGCCAAGGCTCAGTGGCGACAGGCCACGGTTTTGTCCATAGACCTTGGCCGCACTCTTTATAGTGATAAGCGGCTCGGGCGTAACAACCTGCTCGCCAGTCCGCACCGGGCGGACTGCGTTCATTGTATTATCCCAAGTTCCCGCGCCACGCTCTCGATGGCCTCGTAGTTTGCGTTCTCCGTCGCGATGAACCGCTCCGTGCTGAACAGCTCCAGGATCTCCCCGTGCTCCTGCTGATTCAGCGCCAGCAGCGCACCCTGCACCTTGTCCGTGAACCCCTCGCCGTACACCTCGTCCAGGTCCGCCCGCGCCGTCCAGTTGTAGTTGTAATAGTTCGGCGTCGTGTCCAGCTCCCGCACCTGCGACGGGTCCGCCTTGCCCTCGGTCACCGCCCGCTCCCACACGTCCTCGGCCAGCGCCCCCACGTCGTACGACCCGGCCGCCACCAGCTGCCACGTCTTGTCGTGCGACCCGGAGAACCCCGGCGGCGTCCGGAACCCGTTGGCCACGTCAATCCCCGCCTCCCCCAGGAAGTACCGCGGCATCAGGTGCCCCGACGTCGAGCTCTCGCTCCCGAAGGTGATGGTCAGGTCGCCCGTCTTGCCCACCAGGTCGTCCAGGCTGTCCAGCTCGGCGAACTCGTCGTCCACCCGCACCACGTACTTGGAGTGAAACTCCGCGTCGTGCGCCCGCTGCACGATGGCCCGCGCTCCCGGATTCTGCATCCGCGCCTGCACTCCCGTCAGCGCCCCGAAGAACGCCAGCTGCACGTCGTCCTGCGTGAACGCCGTTACCACCGCCGAGTACGACACGCTGGGCACGTATTCCACCGGCACGTTCAGCCGCTCCGACAGATAGTTGGCGAAAATCTCGTACCGCCGGGCCAGCCGTTGCGCGTCCTGGTCCGGTATCCCGCCCACCCGCAGCGTCGGCGTCTCCTCCTGCCCGCACGCCAGCGCCGTCAGCCCCAGCAGCAGCGCCGCCATGCCCACCAGCAACAGCCGGGATGGCATCCGACCCAGCGTCAACCAAAAACCGCGCATCGCGCGCCCTCCTCTTAAATCGCAAATGACAACCCGCTGATACTATCAACGGCCCCGCTGCCGGTCAACCCGCGCCCGGCCCGTGCTATAATACCCTCCCCTCGCGCGGAGAGGTGCCAGAGTGGACGAATGGGCGCGACTGGAAATCGCGTAGGGGTTAACGCCTCTCGCGGGTTCGAATCCCGCCCTCTCCGCCATCAATCCGCAACCTCCTGGCCCCCCTCGTCTAACCAATCCCCGGAGCATATCCATGACCATCCCCACCTACCAGACGGCCAGCCAGCACCTGCTCAACCAGGCCCGCCAGGAACTCGCCCTGGGCGATACCCGCCAGGCCTCCGAGAAAGGCTGGGGCGCCGCCGCCCAGATGGTCAAAGCCGTCGCCGAGCAGCGCGGTTGGGAGCACAAGACCCACCGCCACATCTGGACCACCGTGCGCCGGTTAACCGATGAAGGTCACGACGCAGCCCTGAACCGCCTGTTCCGTTCCGCCAATCACCTCCATTCCAACTTCTACGAAGACATCGACGCTCCCGACGACGTGGCCGATGCCCTGAACGACGTGGAACGCCTCCTCAACCTCCTGGCCCCCCTCGCCTAACCCCCACCGCATACAGGAACAGGATGGTCGAAAATGATCCTGCCGGGCAGCGGTGCGATATGGTATGCTGGTGGCATTAGAAGGCGATGGGAGACCCGTTATGGATATACAAATACTCTTCACCTACGTCGCCCTTGCCGGGATACTGCTCGGGATGCTCATCATGGTGGGCATCTTCGGGTTACTGGTGTATGTGATTTTCTTCCGAGGCAAAGGCAACGCAACCCAGGCCGCCGCAACTGACCCCTCGCCTTCCGCCGATAGCTCCTCCGAGGCCGGCCCGGCGTGAGTGAGCAATTCATTACCTCGACGCTAGTCTTGTTCGCCCTGTTCGTACTGATATGCCTGGCCGGCGGTGCTCTCGTCTGGATGGCCACTATTACCGGCTCACAACCTACCCCCGCTCAGGAAACCGTTATCCAACTTGCCGACTGGACCGTCAAAGGCGCAGTCGGCGCTTTGTTGGGATTTGCCGGCGGCATCGGCATCGCCGGACGGCGGGAGGCTGCCGCGCAGTAGCCCCCATCCACTTTCCTAAAATTCGCCCAAATTCCCCCTCGTTCGTAATATCCCCGTAATTCGGCGGATGTTACAATCCCCGTCAGTCTGTTAGAACTCTCGCCGGCCCCTGCGTCATTCCGGCGCAAAAATGTCATTCCGGGCTTGACCCGGAACCATCGGGGCCTACTCGACAAGGAGGTGCCGCCACCGCACAACTGTCAACCCGCCCCCAACTACCCATACGGGAACCTGGGGGATGAATCCCAAACCAACCAACCCAAATGGCGATCTCAATGAGGAGATTCTGTCAAATGAAAACCAAAACCAGAAAATTCATCTGGTCAGCGCCGCTGGTAGCGGCCCTCGCCATTATCGGCGCGCTGACCCTTGCCGGCGTTCTGCTCCTGCCTAACGCCGACACCACCGAGGCGCAGGGCGCAGCTCCTGGCGCGCCGACGGCCGCTGGTACCCCCACTACCCCCAATGATAGCTCAATCGGTGTAGCTTGGGTTCCGCCGGCTCATACGGGCGCTCAGGGGATCACCGGCTACGAGGTCGAGTACGTCCAGAGTGCAACTGCGCCCGTGGCCACGACCACATGGATGTCAGCTTCGACTAGCGTTCTGGCCGGAGCCACTTACTACGAAGTTACCGGATTGAGCGGTACTGTCACTTTTTACTTCCGCGTCCGCGCCGTCTCAGGCTCCGAAAAAGGAGATTGGTACACGACTGATACCGGTGCCGCCCTTGTGCCAGACACTGTTCCGGTCACTCCAACAACCCTAGCGGCAACAAGCATTACCGGGTCAAGCTTCGTAGTGACTTGGGTAGTACCGGGTACCGGCGGGTCTCCGATCACCAGCCATACTGTGACAGTTACAGATGACGCTGCTGATCCTGACGTTGTCGTGACCTGCGGAGGCGTGACGAACACTGGTGGAACAGCTTGGCAAGCTACCTGTACTGGCCTGACGCCAGCCACGGCTTATGATGGAAGCGTCATTGCGACCAACGCAATAGGGAATAGCGTTGCATTAACTGGCACTGACTTTGCAACGACGGCGAGCCCTGCTTTCGGTGTTACTGGTGCCACCATCAGTGGATTCAGCAGTTCCCCCGGAGGAAGTGCCAACCTCGTTTTCTCGGCTACCAACGCTAGTGGTACTGGTGGTACTGACGCAATCCCGGTGGGCGGTTCGGTAGTTCTTTTCCTGAAAGACGATTTCGCGGTCCCGGGAACTATCTCGCCGCAGGACGTCTTCTTTGCATCTGCCGCCGGCGCTGGTGGCGGAGCTCCCTTCAACGCGACCCGCGTCGTAGTGGACACCGAGGATGCGGACCACACGGGCGTAGACGCTCACACCATCCGGGCTTACATTCCCGACATGAACGTCTCAGATACTGCGGCCGAAGGTATCGCTGGCAGTGCTGCATTTACGATGAACATCGTCAAGGAAGCCGGTATCAAGAACGATACCGAGGCCGGCACCTACGAGGTCGCGTACCAGATTCTTGGCCCTGCCGAGAGCATCAGTACCGCCTTTGAGACGGCACTCCCTGATCTGGTCATCGTGCCCAAGACCAAGCTGAGCGACGACGCCAACAAACGCGGTTACGAACTGACCATCACCGCCAGCGGTCTCAACAAGGGCCGCAATTCTGGAGCTTTCGTCCTGAGTGGAGCGGACTCGGCACCGGCCGATTGTCGAACCCTCATCGGACTAGCCGGCGGTCGCAACGCGAGGGTCGCTGAGGCCGTCGTGGACAGTGTCCACACCGCTGTATTTACAGTTGAGGTCACTACCGACGACTTCACGGCGGGCAACACCAACCACATCTGCGTGGCGGACGACGACGCAAATAGTCAAAAGTTCACCACCATTGAGTCCTTCAACCTGGAACCTTCCATCGCCGTTGATCCCAAGTCGGTCAGCGCCGGTGACGAGGTTACCGTCAAGCTGCGGGACTTCCAGGCATTTGACGAGGGTGATGTCGTTAAGGTTACCCTGGGCGGCAACCAGAAGGTTTGGACCAAGGGCACCGACGACGGTAACGTTGATGCCTTCGACATCGATCCCGATGGCAAAGAGTTCACCTTCAATATGCCCGGCGGCCTGGAGGCCACCATCGAAATCAGCGTTGAGGTGGATCCTGACCTGGAGGGCCCCATGGGGGTCGTCAAGAAGCAGACCACGATTACCGTCGCCCCTGGCACGCTCAACCTGAGCAAGACCGAAGTCGCGCCCAACGAGTCCATCGTCATCACCGGCGAGGGCTTCAGCGAAAAGTCCTACATCAACGTTGCGGACATCAAGATTGGCGGCCAGCCGTTGGTCGTTGACGAGTCCGGAACCGAGAGCATGGTCGTCGGCGGCGACACCATTGAAGTGGTCAAGACCACCAGCGGCGGCACCTTCAGCGCCACCGTGCGGGTCTGGGCCGACGGCGACGACAACCCGGCTCTTGACGCCGGCACCTACGAAATCGAGGTGACGGACGGCAACGAGTTCGAGGCCACTACCTCGATTACCGTCAAGGGAGCCACCCTGATGGTGCATCCGGAAATCGCCGGACCGCGGGACTACATCAAGATTAGCGGCGCCAACTGGCCGGTCAGTACCTCTGATGCCGACCAGGACGTCGAAATCACCATTGACGAAGGCGCTGGCCAGATGCGTACCCGCAGCACGGGTATCGACAGCACCGGCCGGTTCTACTACGAGTACCAGCTCCGCTCCACCGTCCAACTGGGCAAGGACCACACCATCACGGTGCTGTACGAAGGCGATGGTGGCGACATTGAGGAAGAAATCACCTTCGCGGTGCCTTCCTCCAACGTAACCATCACCCCGGCCATGGCCCGCCCTGGCGACACGGTCACCCTGGAGCTGACCGGAATGCCCATCATCGAGTTGGTGGACGCGGTAATCATTGACGGCAGCGACCGTCTGCACAACGTGGCCTACACCACCGACCCCAACGGCGACGTAACCGTTGAAGTCACGGTTCCCTACGCGGACCCCGGTTTCTACCCGGTGCGCATCGTCGTGGAGGACGTAACGGCCATCGTGCAGTTGGAAATCCTCGGTGAGGCCAGAGCCCGCGGCGCGGCAGTCCCGCTGCCCGACGCGCTGGCCGACCTGGGCGACAACCTGGAAGCCGTCTTCTACTTCGACAACGTCGGCAAGACGTGGGCCTTCTACGACCCGCGGCCTGAGTTCGCCGAACTCAACACGCTGACCGAGATGGCTGAGAACAACCCCTACTGGATACTCATCAAAGAGGACCAGGACGTGGTGCTGGACGGGGTAACCCACAGCCTCAGCTGCGTGGGCACCGACTGCTGGAACCTGGTGATTTGGTAAACGGCAGACTCTCGCCCCCTTCCGTCATTCCGGCGAAAGCCGGAATCCAGGAGGGGGCGGGGGAAACCCCTGAACCAATGAACCGGAAGACAGCAAGGAGCAAATCGATATGAAAAGATATGGAGCAATGGCGGCTGCGGCATTGATTGCCCTGCTGTTGGCGCTTCCCCTGGGGCTGGTCGCAGCCCAGGACGGGGGATCGACGCCCAACGTGCCGCCCGCTTTCATCTTCGGTACCGCCACCGCCGACGGCATCCCCGTGCCGGAAGGCACCATGGTCGTGGCCATGGCCGGGGACATGAAACTGGACTCAGCCATGACCATGCAGGGCGGCAAGTTCCAGCTGGAACTGATGCAGCCTCCGGCGGGCGCGAACATGGTGTCCTTCATGGTTGGCGACCGGATGTCCGAGTACATGTACGACTGGATGTCCGGCGGCCGGGAAATCCTGATGCTGGAAGCCAACCTGGAAGCCATGATGGAACCGGCAATGCCGGGACCTGCCGGCCCTGGCGGCCCTCCGGGCATCCCCGGACCTGCCGGCGCTGACGGCATGGAGGGCGCAATGGGGCCTCAGGGTCCTGCCGGCGCCACCGGGCCTGCCGGTCCCGCCGGCGCTGACGGCGCCCAGGGCGCCCAGGGCGTAGCCGGACCTCCGGGCCCTCCGGGTCCTGCGGGTTCTGACGGCGCAGTCGGTCCTGCCGGCGCGCCCAGCCCCATGGGCATCATCGCCTTGATCGTCGCCATCGTGGCCGCGGTCATCGGCGTGGCGGCCATCATCATGGGACGGCGCAGCAGCTCGTAGAGCGCAGCGTCAACCCCGACGAGCAATCGTCACCAACGCAGGGGCGGGCCACGGTTCGCCCCTGCGTTTTTCTATCAAATAACTTGTGCTAATATAGCCCTATAGGAGGATGTTCACGATGCCGCTTGCAATTGACCCGGTAACGATAAGCACGCTGGTGGCCCTGGTGGCGACGGCGACGGGCCTGTCCGTGTGGCTGGGTCGGCTCGGCCAGCGGGTTGACCGGCTGGAAGCGGACGTGACCGAGCTGAAGCACGGCCAGCAGGAAATCCTCAAGCTGCTGCACCAGCACACCGGCTATCACCAGGGCCTGGACGCCAGCGCAGACCGTCCAGCGTAAGGGGTGAACGATGGCCGCCCCCGCCGCTACGACGCTCCCAGGTCCGACGCCACCTGCCCGATTACCCCGTCCATCGTGGACACTATCTGCTCCACCTCGCCCGGCGTAACGCACAGCGGCGGCATGATGTTCATCATGTCTCCGCCCCGCAGGAACAGCCCCTGGTCGGCGAATCCCTGGGTCAACCGCGGCCCCAGGCCGGCCTCCGCCGGAAAGTGTTCTTTGGTCTCCCGGTCCCGCACCATTTCCATCCCGCACATCAGGCCCAGGCCCCGCACGTTCCCGATGATGGCGTGCGTTTCCTTCAGTTCCTCCAGCCCGTCCAGCAGGTAGCGTCCCATCCGCGCCGAGTTCTCCACCATCCCCTCCCGTTCCATGATCTCCAGGTTCTTCAACGATGCGGCGGCGGCGACGGGATGGCCGCCGAAAGTGATCACGTGCCGGAAGGCCGCCCGCGGGCTGCCCACGAAAGCGTCGGCGATGTGCTTGCGCAGGATGGTTCCCCCCATGGGGATATAGCCGCTGGTGATGCCCTTGGCCACCGTCATCATGTCCGGCGTGATGTCCCAGTGGTTGCACCCGAACCACTTCCCGGTGCGGCCGAACCCGGTAATCACCTCGTCGGCAATCAGCAGCACGCCGTACTTGTCGCAAACTTCCCGCAGCAGCGGCCAGTAGTTGTCCGGCGGCACCACCGCCCCCATCGGGCTGGAGATTGGCTCGGCCACCACCGCCGCCACCGTGTCCGGCCCCTGGAACTGGATGATGCTCTCAATCGCGTCCACGCACCGCTGGCCGCACTCCTCCGGCGACGCGCTGTTGAACTCGCAGCGGTAGAAGTTGGGCTGCGGCGCGTGGTACGTGTTGGGCATCAGCGGCTCGTAGTCTTCCCGCGGGTAGAGAAAGTTGCCCCCCAGCGCCATCGCGCCCATCGTCGCCCCGTGGTACGAGTCCCGCCGGCTGATGAACTTGGTCCGCTGCGGCTCCCCGATGCGCTTGAAGTACGCCCGCGACAGCTTCAGCGCCGTCTCCACCGACTCCGAGCCGCCGCTGGTGAAGAAGCAGCGCGCCAGGTCCCCCGGCATCATGTCCGCGATCTTCTCCGACAGCATCACCGTCGGCTCCGTGGTGGTGCCCAGCGGCATGTAGGTAATCTTCAGCATCTGCTCGTAGGCCGCGTCGGCGATTTCCTTCTGCCCGTAGCCCACGTTCTTCAGCCACAGCCCCGACATCGCGTCGATGTAGGTGTTGCCCAGCGCGTCCGTAACCTGGCAGCCCTTGCCCTCCACGAAAATCTGGGGCTCGCCCTTCTCCGCCATGTCGCTGGGTTCCCGCAGATAGACCCAGAGGTTTTCCAAAGCGGTCCTCTGCAGTTCACTAACCGCCGTTTCAGTGTGGGTAGCCATGCTCTCCTCCGGATGCAATTTTCAGCGCGAACTTCGGTGCGTCCGCCGCCAACCCAGTTTAACACACCAGGCCAATCTCCCCGCACGGTTGCCCCAACCTGCCGGCATGGGTATGATGCTCAAAGCGATACACCACCAAAATGCCAATTTACCAAAAGGGAGCGCCGCCATGACCGCCGCCGATGCCCGCATTCTCCTGGACTGGGACGCCCTGGAGGTCGGCGAGACCTTCGAGACCTACCAATACCTCCTCACCCAGGACATGATCGACGCCTACCGCCAGGGCGTGATGGACCCGGACGCCAGCTTCCCCACCATCTCCCACAAGGTGGACGTCAAACAGTACAACGCCCGCTACCGCGACGCCGGTTCCGTCAACGCCCGCTGCGCCTTCCACTGCTATAACCCTCCCGTCGCCGGCAAGACCATCACCGTCCGCGCCTGGATCGCCGACAAGTACCTCCGCCGCGGCAAGAACTACATCGTCACCGAGGCCGTCTCCGTTGACGAGGACGGGCGGCTCATCGACCGCGTCATTACCCACGAACTCAAGCAGCCCACGGAGGTCGGCAAGAAATGGGGAGGCTAGTCCGCAGCTACGAGGTGGGGGACGAACTGCCCCCGCTGGTCAAGCAAATGACCCAGGAAGCCATCAACCTGTTCGAGGGCAGCGGCGGCGATTCCGAACCCTCCCAGTTCACCGACGAGGAAACCGCCCGCGAGACCCTGGGCACCGAGGGCACCGTAGCGTCGGGCCGGATGTCCCTGTCCTTCGCCCTCGAGCTCCTGCGCCGGTACTTCGGCAGCGACGTGTTCAACCACACCGGCACGGTTGACCTCAGGTTCCTGCGCCCCGTCCGTCCCGGCGACACCATCACCTTCACCGGCACGGTTACCGGCGTGAGCCGTGAGGTCAACGGCAGCCGGGTCTCCGTGGACGTCCAGGTCGCCAACCAGCGCGGCGATACCACCGGCGTCGGCCAGGGCAGCGCCGTCGTCCCCAACGCCTTCCTCCCCCAGGACGAGTAACCCCTGCCGGCAAGTATCGCTCGTAAAATACGAGTAACCAACCCGTAATAGCGGCGAAACCCATTCGCAATTGCGGCGAAACATCCTTCCCGTAACCTGGGCTGCAAATCCCTCGGAGGCGCAGCCGCATGGCCCAACCCCGGATCAGCGAACCCCGGATCA
>VXTR01000078.1:0-22271 GCA_009837355.1 Chloroflexota bacterium | reverse complement strand
ATCCCTCGGAGGCGCAGCCGCATGGCCCAACCCCGGATCAGCGAACCCCGGATCAAAGAAGTCATCGCCGTAATCCGGCCCGAGCAGTGGCAGCAAACCATTGACGCGGTCCAGGCCATGGGCCTGCCCGAGTGCTCCCACGTTCGCGTCATGGGCCGGGGCAAGCAGCGCGGCCTGCGCTACATGCGCCCCGTCAACGACAGCGACGACGGCGTGATGCAGTTCCTGCCCAAGCGGATGCTGTCCTGGCTCGTCCCAGACGATATGACCGCCGGGCTCATCCGCGCCATCGTCGCCGTGAACAAGACGGAAGCCTTCGGCGATGGCAAGGTGTTCGTTTGCCCGGTGGATGAGGTCATCCCATCCCCGGAAGAAGCCATCGCGCCCGAATCCGCCCTGCCGCAACCCGTATCAGCATAGGTGTAAGCCATGGTCGCCCGTCCCGACGTCAAGTACCCCAAGTTCAAAGACCAGTTCGCGGCCATGGACTTCGAAGCCGAGCCGCTGCCGGTGCTGTCCCTCTACCCCATGCCGGAGCAAAAGGAGCTGGAGGACTGGAGCCTCCCCATGACCGGCGTCAACGGCAACACCGCCGTAGCCACCTGGGAGCACCTGAAACAGCTGCCCAAGGTCCAGGAGCCGACCCCGCTGGTCTGCCAGATATTCAACTGGTCGGAAACGCCCGTGGTTACCGGCGTCAGGCTCCCGCAGCTCATGGAGTTCCTGGAAGTGGATCTGTCCGGCGCCCGGTTCCTCTCCTTCTATTCGGCCGATGGAATGTACTTCGAGACGCTGCCCCTGGCGCTGGCCCGCGACCCTCGCGTGCTGCTGGTGTACGAAATCGAAGGTGAGCGGCTGCCCCACGAGTTGGGCGGCCCGGTGCGGCTGTGGGTTCCCTTCCTCCAGGGCTACAAGAGCGTGAAGTGGCTGAACCAGGTGCGCGGCTTCGTGCGAGACCCCCACGGCATCAAGCGGCTGCTCGGCCAGAGCAAGACCTCCATCCTCGGCGCGCCCGGGCAGGAAAAGGCCCACGTCGTGGTCGCCAGGATGGGCAGCGGCGACGCATCCGTCGAAGTCTAGGCGCTGCAGAACCCGCCGGCGACTTCTGAACGAGGCCAGTGATGATAGTCAGGGTGGACCCGAAGACGCACAAGGCTACCAGCATCCCGCTCTTCAGCTTCGGACGCCCGCACATGCGAGTGTTCCACATGAGCTGGATGGCCTTCTTCCTGGCCTTCTTTGGCTGGTTCGGTATCGCGCCCCTGATGGCCATCGTCCGCGACGACCTCCAGCTCACCAGGGCCGAGATCGGCAACACCGTCATCGCATCGGTGGCCGTTACCATCGTGGCCCGCCTGGTCGTAGGCTGGCTGTGCGACCGCATCGGCCCGCGCATCACCTACTCCGGACTGCTGATAATCGGCTCCATCCCGGTAATGACCATCGGCCTGGCCAACAGCTACGAGTCCTTTCTGCTTTTCCGGCTGGCGATCGGCATCATCGGCGCGGCCTTCGTCATCACGCAATACCACACCTCGGTAATGTTCGCCCCCAACGTGGTGGGAACGGCCAACGCCACCACCGCCGGCTGGGGCAACATGGGCGGCGGAGTTACGCAGATGGCCATGCCGCTGGTGCTCGCTGCGGTTGTCGCTATGGGCGCAGCCGACGTCATCGGCTGGCGCATCGCCATGGTGATTCCGGGCGTCGCGCTGTTCCTGATGGGCATTGCCTACTTCAAGTTCACCCAGGACTACCCCGACTCACATCAGGCCGGGGCGAATGGACGGCAGGAGTCGCCCGGCGCTAGGGGCCGGGCTTTCCTTGAAGCCGCCAGGGACTACCGCGTCTGGGCGCTCTTCCTGATTTACGGCGCCTGCTTCGGCGTCGAGCTGACGATGAACAACATCGCAGCCCTCTATTACCACGACCGCTTTGGTCTCGGCGTCGGGCTGGCCGGGCTGATCGCCGGCTTGTTCGGCCTGATGAACCTCTTCGCCCGTTCGCTGGGCGGCATCCTCGGCGACAAGGTCGGGATTCGCTTCGGCCTGCGCGGTCGGACGCTGTTCCTGGGCGCGACGCTGCTGGTGGAAGGAATCGCGCTGGCGGTCTTCTCCCGCATGGACATACTTCCCCTGGCCATCGCCGTCATGCTGGTCTTCAGCCTGTTCGTGCAGATGTCCGAAGGTGCGACCTTTTCCGTGGTGCCCTTCGTCAATCAGCGGGCGCTGGGCGCGGTGGCCGGCATCGTCGGCGCCGGCGGCAACGCCGGGGCGGTGGCCGCCGGTTTCCTGTTCCGCATGGAGTCGCTGAGCACCGAGATGGCCCTGCTGTACCTGGGCGCCATCGTTACCGTGGCATCCTCCCTGACTCTGGTGGTGCGCTTCTCACCGGAGCGTGAAAGAGAAGAACGGCGCGCCATGGACCGCGCGTTGGGCGTGGCCTCGCTGGCCGTTGCGCCGGCTTACGCCAAGCGGGTGCCCATGGCCCTGTACAGCGAGTCGTAAGGTAGGACAACAATGGTTACCGCGAGGAAAACCGGCAACCCCGTCGAGCGTATCAAGGACGAGAAGCCGGGCCTGGACATACTGGACGAAATCCACGAACTGGCGGCCCAGCACGGCGGCTGGGAAACCATCGACCCCGGCGACCGGGAGCGGTTGAAGTGGATTGGCACGTTCTTCCGCAAGCCCACGCCCGAACGCTTTATGATGCGCCTGCGCATCACCAACGGACGCCTGACCGCGGCGCAACTGGACGCCCTGGCCGCATTGTCCCGTAGGCTGGGCAGCGGAGTGATGGATCTCACCACCCGCCAGCAAATTGAGTTGCGGGACATTCAAATCGGGGATGTTCCCGAGATTCTGGAGGCCCTGCGCGACATAGACCTGTCGTCGCTGCAGACGGGAATGGACAACATCAGGGGAACGAACACCTGCGCCTTGTCAGGTGTAACGGCCCATGAGTTGTTCGACGCGGCTCCGGTCGGCGAAGAGTTCACCCGGATGTTTCTGGGCAACCGGGACTATGCCAACCTTCCCCGCAAGCTGAACGTGGCCTTCACCGGCTGCCTGGAAAACTGCATCCACGCCGAGACCCAGGACATCGCCATGACGCCCGCATGGGGCCCCGACGAAACGCCCGGCTTCAACGTCGCCGTCGGCGGCAAGATGGGTTCGGGCGGCATGGTCATCGCGCAACCCCTGGACGTGTTCGTGAGGCCGGACGAGGCGGCAAGCATGGCTGCCGCAATCACCTTGCTGTTCCGCGATGAGGGTTCCCGGGAGAAGCGGACCAGGGCCCGCCTCGCTTTCCTGCTGGACGATTGGGGCGTTGACCAGTTCCGCGCCCGGCTGGGCGAGCGCTGGGGCCGGCCGATGCACCCGGCAGGCCGGGACGCTCGATACGAGCATCATGCCGACCACTTGGGCGTGAATCGACAGCGGCAGGAGGGATTATTCTCCGTCGGGCTGTGCGTGCCCACCGGCCGCACCTGCGCCGACGACATGACCGAGCTGGCGCGGCTGGCCCGGCGCTACGGCTCCGGGGACATCCGCCTGACTGTGAGCCAGAACACCATCATCGTGAACGTGCCCGAAGCCAACCTGCCGCAGCTGTTGCATGAGCCGCTGCTGTCACGCCTTTCCCCCAACCCGGCTCCCCTGATGCGCGGGCTGGTGAGCTGCACCGGCAATGACTATTGCAACCTGGCCCTGATTGAGACCAAGAGTGTCAGTCGCCAGGTTGTGCAGGCGCTGGACGCCGGCAGCCCCGATGCTCACCCGCTGCGAATGTACTGGTCGGGGTGTCCGGCCGGCTGCGGCAACCATCATGCCGCCGACATTGGTTTCCAGGGCGGCAAGACTCGCCTCAACGGCGAGGTGGTGGACGCGGTAACGATATTTGCCGGTGGCAGCACCGGGCCCAACGCCCGCCCGGCGCAGCGATTGATGGAGCGGGTGCCGGTGTCATCCCTCGGCGCCGTCCTGCCCGGGCTTATCGATAAGCTCAGGGCTAGCGGGTTCGAACCCGGCGAAGAGATGTCGGTGGCCGGCGTACCGGGCGCTGACTCCAAAGCATAGTCAGAGCACAGGAGACGCAACGATGAAGATGGTACGAGCAATCATACGGCCCGAAAAAGAGGTCCCAGTGGCGGCGGCGCTGGCCAACGGCGGCTTCCCGGCCATGACCAAGTGGGACGTGCTGGGCCGCGGCAAGCAGCAGGGCGTCCAGGTAGGCGACCACTTCTACGACGAGCTGGCCAAGTGCATCTTCATGGTGGTTGTCGAGGACGACCACGTGACGGACGTTGTGGACTGCATCCAGGCGGTAGCGACCACGGGCTTTCCGGGCGACGGACGGGTCTTCGTAACCAACGTGGAATCTGCCTATACCCTCCGCACCGGGGAGGCCGGCCTCTAACAGGAACTCAGGGCCGGGTCAGTCGAACGCGCCGTTGATGGCGCAATCCTCCACCTCGTCGTCGGACATGCCCAGCAGTTCCCGCAGCACGTAGGTCATGTCCCCTGCGAACTCCGGCGCGCCCCTGGTAACGCTGCCGGGCGTGCGAGACAGCTTGTAGGGCGCGCTCTCAATGGTGCGGTATTCTCCCCGGTGGTCGGGAACGCGCCGGAAGAAACCCTGCTCCTTCAACTGAGGATCCCGCGACAGGTCTTCCCCCGTCTGCACCACGCCGGCAGCGACGCCCACTGCTTGCAGACGATTCATCACGTCCTCGGCAGTATGCCGGCCGGTCCAGGATTCCACCAACACGTCCAGCGCGTCGGCGTTATGTTGGCGAGCATCACTGGTGGCGAACCGTGTCTCCTCCGCCCACTTCGGGCTGCCGATGACCTCTACGAAGTCGCGCCATTCTTCATCGGTGAACACGGTGATTGCCACCCATCTATCCTCGCCCTGACACCGATAAGCCCCATGTGGCGCGCCGCCTCCGTAGGGCAGGCGATTGCCGGTACGGGACGATACCGCGTTGGCCCCGTTGGCGCTCATATCCAGCGCCAGGGTTTCCAGCAGGGACGTCAGGGACTCGAACTGTGAAACGTCCAGCCACTGCCCGCGCCCCGTCCTGGCCCGGTGCATCAGGGCCAGCAGTACCGCCTGCGCCCCGGCCATGCCGCCCACGGCGTCGCTGTACGCGCTGGCCGGGCCGCTGGGGTCGGTATCGGGAAACCCGGTCAACTCGGTGAACCCCGACCAGGCCTGCAGGGTCTGGCCGTAGCTGACCCGGTCCTTCCACGGCCCGGTGCGGCCGAACCCCGACATGCTGAGCATAATTAGGCTGGGGTTGATCGCCCGTATGGACTCGTAATCCAGCCCCCAGGATGGCATCACCCGTCCACTGAAGTTCTCGGCCACCACATCGGACACGGCGACCAGCCGCCTGGCGATGTCGATGCCCTGGGGATTCTTCATGTTCAGCGAAATGGAGAGCTTGCCGGCGTTCCAGTTGTGCCGTTGCCCCAACCCCCGGGCGGTGGCCGACGCCGGCCCCCCGATGACCGACAGGGCGTTGTTGGACTCGACCTTGATGACCTCCGCGCCCTGGTCGGAGAGGATGCGCGTGGCTGAAGGCCCGGCGTGAATCCAGGTAAAGTCCAGCACCCGGATGCCCCGCAGGGCGAGGCCAGTCTGTTGGTGTGCGTTGTTGGGGTTCATCGGATGCCGGATAGCACCTCGCCGTTATGCTCCCCAGGGAAGGGAGCCGTCCGGCGCACTGGATGCGGGAACCCGCTCAGGCGGTACGGATCGCCGGGGTACACCAGGGACGGGCCGGTCGGTGATTCGACCTCGGTGAAGTAGCCGCGGCCCCACAGCTGCTCGTTTTCCAGGATTTCGTCGGGCGTGGCGGCCGGCCCCCACGGATGGTGGCTGGACTGGCCGAACTCGGTTATCTCCTGCCGGGTGTGCAGCATGGCCCATGCCTGGATAAGACCCTCGATGTGGGCCGAGTGCTCGCCCCGCAGCACGAAGTGGTCGTCGTATTGGGCGTCCATCAAATCGCCGGCCATGCCGTCCCGGTCCATCCACGCCCGCAGGTCGTCCCACGCCGCCCGGGTGTTAGTGGTGATGCTGGCATACCCGTCCCGGCAGCGCCAGGTGGCGACGAACTGGCCGCCGTGTCGGAACCCGCAGCGCATCGCCGACTCCCCGGTGTAGTTGTAGGTCGTGTTGACGTGCTCGGTGGTGGCGGCCACCGCCTCCTGCATGGCAACGTCGATGTACTGCCCCTCTCCCGTCGCCATACGGTGGTACAGGGCCAACAGGATTGCAATGTAGGCCCGGTTCGAGGCGGTGTGATAAGCCTGAGAACCCCACAATCGGGTGGGAGGAGTATGCGGCCAGCCGGTAACGTACATGTACCCGCCCATGGCAAAGCCCACCAGATCGGATGCTTTGAAGTCCCGATAGGGGCCGGTCTGTCCGAAGGGCGTGATGGAGCAATATACTAGGCCCGGCGAGTCCGCCGCCAGGCTCTCGTACCCCAGGCCCAGCGAATCCATGTACCCGGGCGGGCCGGTCTCCAGCAACACGTCGCAGTCGAAGGCCAGCTTGCGCAGCGTCGCCGCGCCGTCGGACGAGTCAATATCCAGGGTAACACTGCGCTTGTTGGTGTTGAAGTGCAGCCAGTACAGGCTGCGGCCGGGGCCGGGTCGGCCGTCAATGAACGGGCCGATGTCGCGCATGGGGTCGCCGCCCGGCGGCTCGACCTTGATGACGTCGGCGCCCATGTCGGCCATCAACTTGCCGCAGTACACGCCCATCGGCCCGGCCAGGTCCAGCACCCGGTACCCGCTGAGCGGCCGACCCGGCTGGAGATTCGATCGTTCGTCAGGAGTAGTCATTTGAGCCGCATTGTAGCATCAGCGAAATAACGCCGGGGCGTATCCTCCGGGCCGCTACGCCGCTTCCACCGCCACCGCTGGCCGCTGCTGCGGACGCCGCGCCAGCAGCATGATGAACATTGCTATTCCCTGCACCGCTGCCGAGAAAAGAATCAGTATGGTGTAGTTGCCCGTCAGGTCGTACACCACCGGCCCCACAATCTGGCCCAGGGCGAGACCGGACGCCTCAAAGGGGCGCATGGCTCCGGCGATGGCCCCGTAGGAGTTGCGGCCGAAGTAGTCCGCCAGCACCATATACAGCAGCACTTCCAGCGCGCTGTGGAACAAGCCCCAGAACACCCCGAAAGCATAGGCCGCCAGCAACGAGTTGACCTGCAGCAGCGCCAGCGTCGCCAGCGCCGACACTCCCATGGCGCCGACGATGCACCAACGGGGCGTCAGCCTGCCCGCCACCTGTCCCCACACCAGGCTGCTCAGCGCGAGGAACGTGCTGATGCTGAGCACGCCGGTTGCCTGTATCGTGGTCAAGCCGGCGAATTCGTGCAGGTACGGAACCAGGCTGAACCCCAGCCCGGAGCTGCCCGACACGTTGAGAAAGGCGACTATGGAGACCATCCAGAAAGCTTTGGAACGCATCGCCTCTTTGGACGTCCAGCTGGCTTCAGCCGGCGCTCCCCGCGGCTCCTGCGGCCGGCCTCGTTCCGCTGCGGGCGAGGCTCGGGCGCCGTCGGGCAGCAGCCCGATGTCCTCGGGTCGACGGCGCATGATGACCACCATGGGGATCACCAGGATCAGGCTGAACAGCCCGAATATCCGGAAGGCCACTCGCCAGTCGGACATCAGCGTTATGACGGCAAACAGCGGAACGATCATCGCGCCGCTGATGGGACGGTAGATGCCGGTAAAGGCCAGCGCCACGTTGCGGCGGCGGTTGAAGAAGTTCACCGCCATCGTCCGCGGCACCACGCCAATGAGGAAGGGCTGGCTGATGGCGCGGGCGATGACCGCCAGTGCGAAAAATTGCCAAACGGCGTTCACGGCGGCCAGGCCCGTCATGCACAATCCCGCCGCAATCAGGCCGACGGGCATCAACCAGCGCGGGCCGTAACGGTCCGCCAGGCGTCCGGCAAAGGGGGCGAACACCCCCGACATCAAAACGCCGCAACTGGCCGAATAGCCGATCCAGCTTCTCGGCCATCCGGTGTCCTCGGAGACCAGTATCTGGATTCCGCCCAGCACGACGCCGGCCACCACCGTCGCCGAGAAAGCGCCGGCGCCCGAAAGCCCGAGCACCAGCCAGCCGTAGTAAAAGGGAGTGCTGGGCCGCCAGTTGAGAAGAGCGGACAAGGAAGACGCCATAGGATGCGACAGTTACTAGTTTCCTACCCTTCCGCCGGGGCCGTCCAGTTGGCGTTGCCTTCCTGCATCGCAAAGGGCGGCGAGGTTGACGACACGTAAATCAGCTTCTCCTCCCCGATGTTGCGAATGGAGTGCTCGGTTTCAGGAGGCACCATGATGAGCGTGCCCGGCCCGACTTCCTCCACCTCGTCGCCAACCCGCATCGCCCCTCGTCCCTGCACAATCACGTACACCTGCTCGCGCCCTTGGTGGGAGTGCACGGCCTGCTCACTGCCCGGCTCGCCCTCAACCCAGGTAACGGCCAGGTTCTCCGACCCGAATTGCCCCGCGCCCAGCAGCAGGTGCGACACCTGCCCGCCCCGGTGATTCCGCGGACTCCGGCCCAAGGTCTGGATGTTCATAGACATATCTCCTCTGTCCCTCTGCTCATGCTGGACCCTGCGGGTCGCTTGCTGATTCTACCACCCCACGACGACGCCGGCCCTTGTATAATCCCGTCCAAGCCAGCGTGAAGGAGGCCCGTTTCCATCATGAAGTTTGCCCTGTTTTTGCTGGGTTCCTGGACGGAGCCGGACGCCAGCGCCCAAAGCCGCATCTTTGGCGAGATGCTGGAGCAAGTTGAATACGCCGAGGAGCTGGGCTTTGATTCAATCTGGATTGCGGAGCATCATTCCAGCCGGTACGGCATCTGCCCCTCCCTGATGCCGCTGCTCTGCCACATCGCGGCGCGGACCAAGACTATCCGTATTGGAGCCGGCGTTAGCGTGCTGCCTTTCCACAATCCGATTTTCCTGGCCGAAGAGAGCGCCATGCTGGATGTTCTCAGCAATGGCCGTCTGGACTTCGGGGTTGGACGCGGCTCGGCGGATTACGAGTACGGCAACTTCAATATCGACTTCGACACCCGGGACGTCCGAACTCAGGAGGCCCTGGACATTATCCTGGGATTGTGGACCCAGTCCGATTTTTCTTTCCACGGCGAGTTTTACCAGGTGAAAGACCTTACGATAGCGCCCTGGCCCGTGCAAAAGCCCCATCCTCCGGTGTATCTGGCCGTATCCCGCACCCCCGCCAGCGTGGACGCAGCAGTGTCGCGAGACCTGCCCATCCTGACCAGTTTCTCCACCCCGGAGGCCGATAACCTGGGCCTGTTCTCCCTCTACTCCGAACGCTGCGCCGCCGCCGGAAAGGACCTGCCCGTGGCGGAAATGCCTTACTTCCGGTTCGTGTATCTGGATGATGACGAACCGGCGGCGCGGGAATACCCCCGGCAGTCCCTGACCTGGGTAAGAGACCTGGCCGGTTACCGCCGCACCCTGACCCACGGCGATGAAATCAACGTGGACCTGGACCATTGGCGCCGCATCCGCACCGTCGAACCGGCAAGTTACGAGTCCGAACTGGAGACTACTGCTTATTTCGGCACGCCGGAGCAGTGTGCCCAGCGTATCGCCAGGTTACGCGACGAGCACGGCATCGGGTACTTCGGCGCCAGTATGTCCTTCGGCAGCATGGAACACTCCAGGGTGTTGCACTCAATGGAGCTCTTCGCGAAGGAAGTCATGCCTAAGTTCCGCGCATAGAATCTCCCGGTCGCCATGGCCGCATCGGTTGGTATCGCCAAATCGAAACAAGGAGCGTGAAAGCAATGGCCAACGCCTTCGGCAAGATAATCGCCAACGTGGAGCGCCTGCACCGGCTGATGGATGAAGCCGGCATCGCCGCCATCGTCGCCCGCTCCGGCAAGAACTTCACCTACCTGGCCGGATTCGCCTATCCTGGCACCCTGGCGCGACACCTGGAGTTCCCCGACTCGCCGAGGGAGGTGCTGTTGGTGTGGCCCCGGACCGGCGAGCCGGCGCTGGTCCTGAACTCCTACGCCGCTCCCCTGGCCCGCCGCGACTCATGGCTTCAACGCATTGAAGTGGTGGACGACTACGCCGAATCGCCCTACGAACGGGCCGCCGACGTGCTCCGACAGCTGGGGCTGGCCGACGCGACCATCGGCTTCGAGAAGAGCTACGTCAGCGCCGACCGCTGGGAGGAAATCGGCCGCCTGCTGCCCAACACGCACGTCGTGGACAGCACCGAGCTGATGGATCGGGTGCGCTGGATTAAGACCCCCGAAGAGGTGGCGGCCCTGGAAGCCGGCGCCCAGCTGCTGGACGAGGCCTACCTGGAAGTGCTGCCCACCGTTCGGCCCGGCGACACCGAACGCCTGGTGCACAGCCGCATCATCGAGAGCTGCCTGCGCCGGGGCGCCAACTGGGCCCACGGCATCCTGAACTCCGGCCGCAACACCGTCGGCTACGGCGGCGAAAGCGATATGGCCTTCGAGGCTGGCGACATCATCCGCAACGATTACGTCGCCTACCTCAACGGCTATCCCGGTCACCAGTCCCGCACCGTCTGTGTCGGCCCGCCCTCAGACGATCAAAAGCGTACCTACCGCGTGGTGCGAGACATCTACCGCGCCACCATCGACCAATGCGTCCCCGGCGCGCGCACGGCAGACATCTACCACTTCGCCAACGATGCATTCCACGAGGCTGGGTTCCAGGGCAACGTGGCCCTGGCCGGGCATGGCGTCGGCGCGTGGTGGCACCAGCAGGAACCCTACATGGTGCCGTCCAGCGACCGCATCCTGGAGGAGGGCATGGTCGTGGCCCTGGAGCCTCACATCGGACCCATGTGGCACCTGCAGGACATGGCGCTGGTCACCAACGACGGCCCCCGGCTCCTGTCGCCGCTGATGAGCACTGACGAGATGCTGGTGGCCGGATGACTGGTATATTAACCCTGCCTGTTATCTCAAACGCTCCATAAGGAGGCCGTAAATGAGGCCGTCCGAATCTACGTTGTTGCCTGAACAATTCGGCCCGTTGCAGGGAATGCGTATCCTGTCCACCGGCACCATCGTGGCCGAGCCGGTGGCCGCCGGAATGGCGGCGGAGATGGGCGCCGAGGTCATTCACGTCGAACGGCCCGGCGCCGGCGAGGACTGGCGGGTCGCCGAGTTCCCCATCGAAGGGCCTGACGGGAACCTGGTCGCCAGTTCCTGGCTGCAGGACCACCGCAATATGTATCACACCACCCTGGACTTCAGCACCGCGGAAGGCCGCGAAATCTTCCTGCAGCTGGCCCACTGGGCCAACGTCTGGATGGAAAGCTCCAAAGCGCGCACCTACGACAAGTGGGGCTTGGATGACGACACGGTCCTGGCCGCCAACCCGGCCATCGTCATCTGCCACGTGTCCGGTTATGGACAGGACGGCGACCCGGAATACGTGGCGCGGGCATCCTACGACTTCACCGCCCAGGCTTTCGGTGGGATGATGAACCTGGTGGGCAACCCCGAACCCGACCCGCCCACGCGCGCCGTGCCCTGGACGGCGGACTACATCACCGCCCTCTTTTGCCTGTGGTCGTCGCTGGCGGCCTACATCCACGCCCAACGCACCGGGCAGGGCCAGGTCATCGACCTCGCCCAATTCGAGGCGGTGCACCGCATCTTGTCCGGCACCATGGTGGCCTACCACGAGCTGGGGCTGGTGCGGGAAAGGGCCGGCAACAAGGCCGGCAACGCCCAGCCGTGGGACACTTTCCAGGCCAAAGACGGCTGGGTGGTCATCGCCGCCGTAGGGCCGGTGGTGTACGGCCGGGTCTGCCGCGTCCTGGACCTGGACCCGGATGAGGAGAAGTGGGTCAAGGCCCGCCGGGAGGTCAATTCCCCTGAGGGCATCGAGTTCGACGCCGTCCTGCGCGGCTGGGTGGAAGACCGGACGGTTGACGAGGTGGTGAGGATTTTCAGCGAAGCGCAGGTCGGTTGCAGCCGCATTATGAACGCGCGTGAGATGGCGGAGAACTCCCACTACCAGGCCCGCGGCGTGCACGTCCAGTGGGAGGACCAGCAGTTGGGAAAGCCCGTTACGGGGGTTGGCATCGTCCCTAGGTTTTCCGAGACGCCGGGCAAAATCTGGCGCGGCTCGGTTCCCGTAGGCCACGACAACGAGCTAATCTATGGCAACCTGCTCGGAATAACGCCGCAAACCCTCGACAAACTGACCGCTCGCGGCGTCATCTGAACGCCGCCGGCCGGGCCTCACCCAACCGCCAACTCCCGCCCCGTATCCGACGCCTCCTTGATGGTGTCAATAAACCGGTGTAGCCCCACCGCCGTGTCAAAGGTCGGCATCGGCGCCCGGCTCTCCCCGTTCCTGATTGCCTGGGCGAACAGGGTGTACAGCTGCCCGATGTTGAACGGGTCGCCTTTGGGGAAGTCGTCAGGCACGTACACAAACCGCTGGGGGATTTCCAAATCCTGCAACTGGTGGCTCCGCTGCGCCCCCCGCACCCGCAGCATCTCCCCCCGCTGCGACGACACGCTCCCCGTAACGACCAGCGTGCCCTCCCGACCGTAAATCTCCATCCGGTAGCCGCTGCCGGCCCACGGCGCCGCTCCCACGTGCACCGCCGCCGCCGCGCCGCTCGCCAACCGACCTGACACCCGCACGTTGTCGGGAGAGTCGGTGTCCACGAACTGCTGCGTATCGGTCTCGTACCACTGCGGGACCTGGGTCGTAACCATGCACGCCACCTGCGCAAAGTCCCCGGCCACGAACCGCAAAGCGTCGATGACGTGTCCGGTGGCGATGGTCAGCGTGTTCGCGCCCAGGCTGGCGTCCCGCTGCCACGTCCGACCCGAATCCCGCTCCAGCGGCCCGTCCCGGAACGTGTTGACGCTGCACGAAAGCATTTCTCCCACGTATCTGTCCTCGATCAGCTCCTTCACGTACCCCAACGCCGGACTGACGCGGGATTGCAAACCCACTGCCGTCTGCACGCCCTTGGCACGGGCCAGCGCCGCCAGTTCTTCCGCCTCGGCGGTAGTCCGACCTAACGGCCACTCGGTCAGCACGTGCTTGCCGGCTTCTAAGGCCGCCTTCGTCGGCTCGTAGTGCGACGGCACCCGCACCACCACGGCCACCGCGTCGATTTCGTCGGACGCCGCCATCTCCCGAAAATCGTGGAAGGCCAGCTTCGCCCCGAAGTGCTGCCGCGCCTCTTCCGCGCTCTCCGCTCTGGTCGTGCAAACCGCCGTCATCTCTACGTCCGGGCTGGCCAGCAGCGCCGGAAAGTGCGACTGCCCGGCCCACGTCGAGTTGATATTGGCCCCCACGAACCCCAATCGAATTTTGTCTGCCATGATGCAACCTCCTGAACCGGCGAGTTTATTCCAGGGACGCGGGATTAATCGGCGTGGGCATCTCCTGCACCGCCGGCAGAACCTTTTCTGCGAACAGCCGCAGGCTTTTCTCCGCCTTATCACGGGGCATCCCGCCGTAAAACATGTGGATGACGACCTTCTCCAGGCTGATGGTCCACTGCATCGCCCGGATTTTCTCGATGATTTGGTCCGGCGTGCCGATGGGTTGCGTGGCCCGCCGCGCCTCGAAACTGGCGTCGGCGGTGCCCACGTCAGCCTGCTGGCGGATCAGGTATTCCTCGTAGCCGCTGATGCCCTCGTAGCCCGGATTGTTCCACTCAAAGTAGTGGTGTTGGGCCGCCATGAGCTGATTGTGGAAGTACGTCCAGCCCTCTTCCGCCTCTTCCTCGTTCTCGGCGCAGTACATCCATAGCAGCGTGGTCGGCTGGTCGGGCGGCAGGCCAAGTTCCTTCCGAATCCGGTTGAACCGGCGCACCTTGGCGGTCATCTCGTCCACGTCGTCGCCGGCCACAAACATCTGGCCGAGGCCGTTTTCGGCGGCCATCCTTGCCGAGGCTTCGGTGGTGAACGCCACCTTGATGTCGCCGGTGAGCTTGCCCTTGTGCCGCGCCTGGGGCCGGATGCTCGTCGGCGGGATGTCGTACACGTTCCCCTTGAACTCAAACCGTTCCGCGCCGTCCGCCGCCTTGATGACGTTGATGACGTCGTAGAAGTACTTGTGCGATTCCCCAATCGGGTAGCCCAGCGAGGCGTACTCGTGCGGCGCAATCCCCCGGCCGATGCCCAGGTGCAGCCGCCGGCCCTTCAGCAGGATGTCCAGCATGGAGATTTCCGACGCCAGCCGCACCGGATTCCACCACGGCGCGACGATTACCGCCGTGCCTACGTCAACCCGGCTGGTGCGGCCGGCCCAGTACGCCAAGTACTGCAACGGGTTCGGCTGCATCGAGTAGGCGGAACCGTAGTGCTCCGTCGCCCAGATGGAATCAAACCCCAGCGGCTCCACCAGTTCCCCCATGTAGAGGGTGTCATCCATATTGCTGGCGTCCGGCACCGTCGGCGGACGGTCGTAGTCGCCCTGCATCAGGCGCTCCCAGTCCCCCTGGTTATAGCCGGTCACCATCACTCCACAGTGCATTTGCGCTTTCCTCCTTACAACGAAATTCGCATCAGTTCTTCCGAAAATGCAATCTCACCGTCGTAGATGCGGCTGATGTCTCCGATGCCCTGCTCCATGGGGCCGTGGGACGACAGGTGCGGGCCAATGTGAACCAGCACCAGCTTTTTCACGCCGGCGGCCTGGGCCATACGCGCCGCGCCCGTCGTGCCGCACTGTCCGGTGTACTCCCCGTTGGCGTCCATCACCGCCTGGTCGTCCCAGCACATGCAGAGCATCATGTCCGCGCCCCGCGCCAACTCGATCACGGAGTCGCAGGGCTGGGTGTCCCCCGTGAATATCACGCTTCCGTCAGCCGAGTCCACCCGGTAGGCCAGGGAGTCGAGATATGGCTGCACGTGCTCGGCGGGGGCGGCAGTTACTTCCCAATCCGACCCGCTGAACACCTTGCCCGGCCCGACGTCGCGGGCGTCAACCGACGGCGCCGGCCGCGGCAGCGTGCCGCCGCGATTGACGAACACCTGCTGGCTCAGGGGGTGGTTCACCCGCGCTTTCCAGTCGTGGGCGAACACCCCGTTCTCGCCCAGTATCCCCTCCGTAATCTTCTCCGTCAGGTCCGGCCCGAAAACCTGCAGCCGGTTCTCCTTGCCGATGCTCTGGTCCCAACGGCACAGCAGAAAGCACGGATAGTCGATGTCATGGTCAAAATGGTGGTGCGTGAAGAACAGGTAGTCCACCTGGGTTGGGAACAATCCGGCCTTGACCAGCTTGTGCGTGGCAGCCGGCCCGCAGTCGAACATCAGTAGCTGCTCGCCGATTTTGAGCACGTGGGAGCTGCCGAAGCGAGTCGGCGTGGGCGTGGGCGTTCCGGCGCCCAGGGTGTAAATCTCAGCCATTTTAGTCCTCGCCGTTTCCGGTCGGGTTGGTTGGTTGAAGGTCGGGGGCCAGCTCCAGCAGGCGCATACCGCGCTCCACCTGCTGCCCCGGCTGCACGGCCACCCGGCGCACGACGCCGCTGCGGGATGCCGTGATGACCAGCTCCATTTTCATAGACTCCATTATCATCACAGTTTGGTTGCTCTCCACCCTGTCGCCCTCGACCACCAGCACCTCCAGCACTGCGCCGGGCATGGGCGCCAGCACGTCGCCGGGCGCGTCGCCGGCAGCGGCCCGGCCCCGACGCCGGCCAGCGCCGGCCACCGGAGCCTCCCGCTGGAACACGAACAGCGCGCCGTCCAGCCACAGGTGCAACTCCGAGCCGACCCAAACCCAGGAAAAGGAGACGGTCCTCCCCGACTCCGTGCGGCACAGTCCCTCGCCGGCGCCGCGGGATTCAATCTCCAGCGTGATGGCCGACTCCGAACCCTCTGGCGCATCGCCTTCCAGGTCAAAGTAGAAACAGCCTTCCCGCTCTTCCATCCGGTAGCGATAGGCTTCTCCCGGCTGCGGATACAGCTCCCGCATCTCTCCCTGGCTTGGCGTCATGGCGGCTTTGCCCGTAAAGTCGTTCCTGCCCGTAAGTCTAACACCTGCCAAGAACCGTTCCCTCTGCGCTACGGGGTCGAATTCTAAGCATGGCTCGAGACTCTGACGGTTACCACGTCGAGGCCGTGGTATTTCTGGTGGCGGACCTCGGAGGCGTAGTGGCGCAGGAGACGGTAGGAGACCTCGTCCTCGTTGGGTTCGGGGGGCACTTCGGGGAGGCGGGCGAGACGGTCCTCCACGTTGTCGCAGGGCAAGGCTGAGGCAAATTCCAGTTCCACGTTGCCGGAGTCCCGGCGAGCGCGGACGGTGAGGCGGGTGGGCGACCTGCCACCTCGCGCGTCGGCCCGCGCCATGATAGCCAAAGTCTCCTCGGCGGCGGCGGTTACACGATTGACAGCTGCCGGCTCACAATCCAGGCGGTCGGTGAAGGCGCGCAGGAAGTTGTAAAGCTTCCGGGGCGCCTCCTCGTCTAAGGTGAGTCGAAGACGGCGTCCACGGTGCGAGGTGAGTTCAAGTGCGGCGGCCAGCAGCACGGCTGTAATGCCGCCGGCGGTCATGGCATTGCCCAGCAGCACGGCCCAGAAGCCATCGCCGATCAAATCGGGGTAGATCAGCCCATTCTGGAAGCCCAGGCCGACCCAGAAAGAGATGCCGACGACCAGGGCCTTGCGGTGGTCGAGGCCGTCGCGGACGACGATGCGCATACCCTGGGCGAACAGCAGGGCGAAGAAAACGGCGATGTAGGCGGCAGCTACCGGGCTGGGGATGGCAATCAGCAGGGCGGTGGCCTTGGGCAGGAAGGCGAGAACCAGCAGGATGACGCCGATGGCGATACCAACCCGGCGCGCCGCCATGCCGGTGATTTCGACCAGGGGAATGGTGCCGGAGTAGGTGGTGTTGGGAAGGGTGCCGGCGAGGCCGGAGAGGAGATTGCCCAGGCCGTCGGCGTTGAGCGCGCCCTGGACAACACGGTAGTCGGTGGCGGCGAGGCGGCGCCGGGACACCCGCTGGATGGCCACGCCGTCGCCAATGGTCTCAATCGCGCCGACGATGGTGACGGCGACGAAGGCGGGCAGGAGGGTCCAGAACTGGCGGCCCGGCGTGAAGTCCAGGCCGGGCCAGGAACCCAGGGGAGCGCCGAACCAGGGCGCGTCCAGCACCAGCTGGAAGTCATACAGCCCCAGGGGAGCGGCTACCACGCAGCCCAGGGCGGTGCCGATGACCGGGGACCAGAGCCGCAGCTGCTTGGGCCCGCCGAATACCAGCACGAGAATCGTCAACAACGTTACGACCAGAACGGCGGGGGCGGCCATACCGGGGGATCCCTGCGGAACCTCGGTCAACATGTCGAACACGATGGGCATCACCGTGGCGGCGATGAGCATAATCACCGTGCCGGTAACCACAGGAGTGAAGATGCGGCGCAACGCCGGCAACCAGGCAGCGAGCAGGAACTGGACCAGGGAAGAAACGACAATCAAGCTGGCCATCAGGGCCGGGCCGGCCTCCACCAAGGCCGCGATACAGACCGCGATGAAGGTGCCGGAGGTGCCCATCACCAGGACGTGGCCGGCGCCGAACCTCCAGAAGCGGACCGCTTGCAGGATGGTGTTGGCGCCGCTAATGAGCAGAGCGGCGAATACGCCCCAGGATATGTACTCGGCCGGTTGGTCGGCGATGCGGAAGACGATCACCACGGTGAGGACGATGCTGCCGATCATAACCAGCGCGCCCTGGAATCCGGCGCCGATCAGCAGCGAGTTTGGTGGGTTTTCGTTGGGTTCGTAGCGGACGCTTTCGTTTATGGACGTTTCAGCCATGAGTTATGCCTGTCAAATCGTGTATCAGAAATCGAGGGTTCAGCTTTTGCTCAAACAGCCCGGGGCTGACCTGAAAGTTCGCAATTTCGGCGACTTTTCGGGCAAGGCTCGTTATGGCAGCCTTCGCGCGCCGGCGGCCTGCCAGGGGCTGACGCTCGACGGTTGGCCTCCACTGACTTGCGGGAGCGTTGACTCGAACGGCTGCCCCGACGCCCACGCCGCCAGCGACCGCGCCATCAGGCGCGCTTCGCCGTACGCGGCCGGCCTGGTAACCGCCGGGTTCCACTCCAGAAAGCCCGTGTCGTATTCGCCCCGCTGGAACTGGGAATGCTGCATCACCGCCCGCAGCAGCGGAATGTTGGTTATCACGCCCAGCGCCTGGAACTGCGACAGCGCCACCTCCATCCGCGCCAGGCTCGCCTCCCGCGTCGGCGCCCAGGCCAACAGCTTGGCCAGCATGGGGTCGTAATAGATGGACACCTCCTGACCCTCGACCACGCCGCTGTCCAGCCGCAGCCCCGGCCCGCTGGGTGGCCGCCAGCGCAGCAGCGTCCCGGTGGACGGCACAAAGTCCCGATAGGGGTCTTCGGCGTAGATGCGGCACTCGATGGCGTGGCCCCGCGGCGCAACGTCCTCCTGCCGCAGCGTCAGCCGCTCCCCGGCGGCGATGCGAACCTGCCACTCCACCAGGTCCAGCCCCAGCACGGCCTCGGTGATGGGGTGTTCCACCTGTAGCCGGGCGTTCATCTCCAGGAAGTAGAACTCGCCGGCCCTTGCGTCCAGGAGAAACTCCAACGTGCCGGCGTTCACGTAGCCGGCCTGGCGAGCCACGGCGACGGCGGCCTCGCCCATGCGCTCGCGCAACTCCGGCGTCAGCGCCGGCGAGGGCGTCTCCTCGATAATCTTCTGGTGGCGACGCTGGATGCTGCATTCCCGCTCGCCCAGGTGGACGGTGTGCCCGAACCCGTCGGACAAGACCTGCACCTCCACGTGCCGCGGACGTGCCACGTACCGCTCCAGGAACACCCGTCCGTCGCCGAAGGCCGCCTGCGCCTCCCGGCTTGCCAACTCCACATCGCCGTCCAGGTCCTGCCGGCGGTTGACCAGGCGCATGCCCCGACCACCGCCGCCGGCCGCCGCCTTGACCATCAGCGGGAACCCATGCCGCTCCGCGAACTCCGCAGCCGCTGCATCGCCCGGCCCGCACTCCGGCGAGCTGGGCACCGACGCGACCCCTACGGCGCCGGCGATGTCTTTGGCCCGCAGCTTGTCACCCAGCGCCGCCATGCTCTCCGGCGTCGGCCCGATGAACGCGATTCCAGCGTCGCGGCAGGCCGACGCCAACGCCGGATTCTCCGACAGAAATCCGTACCCCGGATGTATCGCCTCCGCCCGGCAGTCCAGCGCCGCCCGCACCATCCCGCCGATGTCTAGGTATGTCTCCTCCGCCGTCGCCCCCGCCAGCGCCACCGACTCCGCGGCGCCGCTCACGTGAGGCGACCCGGCGTCCGGCTCCGAATACACTGCCACCGGCGCGATGCCCATGGCCCGCAGCGTCTGGTTGATGCGTACCGCGATTTCGCCCCGGTTGGCGACCAGAACCTTCGTGAACATCACGTCACATCCGGAACACGCCCCGCTGCGGCTCCGGGAAGGGCGCGTTCAGGGACGCGGCGATGCCCAGGCCCACCACGTCCCGCGTGTCCACCGGGTCAATCACCCCGTCGTCCCACAGCCGCGCCGTGCTGTAGTAGGGATCGCCCTCCTCCTCGTACTTTTCCAGGATGGGACGCTGTAGCTCCTCCCGCTCGTCCTGCGCCATCGTCTGACCCTGCCGCTCCAGCTGCTGCAGCCGGATGGTCAGCAGCACCTCCGCCGCCTGCTGCCCGCCCATCACCGAGATGCGCGCGTTGGGCCACGTCCACAGGAACCGCGGCTGGTAGGCCCGTCCGCACATCCCGTAGTTGCCCGCCCCGAAGGAACTGCCGATTATCACCGTGAACTTCGGCACCGCCGCGTTGGACACCGCCATCACCATCTTCGCTCCGTCCTTGGCGATGCCTCCCTGCTCGTACTGGCTGCCCACCATGAACCCGGTGATGTTTTGCAGGAACAGCAGGGGGATGCCCCGCTGGCTGCACAGCTCGATGAAGTGCGTCCCTTTCAGCGCGCTCTCCGAGAACAGCACCCCGTTGTTCGCCACCACGCCCACCGGATACCCCCAGACCCGCGCGAACCCGCACACCAGCGTCGCCCCGTACTCCGCCTTGAACTCGTGGAACCGGCTGCCGTCCACGATCCGCGCAATCACCTCCCGCACGTCGTACTGCCGCCGGTTGTCCGGCGACACTATCCCGTACAGCTCCGCCGGGTCGTAAGCCGGCGGCTCCGGCGCGGACACCTCAAAGGGCAAATCCCGCCGGCGCACGAAGTTCTCCACGATGTCCCGCGTGATGGCCAGCGCGTCCTCATCATCCGCCGCCTGGTGGTCGGCCACGCCCGACACCCGCGTATGCACGTCCGCGCCGCCCAGCGTCTCCGGGTCAACCTCCTCGCCTGTCGCCGCCCGCACCAGCGGCGGCCCGCCCAGGAATATCGTCCCCTGCTGCCGCACCATCACCACCTCGTCGCTCATCGCCGGAATGTACGCGCCCCCGGCGGTGCACGACCCCATCACCACCGCCACCTGCGGGATGCCCAGCGCCGACATCCGCGCCTGGTTGTAGAAGATGCGCCCGAAGTGCTCCCGGTCCGGGAACACCTCAGCCTGCAACGGCAAAAACGCCCCGCCCGAGTCCACCAGGTAGATGCAGGGCAGGTGGTTCTCCAGCGCCACTTCCTGGGCGCGCAGGTGCTTCTTGACGGTCAGCGGGTAGTAGGTTCCGCCCTTTACCGTGGCGTCGTTGGCCAGAATCACCGCCTCCTTGCCCTGCACCACGCCCACGCCGGTGACGATGCCAGCCGACGGAACCTCCCCGTCGTACAGCTCCCACGCCGCCAGCGGACTCAGCTCCAGGAAGGGCGTGTCAGCGTCCACCAGCCGGTCGATGCGCTCGCGAGCCAGCAGCTTGCCCCGGCTGCGGTGCAGTTCCACCGCCCGCTGGCCGCCGCCGGCCCGGGCTGACGCCAACCGCTCCTTCAGGTCGCCCACCAGGGCTGACATCCGTGCCTGGTTGTCCGCAAAATCCCGGTCCCCCGCCCGCACGTCAGAGCCAATAACTTCCATGCGCCGATGATAACATAGCCCCCTCCGTCATTCCCGCGCATTTGCTCTGAATCCCTCAAACCACTGACACCGGCTCGCTTGACACCTACGGAACGTCAGTTCTATACTGGCTTTACTGCTAGCAAAAATCCATCCATCCCAGCCTGCCAACGAGGTCATCATCACTAAGGTCGTCAACGGCCACCAAACAGTCAGCTAATCCTAAAATCGCACGACGGAGCGGTCACTGCTGCCATCCCGGCTAATTGCGCAAGCTACCTGCCCGGGAGAAACACCAGACGTGACACCGGAGCGGCCACTGCTGCCATCCCGGCTAATTGCAGCCAGGGAGAAAGACCAGGTGTGGCACGGCGCGATACCACTGCGGCCATTGACGGGCGCCAGATCCCCGGACCTGCCGGAGATCTCCGTCACAAAAACACCTATGTGGAAGTGCGTAAGAACCCCCCGGCCGTGGGACTGACAACGACCGAAGTGAAATCCGGAGACCGACCTCAGGCAGGCTACAACTCAACCACCGGAGGCCAACCCCAACGAAAACCAAACCGACCAACCCCTCCAGCCGTATCAAGAGAAAGGAAAATGATCAATCGGAGGTCGCCGGTGTGATACACTGGCAAATATGGAACAGCCGCAGCCTCAACCTTCTGACGCTCTCCCCGCTTCCGCTGGCCGCCGTCGCTTCGGCGGATGGCGCGGCGCGGCTCTCATCGCGGCCCTGGCCGGCATCCTCGCCGGCGTGGTCGCTCTCGCCGTCCTCTATGCTGGCCCCGTCCTTGGACTCGGTCCCGGCGTTGGCCAGGGCAAGGCCAGCGTGGGCGTCATCTCCCTTCCTCCCTTCATCATCACCGAGAACACCTCCCGCATCATCATGCGCCACCTGGACTACGCCCGCCAGGACGACAGCATCCAGGCCGTGGTCATCAGCCTGTCCTCCCCGGGCGGCGGCGCGGCCGCCAGCGAAAAGCTCTACTTGGAAGTCCGCAAACTCCGCGAGGATAAGCCCGTCGTCATCGTCATGAACGGCATCGCCGCCAGCGGCGGCTACATGATGGCCATGGCCGGCAATCACGTGTACGCCCAGCCCTCCTCCCTGGTCGGCAACATCGGCGTCATCGTCGGCGGCATCTCCACCCACCCCCCCCCGCCCCCCCCGCGGACCCAACGGCACCGG
>VXTR01000003.1 GCA_009837355.1 Chloroflexota bacterium | reverse complement strand
GTGGAAGGGCCGTGGCTTATCGGATAAAAGCTACCCCGGGGATAACAGGCTTATCTCGCCCAAGAGTTCACATCGACGGCGAGGTTTGGCACCTCGATGTCGGCTCGTCCCATCCTGGGGCTGAAGGCGGTCCCAAGGGTCCGGCTGTTCGCCGGTTAAAGGGGTACGTGAGTTGGGTTCAGAACGTCGTGAGACAGTTCGGTCTCTATCCGCCGTGGGCGCAGGAGGCTTGAGGGAACCTTTCCCTAGTACGAGAGGACCGGGAAGGACAAACCTATGGTGTTCCAGTTGTTCCGCCAGGAGCAGCGCTGGGTAGCCATGTTTGGCAGCGATAAGCGCTGAAGGCATCTAAGCGCGAAGCATCCCCCAAGATTAGGCCTCCCTCCCCGATTCAGTTCGGGGGTAAGACTGCAGCGAGACTAGCTGCTTGATAGGCCGGATGTGTAAGGCTGGTAACAGCTTCAGCAAACCGGTACTAACCAGTCGAGCGATTTGACCCACGCTAGGAGCTTCAAACTCTCCTGGCTCGGTTCTCAGTGAATCGATGGTTCAATCGTCCATCAATCAACCAGGTTCAGACTTCCTTATTCAGTTCATACCAACAGTGCGGGGTGGAGCAGTGGCAGCTCGTCGGGCTCATAACCCGAAGGTCGTTGGTTCGAGTCCAACCCCCGCTACCAAGCAATAAAATCAGCCCCGGCATTGCGCCGGGGCTTCTTCATATCCCGGGGCAGCCGGCCCCGCCTTGCCGGGCCGCAGGCCCCGTGATACAGTGCTGCGAATGAATCAATCATCCCGTGGCGGCGCACTATAGCCGCCCCGCCAAGCGCTGCTGCGATCAACATGGCTGTAGTCAACGAACACATCCTCTATCAACCGGATGACCGGCCGGCCCATCATATTTCCATCGTCCACGGCTTGCAGGACATGATGGCCCACATCTCCTCGATGACGGCCATCATCACCATCGTTGCGGCGGCCGGAGGACAATCTGAGGGATACGTTTCCTGGACTTTCTTCTCGGTGTTCGTGCTTTGCGGGATAGGCAATATCTTGCAGACGTTTCGGTTCTGGCGATTCGGCTCCGGGTATTCCGTGAGCATCGCCACTATCACCGCCTACATTGCCGTGGCCTCGTCAGCCCTGCTGGCCGGCGGGCCTCTGATGCTGTCGGCCCTGATGGCGGTTTCTTCGCTGGTCCAGTTTGTATTTGTCTCCCGGTTATCCCTGCTGCGGCGCGTAATGACCCCGCTGGTCGCCGGCACCGTGCTGATGTTGCTGCCGGTCACCGTGATGCCCAGAGTCCTGGCCACTCTGCCCAACGTACCTGAGGGCAGCTATTCCGCTACTGCTCCCATCCTGGCCGGAGTAACACTGACCATTCTGTTGGGTATGCGGCTGTTCACTGCGCCCAAATGGCAGCAATATTCGCCGGTCGTAGCGGTGGCGGCCGGTTGCGTGATTGCCATCCCGCTGGGCGCCTTCGAGTTTCAGAAAGTGGTCGACGCGACATGGCTGGGGTTTCCCGAATATCCGGTGGGGGCATTCGACCTGGATCTGGGAACGGCCTTCTGGGCATTGCTGCCCGGATTCGTCATCGTGAGCCTGGCGGCTATGATTCTCTCCATCGGCGATACGGTGGTGCTTCAGCAGGTGTCCTGGCGGCGTCCCGGAGCCACCGATTTCCGTATGGTGCAGGGAGCCCACAATCTGGCTGCATTGGCCAATCTGGTTGCTGCAGTCCTGACGACGCTTCCCATCGCGGCGTCGACGTCCAATTCGGCGCGTACGGTTTTGACCGGCATCGCTTCCCTGCGCAAGGGCGTCTATGGGGGCCTGATTCTAATCGCGGTCGCGTTGTTGCCGAAGATTGTCGCGCTGATTCTGATCATACCCCGGCCGGTCCTGTCGGCGTATATCGTTTTCCTGTTGGCCCTGCTGTTCGTCCAGGGCATGAGCAGCGTAATCCGCGGCGGTTTGGATGCCAAAAAAGCTGCGGTGCTGGGAATGTCCCTCTGGATTGGCATGGGATTTGAGAACGGCTGGATCTTCCCCGAGCTTTTGAACGGGACGCTGGGAGAGTTGCTCAGCAACGGCATGACGACGGGCGCCATTGCGGTAGTTTTGCTCAGCCTGTTCCTGGAGTCTCTGTCCAGCCGGAGCCGGCGTCTCTGGGTGGCAATGGCTGCATCTTCTCTCCCCCGGATTGACGAGTTTCTCGCCAACTACGCCACCGGTGGCGGTTGGAACGCGGCCTCCGTCAACCGTCTCCGGTCGGCCGGCGAGGAAACCCTGTCGTGCCTGCTGTCCCAGCAGAGCGACCCGGAGCAGGACACCGGCAAACGCCTGGTGGTCAGCATCCGCCGCGCTGAGAACGACATTGAGATGGAGTTCGCCGCAACCACCGAGGGCGGCAACGTGGAGGACAAGCTGGCCTACCTCAGCGACCAACCGCAGATCTACGACGAGGAAGAAATCTCCTTCCGGCTGCTGCGGCACTACGCATCCTCAGTGCAGCACCACAAGTACCACGACATCGACATCATCACCGTGCGGGTGGCGCATTCTTCCTAGCGCGTCAGGGTTGTTCCGTTGCCGAGCGGGCGGCGGCCCGCATCCACCGTTTTGTCCTTGTCGTGCAGCATAGCCCGTGATACAGTGCGGCCAACTGGCTAACCGCCGGGGGTGGTGGAACTTGGCCACCCTGCCAGGCCTGCAGCAAGTATCATGGCCGCAGTCAACGAGCAAATCGTCTATCAACCGGATGACCGCCCGAGTCATCCCATTTCTTTTGTCCACGGGTTCCAGGACGTAATGACCCGCATGGCTGCGATGGCCGGCACTACGGCCATCGTTGCGGTGGCGGGCGACCAATCCGAGGACTACCTTTCCTGGATTTTCTTCTCCGCGCTGGTGGTCTGTGGCATCGGCCACATCTTGATCACGCTGCATTTTTGGCGCTTCGGCTCCGGCTACGCGCTCAGCATCGCTACCACCTCCGCCTTCATCACGGTCGCTGCCTCTGCGCTCTTGGCCGGCGGGCCGGTGACGCTATCGGCGCTGATGGTGATTTCCGCGCTGATTCAGTTCGTGTTTGTCTCACGGCTGTCCTTGCTGCGTCGGATAATGACTCCCCTGGTGGCCGGCACCGTGCTGATGTTGCTGTCGGTCACCGTGATCCCCCCGGTGCTTCGAACGCTTCCCAACCTGCCGGAGGGATCCCTCATTGCCACGGCCCCGGTTCTGGGCGGGATGACCCTGCTGATTCTGTTGGGAATGCGGCTGTTCACTTCACCCAAGTGGCAGCAGTATTCGCCGGTCATTGCGGTGTTGATTGGTTGTGTCGTAGCAATCCCAATGGGAGCTTTCGACTTTCAGAAAGTGATTGACGCGCCCTGGATCGGCATTCCCGCCTATCCTATCTCGGAATTCGAGCTGAACCTGGGAGCGGCCTTCTGGGCCATACTGCCGGGATTCGTAATCGTGAACATGGCAACCATGATCAACTCAATCAGCGATACGGTGATTATTCAGCAAGTGGCCTGGCGTCGGCCGCGAGCCACCGACTTCCGAGTCGTGCAGGGAGCCCACAATCTGATTGCGTTGATCAATATTCTCGCCGCTGCGCTGGCCACGCTTCCCGCCGCCATCGGCGCGTCCAATGCGGCCCGGTCGTTGCTGACCGGGGTCGCTTCCCGGCGGAAAGGTGTCTATGGCGGGCTTATTCTGATAGCGGTGGCGTTTTTGCCGAAGGTAGTGGCCCTGATTACTGCCATACCCCGGCCGGTCCTGGTGGCCTATATCGTCTTCCTGCTGGCCCTGCTGTTCGTGCAGGGCATGAGCAGCGTGGTGCGCGGCGGCCTGGACAGCAAGAAAGCCGCCGTCCTGGGAGTGTCCCTCTGGATTGGCATTGGGTTTGAGAATGGATGGATATTGCCCGAGCTTTTGAGCGGAACGCTGGAAACGCTGCTCAGCAACGGCATGACCACGGGAGCGATTTCAGTAATTTTGCTCAGTCTGCTGCTGGAGTTCATCTCCAACCGGCGTCGGCGTTTGTCGGTGGCAATGGCCGCCTCTTCGCTTCCAGAGATTGATGAGTTTCTCACCGATTTCTCTAATGGTGCGAGTTGGAATGAAGCGTCCGTCAACCGTCTCCGTTCGGCCGGCGAGGAAACACTGTCGTGCCTGCTGTCCCAGCAGGGAGAAGGGGAGGAAGAAACCGGCAAGCGCCTGGTCGTCAGCGTGCGCCGCGCCGATGATGATATCGAGATGGAGTTCGCCGCAACCAGTGAGGGCGGCAACGTGGAGGACAAGTTGGCCTACCTCAGCGACCAGCCGCAGATCTATGACGAGGAAGAAATATCCTTCCGGCTGCTGCGGTACTACGCGTCCTCAGTGCAGCATCACAAGTACCACGACATCGACATAATCACCGTGCGGGTGGCACAATCTTCGTAGAGCGTGAGGGTTATTCCGCTGCCCGCGCTACGCCTTCCAGCCGATGCGCTACGTCGTAGGTGTGGAACTCGCCGGGGCCGAGCAGAAAATCCGGCGGGCCGCCGGCATGGGCGGAGCGGAAGGCGTCGCTGCGGGTCCAGGCGTGATGGTGCTCCTCGGTTTCCCAGTGGGTAACCACCAGGAACTCTTCATGCTCCGGGGTGTTGCGCATCTTCCACAGCTCAAAGCTGATGAAGCCGGGGTGATCCTGCACGGCGCCACGAGCCTTGAACATGCTCTCCAGGGTATCGCCGTAGCCCGTCTTGACCTTGATGCGATTGGTGGCGATGAACATAACGGTCTCCTTACCCTACGGGTGTCAGGTCTGCCAACTGCGGCAGGGTTTCGGTTGCCAGCAGCTCCAGCGAGCGGAGGCCCTTGGCCCGGTCGGCGCCCCAATCGTGGCACAGTATCAGCAGCGTGCCGAACCCGCCGGTGTCCTCATACAGTTGACGGATTTGGCGAGCGCATTCGTCCGGGTCGCCTGCAATCCAGAAATTTTCCAGCATGTACTCCGGTGTCAGCGCCGAGTTGGGCAGGTCGGGGCTGGTTTTGATGCCGTCCAGCCCGCGCAAGCCCTGACCCAGCAAAGGGAGGAAGTATTCGGTAAAGGAAGTGGACGGCGGCCCGCTCATCACGTCGGCCACGGCCTGTTCCGTTGTTTCCCCCACGTACACCTCGCGCGCGATACGCCATTGGGTCCGCGACACGGCACGTCCGGCGGCTTTCGCGCCTTTGCAGTAGGCTTCCCAATGGAGCGGCAGGTTGGAAGCGTGCAGGAAGAAAGTGCTCATCGGCCACCAGCCCAGCTCACCGGCCACTTCCAGGGTCTGCGACGACGGACTGCTCCCCGCTACTGCGATGGGCGGGTGCGGCTGCTGATAGGGACGCATGTGGTAGGCGAGGCCCATCTCCGGGCGAGCGGCCGGCACTTTGACGTCGTAGTATTCGCCCTGGAAGTGGAACCCGTTCGGGTCGTCGTCAGTCCACATCTTGACGATGAGTTCGGCAGCCTCTCGCATCCGGTTGCGCTGCTGGCCGGAATAGCGGTCCTGGCGGAACATTTCGGAGTCCGTCGGCACGCCTCCCGAACCGATGCCGAAGAAGAAACGTCCCCGGGCCAGATGGTCCAGCATCGCCATGCGATGGGCAATCATAATCGGGTCGTGAAAAGCCAGCAGGGATACGCCGGTGCCCATGACCAGGTTCCTGGTGACTCCCAACGCCCGCGCGATGAAAAGTTCCGGCGCCGGCATATTCTCCCACTCGGTGGTGAAATGCTCGCCGATCCACGCCTCGGCGTAACCCAGTTCGTCGGCATACGCCATCAATTCCAGGTCTTCGTCGTAAGTGTCGGCGTGCCGCCGGCCCGGCGGGTGCAGGGGCATATTGAACAGGCCGAGTTTCATGGCAATGACTCCCGAGGCTGCGTATTGCCGCTTATAGCGATTGCGCCACTTTGCCCAGCAGTTGTATCGTCTGCTCCATGTCGGCGGCCGGGTCGTCGCCGGCGGTTACCGGAGTTACCAGCAGCTCGCTGATGCCCATGTCCAGCATCGCCACCATCCGCTCGCCGACGGTGTCGGCGTCGCCGGCCAGCACGGTCGCCTCAATCATCCCGTCGCTCCAGGTTTCCTCGGCGGCCTCCGGGTGGCCGGCGGCCGCCCACATCTGCTGATAGAAAGGCAATCGCGGATAGTTGGACAGCTGCTGCTGCACCGCAAGCCGGGTCGCGTCGGGATTCTCGCTGATGCAGACCGGGGCGTGAGCGATCAGCGGCGGCGTCTCCCGCCTGGCCTGGTCCGAGCCGCGTCGCATGGCCGGCAGCGCCTTGTCCCGCAGGTACACCGCCGGACTCACCCAGCTGATGGCGCCGTCGGCCAGCTCGCCGCACAGCTCGTAAGACCCTTCCTGCAGCGCCGACGCCATCACCGCCACGTCCACCGGGCGTGGAATGCTGGCGTGGGCAGTGTACTCCTGGCCATCGAAGTCAACGGCGCCCTCGTGCAGCAACGCCCGCAAGATGACCAGGTATTCCCGCAGGTTAGTCAACGGCGCCCGCAGGTTGTAGCCGAACATCGCCCGCATGGTGGGCCGGTGGCTGGGGCCAACGCCCAGACGCAGGCGACCCGGAGCCAGCTGGTCGTGTACCTGCACCTGCTGGGCCACCACGATGGGATGGCGCGGGTAGGTGGGCACGATGGACGTGCCGAACCGGATGCTGTCCGTCTGCACCGCGGCGGCGGCAAACAGCGTCAGCGCGTCCAGACCCGTCCCGCCGGTGGTGAGCCACGCGGCCTGGACGCCGGCGGCCTCGGCCCGGCGCATGAGGTCAAGGGATGCTTCGGCGTTGGGAGCGCCGGCGTGGATGCCGATGCGTTTGGTGGGCATGGTGAAAACCTCGGTGGGGTTTGGATGCCCTATCGTAACACCGGCGGGCGCATTTGTAGAGGATGGCGCGCAAGCCGCCACCGAAAGTACGTGCGCTATTCCTTCGGCGCCGGACCTATCGCCCGGTACTTTCGGTCTGCGGTTCTCTCGGCGACAGGCAGAACCTCCACCACCA
The DNA here is from genome assembly GCA_009837355.1 of Chloroflexota bacterium. Classification (GTDB taxonomy): domain Bacteria; phylum Chloroflexota; class Dehalococcoidia; order Lucifugimonadales; family UBA3495; genus Bin87. Next base: position 31,441 of record VXTR01000003.1, on the reverse strand, counting down.
GCCGAGACAAGCCCACCACCTCGCCGTCGGCGTCGAAGCTGTAATTGTCGCCGATGGCGCCGCTCCACGTGATGTCATACAGACAGTCCCGGAATCCGTCGGCGTCCTGGTCGTCCCCGGTCTTCTTGAGACACTCCGCGGTGATGTACACGTTGTCGTAGGCGGAACCCAGGTGCCACGGCAGGGTTACGTAGTTATAACGCTCGCGGAAGTTGGCCAGAACCTGTTGCCCTTTCGCATGGTCAGGATCCAGGTCGGCGGTAACGGCCTTCATGCCGGTAGCCCCTTCTCCGGCAATTTCCAGCGCCGTCGTGCCCACCGATATCGTCTCAGCATAGATGGGCCCCTGGTAGCCCAACTCCCGCGCCTGCTTGATGATGATGCCGGCCGAAAATTCGGACTGCGGCGCCAGGTGAAGCGCGTCCGGTTCCGCGTCAATCAGCTTGCTCAGCTGCGAACGAAAATCGGTAATGTCCGACGCGTAAGACTCTTGGGCAACCACCTGGCCGCCCCGCTTGTCGAACTGCGTCGCCGTAGTGGCGCGCACGCCCTCGGCGTAGTCGGTAGCCTCGGTGATTGTGGCCAGCCGTCGTATCCCGTCGTTCCACATCAGGTTGCCGGTGCCGATACCGACTTCAACGTCGCTGATCTGCGTGCGGAAAATGTAGTCGCCGGCCTTGGCGATGTCCGGGTTGCTCGCCAAACCCGAAAACAGTATCGTCCCGTCGGCCTCCGCCAGTGGCGCCGCGCCCAGCATCGCGCCGCTGCACGAGGTTCCCAGGATTATCTTGACGCCGTCCACACCCGTCAGCTTGTTGTAGGCGGCCACCGCCTCCTTGGCGCTGCACTGCGAGTCCTCGACAACCAGCTCCAGCGGACGGCCATTGACGCCACCGGCGGCGTTGATTTCGTCGGCGGCCATTTGCTTGGCTTGGCTGGCCACCGTGCCGTAAGACTCCCCCGGTCCGGTGAGCGACTCCATCACTCCGATGCGGTACGGGGCAATTGCCTCATCAGAGTCGCCGCAAGCCCAAACCGCCAGCGCGACAGCGGCCATCAGGATGACCGGAAGTAACCGTTTGATCATATACCCTCTGCGTAGTCCGTTCCGATATGTCCCGCCGCCTCAAAAGCGGCGTATTCCGCGGCGGTGTAGCCCAGCAGCTCGCGATAAACGTACCCGTTATCCTGCCCGAACATCACCGGGCCGCGGCGGATGCTCAGCGGAGTCGCGGACATCTTGTAGAGCGGTCCGGGGTACAGATGGGTTCCGCAATCCTCCTGGTACGCCTCCTGGAAGAACTGCCGGCTTTCAACGTGCGGGTCGGCAAAGGCGTCCTCCTGGTTCATCACCGCCCCGGCCGGGACGCCGGCCTGCTGCAGGGTGTCCATGGCGTCGGCGGTGCTTTGCGCCCGCGTCCACGCCGCGATGCGCGGGTCGATTTCCGCCTGCCGCGCGTGGCGAGCCGCGGCATCCGCCAGCTCCGCGTCGGCAGCCAAATCGGGCGCGCCGATGGTTTCGCACAGGGCCTGCCACTGTTCGTTGTCGTACACGGTAATGGCCACCCAGCGGTCCTCGTTGTCGCCCTCCGGCGCGCAGGGATAGCAGTTTTGCAGGGCGCGGGGATGGCGGTTGCCCGTCGGCCCGTGGGTGCGGCCGTTCATCAGGTAGTCCATGTAGTATTCGCCGAGGAATGGGAATACGTTCTCGGCCTGCCCCAGCTCCACCAATTGCCCCTGGCCCGTGCGCTTGCGATGATGCAGCGCGGCCAGCACGGCGAACGCTCCCTGAGCGCCGGCGGCGGCGTCGGACATCAGCACGGTGGTGTTGTATGAAGGGTCGGTATCCTCATAACCCCGCAGCATCGTGTGGCCGACCACGCCCTCAATATGCACGCCGTGTGCCCGGTAGTCCCGGTATGGGCCGTCGCTGCCGTATGCCGGCATCCTCAGCATGATGATGTCGTCCTTGACCGCTTTCAGTGATTCGTAAGATACGCCCAGCTTCTCCATGGTCTCGGTGGGGTTGTTTTCAACCAGCACGTCGCTGATGGACACCAGCCGGTCGAAAATCTCCCGCCCGCCCGGCTCCAGCAGGTTAACGGTCATGCTGCGCTTGTTGCGCGCGTGGGAGTTGAACATCGGCGAACGGTTGAAGGGGCGCTCGCCGGGGACGTGGCCGGGAGTTCCGCCTGAATACAGCGGCAGGTTCTCGATCTGTGCCTGGGTCAGGCGAGGCGAAGCCCCTCGTGTGAGCGGCACGAAGGTCTTGGTGGACTCAACGCGAATCACCTCCGCGCCTAGGTCGGCCAGGAACGAGCCGCAATACGGCCCCGCCCAAACCACGGTGATTTCCAGGACGCGCAGTCCTTCCAGCGGCAGCCGACCCATGCGGGTTACCCCTCTGCGGCTTGGAGCAGCGACACCGCGCCGGAATCGGCCAGCGCGCTGATTTCAACGTCATCGTAGCCCAGTTCGAGCAGTACCTCTGCCGTATGCTGGCCCAGCAGCGGCGCGGTGCGTCGGAACTGCCAGGGCGATTCGTTCATTATGAACGGACGGCCCGGGTAACGCAGCGAACCGGCGATGGGGTGGACACCCTCCGCGAAGACGCCGCGCGCGTTGAACGACGGGTCAACGTCCAGGTCGGCCATGGTGTTGATCGGGCCGGACAGCACGCGGCTGCCCTGGGCGGCCTGCCACGCTTCGGCGCGGGTGCGTTCCAGCATCCACGGCAGCAGATGTTCCCCTTCAAACTCCTCCTGCATGGCCACGTCCCCCTGCGCCGACGGCTCTCGCCAGCGCTCGGCGGTCAGTTCAGGCGTATTGCCCAGCATCGCCACGGCGCGCGGCCAGTACATCCGCGAGCCGTTTATCTGCAAATAGCCGTCCGCCGTTGGGTACACGGCGTTGGGATAGCCGCCGGAACTGGCGGAGGGCGGACGTTGGCTGATTTTGCCAGTGTACTGGTGAGCCAGCAGCGCGCTCTGCCTGCGGTCAACGGAACCCAACTGCGTTTCCAGTATGGAGACGTCGATGTGCTGCCCCGGCGCGTCGCCGGCCTCCGGCGCGAAGGAGCCGGCCAGCGCCGCGCCCATGGTGGCGACGGCGGCCACCGCCCCGGCCTGGTACAGGCCCACGTTGCCGCCCAGTTTCAGCGGTTCCCGGTCGGCTAGGCCGGTGGAGTGCATCTCGCCGCCCATGCCGTAGAAAACGACTTCCGACCCTCGATAATCCCGATAGGGGCCGGTCTGCCCGAAGTTGGAGATGCTGGTGTAGATCAGCGCCGGATTGAGGCTGCTGAGCCGGTCGTAGCCGACACCCAGGCGGTCAGCAACGCCGGGCCGGTAGCTTTCAATGACGATGTCGGCCCAGGACGTCAGCCGCTCCACTATCCCGGCTGCGTCAGGCTGCTTGAGGTCGATGACCACGCCGCGCTTGTTGGTGTTAAGGTGAAGGAACAGGCCGCTTTTCTCCGGATGCGAAACATCATCGGGGAAAGGCCCAATCCGCCGCGCTCCATCGCCGGCCGGAGGTTCCACCTTGATCACGTCCGCGCCGTAGTCGGCCAGCAGCTTGGCGCAATAGGGGCCGGAAACGTAGTGAGTGAAGTCGAGGACTTTGAGTCCGGTCAGGGCTCCGCTGGGCATACCGCTAATCCTGCCACACGGCCCGCCGAGGCGGACGATGCGATACAATTGCATAAAACGGCGTTGGGGTCAATCCACCCTTCAACCAAGCCGGAGTCAGCAGAGTAAGTAAGGAACGACGGAACGGAGGCGGTGGTTGCATCATGGCTGTTTTTGAACGCGAACGAATCCTGCCTTGCGGGCTGCAAGACGCCTGGGAAGCCGTTGCCGATTTCCCCAGCCGTACCATACATAACGCTCGCTATCGCCGGGCCGACTTGCCGGACGGAACGGACTTGGCGACGGGCCACCGGATACTGCTGCAAATCGGCCGCGACCGATTCACCAGCATCGTCACCTTTGCCAGAAAGCCGGCCGCGCTGTCTCACCGGGCGTCCGGCCCTGGCTTTTGGGCTGAGTATTCCTACGAGTTGCGCGTCTGCGACGAAAGCGATCCCGGATACACCTCAGACGACTTCGGATGCGCGTATCTCAGAATACGCGCGGAGTACGGCGGTTGGTTGGGCAGCCTCATCGCCCGGCTCAGGCCCGGAGCCTGCCGGCGTTACCTGGCGGACGAGATGGCCGCAGTGATGTCCGCCGCCGAGTCCGTGCATGCCGAGCCGGTGGATGATGAAGAAGCCCCGGAACCCAACGCAGAGTAAACCCAACGGAGAGTAATTGAATGACCACAGACCATCACCTGCCGCCGGCTCCGGCCGCGCCCCGGCGTCCTCACACGATTACCACCCATGGCGACGCGCGGGTTGACCCGTGGTATTGGCTCCGCGAACAAGAAGACCCGGCAACCATGGAGTACCTGCGCGCCGAGAACGCTTACACCGAGGCCTTTCTGTCCCCCTTGCAACCCCTGCAGTCCGCCATCTACGACGAAATTCGCGGGCGCATCAAGGAAGACGACAATACCGTTCCCGAGAAGGAGGACGAGTATTACTACTACGTCCGCTACGAAGAGGGCGGCCAGTATCCCATCCACTGCCGTAAACAAGGCAGCGAGGACGGGCCGGAAGAAATCCTGCTGGACGTGAACAAGTTGGCGGAGGGACGCGACTATACCTTCCTCGGCTCCTTTGCCAACAGCCCCGACCACCGGCTGTTTGCCTACGGCGCCGACTTTGACGGCTCAGAGCAATTCACCATCCGGGTGCTCGACCTGGAAACCGGCGAAACCTTGCCCGACACCATCCCCAACACCTACTACAGTTTGCAATGGGCCAACGACAGCCGAACCTTCTACTACTCGGTGCTGGACGAACATCACCGCCCGGTGAGCATCTACCGCCACACCCTGGGCAACGACCCGGCGGACGACGAACTGGTCTATCACGAAGAAGACGCCCGCTTCTTTGTCGGTGTGGGCAAGTCAAACAGCCGGCGGTTCATCTACGTCGTCTCCGGCGGCAACAATATGTCCGAATGGCGCTTCCTGGACGCCAACGACCCGGACGCTCTGCCTACCCTGATTGAGCCGCGCTCCGCCGATTTTGAGTACGACGTGGAGGACCACGACGACCGCTTTTTCATCCGTCACAATGGCAACGGCGCTCGCGATTTCATGCTGTCCACAACGGACATCAATGCGCCTGGATGGGAGCACTGGACGGAGTTCATGGCCCACGAGCCAGGCCGCCCGCTGCGTGGCATCCACGCCTACCGAGAGCACCTCGTGGTGAGTTGCCGTCATAATGGCCTGCCCCAGGTCATGGTGCTGCGCCTCTCGGACGGCGACGTTCACTATATCGCCGGCGTGGACGAGGACGACTTCGCCATGTCCCCCCGGAGCGGGTGGGAGTTCGACACCACCTCCCTGCGCTTTTCCTACACCTCAATGAAAACTCCGGCGTCGGTGTTCGACTACGACATGGTCAGCCGCCAGCGTGTCCTGCGCAAGCAGCAGGAGATACCCTCCGGCTACGACGGCGACCAGTACGAAACCCGGCGCATCTGGGCCACCGCCCGCGACGGCACGCCGGTTCCCATCAGCCTGCTGATGCAAAAAGGCGCTCCCGTTGACGGCAGCGCGCCGCTGTATCTCTACGGCTACGGCAGCTACGGCATTACCATGGAGGCCGGGTTCAGCATCTCGGCCCTCAGCCTGGTCAACCGGGGCTTCATCTACGCCATTGCCCACATTCGCGGCGGCATGGAAATGGGCTGGGACTGGTACGAAAACGGCAAGCTGCTCAACAAGCGCAACACCTTCAACGACTTCATCGACTGCGCCGAGCACCTGGTTGCCGAAGGGTACACGTCAACCGGACGCATCGCCGCCGCCGGCGGCAGCGCCGGCGGGATGCTCATGGGCGCCGTGGTCAACGCCCGGCCCGACCTCTTCGGCTGCATCGTGGCCCACGTCCCCTTCGTGGACGTGCTCAACACCATGCTGGACGACACCCTGCCGTTGACCACCATGGAATACAACGAGTGGGGCAACCCCAACGACGCCCAGTATTACGAATACATGCGGACCTACTCCCCCTACGACAACGTGCGAGAGCAGGACTACCCGCCCATGCTGGTCACCGGCGGCATCAGCGACCCCCGCGTAACCTACTGGGAGCCAACCAAGTGGGTCGCCAGGCTACGGGCCACCCGCACCGACGACAACCCCCTGCTGCTAAAAATCCACATGGATTCCGGCCACGCCGGCGCCTCTGGCCGCTTCGAGCGCATCAAGGAGGTTGCCGAAGAATACGCCTTCGTCCTCCACGCCTTCGGCCTGTCGGACTGAACCCACAAAGGCAACCCGTCATTCCGGCGAAAGCCGGAATCCATAGCCGTCGCGCTGTCACAAACCGATAAACCGCCGCGCGTTCTCCCCCAGAATCCCCTCAACCTGCCCCGACGTCAGCGGCAGCGACGCCAGGTAGTCCGACTCGCTGCCCATGTCCACCAGCGGGTAATCCGTCCCGAAACACACCTTGTGCGCCCCGTGCTTGCCGATGATGGCCGTCAACGTCTCGGCGGTCAGCTCCCGAATCGACGGCGGCCAGGTCGTGTCCACCAACACGTTCTCGTGTCCCATCAGCTCCCGCTCTGCCTCATCCAGCATGTAAAACCCGCCCAGGTGCAGCGCGATCACCTTGAGCTTGGGAAACCGCCGCACGATGTTGGCAATCCGCTCCGGCGCGGCGTACAAGGGCGCGTCCGCCCCCTGGTGGGGCAGCCGGCCGGCATGAATCGCCAGTGTCATGTCCTCGCCCAACTCTTCATACACCGGGAACCACTGCGGGTCGTCGGGATAGAAACCGTTGATGACCGGGTGCATCTTGATGCCCTTGACGCCGTTCTCCCGCAAATAGCGTATCTCGCCGCCCTTGTCCGCCAAATCGGGATGCACGGCACCGAAAGGAACCAGGTTGTCGTCGGCAATCGAAATCAACCAGTCGTTGGCGGCCCGCACCTGGTCCGCCCGCGCCGCCACGCTCAGCACCACGGACTTGTCCACGCCGGCCGCCGCCATGTGCGCCTTGATGCCGGAGACCGTATTGGCGGCAATCGGCGTAAAGCCCAGCTCGCCCTCCATATTCTCCGCCACCGCATCAGCGATCCGGTCCGGCCAGATGTGGGTATGAACGTCAACGCGCATTGGGCAACCTCTTCCGTGCTATCATATTCAGCCACATTCTACCTGAACTGCGGTGCCCAATGATTCGTGAAGCCATCTCGGCGGCCACGGCCGGCGAATCTCTCTCCATGCCCGACGCCATTGAACTCATGCGCGAGGTGATGGAGGGCGAGGCTACCCCGGCTCAGCTCGGCTCCTACCTCACCGCCCTCGCCCTCAAAGGCGAAACGCCCGAGGAAATCGCCGGCTTCGCCACTGTGATGCGCGAGAAGTCCCTGCGCGTCAACACCGACGGCCCGGCCATTGATGTCGTTGGCACTGGCGGCGACGGCAAGGGCACCTTCAACATCTCCACCGCCGCCGCTTTCGTCGTGGCCGGCGCCGGCCTCACCGTCGCCAAGCACGGCAATCGGGCCGCGTCCGGTACTTGCGGCAGTGCCGACGTGCTGGAGGCTCTGGGCGTGAGTATCGAGCTGCCGCCGGACGCCGTGGAACGCTGCCTGCGGGAAATCGGCATTGGCTTCATGTTCGCTCCGGCCTATCACCCGGCCATGCGTTACGTCGCGCCGGTGCGCCGGGAGATCGGCATACGTACCGTGTTCAACGTGCTCGGGCCGCTGACCAACCCTGCCGGCGTGCCTTGCCAGTTGCTCGGCGTCGGTTATCCCGAGGCTGTCGAAAAAATGGCCGAAGCCCTGCGCCTGTTTGGCATCCACCACGCCATCATCTTCCACAGCACCGATGGCATGGACGAGCTTTCACTCGGCAGCGACTCCACCGGATGGGAGATTCTGGACGAAGCAATATCGCCCTACGTAGTGCGACCCCGCGAGCTGGGCCTCCCTCACGCTACGCCCGACGACCTGCGCGGCGGCGACCCATCGGCCAACGCCGTCACCATGCGCAGCATCCTGTCCGGCGCAACCGGCCCCGTCCGCGACGCCGTGGTCTTGAACAGCGCCGCCGCTCTGGTAGCCGGCGACCTCGCTGCAACTCTGCCCGAGGGCATCGAGCTGGCCGCAGCGTCCATCGCCGACGGGCAAGCCTTGGCCAAGCTGGATGCCATGGTTGAGTTGACGCAAGAGCTGGCGCAGGCCAACGGCTGAAGGAGACGCGACAAATGCCCGCAAGCATCCTGAACCAAATCGTCGCCAAGAAGCGGGAAGAACTTGCGGCTGCCCGGGCCGCTACCCCGCTCTCCGCCCTGCGGGAGCGTATCGCCGCCCACCCGCCGGCTCTGGACTTCGCCGCCGCCCTCCGCAGCGACGGCATCAGCCTGATTGCCGAGGTCAAGAAGGCGTCGCCCTCCAAGGGACTGCTGCGTGCCGACTTCCAGCCAGCCGAGTTGGCCGCAACCTACGCGGACAACGGCGCGGCGGCGATTTCCGTCATCACCGACGGCCATTTTCTCGGCGAGCCGGCCCACCTGACCGCCGTCAAGGAGAGCGGCGCGTCGGGCAGTGCTCCGGTGCTGCGCAAGGACTTCCTCTTCGACCCCTACCAGGTTCACGAGGCCCGGGCCATCGGCGCCGATACCTACCTGCTCATCGTTGACATCCTCTCGCCGTCCCAGCTGTCCGAGCTAATCGACCTCGGCAAGTCCCTGGGCATGACCCCGCTGGTGGAAACCCACGACGCCGACGAAATCGCCACGGCCATCGACGCCGGAGCCGAGGTCATCGGCATCAACAACCGCGACCTCCACACCTTCGTAACCGACCTGGCCACCACGGAGGAGCTGGCCGCGCTGATTCCCCGCGACAAGGTGATCGTCAGCGAGAGCGGCATCAGCACACCCGACGACCTCGCCCGGCTGGAACCTCACGGCGTAAACGCCGTGCTGGTGGGCGAGGCTCTCGTTACCGCTGCTGACACGGCGGCGAAAGTGCGCTCACTCACGGGCGCGCCGGCTCTGGTCGCAAGGTAGCCGCTGTGTCGGACACCAGGGTAAAAATCTGCGGCGTGCGCCAACTGGACGACGCCCTGATTGCCGCCGATGCCGGCGCCGACTACGTGGGCATCGTCTTCGTGCCCGGACGCCGCCGACGCGTTGAGCCAACAGGCGCGCGCTCAATCACCGACGGTCTGCGCGCCACTGGCCCGTCGCCTCCGAAATCAGTCGGGTTGTTCGGCGACCAGCCCCTGGACGAAGTTCTGGACACCATCACCGTCGCCGGCCTGGATTTCGTCCAGCTCTGCGGCGACGAGCCGCTGGATTATTGCCGCCAGGTGCAAAAGCACGCCGGCGTCATCAAGGTGCTCCACGTCCCCAACGATACCGACTCCAACGCCATCGCCGAGGTGGCCAGCCGCATCGACGCCTACGCCGCCGCCGGCTGCACCGTTACCCTGGACAGCCAGGTGGCCGGATTGCACGGCGGCACCGGCCAGTCCTTCGACTGGACCATCGCCGCTGCGCTGGCCGGCAACGGCAGCCGCTTCCTCATGGCCGGTGGCCTGACCCCCGATAACGTGGCCGCCGCCGTCTCCCAGATCAACCCCTGGGGCGTGGACGTATCCAGCGGCGTGGAAACCGACGGCGACAAAGACGCCGCCAAAATCCGCCAATTCATCACCAACGCCAAAGGCGCCGGCAACTAACAATCGTTATTCCCGCATCTACCGTCATACCCGCGAAGGCGGGAATCCAGGAAGGTTGAGACTGCTATGGCTATCGCTGCTCACTCCAACTTACCCGACGAAAGAGGCCGCTTCGGCGATTTCGGCGGCAAGTTCGTCCCCGAAACCGTGATGGCCGCCCTCACCGAGCTGGAAACGGCCTACCGCGCCGTCCAGGACGATGCCGGTTTCGCCGAGCAACTGCACCACCTGATGACTGACTACGCCGGCCGTCCCACCGCCCTGTACTACGCCGAAAATCTGACCAGACACTGCGGCGGAGCGCGCATCTACCTCAAGCGGGAAGACCTGGCCCACACCGGCGCCCACAAGATCAACAACGCCCTGGGCCAGTGCCTGCTCGCCCAGCGCATGGGCAAGCAGCGCATCATTGCCGAAACCGGCGCCGGACAGCACGGTGTCGCCACCGCCACCGTTTGCGCCATGCTCGGGTTGCAGTGCATCGTCTATATGGGCGTCGAAGACACTGTCCGCCAGGCCCTCAACGTGTACCGGATGCGGCTGCTCGGCGCCCAGGTTATTGCCGTCGAATCGGGCACCCGCACCCTGAAAGACGCTATCAACGAGGCCATCCGCGACTGGGTAACCAACGTGGAGACCACCCACTACCTCATCGGCAGCGTGGTCGGTCCGCACCCCTACCCCATGCTGGTGCGGGATTTCCAGTCGGTAATCGGACGGGAAGCCCGCCAGCAAATTCTGGACGCCGAAGGACGCCTGCCCGACGTCGTGGCCGCCTGCGTCGGCGGCGGCAGCAACGCCATCGGCACCTTCTACGAGTTTATCGGCGACGCCGGCGTGCGGCTGGTGGGCGTTGAAGCCGCCGGAGAGGGTGTGGACACCGGTCGGCATTCCGCCACGCTGTCCGCCGGCCGGCCCGGCGTGCTGCACGGTTCCCTGTCCTACCTCTTGCAGGACGCCAACGGCCAAATCCAGGAAGCCCACAGCATCTCCGCCGGCCTGGACTACCCCGGCGTCGGCCCGGAACACAGCTGGCTGAAAGCCACCGGCCGCGCCGAATACCTGTCGGTTACCGACGACGAGGCCATGGAGGGTTTCCGCCTGCTCTGCCGCACCGAGGGCATCATCCCCGCGCTGGAATCCGCCCACGCCATCTATCACGTCAGCCGCCTGGCCGCCGATTTGCCGTCGGATAACATAATCATCGCCTGCCTCAGCGGCCGCGGCGACAAGGACGTCCCCTCCATCGCCGAGCGCGAAGGCGTCGGCGTTTAGCGCACTTGCGAGCCGGTTGTCTATTTACGATCCTGGCGCTGGTGTTGTTGGCGGCGCTGGGATTGGTGGTGAATTATTGCGGTCTCGAGGTTTCAGATACATCTACAAATCCGAGTCCCGAGACCGATGGCGTAAGCCGACTGCCGGTTGAGCCTGCCGCCGAGCCGTCCGCTCCATCGGGCGAAGTGGCCGAAGTGCTGGCGACCCTGGAACAGTTGCCCATCGCCCAACGCGGCAGCGACCTCAAATACCACCGCGACGACTGGCCCCATTGGGTGGACGCCGACCGCGATTGTCAGAACACCCGCGCCGAAGTCCTCATCTCCGAAAGCGCCGGCCCGGTCTCCTTTACGCCCAACGCCGACGGCGAGGAATGCCGCGTAACCGGCGGCCAATGGCGCGGTCCGTGGAGCGGTGAGCTCTTCACCGACGCCGGCGACATTGACATTGACCACCACGTCCCCCTGGGCCACGCCCACGAGTCCGGCGGCTGGGACTGGGATCGAGAACGCAAGCGCGCCTACGCCAACGACCTGGACCATCCCGCCAGCCTGCAGGTGACCGACAAGTCACTCAACCGCACCAAGGGCAAGCAGCCGCCCGACCAATGGCGTCCCGATGCACCCGCCGGCTGGTGTCGTTACGCCGCCGACTGGATTGCCGTCAAAGCAAAGTGGCAGCTCACCGTTACCCAATGGGAAGTCGCGGCCCTGCGCGAGATGCTGGACACCTGCGACGATGGCAGCTCCTGGGGCCTGTCCGGTGGCCGGGAACCGTAACTTATCGTCGCCTCTATGCTATAATTCCCCTCGGTTATCGACATAATTCGCCGCCCCCAACATTCCCGTTGCTGGGGCGCAGAAGCGACAAGGAGGCCAACCATGGAGCTCGGACTGGACGGCAAGGTAGCAATCGTAACCGGCGGCAGCGAGGGCATCGGCAAAGCAGCCGCCCAACGTATGGCCGGTGAAGGAGCCAACGTCATCATCGTGGCCCGCCGGCAGGACGTGCTGGACGCGGCGGCGGACGAAATCCGCACCGCCACCGAGGGCGAGGTTCTGCCCCTCTCCGCCGACGTTTCCGACAAGGCCACCGCAGCCCGCGTGGTCAACACCGCCGTGGAGAAGTACGGCCGGGTTGACATTCTGGTCAACAACGCCGGCACTTCCATGGCCAAGGGCTTCGAGGCCGTCAGCGACGACGATTGGGAGTTTGACTTCGAACTCAAAGTCTGGGGCGCCGTCCGGCTGATTCGCGCCTCCATCCCCGAAATGCGCAAGGTCGGCGGCGGACGCATCATCAACGTTACCAACCTGGGCGGACGCACCCCCGGCGCCAACTCCATGCCCACCTCCATCTCCCGGGCCGCCGGCATCGCCATCACCAAGGGCCTATCCAAGGACTTGGCGTCCGACAACATCCTGGTTAACACCGTCTGCATCGGCCTCATCAAGAGCGGCCAGCACCAGCGCCGCTACGATGCCCGCATCGCCAACGAGCCGGACCTGGACATGGACAACTTCTATGACCAGCTGGCCGCCGGTCGCAGCGTGCCCTTGGGCCGCGTCGGCGAGGGAGCCGAAGCCGGCGACGTGATTGCCTTCCTGGCCTCCGAGCGCGCCAGCTACCTCACCGGCGTCGCCATCAACATCGACGGCGGAGCCTCGGCGGTAGTGTAGTGGAATACAACCGGACAATGCAGCCCAGCGCAAAGCGGAGAACACAGTGAGCGAATCATATTTTGACGAATTTGAAGCCCCCAACCGTCTGCTGTTGGGGGCCGGCCCCTGCACCGTCCATCCCCGAGTGCTGCGCGCGATGACCCAGCCGGTGGTGGGACATCTTGATCCTCTCTTCTTCCAGATTATGGACGAGGTGTGCGAGATGCTGCGGCAGGTCTTTCACACCGAAAACTACGTAACCATGCCCATCTCCTCCACCGGCACCGGCGCCATGGAAACCGCCTGCGTCAACGTCCTGGAGCGCGGCGACACCGCCATCGTCTGCCGCAACGGTTACTTCGGCGTCCGGCTGGCGGACATAACCCAGCGCTGCGGCGCCAACACCATAATGGTCGATTCCCCTTGGGGCCAGCCGGCCGACCTGAACGCCCTGGAAGACGCGCTGAACGCCAACCCCGGCACCAAGATGGTCGGCCTGGTCCACGCTGAGACATCCACCGGCGCAATCACCCCGTTGCAGGACGCCATCGACCTGGCCCATCGCCACGGCGCGCTGGTCGTCGTGGACGCCGTTACCTCCCTGGGCAGCCACGAAGTGCGCGTTGACGATTGGGACATCGACGTTTGCTACAGCGCCAGCCAGAAGTGCCTGGGATCGCCTCCCGGTCTCGCTCCCGTCACCTTCGGTCAGCGAGCCATGGACGTCATCGACAAGCGCGCCACCCCCGTGGAGAGCTTCTACTTCAACCTGCAGGGCGTCGCCGAGTATTGGAACGAAACCCAGCGCGTTTATCATCACACCAGCCCCATCACCATGACCTACGCCATGCGCGAATCCCTGCGCATGATGATGGAGGAGGGCATCGAGGAGCGCCACGCCCGCCACGCCCGCGTCGCCGCCGGCCTGCGCGCCGGCCTCGCCGCCATGGGCCTGGAACTGACCACCAACCCGGAGTACCAGCTGAACCCCATCACCATAGTTAAAGCGCCCGAAGGCGTGGACGAAGGCGCCGCCCGCGCCCGGCTGCTCAACGAGTGGAACATCGAGGTCAGCGGCGGCCTGGGCGAGTTTCGCAACAAGGTCTGGCGCATCGGCATGATGGGCGAAGGCGCGCGGGAGACCAGCGTGCTGGCCGTCCTCTCCGCCCTGGAAGTCATCCTCTCCGATGCCGGCTACGAGGTGGCCTACGGAGCCAGCGTAGCTGCCGCCCAGCGCAGCTTCGCCATGAACGGCAGCGCGCCGTAACTGCCTATCCTTCCCTCTGATACGCCGCGTCCAGTATCTCCACCACGTGCATCACCCGCACCGCCGGCCGGCTGTCCTCGTCATCCGCTGACGCCTCCGCCTTCCGCAACCCCTGCTCCAGCTGCGCCATGCAGCCGGGGTTGGCCGATGCGATAATCTCGGCCTCCGTAGCCAGCGCGTTCCCCACCTTGCGCCGCTGCAACCGCTGCGACATATCCCGCTGTATCAGGGAGTAAAACCCCGCCGACCCGCAGCACAGCGACGACTCCGCCATCTCCACCAGCTCCAGCCCCGGAATGCTGCGCAAGACCCGCCTCGGCGCATCCGTAATCCGCTGCGCGTGGGCCAAATGGCACGGGTCCTGCATCGTCACCCGCCAGGCCATTTCGGCCTGAGGCGGCTCCAGCGGCAGCCCGGCCAGAAACTCCGTAATGTCCCGGGTGTTGGCCGCGAATTGGGCGGCAGCCTCCGCATAGTCCCCATCGTCGCGCAGCAGGTCGCCGTACTCCTTCATCGACGACCCGCAGCCGGCCGATGCCGTTATGACCAGGTCCACCCCGGCATCTCGAAAGGCGTCAATGTTGCGCCGTGCCATCCGCCGCCCCAGCTCCAGGTCGCCGGCGTGCAGATTCAGCGCGCCGCAGCACCCTTGCGCCGGCGGCACGGCCACTTCGCAGCCATTGCGCTGCAACACCCGCACCGCGGCCCGCATCGCCTCAGACTGCATCATCGGCATCACGCAACCCGACAGCAAGCCCACCATCATGCGCCGCTCTCCCATTGCCGGATAGACGCGACGTGCCGGACTGAAAAACTGCCGCCCCATCACCGGCATCTGCGCTTCCATGTCCGCCAGGCTACCCGGCAGTCCGCGCAGCAACCCCGACCGCCTCACCAGCCCTTGCAGCCCCGACCTTTGGTAGAGCCGCATCAAGTGTCCCGCCAAACGCAGCCGCCGATTATGCGGCAACGCGGCCCGCAGGAACAGGCTGGACAGCCGGCTTAACTCCGGGCTTTGCAGGCTATTGTCCTGTACCTGCGCCCGCGTGTGCTCCATCAGCCGGCCGTAGGGTACTCCCGACGGACACACCGCCTCGCAGGCCCGGCATTGCAGGCACAACTCCCAGTGCGACACCAGCCGCTCGCTGATGCCGACCCTCTCCTCGTGGACGGCCTTCATCAGCGCGATGCGGCCCCGCGGCGACTCGGTTTCCAGCTGGGTCTCCACGTAGGTAGGACAGGCGCTTAGACACAGCCCGCAGTGCACGCAGCGGTACAAATCGGCCTCGGTTGGCGCATCTGCCCCCACAAAACCCGGCCCGTCGTTCAGGGACCCCTCAAAGGGAACTCCGTAAGGAAACCCATGCCCGGCGTCAATTCCGCCGCCCAGGTGGTGGCCGGCATCCGGCTCTTGATGCCGGTCCGGGGCGTTGACCATCATAACCCTCCCATAAAGCGGCCGGGATTGAGTATGTTGTTAGGGTCAAACTGCTCCTTGATGCGCCGCATTATGGCCATTCCCGACGGCTCCGGCCCCCACACGTCAATGTGCTCTTTCACCGATGCCGGACAGCTCTCCACGATGGCGTCTCCGCCCAACTGTGCAGCGGCGCCCTGAATGCCCCGCAGTCTGTCTGCGATTTGCGACGCATCCGCATCGGAAAAATCTTCCCACCACAGCAGCCGTCCGCCGCCAAATCCAACGTCGCCGGCAATCGCCGGTGTCGCTCCCGCCAGTTCTTCCCGTTCCATCGCCAGCAACTGCGGCAGCGCGTCCGGCGGCGCGTTGACGCGAACGCAAACCGACGGCGGGTTGCTAGGATTGAACGGCAAATCCGCCAGCGCTTCCGTTAGCTGAACCGCCTCCGCGCCAGCAATGTGCAGCGTGCTGGCCGCCTCCAGCCACAGCAGCGCCGTGTCGGTAATCCGCCGCCGCACCGACGACGGTCGCCCGCCGATAATAGCGATGGCCACCGGCCCGTATCCCGACGGCAGGTCGGGGTTCCCCATACTCCGTGCCGCCGCCGGATTCAGCAGGTGCAAAGCCTGCGGAGCGTAGGGTTGTGCTTGCAGCTCCCGGCAGGCTGCAATCGCGGCGTCGTTATCGCTGAAAGCGGCGGCAATGGCAGCCCATTCCGTAGGCGCCGGCGCCAGCTTGAAGGTAGCTTCGGTAATCACCGCCAACGTGCCCAGCGACCCCGTGTAGAGTCGGTTCAGGTCGTAGCCGGTAACGTTCTTGACCACCTGCCCGCCGGCTTTGCTGGCAGTGCCGTCGGCGCCCACCACGCTGACCCCGATGAGCCAGTCCCGGGGCAAACCGTAGGTAGTCCGCAACGGCCCGCTGATTCCGGTGGCCAGCGTGCCGCCAATGGTAGCCCGCTGCGCCAGCGGCGCGCCCAGCGGAACGTGCTTGCCGTCCTGGGCCAACTCGGCGTCAAGTTGCGCGATGGTCATACCGGCCTGCGCTTGCACGGTAAGGTCCGCCGGCTGAAAATCCACCAGGCGATTCAACCCGGACAGGTCCAGCGCAATGCCGGGCCGAGTCGGCACGTTGCCCAATTGCGCCAGCGTCCGTCCCCCAACAGGATAGACGCCGATCCCGGCCCGCTGTGCCCACGCCATCACCGCCGCCACGCCATCAGCATCCGCCGGCCGCACGGCACCAACGGGAGTGAACGGCCCAATAGCATATTCCGCCAGCCGGCCGGAATCCGCCACGGCATCGGCGCCAATCACGTCGGCCAGCTGAGCGGTGATGTTGCTCATCATCTGTCAGCGTCCCGCTGACAAGAATCGTTGCAGCGGGTTTCGTGGTTTCAGCGATCGGACTCCCAGAAAATCCTCTAGCTCCTTGCGCTTCAGTGTCAGCAAACCGGCAACGCTGCTGGTGTCGTCTAGAATCCAATCCGGTATATCGGTACGGAGACTGCGCAATTCCTGAGTTCCAGCGTTGACGACTACTTGGTTATCGCGCAGCGACCAGTAGGATTCTGGCGGGTTGCGGCGTTTGCTGTATCGGTCTTTGGAAATCAGGTTCTCCAGCAGCAGTTTAGGACGCTCAAAAGCTCGCTCTTGGTATTCAATCAGCGACGTTTGCTGACACCATTGGGGCAACACAGCGCCATCTGGTTTTGCTTCGTTGATCAAATTTCGCAGAACGCCCGATGACAGTTCCAGCACATCGGCATCCCCGGCATCGGAGCGTTCCATACCATCAATGACGGCGAGGATGCGCCGCAGATATTCGCGGTACAGCGACGTGGTGAGTCGGCTGCGGATGCCAGTTACGGAACGCTGCAACTGGTTGCGCTCCACAATGCGGTCGCCAGGAATGTAAGTGCGAGTGTAAATCATCAGGCAACGCTTGATGACCTCCGTCTTGAAATTTCTCGCATTGGCGTTCATCGAGATGACGAAGCAAGGATATTCTACCCCCGGCGTGTTCGGGTCTTTGATGATCTCTTCACCATAGCGATTGAATCGGTCTCGAGTGATGTCGTCGAAGAAAACGGGAAAACGGCGGTAGGAATGTCGCAACGCCCGAAGGTTGGATGCGGTGAACTGAGATGGTTCCAACCGCTGCCAAAACTCGAACATTGATGTCATCAACGTTTCAATAAAGGTTGTTTTGCCGCAACTGCTATCGCCGTGCATGACAGCGAACATTGGATGGTTAAATGACGACATATTCTGTCTGAGGGCGGCATCCCGGAGCTCGCATAGCAATGGAGAAAAATAGAACCAACTCATAAACGTGAAATAGTCGCGTTGGAGACGGGGCACGTCGCCCGAGAATCCCTTGCCGTAGTTGTCGAAAAACTCCAGCCAACAGGCCGTATCACCGCGCACCTGTGGCCAATCAGCCTCCAGATTAATTTGCTTTCCTGACAGATTGATGCTTTGACGGTCAGGATTAATGGTCAGCCAAGTGTTTTGCTCTGCTTCATTCTCCCTCGTGCGAGACCGCGAAAGGCGGACTATCTGCCCAATAACATGACGGTTCAATACCACGTTGCCCGATCGGTCTGGTCTTTGGTCACCTATATCTTTGCGTACGTAGTCCCTAATACGCTCTACCTTGTGCTCTACGACCTGAAAAGTGAGTTCTTCGGCACTGGTAACCGGCGGCGTGAAAATTGTAACGCCGGTTTCGCGCTCGTCTTCCAGAGCCTCTTTCAGCGCGGGGATTTCCGCCAAGTCCAGGGCCGGCAAAGGCTGGGGCCGCAATTCCAGCTTGCTGGTGGCCGTATCCCGTACCGCTTCATATTGCGCGCAATAATGCGCCCAGGCCGCGTCATCGTCGTCAAACGCCAGCAAAGTCTCCGCCTGCTTGCCGGATAGCGCCTGCTCCGAAAGGTTGGCCGAGCCAACAACTACGCGCCTTCGGTTCGTGTGGGAGTTTTCCAGCAAGTAGATTTTGGCGTGGGAAATGGCGGCGTCTTTTACTACGTAGAACCTGGTTTTGCCGGCGGCTACCGAGTCGAAAAGCTCTTGACGCTTTTCGTCGTCAAGGCTCGTCACAAGAGCTTGGTTCTGCAAATCCTCAACTACGTGCTGGAACGACAGGACGTCCTCGACGGTACGATTAATCAGCCCAGCGTGTCCGAAGACCACCTCCAACTCGTCAAACCCGACTTCCCGCATCAGCCGGGTAATCATCGGGATGCTGACCGAATAAGTCAACGCCCGCAAGGACGAGAACCCTTTGAACAAGTCAAGGGAAAATGGCTCAACATGGTCAAATCTCGCTTTGGCCACGTGCAGCCGGCCCAGCAATGAATCGGCGTCGTCTAGCAACAGCCCCGTCTGTCCGCTTCCGTTGGAGAGGGAGCCAACGCTATTTCGGTGTCGTGGTGGCACAAGAGTCACACGTACAACACGGCAGCGTGCCCCGCCGGATGCGCCCCGGCCGGACGCCAGTAGCTGCCGTCGGGGAAAATCTTGCCCGGATTCAAGCGGTTCTCTGGCGCGAAAGCCTCCCGCACCCGCTGCATCGCCGCCATGTCGGCGTCGGTATAGACCAGGGGCATAAACTCCTTCTTTTCCAGCCCGATGCCGTGCTCGCCGCTCAGCGTTCCGCCTAACGCGGCGCATTCCTCCATCAACTCGGCCGCCGCCGCCAGGGCCTTGTCCATCACCCCCGGCTCCCGGGCGTCAAAGAGCATACAGGGATGCAGGTTGCCGTCCCCGGCGTGGAACACGTTGGCGATGGTGATGCCGTAACGCTCGCTGACTTCGTTCACCTTGCGCAGCATCTGCGTCAGCCGAGTGCGCGGCACCACGCCGTCCACCAGGTAGTAGTTGGGCGCAATGGTGCCGAATGCTCCGAACGCCGTCTTGCGGCCTAGCCACAGCCGTTCCCGTTCGTCGTCATCCTCGGCGATTCGCACGTCGGCGGCCCCGGTGTCCCACAGCGCGGATTCAACCTCCCTGGTTACTTCGTCCACCTCTTCCTGCAAGCCCTCCAGCTCAATGAGCAGCACCGCGCCGGCGTCGTTGGGATAGCCGGCGTCGGTTACGTTCTGCACCGCCTTGATGCTCAGCGCGTCAATCATTTCTAAAGCCGCCGGCACGATGCCGTGGCCGATAACGGCGGACACGGCGGTGCAGGCCGAGTCAATGTCAGGAAAGATGCCCAGGAACGTGCGCACCGTTTCCGGCGTCGGCAGCAGCCGCACCAGTATCTTGGTGGCGATGCCGAAAGTTCCCTCGGAACCGACGAACGCCCCGCGCAGGTCGTAGCCGGCGGCTTCCCGCGCCATGCTCCCCAGGTTCACCACCGTGCCGTCTTCCAGCACGACCTCCATACCGATGACGTGGTTGGTGGTAGCGCCGTATGCCAGGCAGTGCGGCCCGCCGGCGTTCTCCGCGATGTTCCCGCCGATGCTGCACGCCCGCTGGCTGGACGGATCCGGAGCGTAGCGCATCCCGAACCGCCGCACGTGGTTGTCCAGGTCCAGGTTGATGACTCCCGGCTCCACCAGCGCCGTGCAGTTCACCGTATCCACGTCCAGGATGCGGTTCATGCGGGGAAAGGCAATCTGCAACCCGTCCGGCGGCGTGATCGCCCCGCCGCTGAGTCCGGTGCCGCTGCCCCGTCCAACTACGGTAACGCCGGCCTCGTAGCCCAGAGCCATCACCCTGCTTACTTCGTCAACACCGTCCGGCAGCACCACCGCCCGGGGCATGGAGCGGTCAACCGAGCCGTCGTACTCATAGACCAGCAAATCCTCCCGGTGGTCAATTACATAATCGTCCCCGACGACGGCGCGGATTTGGGTCAGCAGGTCAGGGCTGGACAACGTCGGTTCACTCCTTGCGGCGTTGGTACACCTGGATGCGGTGGCGGTTGGACTCCACGACGAATAGCCGCTCCTCGGCGTCCAGCCGCACCGACACCGGCCCCCAGAAGTATGGTTCGGTTTGTGAGGAAATGAGATACGGCGTGTCAAAGTGCGCCGGCAGTTCCGGCACCAGGTTGGCAATCTCACGGGTGTTGCGCTCGTCCGGATTCACGGACATGTAATCCTGCGCCCACTTGGACAGCGTGGCCTGCCCCCGCAGCGACTGTACAAAGCTCCCGTCCCCGTCGAATATCTGCACCCGCTCGTTGCCCCAGTCGGCCACGTAGATGTAGCCTGCGGAGTCAACGCACACCGCGGAGGGACGGCTCAGCTGTCCGTCGCCGTCGCCCGAGGAGCCATAGGCGGCGATAAACTGCCCGTCGGCGGTGAACTTCTGTACCCGGTCGTTCCGCCAGTCGGCCACGTACACGTTGCCGGCGGCGTCCAGGCCGACGCCCCAGGGCATATTGAACTGTCCGGGTCCGTCGCCGGCCTCGCCCCATGTCCCCAGCGACTCGCCGGCCGTGGTGAACCGCTGCACCCGGTTGTTGCCTTGCTCAACGACGTACAGGATTTCGTCGCCGCCGATGGCCAGGCCGGCCGGGCCGTTCATCTGCACGGCGTCGCTGCCCTTTTCGCCCCACTGACGCACAAAATTGCCGTCGGTGTCCAGCGCGGTAATCCGGTGCTGCTGCTCGTCGGTAACGTACACCACGCCCTGGCGGTCCAGTGCCATGGCCACCGGCAGAATCCACTGCCCGTCGCCGCGCCCGTACCCCCGGCTGAACTCGCCCAGGTAGTCCTCATCCCAACTCATCATCCCGATGCGAACCAGCGAGGCCCGCACCGTGTCGCAGCGATTCAGTGTCAGGATGCGCCCGTCGGCGTCAAAAGCGCAGTCGTAGGGGTTGGTGAACCCTCGGCCGCTCTGGTTGGTGGTCAGCCCAATGGTCTTGATGTATTCCACCGGCCCGGCGGCTACGGCGGTAGTCATAGTAGCTTCTCCTATTCGCTGTAGGGGCGACCCATGGGCCGCCCCTATGTAATCTGCTGTGAACGTCGGCGAACCAACTACGCCAACTGATACTCCCGCGTCGCCGTCAGCAGCCGCAGCAGGTTGGCGATGCGCTGCTCGTCGGCCTCGGTGCGCGCGCCGGGACGCAGGTCGGCCTCACCCTGCTGGCTGGCGAACTCGCTCAGCGAGCTGCGCGTGGAGTCGGACAGTGGGATCGGCCCCAGCAGGTCGGCGCACACGTCAACCTGCGCCTCGGCGGACAATGGCCCATCCACGCCGGCGGACGCGCGGTCGATGATGGCCATGACGCCGGGGTTCGTCGGGTCGCCCAGCTCCTTGCCCACGAAGTTCACCCGTTCCACCAGGGCGCCGCTGTCAATCCACTCCGCGCCTTCGTGCCAGCCTTCCACGCTGGGCGGCTGGAAGATGCCCTGTCCCATGTACATGGTGTAACGGGCCAGCTGGTCTGCGCCGAAAGTCGGCTCCTGATAGGTTCCGGCCAGCCTGACCGCGCCCACTACCAACTCCACCGGCCCCTTGACCCGGGCGAACCTCGCCGACTCCGACTTGAAGTAGTCGGAGTTGAACAGCGTCCGCAGCACCGAGCGGATTTCATAGCCGGATGCAAAGTAGGACGCCATCATCTCCTCGATGACGGCCTCGCCGGCAGCGTCCACCTCGTCGGCGGCGAAGAACTGGAACAGCCGCGTGCAGATGAACCGCGCCGTGGCCTCCTGCCGCACGATGATGTCGATGATGTCCTCGCCGTTGAAGTTGCCGGTCTCGCCCAGGAACGTCTTTTCGCCGTCGTCGTGGTCGTGGTCCCGGTACTGGAAGTGCCAGGAAATGCGGCTGTACGGCCAGATGGAATCCCGGCTGGCCCGGGTGGCCATGTACTCGGCGTTGCCCAAAGTCCAGCCGGTGAAGGCGCGGGCGCACTCCTTCACGTCGTCCTCGGTGTAGTTGCCGATGCCCATGGAGAAGAGCTCCAGCAGCTCCCGGCCGTAGTTCTCGTTGATGTCGCCCTTGTGGTTGTCGTTGTTGTCCAGCCAGATGATCATGGCCGGGTCCTTTGACAACTCCACCAGCATCGTCCGGAAGTCGCCCATGGCGTTGCGCCGGGAGGTGTCAATCTGGTTCATCAGCGCGCGCGCCTGGTTCAGCTTGGAGTAGCCGGTGGCGAACAGGCTGTGCCAGAACAGCGCCATCTTCTCTTCCAGCGGGTTGTCCGTGGTTACCATCCGGTACAGCCAGTAAGCCCCGGCGCTGTTCAGCTCCCGCATCTCCGCCATATCCACGTGGTAGCGGCGGATAACGTCGTCCGGCATGGAGTTGGCGGCGCCGGGATTGAGCAGGTCTTCCACCACGTTCTCATAGCCGCGGGCGTTCCGCTGTTCCAATTCGTCGCGGCTGGCGCCGAAACCGGCCCGACGCATCAGGTGCGCCATCAAGGCAATGTCGGCATTGCTCATAATTGCCTCCGTACTTTCCCTTTTGTGGATTAATTGCGGATGAAGTCCCACTGCTCGAACTGGCCGTTGACGATTGGAACCGGGTCCAGACCCAGCCACTGCTCGGCAATGGTCGAGTACGTGGAACGGAAGTCGTTGTTGAAGTGCAGGTCGCCGTCCAGCTGGTCCTTTTCGGCCAGGGACGGGTACTCGCCGTAGAAGCCGCCGTTCACCTCGTTGCCGATGATGAACGCCGTCCCGCCGGAGCCGTGGTCGGTGCCGGAACCGTTGTCCCGAATGCGCCGGCCGAACTCCGTCCAGATCAGCACGATGGCATCTTCGGCCTTGCCGTGCTCTTCCAGGTCGGCCATGAAGTCACTCACTGCGCCGGAAACCTGGTTCCACAGGCCGCCCTGCACCTTCACCTCGTCGCCGTGGGTGTCGAAGCTGCCGTGCTGGGTGTAGTAGATGCGGGTGCCCAGGTCGGCGGTCATCACCTGCGCCGCGTTCTTCAGCGCCTGGGCGATGGGGTTGTCGGCGTATTCCACGCTGGACGAATATTTGTCCGGCGCGGTGCGCAGGATGTCGGCGCCTTTCAGCGCGTCCCGGCCCGTCTGCCCCAGGTAGTCCATCACCGCGTCCTGGATACTGCCGCCGTACATCTTGCCGAAGGCGTCCAGGCACAGCCCGCGGATGCGCTCCTCCTCCACGTCGGGGAACAACCCGTAGGTTTCCAGGTTCCCCACCGAGGCCACCGGCACGCCCGGCGCGCCCAGGGAACGGGGCAGCCCCCGCCCGAAGTTCACGCCGGTAATCACGTTCTGACCCTGGGGGTCAAGGTCGCGAATTACCCGGCCCAGCCAGCCCTCGGTGGCTATCTTTTCTGGTTCGCAGGTGTGCCAGATGTCCATGCTGCGGAAGTGCGAACGGTTGGGGTTCGGATAGCCGATGCCGTTGACAATGGCTACCTTGCCCTCGTCCCACAGCGACTTGATGGGCGCCATGTTGGGGTTGAACCCCAGCCGCTCGTTGATGGGAATCACCTGGTCGGTGGGGATGCCCACGTTGGGCCGGAAATCGTAGTACAGCCCGTCGGCGTAGGGAATCACGGTGTTCAGCGGGTCGTTGGCGCCAGCCAACTGGATGACGACGAGCGACTTGCTGCGGTTGGTGGTGGTCATTTTGGGATGGCCTCCTTCATGGGTAACGGACACGGGTAACGAAAAACACGGCGCAACGAAAAGCGCCAGCGCAAATCTGCCTGATACCGCCAGTTTAAAGATAGACGCCGGGTCTGTCAACGAACCTACGGCGTATTGAACTGCACCAATATCCCGTCCGGGTCATACACGTAGATGCTGCGAATGTCCCCATCTGGCCTGGTGAAGGACTCGATGGGGCCGGCCAGCTCAACCCCCTTGCTCAGCAACTCCTCGGTCAGCGCCTTCACGTCGGTGACCCCGAAGGAGATATGGCTGATGCCCACCATGTCCAGTTTGATGGGTTCGCCGTCCGGCGCATCGCCGGGATGACTGGTCAGCGTCAGCGTGGGCGTCGCCCCGTCGCCGTAGGCCAGGCTGACCCAGCGACGAGCCTGTCTCTCGCGCAGGTAGTTGTGCAGCCGTCCGCCCTCCGTCGGGTCGGTCATCCGGTCGCCCAGCACCGTCATTCCCAATATGTCCCGGTAGAACGCCAGCGACCGGTCCATGTCCCTGACGCAGATTCCAATGTGGGTAACGCAACTTGCTTCCATAACATTCGCCTCCCTGTGTGCTTCGACTCTAAGGCTAGACCTGCCTGTTGTCCACAATGCGAACCGCCTTGCCCTCGCTGCGTGGCAATTGCTTGGGCGCCAATACCTCGACCCGACATCCAACCCCAAGCCTGCTCTGCAGCGACATCATCAGTTTCCGGCCGGCGGCGTACGCGCTGTCCCCGTCCCGGTACAACTCCTCGGACGCCTCTACCCGTATCGTTAGATCATCCATCCGCGACTCCCCTCTTTCCAGCAGCAGCTCGTAGTGAGGTTCCAGGCCGTCCGTCCGCAGCAACTCCGCTTCGATCTGGGCGGGAAACACGTTGATCCCGCGGATGATCAGCATATCGTCCGTCCTGCCCAACGGTTTGCTCATGCGGGCTGTGGTTCGGCCACAGAGACATTGCTCGTGATTCAACATCGCCAGGTCTCCCGTGCGGTAGCGCAGCAACGGCAGCGCCTCTTTTGTAACGCAACTAAAGACCAATTCCCCGACCTCCCCGTCCGGCAGCGGCTCTCCGGTCGATGGGTCAATTACTTCCGGTATGAAATGGTCCTCAGCCAGGTGGAGCCCCTGCTTATACTGGCACTCCATCGACACCGCCGGTCCGATCACTTCGGACAACCCGTAGATGTCCAGCGCCGTAATGCTAAATCGTGCCTCAATCTCGGCGCGCATCTCCTCCGACCACGGCTCCGCGCCGAAAATGCCCAACCTCAGCTTGCTCAGGTTTCCCTCCCCTTCCGCTGCTTGTTCCCGAATAAACAGGGAGTACGACGGGGTGCAGCACAGCACTGTTGCGCCAAAGTCTTGTGCCATCTCAATCTGCCGCCGTGCGTTGGCCGTCGACGCCGGCACTACCGTCGCGCCCAGCCGTTCCCCGCCGTAGTGCAAGCCCAGCCCGCCGGTGAACAGCCCGTAGCCGTAGGCCACGTGAATGATGTCTTGCCGGTCAACCCCCGCCGTGCGTAACGCACGAGCCGCCAGGTCCGCCCACATGTCGATGTCGTTGGCCGTGTAGCCCACCACCGTCATCTTCCCCGACGTCCCGCTCGAAGCGTGCAGCCTCACTACGTCATCCATCGACACGGCGAAAAGCCCGTAGGGATAGTTGTCCCGCAGGTCCTGCTTGACCGTGAAGGGCAAACCCGCCAGGTCGTCCGGCGACCGCACGTCCTCCGGCGCTACGTCCATCGCGCCAAGCTTCTCGCGGTAAAAGGGCACCCGCGCCGCCAGCCGGGCCAGGCAATCGCGCAGGCGCTCCGCCTGCAATGCGGCCATTTCCTCCCGGGAGATTATCTCCACTGGATCCCAAATCGCGGATGACACAATCGCTCTCCAACCCATGCCATTACGTAAGAAGATAGCCCCAAGCAAAAAGTTGCGGTTTGAGAGCGGCTGTCAGAGAAACCCCGTTTCTTCTAGAAACTGAAGGGTGATTTCCGCGCATTCTTCCGGTTCTTCCAGCTGGATAAGGTGTGTGGCTTCCGGCAGGAAGTCGTAGCCCATCCGAACCAGCTCGTTAAAGTCGGAACTCGGCATGAAGGTGAACGAAGTCGTGGGGTCGGAGCCGACAACCTTGAGTGGACATCTGATTTGATTGGTGTCTATCTCCATCGACCAGCCGTAAAAGAACCGGTAGATCAGCGCCTCGTGCTCCAGCGGACACCGCAGCGCATAGCCCTCACCGTCTGGCCGCAGCAGGGTTTCCGCCATCAGCGCCGGCATACCCTGGCAGAGCCGCTGAAACGCCGGCGCTGCTTCAATATAACCGATAAAGTCGCCATGAGACTCAAACCGCTCCCTCCGCCGGCGCACGCTGCGATTCATGTGGTCGGCGACGTACACCAGGTCTTCAGGATTTCTGCCCGGCTGCTGAATCGGCGGATCGAACAGAACCAGGCCCGCGAAACCGCCCCGCGTCTGCTCAAAAAGCAGGGCTGCCAACGCCGACATGGAGTGGAATACCCCCACAATCGGCTTCGGCCCGAACCTCTCCTCGATGGCTGCCAGTATCGCCTCGCAGTCATCCGCGAAAATAGGGAAATTGAGCGATGCGGGACTGCCTTCCTGGTTCCATCCATGCGACCGAAAGTCAAAAACCAGCAGGTCAACACAGTCCTGCAACAGGGACCAGTACGGTAAGTAGGTATCCGCGGCCAAACCGCAACCGTGACTTAGGATAAGCCGCGGGCCGCCCGGGTTCCCGTGTCGCCGCACCTGCGTCCTTGCGCCATTTGCAACGTCAACGGCCAGTATCTCCGCCGGTTCTGGCACACTCCAAATCCCGGACATCTACGTGTTCAGCCGCCCTTCGATGTACCCAACCATCCCGCCCACCGTCGTAATCACGTCGGCATCGTCGTCCAGGATGACACAGCTGAACTCGGTCTCCAGGGCCGCTGCCAATCTGGTCAATGCCAGAGAGTCGGCCCCGAGATCCTCGTCAAAAGTCGCTTCAGGCGTCACCGACGATTCGGGGATCCTCAATTCAGCGGCGATCACTTTCACTGCTCGCTGAGACACGTTCGACATTTAACTCTCCTTCTTTCAGCTGCGCCGCCCTAATCCATCGGCAGCTTGTGCAGCCAACCCGGCTCCGATATGTCCAGCACCTGCCCGTTGGGGCCGGCCCACTTCTCCTCGGCCCGCGGCCCCCGCGGCTGCCCGTCCCCGGCCACTTCCCGCCGCACAATCTCCTCGCCGTCAATCTCCCGCAGCTTCGCCCCCGTTTCCTCCAGGCTGTCCACCTGGAAGCCGATGTGGTGGATGCCGTCGTAGTTCTCCCCGTTGGGGCCTACGTCGGCGTCCTCGTTGGTCTTCCACTTCAGGATGGTCAGGTTGATGTCGCCGTCGGAAAGCTGAATCTGCCGGGCGTTGCGGGCTACTTCAAAGAGGTCAAACCCCTCCTTGTAAAACTTCGCCACCGCGTCCGGGTCTTCGCAGGTGATGGCAACGTGCTTGATTTTGGCCATGGGGACGCCTCCAAAACTGGTGTTGCCACATTATAGCCGCCATCCCGTTATTAGGGTATCCTGCGGTGTCATCATCCCGGCGACCCGTGAGGTAGGCAATCCATGAGCGCAACCCGAACCCTCGCCCAGTTTATTTCCGACACCGACTTTGCCGACCTCCCGCCTCCCGTAGTCGAAGCGGCCAAAATCGCCATCCTCGACGGCGTCGCCAACGTCGTCGCCGGCTCCGTCCAGGAACTGGCCGACATCATCGGACGCTACGTGCAGGACGCCGGCGGCTCCCCCCAATCCTCCGTGGTCGGCTGGGGCTACCAGACCAATCCGCCGGCCGCCGCCTTCGCCAACGGCGTCTTCGGACACTGCCTCGACTACGAAATCCAGGGCTTTCCGCCCACCCACGGCACCTCGTCCTGCCTGCCCGCCGCCCTGGCTTTGGCCGAACAGCATCACGTCCCCGGCCGGCGCGTCATCACCGCCTACGCCCTGGGCTGGGAAATCCAGGGACGCTTGCGCGCTGCGTCGGCCCCGGCCACCCGTCCCGGCTATCACCCGCCGGGCCTGGTCGGCCCCCTGGGCGGCGCGGCGGCCGCCGCCAAGACTCTGGACCTGGACACCGAGCAGACCCTGATGGCCCTCGGCATCGCCGCCTCCCGCACCGGCGGCCTCACCGCCAACACCGGCACCATGGTCAAGTCCACCCATCCGGGCAACGCCGCCCGCATGGGCGCCGAGGCCGGCATCCTGGCCGCCATGGGCTACACCGCCAGCGACGAAGCCCTGGAATCCCCGGTAGGCTACGCCGCCGCCCTCTTCGGCGGCGAGCTGGACTGGGAAGTCGCCACCGGCAGCCTCGGCGCGTCCTGGCGTCTGGCCGACCCCGGCTTCGACATCAAGCGCTTCCCCGCCCAGGTCTATATGCAGAACGTCATCGAGGCCGCCCTGAACCTGCGCGAGCAAAACAACGTAGATCCCAACAACATCCAGCAAGTAACGATCCACCGCCGGGGACGCGGCCACTCCGGCCCGGTCCCCCGCAGCGGTCTGGATGGCAAGTTCAGCGTCGAATACTGCGCCGCCGCCGCCCTGCTCGACGGGCACGTCGGCATCGACACCTTCACCGACGCCCGCCGCTTCGCCCCCGACATGGAGGATATGCTGGGTCGCATCCAGGTGGAACCCGAAGGCCCCGAATCCGGCGCAACCCTCACCACCGCCGTGCTCAAAGACGGCGCCACCGTCAGCGGCGAATGTGCCGCCTTTCGCGGCTCGGCGACCAACCCCATGTCCCGCGACGAGCGCCTCGCCAAGGTGCGAGACTGCTTCCAGCGTGCCCTGTCCGACTCCGATACCGAGCGCGTCCTGGAAATGCTGGAAAACCTGGAACATCTCGACGACACGGCCCAGCTGATGTCTGTCCTGGGCCAGCCGGCAGCCGGCAGAGGCTGATTCCATGCTCCTGAAAGGCCGCATCCATTACGCCTGGATTATCGTCGCCATTGCCGCCACCATGGGGTTCATCACCTCGTCGGTGCGCTTCGCGGCGGCGGCCTTGGTTCCCCATCTCAGGGACTCCGCCGGCGCCTTCGGCTGGAGCTACGGCGCAATCACCATCGGCTTCAGCCTCCAGTGGATTATCTTCGGCTTGGCCGGCCCCTACGTCGGATGGCTCGGCGACCGCTACGGAGTTCGCTGGTTCCTCCTCGCCGGCTCCGTGCTGTTCATCATCGGCATGCTGCTCACCGGCCGCATGGACAGCCTGTGGCAGTTCTACCTCTACTTCGGTGTGATACTCGGCATCTCCTCAACCATCTTCACCGTGTTGCCGGTGGCCGGCATTACCCTATGGTTCCGGCGACACCTGGGCCCCGCCATGGGCGTCGTCTGGTCCTTCCAGGCCGTCGGCGTCGTCGCCTATCTCTTCCTCATTGGCGCGGCCTTCGCCCAGCTGGGGATACAGTGGATTTTCTGGCTGCCGGGCATCGCCGGCGGCGTGCTGCTCTTGGCGTTGGTCAAGTTCTTCTATAACAGCCCCGCCGACGTCGGCCTGCGTCCCCTGGGCGACATCGGCGACGGCCCCATCCAGAGGCCCCGCCGCGACGAGGCCGCCAAGCTGCGCGCCAAGGTTTTCATCCAGCAGGCCCGGCGCACCGCCACCTTCTGGAACCTCATCGGCATCCACTACTGGGGCTGCATGGGACACCAGATTATCAACGTGTTGATAGTGGCCATCGCCGTGGACCGCGGCCTGTCCGCCGCCGCCGCCGCCGGCGTGCTGATTACCCAGCAGCTCGTCGGCGTCGTCGCCCGCGCTGCCGTCCCTGTGGTCGCCGAGAGCCTCGGCTGCCGAATCGTCTGGGTGGTCGGCATGGCCTTGCAGGTCTTCCCCCTGCTGCTCATTATCTTCTTCAACGACCTCTGGGCCTACTACCTCTTCGGCATCCTATTTGGCATCGGCCAGAGCACCGAGGTGCCCACCTTCCCCATCGCCAACCGCCAGTATTACGGCAACGTCCCCCAGGGCAGCCTCTACGGATGGCAGAGCCTGGGCAGCGGCCTGGGCATGGGCCTGGCCCCCTTTGTCGGCGGCCTGCTCTGGGACGTAACGGGCACCTACCTGGCGCCGCTGCTGATGTCCCTGGGCTTCAGCACCCTGGCCCTAATCCAGTCCTGGCTGCTCCCCTCCCCGCGCATCCGCCAAATCCCCGACTGGGAAAGCCACCTCCCCGCCAACCTCCGCCCCGCTAGCTAGAATGGGGCGCGTGATAAGATACTGAATACATGACCACCGTCACCAATCTCACCAACGACCACGTCGAAAACCCGCAACTGCTGTGGGGGCACTGTATCAGCGGGAAGGGCGAACGTACTCAGGAGTACTTGGTGGCTAGGCTGCGTGAGTTGGGGATAGCGGTGTGAGGATCTACGATGACTTGCAATTTTAATGTTGCCAGGGTCTGCGCAATAGGTATTTGCGTCATGTTATTGCTGTTGGGGTTGTTGTCGTGTGAACTGGATGCACCCGCTGCTATCCCAACGCTCCTTCCTGAGACAGAACCGCAAACTGGTGTTGTTCACACACCGACACTAACCCAAGCAAGCGCGGTTGTATCGAAAGAGAATTCCGCCCACACAGATCAATCTAGTCCTGTTTCGCACACCCGCGACGTTCTTCCTGCCCGCACGCTTTACGATGAGTGCAACGACGTAAAGCATTGCCAGGGAATATATGGCGATGCCGGAGATCCAGTTCTGATTTATGGAAAGGTGGTCAGAAAAAATCCTCGAATGTTGTTTGTTTCGTCGCCGGAAACGCTGAGGAGCCTCAACGATTGGGATCGTAAAGACCCAGAGGACCGTCTGGCCCTTATCCGTACCCCCGAAATTAAGTACGCGCTTGCTGCCCGCGATGGGCAAGTTGCCTGCGACCCTTCTGGCGAAGGGGGTTACGGTGGCGGTATACGGTTCAGCACGAACGAATCTGGGCGCATCAATTTGGCCCGGTCAACTCGGATTGCTCCGCCTGCCGTAGACCGCGCATGGATGGAACACGTCGACCGGGGTGACCGCATCGTCGTACGCGGTGTGTACATCACCAATTTGTTCAACCCTTACATCCCGGTTCTCTACGGCTGCGACATTGTGGAGCCATGACGCGGGATAGAGAGCTTTAGGTTGATATTGATACCCGCTTTGGTCCCCACCATAGCGTTTCGCATACCCCGCTCCCTACCCCTACCCGTCATTCCGGATTTGATCAGGGATCCAGACCCTGCGATTTCAAACCGCTTCTCCCGCTCAATTATACACCGGACGCCTTCAGCATGAGTGATCACAGTTACCCCGTTCGTCCGTCACCTCCACCGCCAAACCCCTACAC
>VXTR01000002.1 GCA_009837355.1 Chloroflexota bacterium | reverse complement strand
TACACGCCAATGCCAAGATACAAGGTGATGGTCTTGGTTGTTCTGGGCATGATGCTTCCTTGTTATCCAGTCTTACTATGATATTGGGCTACCGTCGCCACCTTGTCAACTCGCTCATGCCCCCAAACCGGCGGCAGAGGGCAGGACGGTGTCTCGCGAGTCATCCCTTATAAGGCATTGGTTTTGCGGGGGCGGGTGTGGTGTCATACCCGTGTACAGGGATTTGGAGCCGGTTGCAAAAAGTCAATCGCCGTCCGGTTGAACCTAGAATCAGGGGCAATCACCCCCTATCGGACGGTTTCGGCGAACACTTTGGTTCCAGGGCAGCTTCCAGCGCCGCCGGACAGTCCCGTGCGTGGCAATTGCAGAAAGGCAATCGGGAAAATCGGGTGTCGGTTGACATCGCCCCGTTGCCGAGTTGCAGAAGTGCAATCAGGGAGGTCCAGAGCATGGACGGAGCGGAACAGTATTCCTCCAGCAGCCGGAGCGTCGAGAGCCTGCGGGAGGTGCGGCTCCTAGCGCTGCTGCGGGACGTGGTGGCCGATCACGGCAAGGTGAAGGCGGCGGAGACCCTGGGCGTCAGCTTCCGCACCCTGTCCCGGGCCGATGACACGGGCCGGTTGACCCCGCGCTTAGCCGACGCGCTGGAAAGCCACCTGGTCCAGGGCGTTGGGACAGCGGCGGCGCAGCAGCGCAAGCGTTTGTGCGAGCTGGCGGACCGGGTGGCGCGGTTGGAGGCGGCGCTGGTGGATGGGTTGGAGGAATTCAGGGAGGAGCAGGCGCAGGCGTGGGAGCGGGCGGAAAGGCGACTGGCGACGCTGGAAGCGGCGGGAGCATCGGGTGTGGTTTCAAGCGCAGCGGGAGGCGGACAGGCCGGAACACCGGCGGCAGGCTCGGCGAATTCGCCATCGGCCCAGCCGGGCGCAGCGGCAAATCCCGTGGTCCAGCGGCCCCGGCGGGTTTATCCCGACCTGGTTACGGACGAGGCGGAGCCCGGCGAGGAGCTGGTATACGGCGACGCCGCCACGGCGGTGATCGTGAAATGGCGCCAGGCCCGGGACGCCTTCGCTGCCGCTACCGACGCCATGGACATCCTCAACGCCCGGGAGCGGCGCCTGGAGCTGGAGGTCGAGCTGATCGAGCAGCACGAGCTCACCCTGCCCCCGGCGAGGCGGTCCTGGGACTGGGGCGACCGGCGCCAGGAGGTCAATCGGCGGAACGAGATGCTGTACGACGTGACGGTCGACCGCAAGATGCTCAAGCTGCGGCGTTTTCTCACCTTTGGCATCTGGCGGAAGTAGGGCGCCGGAGACGGCACCGGAACGGCCATTCGAATTCTGCGGGACGGCGGTAAACGATTGGCGCGGGAGGGTGCAAGAGAGGAGGTTTAGGGGTTCCCAGGACGGGGACGGGGGTGAATAATTGACTGCGTTGTCTGGCTTTTTCCAGTGTTTCCGGCCCAGAAAACTGGAGGGTCCATCCCCGACCCGGTTTGTTGCCAAGGGATCGAGCCCTGCTCTCCCGGCGGCGGACTACCTGGGATAAGCGCCCGCCCGCGGCGTGATGCGGAACCGGGGTCGAGCCCTGCTCCTCCGGCGACCACGTCAATGCGGTGCACCACACCAGGCTGGCACCCGTCGTCAGCATCGCCGACAGCGTCCGGGAGGTGAACGCCGGAACCGACACGGCAGCCCAGGGCCCGAACCCTGCGGTCTGACTCGCCCAGCGCACTAGACGTTGCGCTCACCCCCCTCACGCTGCGGCTGGAACGGGCATCGCCATCCGGTCGCTTCCTCATGTCTGCGGCGTGGCTGCTGTCCCAGGCATAGCGGCCCCGCAGGTCTATAACGCTCCGGCTGGGCGTGGTTGCCAAACCGGGTGCTCACACTGCTGCGCTGACCGCGTAGCCCTGCCTATCCTCACTCATAGCGTTAGCCAGCTCCGGCCTCCGCGCTGAAGCGCGTTACATCCCCGCCCGGCTGCGCCCCTCTCTCGCTGGCCTTCTCCGCCCCTGGTGCAACGCACGGGACGGCCACGCGCCTCTTCGCGGTTCCCCGGCCGCCCATGCCCCTCTACGGCATCGGCCCGAGGCGGGACCGCGCTTTTTCTTCCCCTTCCCCATTCTCTTGCCCCCGCGCCGGGCTAAGGCCCGTCCTGGGGCGACGACTGTCCGCTCGGCGCTCGCCGCGTTTGCCGTGTGCCCGCGCCGGGCTGCCAGCCGGTCAACGCCCGCGACAACGCAACGCCCGGAGCGTCATCACGCCGCCGGTTCCCGGCGTCAGCCCCCGGCGGCTACCGCAACTCCCACCACCACGACAACTCCAGGAGGCAACCCATGTCCGCAACCTGAACTTCGCGGGTCACGCCGTAGCCATCACCACGGCGTGACCCGCCACTGACATCTACCCACAACCCATCCCAACGCCAAACGGGGCCGGCCCTCTCCACGGGCCGGCCCCGTTTTTGCATTTCACGGAGGCTTCAACATGTCCACCGCTACCACCAACCCAACGATCCAACCCACCGCCGGCAACACTACCGACGTCGCCAACGCTACAACCAGCGCGTCGGCCCAACCCGCCAACGGCAACGGCAATGACAGCGCCAACGCAACCCTTACCGGTAACAACCAACCCGCTACCGCGAACGGCAAGCCTGAGACCGAACTCCGCGCCGCCGCCCGCAAGAGCGGCCTCACCATGAAGCAACTGGCCCAGCGGATGGGCATCTCCAACCGCTACCTCTCCGAGTTCTCCACCGGAAGACGGCCCTGGACCCCGGCCATGCAGGAGAAGGTCAGGGCCGTGCTGGGATACGTGCCCGGCCAGGGCGTCGTCTACCGCCGCATCGACGTCATCCGCAGCGAGAGCACCTACGTAAGAGAGCGAGCCCGGGAGCTGGGCCTGAGCATCAACCAACTGGCCCAGCGGGTGGGGATATCCTCCAGGCACCTGACCGACGTGTCCCGGGGCCGCAACCGGATGAGCCCGGCGGTCCAGGCCCGGCTGGAGTCGGCCCTGGGCGGTCCCATGAAAGTGAAACCCGCAAAGCGCTCCGTCGTGGACCCCCACGCTTTGTGGGAGCGCATGGACGCCCACGGCATCAGCCAGAACGAGGTGGCCCGGCGGGCCGGCATCAGCAAGGGTTTCCTCTCCGGCATCATGTCCGGCCGGCGCACCCCGTCGGGGGACGTGCTGACGCGGCTGCACGGGGTGCTGTTCGCGCCGTCGCCGGCGGAACGGGTGATGCCGGCGGAGG
This sequence comes from Chloroflexota bacterium, assembly GCA_009837355.1. Lineage (GTDB taxonomy): Bacteria > Chloroflexota > Dehalococcoidia > Lucifugimonadales > UBA3495 > Bin87. The sequence continues at coordinate 35,918 of VXTR01000002.1, read as the reverse complement.
TGAAGGTGCTGGCCTGGAAGAAGGGTGAGCGCCAGGGCATGGTGATACGCGGGGCCGGCGGGCCGGGCAGCGGTGGCAAGGTCGGGGACGGCACCATGCGCGTCGGCGGTCGGGTGCCTTGGGGCGCCCAGGTAGAGTACGCCTACACCACCGGCTACGACGGCCACGGCCGGGTGTTCGTCAACCACTTGGTGCGGGAGCCTGGCTCCTACGCCCTACTGAAACCGGCGTCGCAAGGCCTTTAGCGCAACGGCGGACGAGCTGGAAGCCTTCTGCCTACCGGACACAAGCGCGGAGGGGTACTGTTGGGCCGGTCAAAGAGGGGGTGTCAGATCGATGTGCATTGGGAGGCTGTTGCTGAGCGGCAGCGGCCTCCGACTTTCCAATTATATGGCCTTGCCTGGGCTCGATATCCGGCGATTGGCGCGTTAGCTTCGTAGCGCAAACCTTTCGCGGCCTCAGAACACGGGAGTGTTCATCACCAAAGTCCCGGTCGGAGCTACCCGATCCTGCCTCTCCCGAAGTTGTTGCCGAGCAGCCGCCGCCATAATCTTATGGAGTCTTCGATGGACGGCGAGGCCAGGGCTTGCTGAGCAATTTGGGCGTGGGAATGAACTCTCTCCCTGAAATAGTCGTACCTGTCCTGGTTCCAGTGCCGGTTGAAATCCTCTGACAACATAGCGGGGTTCTTGATTTCGGGCATTATTGGATGCCGTTGCAGGTAGCCGTCCATCCTGGTCAACACCGTCGTCAAGGTGTTCGCCACCGTCCGCACCGCTTCCGTGCCACGGTCGGAAGAATTGATGGCATTCCCAGCCAGGGTGGTCAGCAGAATGGACTTGGCGACGTAGTTGTGCTGGCGGTCCCTGACGTACTTCAGCAACCTGACCGCCCGTTTCAGGTTCACCCTTGTAATCCGGCTCTTTTCCGAGAACCAATTGCGGTATCCAGTGCCGTCCGTTTCCTCGAAGCAGTCCTTCTCCCAGTTGCAGATGAAGTGTCCTCCCTGCCTGGTTACGCGGGGAACCACGTCGAGGTGAAAGTCCCCGGCGTAGTTCAGCGTGACGCAGCGATTGCCCATTTCAATTTTGTCGGCGAAGTTGTACTCCCGGGATAGAGTTTCGCAAAGCGCGTTCAGGTAGTCCCTGGCCTTCCAGTTGGGATTGGGGTTTATCACCACTTGGATGTCGGCGTCGTATTCGTCATTCTCGTTCACCGGCTTGACCAGGGTGTCCAGACCGTAGGAACCCTGCCGGTCGATTCTCTGGTAGCCCGGCAGGTTGCCCTTCAGGTGGCGGTTCACGTCCCGGACGCTCACTTGCAGCCGGTGCAGCCGGTCCTGGTTCAGGTTGACCTCGTACCGGAGAAACTCCCGGAACGGGCGGTTGTTCTTGGTCATGCTGTGGTCTCCCGTAGGTCATGCCAGCGGCGTGAAGGGAGCCGCCGGCTCGGTTAGAAAGGTATCCACCAGCAGGCTGGCGTTGCTGCGGACGACCTCACCGGCTTCCCCGGGCAGAAGGTCCTTCGCCATTACCCAGTCGTCCAGGTCGATGGTTTCTCTGCCGTCGGGACGGTCGAGCCTGATCACCCGGTCTCTGCCAATCAGCAGCCCCGCCTGGTTCACCGCCGTGACCGACTGCAGGTGCATGGCGACAGCAATGATACCGCGCCAGTGCACCATGCCGGACCTCCTGGCCTGCCCTTCGGTAATCTGAAACGGGTTCTCGCCGCATCCGATGCTGAGAATTCTCACCTCTTCCCGACGTATAGCGAAGCAGGAAAGGGCCTCCACCAGGGCTGCCATCGTGGGGTTGTTGGCCCACACGCCGCCGTCGAGGTAGGTGTAACCCCCTTGCTCGAAGGGCGTGAAGTAGGTCGGCGCGGCGGACGTGGCCGACGCCACCGAACTCATGGGCGTATCGCCGTCAAGCCTGTAATCGGGGTGGTGTGGAGTCTTGAAGACCCAGACCTCGCCATTGCGCCCCTCCGTCGATGGAATCAGCAGGCGATACTTGGATTCCCCTAGCGTTTTCTCGCCCAGCCGTTGTTTCAGCAGTTCGTCCAACGCGTTGCGGTCATACTGGGCGAAAAATAGTTTCCTGGCTCTGCCGGCTAACCCCCTTTCCTTCGAGGGAAATACCCGTCGGCCCTCCTCCAGGTACATCCGCAGGATTTCGTCGGCGGTCATTCCCGCTCCCAAGCCTAGGGCAAGGATCCCGCCCGTTGAAGTGCCTGCAATCAGGTCGAAATAGTCGCCGACACTCCTGCCCTCCAGGTGCTCCCTCTCCAGGCCAGCAAGGACCGCCGCCGGAAAGATGCCCTTGATGCCCCCACCGTCCAGGGACAGGATCCGGAACGGTAGGTCGCCCGCCCACTGCACCGGCTGGCGGCGCGTCGTCAGGACGCCTTCTGACCTGCGGCGAGGGTTCTGTGACTCTGGTCGGTCCATGAGGTGTGGCTCAATATATTTTGGGATATCCTGTATTCAGGCGGACATAGCATATGTTATACGACATTTGACAACCACACAACCCAGATGTATGCTAGTGGAGAGCGACTTGCAGGGGCTGACCGATGCCGTCCGTTACTCCAAATTCCGTTCCACCCGACTATGGCCAACGTGTCAAGGAAGTCAGGGGCATTGCCGGTCTGACTCAAACGCAGCTTGCCAGTCTAATCGGCGTTTCCTACGCATCCGTGAATCGCTGGGAGAACGGTCAGTCCCGACCTAACAACTTGGCATGGCAGCGGATCGTTGATCTGGAACTCTCGTTGCGGGAAGACAGCATCGAAGAACCAACCTCCATTCCCTACGTTGGCACGTACCCCGGCCTAGATTTTTCTGCGTCCCCGGAGGTAGTTTCAGCCGTGGCCGAGGCCCACCGGCTCGCCTACGGGCACCTCTTCAATCCTGCTTTTGCCAGCGAAACTTCCTTCATCGATCCCTTGCCTCACCAGAGGTTGGCTGTTTATGAGCACATGCTTCAACAGTCCCCCTTACGGTTCCTCCTTGCCGACGATGCTGGTGCGGGCAAGACAATCATGACCGGTCTATATGTCCGTGAGATGCTGGCCCGGCGTCTCATCCGCCGCGTCCTCATCGTTCCCCCAGCTGGCTTGGTGGGCAACTGGGAACGGGAAATGCGTACCTTGTTTCGCTTGCGGTTCCGGGTGGTCACCGGCTCAGATGCAAGAACCACCAACCCGTTCGAGACGCCCGAGAGTGATCTTGTCATCGTCAGCGTGGACACCCTAGCCGATGAACGTATGTTTGCTCATCTCGCCGATACGGCAACCGAGCCATACGATTTGGTCGTGTTCGATGAAGCCCACAAGCTCTCGGCTGACCGCCTGCCCGACTTCAGGGTCCGTAGAACTGAGCGTTACCGGCTGGCGGAAGCCATAGCAGGAGCGGGCGCCGACGGTGCACAGTGGGTGCTTCCTTGGTCGGCGCAACATCTCCTCTTGCTTACTGCCACACCGCACATGGGAAAAGACTTTCCCTATTACTACCTGTGGCGACTGCTGCTACCAGAGACGCTGCCTACCTATGAAGCATTCGAACAGTTCCCTACCGAGGCAAGGCGACGGCACTTCATCCGTCGTACCAAAGAGGAGCTTGTCCATTTCGACGGTTCGGCACTTTTCCCCACAAGGCAATGCGATACCCTGAGTTACGCATTGACTCAAGGTGCGGGAAGCGAGCAGGAACTGTACGACGCCACGACGGACTACATCCGAAGTTACTACAACCGGGCCCGCGTGTTAAATCGGTCAGCGGCCAGACTGGCCATGAGCGTGTTCCAGCGGCGACTGGCCAGCTCCACCTATGCGCTGATGCGGTCTTTCCAGCGCCGCGTCGAAAAACTTGAGGACATGATCGAGCGTATTCGGGATGGAAGGTTACCCGAAGAGGAACTCTCCCGCCAGCAACAGCGGCTTCACGGCACTGATGACGCATTTGAAACAACCACAGCAGAGGAACAGACTGCGGGCGAAGACGATTCCGACCGCCTGGAGGAGTTTGAGGAACAAGTACTGGGTGGCGTGGTAGCGCATAGCCTGGCTGAACTGGAAGCAGAGCGTATCAAAGTGGACAGCCTGCTGGACAAGGCGCGGAGTCTCTTCGACAGTCGTGAAGAGTCCAAGTTTGAGAAATTACGGGAGGTGCTGGAGGAGCCTGAGTATTCCGGCGAAAAGTTCATCATATTCACGGAGCACCGTGACACCGCCGATTTCTTGGTCCATAGACTTGAGGGCCTCGGATTCACTGGCCAGATTGCCACGATACACGGGGGGATGCCCTACCAGGAAAGGGAACGGCAGGTTGAGTTCTTTCGCAGGCCGGAAGCGGAACAGGGGGCAAGATATCTGGTGGCCACCGATGCTGCGGGCGAGGGGATCAATCTCCAGTTTTGCTGGCTAATGGTCAACTTTGACATACCCTGGAACCCAGCCCGTCTCGAACAGAGAATGGGCCGCATCCACCGCTACGGGCAGGCTCACAACCCGGTGGTGATAGTAAACCTAGTCGCCGGAGCCACCCGTGAGGGGCTAGTCCTCAAGACGTTGCTGGATAAGCTTGAGGCCATTCGCCGTCAACTCCAGTCCGGGAAAGTCTTTGATGTCATTGGTCGCCTTTTCGAGGGCGTGTCCATCAAAGACTACATCGAACAGACCTTAACCGAAGGGGAGTCCAGCCAGGCAGTTGCTCGGTTGGAAGGTACCCTTACTGAAGGCCAAGTTCGTGCCATTGAGGAGAGGGAGCGTAGCCTGTTCGGGCCGGGCGGAGATGTGGTCAGGGAACTCGACAGGGTCAGAGATTCGGTGGACCAAGAAGTGTACCGCCGGTTGCTTCCCGGATACGTCCGCAGCTTCGTAGAGAAGTCTGTTTCACTTCTCGACTTGAGGATTGATGGCGACCTGGACTCGACCTTCCGGCTCGTTCCTACGGAACGCAGGGCTTTGGACCCGTTGCTGCCCGCCCTAGAATCCCGTCAGCAAGGGGAGCGTGGCCGGCTGACGGTCTACCGCCCAGTACAGGCCTCCGACGCTGTGTGGATGTACCCGGGGGAAGAGGTATTCGACAGACTCTCTGCCTCAGTGGTCGGACGTTTCGGGAACGAAGGATTAAGAGGCTCGGTCTTCATTGACCCATACGCCAATCAGCCTTACCTGTTTCATATAGCCCTGGTCTCGGTCGTGGGGCCGTTGGAGCGCCCGACAGCCTCAGAAACGCCTTCTCTTGCCCATTCGCCCGAGGTAGCCGCCTCCGAGTCCCGGTTGCTTGAATCAAGGCTGGTCGGCCTGCGCCAGAATGGGGACGGCTCTGTGAACGAGGCGCCGGTCGAACACTTGCTTCTCCTCAAGGGCGCTGTCGATTTCTCCCCCGGCTCCGAGCCTTTGGCTCATACCGCCCGGACCTTGATGCAGGAAGCCCAGGGGTTCGCCCAAGATGTGGCCGGCAGTATGGCGCAGACCCAGCGGCAACGGCTCATCAGTAGCCTAGATGAACGCTTGGGGTTCGTGGCGCGCGGCTTCGATTACCAGGCGGCTGAATTGGCCGCGGCCCGCATCCGCCTTAACGAGAGGGTTCAGACCGGAGACCACCGGGCGGCCGGAGAGCTTGACCGGGTAAGACAGCGCCAGCGGGGGTTATCGGCAGCCCGCGCTAATCGTCTAGATGGGATTCGGGCTGAAGCCGATAACGTAAGGCCGGGCGAAGTAGAATTCCTCATCCATGCCCTCGTTGTTCCATCCCAGGATCCGGAGGAGACGGAGCAGTACGAGGCCGACGTGGAGGCTATTGCTGTCCGGGTAGCGACCGCATACGAGGAGAGTGTCAACGCCCAAGTTACGGACGTTTCGCGCCCGGAACTCGCCCGCCGCGCAGGGTTGAACAATTGGCCCGGATTCGACCTACTGTCCAGGCGCCCGCGGGCTACGGGCAGATCCTCGGAAAAGCTGGCAATTGAGGTCAAAGGGCGCCGAGGGAGAGGTGGAGTACATTTGCAAGATAACGAATGGGCTAGCGCGTGCAACAATCGCGACACATACTGGCTCTACGTAGTATTCGACTGCGCCACACCCCACCCCCGACTGGTGCGGGTGCGAGACCCCTTCGGTAAGTTGCTGGCCAAGACACAGGAATCCAGAGCGTACACTTTAAGCGAATCACAGCTTCTAGATTTCGCAGAGTGATCTAGAGGAACTTTGGTCAGTCGAGCCAACGATATGACGCCAAAACGTGACCATCTCTTCATCAGTTACGCGACCGAGCAATCGTTCTTATCCGATTGGCTCGCGCGTCGCCTTGCCGCAGAGGGATACGCCGTATGGTATGACCGCCTGAAGCTGCTGGGCGGGGAGAACTGGCCCAATGACATTGACAAGGCCATTGATGAACGAACCTTTCGCATGATTGCGCTTCTTTCCCGAGCGTCGATGCAGAAGCCTAATCCACAGGGAGAATGGCTGAAGGGCAGGGCGATAGGGAACAAACTCGGAATCAATGACTTCGTAATCCCCCTGAATGTGGAAGGCCTTACACCCGACGAAATTACGTGGAATTATCAGCCAATCACTTACATCCCATTTACCCCAAGTTGGCATGAAGGCTTGGCTTCGCTTTTGGCCAAACTGGAATCTATCAACGCACCTAGGACATTACCAAACGGACCTCTTCTGGCGGTTCGCTCCATGGTCCAAGGGGCGGCTGTGCACAATGAACCTGAACAACTAATCAGCAACTGCTTCGAGGTTGAGTTGGTGCCTCGATTTATCCGACAGTATCGACCAATATCTGACCTCTCGGCAAAAGACGCGTGGGCAGTCCGGAGGGCATGGGCATCGAGAATGCCCTCCACCTCTCAATTTCTCGCTTTTCACGATCCTCCAGCTGAGTTGAGCGACCGTTACGGTTTTCAACTCGTCGATCTAATCGACTGGCGAAAGTCTTCATCAATTCACGGAATCAAGACACGGGATCTGATAGTCAGCCTATTGCATGGCTGCATGGACCAAGCGCTCAAATCCAAAGGAATGGTCTACCGGGCAGACAAAAGGCAGTGGTATTTACCACATGGCCTGCTCCGAAACAATACTGTCTCCTTCAGATTGTCTGACGGAACGAGCCGGCGGTTCTTGGGACTTGGAGAACGCAAGTTTCCTACCAAGGATGGCGGTGAGGTTTACCGATACCACTTGAGCCCATCGTTTTCGGTGCTTCAAGACCATACTGACCCGTTCGTCTTATTTCTCCGAAATCGCATCTACTTTACGGATACTAAGGGAGTTCCGCTAAGTGAGCAAAAGACAACGTCACGGCGTAAGCACCTCTGTAGATTTTGGTTCAACAAAGAATGGTCCGCGCGAACGCTCGGTATTGCTCAACTGCTTGCCGATGAGGACATGAAGATTCGTGTTGGGCCTCATGGGGACCAGCAATTGATCATCAACGCATGGCCAATTACTCTCAACGCTCCCATTCGAATCCGTGATGAACTAGTGGCCATACCAGATAAAACCCATCCCCTTTGGCATGAAGATGGCGAAGAATTGAACGAGGCGGAAGGGTAACACGGGTGAAATCCATTATGTCCTATGACCTGAAAACTTTTGATGAGCCAGCTCTGGAATTCAGATATGGGCAGCATATCCCAGATCCGCGTGATGGTCTGTCGCTGTTCGGTCCATGCGACGCAGACTCGCCCGGCCATCCTGCGGCTCTGTCTTACGGCGTTGTCGCTACGGCCAAGGGTTTGGACTTGTTTTTGGAGTGGTCTCAAGCTATGTCCGCCGCTTGGACCGACGCGCCAAACGGCCGTCAGCAACTCTGGCCTCCCTACCCTGGGTTTCAAGTGGCCTTTGCCAGCGAGTGGCGAGCCACCCCAGTCTGGACGCACGAGCTGGATGCCAATTCGCTGAGTGAAGAGGCTCGTCGACACGATGCTTACGAAAGGGTATATTCAGTTGTAAATCGATATCTCTCGCCCTTTCAAGACTTCCAGAAACTAGATGAGCGCATGGGAGTTATCGTGTGCGTGGTTCCTGATCAGGTCCACGATACCTGCCGCATTAGGTCTCGTGTGGCTGATCGCACAGGGGAAGTGGTTTCTAGGGACCGCATCAAGTCACGGAGGCGAGGGCAGCTTGAGATGTTCTCAGCATACGACCGCGAACAGTACGACTTTTCTCTTGATTTTCGCAGGCAAATCAAGGCTCGTGCCATGGCTTACGATGCGCCGATTCAAATCATACGCGAATCGACACTGAGGCTTAATGACGACAACCAATTCGGCTTACGTCCTCTGACCCCTATGTCCAATCGAATGTGGAATCTTGGGAGCACGTTGTATTATAAGGGAGGCGGCAAGCCGTGGAGGCTGGCTACAGCCAGAAGTGGCGTGTGCTACATCGGTCTTGCGTTCCGGCGTGTCAATGATCAAAGTGGCACGAATACAGCGGCCTGCGCTGCTCAGATGTTCCTAGACGATGGAGACGGTATAGTGTTTTTGGGCAACTATGGACCGTGGTATTCTCCCGAAGAATGGCAATTCCGACTCACTGGCCAAGCTGCCCACGATTTGCTCAAGGGCGCTCTCGAAACCTACGAGCGTTTGCACGGCAAAGAATTGACTGAAGTCTTTCTGCACTCCCGATCCAGCATCAGCGAGGAAGAGTTTGAGGGGTACCGCTCGGCGGCACCCAACGGTCTAAAGGTCGTGGGAATCCGTGTTCGCCCTAGGCGGGAAGGTCCACGTCTCTATCGGCCTGATAAGAGCTGGCCAGTTCTAAGGGGAACTTTGTGGCAACATTCTCCGACACAAGGATACTTGTTTGCTTCGGGTTTCAAACAGCGACTCGGGACCTATGACGGATGGGAAACGCCAGCTCCATTACAAATTGACATTCAACACGGAGACGCAAACCTCGTTGAGGTAGCCAGCGACATTTTGGGACTGACTAAACTCAATTACAACGCCTGCAACTCCGGTGATTCCCAGCCGGTAACGGTGAAGTTCTCGGATGCAGTCGGCGAGATTCTGGTGAGCAACCCTACGGTTACCGAGCGGCGGCCCACGTTCAAGTTTTATATCTGATCCTTAGCCGCAACCAAGGATGAATTGGGGACCCTGTCAGCTAAAGAATATGGTTGAGCCATGAACTGGAACGACAAGCGCCTAATCGAAGTGGCATTCCCCCTCAAACAGGTTTCATTGGATTCCGTGCATGAGAAGAACGTGCGGCATGGGCATATTTCCACCTTGCACATCTGGCCGGCACGGAGACCGCTGGCGGCGTCGCGGGCTGCGCTGATAGCCACGCTACTGCCGGATCCGGGCGATGCCGACAAACGCAGAGACATCTTGCTGCGCATGGCGGGCCGGGTTACAGAGAAGGTCGAACGCAAGCGGGTCAATGGCCGGGTGGTCGAGAGGGTGAAGGAAGAGACCGAAGGGGGCATCCTCCACTGGGGTAGGGAGAACGGTTCGGACCTAGAATGGTTCCGCAAGGAAATCCGCAGCGCCTACGGTGGCCGCGCCCCCAAGGTGCTTGATCCGTTTGCTGGCGGCGGCGCCATACCCCTGGAGGCCATGCGCCTGGGCTGCGAAGCCACTGCCATGGACATCAACCCGGTGGCCTGGTTCATCCTGAAATGCACCCTGGAATACCCGCAGAAGCTGGCGGGCCAGACCCGCCCTCTGCCGGAGTTTGCCCTGGCTGACCGGGAGTTCATGGAAGCCTTCTTGAAAGCCAAGGGCTTCAAGGGGGCCAGGCTGCGGATCTTCTTGGAACGAATGGGCCACGGCAAGGGCGAGGGAGTACAACTGGGCGACCTGTCCCAGGACGATTCCTTAGACCAGGCGGACTTGGCATGGCACGTTCGCGCCTGGGGTCGGTGGGTGTTGGCCCGCGCCCGCAAGGAGTTGGCTTCCTATTATCCTACCTATGCCGAGTATCAACATCTGACTCCTACCGGAGAAGAAGAGCAGCGCTCCTTGTGTCTCCTCGACCTGGATGAAAACGGCGTCGCCCAGCTTGACCCCCTCAACGAGGAGTTCAACGCCGTTTACCTGAAGGACTCCGACAACCTTCGTTGGGTAGCTAAACCCACCGTGGCCTACCTGTGGGCCCGGACTGTGACCTGCAAGCAATGCCGGGCTACGCTGCCACTGCTTAAAACTCGTTGGTTGTGCAAGAAGGACACCAAGCGCGTTCTGCTGACTATGGAGCCGGACGCAGACCGGACCGGGGTAATCTTCGGCGTGCAGCCCAATGTGCCTCAAAACGGCGGCAACACGGCGCAGCGGCGGGAGCATGATAAGCGCATCGGGGTCGGCACCATGTCCCGCACCGGCGCAACCTGCCCTTGCTGTGGCGTCATTATGACCATGGGCGATATTCGCCTGGAAGGGCAGGCCGGGCGCTTGGGCGCGGTGATGACCACCGTGGTGGTAGACGGCCCAAAAGGAAAGGAATACCGCTTGCCAACGGACCACGAAATTAATGCCGCGCTGGTGGGCGAGGAGCGGTTGCAAGCCCTCTATGATGACATCCCCTTCGGGTTGCCCGAGGAGCCTACTCCCAAGGCAGGTGTTGGGGCGTCTCGCGCCTTTTCGGTTGACGGCTACGGGTTCGACACCTGGCGGAAGCTGTTTACCAACCGGCAATTGCTGGCGTTGGGCGTGTTTGTAGAAGCGTTGCGCCAATTACCTAGAGAACTTGCTGACTACCCGGGGGAATGGCGGGAAGCACTGGCCGCCTATCTTGTACTGACAAACGATCGTATGGCCGACTATTCCAGTGCTATTTGTTCTTGGCACAACACCGGCGAGATAATTAGAAACACCTTTGCACGTTTTGCGCTTCCTATCGTCTGGGATTATGCCGAAGTAAACCCACTGTCGGACACATCCGGCAACTTTCTCGGCGCCCTTGAATGGGTTTCTCGCTTTAGCGGCCACGCCCTTCAATCCGCTCAATCAGCGTGTGCGACCAGCGTACAAAGCGAAGGCGCCGTCAAATCCGCAGGGCAGTACGATGCCATAGTCACCGACCCACCCTACTATGACGCCATCCCATATTCCGATTGTATGGACTTTTTCCACGTATGGCTCCGGCGGACCACCCACGGTTTTTCCCACGATATGGACAACGCCTTTCAGAATCCGCTGGGCCCCAAGTGGAACCATGATACCGGCGACGGTGAGCTGATTGACGACGCCAGCAGGTTCGGGGGCGATAAGGAACTGTCGAAACAAAGCTACGAGGACGGCATGGCGCGGGCGTTTCAGGCTTGTCACTCCGCGTTGCGGTCCGATGGAAGGCTCGTCGTGGTGTTTGCCAACAAGCAGCCCGACGCTTGGGAGACGTTGGTTGCCGCGCTGATCCGGTCCGGATTCGTCGTTGACGGTTCCTGGCCCATCCAGACGGAAATGGGCAACCGCAACCGGGCAATCGGGTCATCAGCCCTAGCTTCATCTGTCTGGTTGGTCTGTAGGAAGCGGCCACCTGTCCGGCCAGGGTGGGATAACGACGTCCTCAATGAGATGCGGGATAATATCACCCAGAAGCTGCGGGACTTCTGGGATGCAGGGATCCGAGGCCCGGACTTCGTTTGGGCCGCCACCGGTCCCGCTCTCGAAGCTTTCAGCAAATACCCGGCGGTCCGTAAGGCCAACGCTCCCGGCGAGATTATGGCCGTCTCCGAGTTCCTGCGTGAGGTCCGGCGGATGGTAGTGGACTTTGTGGTGGGCCGGGTACTGACCCGAGGCGGCGAGGAGGCCGTCACCGGTTTGGACGACGTGACCACTTACTACCTGCTGCACCGCAACGACTTTGGGATAGAAGATGCGCCAGTAGGCGGCTGCATCCTCTATGCTCTTTCCTGCAATCTCTCTGACTCGGCGTTGGCGAACCAATATGACCTCCTGCTACAGTCCAAGAACCGCGCGGCTGCCGACAGCCTTGACGACCATGCCCTGGAGGATGATGAAGGTGATGACAACGGCGAAGGTGGGAGCGGTGCCAAGGTCAAGCTCAAGCCCTGGCAGCGCCGCCAGGCACGCAGCCTGGGGTTGGAAGGGCCGGGCGGGCGGCCGGCGCCCCTCATTGACCAGGCGCACAAGCTGATGCAACTGTGGCGGGCCGGCGACCAGGCCAGGGTGAATGAATATTTGGACAGCCGGGGACTCCAGCGCAACGCCCTCTTCCACCAACTGTTGCAGGCCCTCATCGAACTAGCCCCGGCAGGCTCCGACGAACGCGCCGTCCTGGAGGCCCTAAGCAACCACGCCGCGGCCCACGGCGACGTGCGCGCGCCGCGCTATCGGCAACCCCGGTTGGGAGAAGCGCCATGATTACGTCAGTTCGCATGGTCAATTTCAAGAACTTCGCCGACGAGACGCTGAAGGTAGGCCCCTTCACCGTGATCGTGGGCGCCAACGCCAGTGGCAAGAGCAACATCCGCGACGCTTTCCGCTTCCTCCACGGCATTGGCCGGGGCTACACGCTGGCGGAGATTCTCGGCGGGAGGTACGGGCCAGGTGGACAAAGGGAATGGGCGGGAATCAGAGGGGCACCCAACGAAATACTTCGAATGTGCCCGGCCTCTCCCGGTGTGCCATTCTGGTTCTCCCTTGGGGTCGAACTGGACTCGGTGGAGACAAAGACATCATATTCAATCAAGGTCGCGTTCGCGCCGGACAGCCCCGACGGGTTCCGCCTGATGGACGAGGAACTAAGGGTCGGCTTGGAGTTGGTCTATAAGACTGTTGAATCCCACGATTCCCTCCTCAAACTGCCCGCAGACGACACCGGCAAAAGCTGGATTGAGCTTAGTCGCTCTCAACCGGCCCTGGCCCAACTTTCGACTACATATTCGTGGCGAAACCTAAACGCCAGGCGAGAATTCAACAACGTCCTCGGCAAGATCAGATACTTGGAATTTATGCCAGAACGAATGCGGGAACCATCCATAACCGGCGCATCCATGCTGGGCGACAGCGGCGAGAACTTGCCATCAGTCCTAGAAGCAATCTGCGCCGACCCCCAGCGCGGGCGCAATCTGATGTCCTGGCTGCAGGAACTCACTCCCATGGACGTTAAGGACTTCGACTTTCCCCGCGACCCCAGCGGGCGGGTGCATCTCCACATCGTGGAACGCAACGGACGCAAGGTATCGGCCTACAGCGCCTCCGACGGCACCCTGCGCTTCCTGGGCATCTTGGCGGCGCTGCTCGGTCCCAACGAAGGCGGCCTCTACTTCTTCGAGGAGATAGACAACGGCATCCATCCCAACCGGCTGTGGCTGCTCCTCGACCTTATTGAGCAGCAAACCGCTGAGGGTAATATCCAGGTCGTCACTACTACTCACTCGCCGGCCCTGCTGGCATGGATGAGCGATACGGCTTTCGAGAACACCTCTGTCGTTTACCGCGACCAGTACTGGGCCGACAGCGTCATTCGTCCGATAGCAGGGCTATTCAATCTTCGGGAGTTGCGCGAAGCCAAGGGCTTGGAACGGCTTCTCACCAGTGGTTGGTTTGAAACTGCGATGAAGTTCTCCGAAGGGGACTCTGACTCCGACCACTTGGATGACGATGAGGATGACTGGGAGCAGGGGGTGCTCGAATGAACATATTGGTCATTCCCGAGGACTTCCGTAAGGACCAATACATCCTTAAACCGCTAATTTCCCGGCTCTTCAGGCGCCTCGGAGCGCCCAACCCGCAGGTCGTAGTCTGTCAAGATCCATTGCTCGGTGGCATTGACGAAGCTGTCAAAACCGACAAACTGGCGGCAATTGTCAACGACCAACAGGGGATGACTGACATCTTCATACTGTGCGTTGACCGCGACGGCGCTTTGGGACGGCGGCAGAGGCTTGACCGGATTGAAGCGGAGTTCCAGAGCAGGTGCGTTTTTTTCGCCGAAAACGCTTGGGAAGAAGTTGAGACCTGGGCGCTGGCCGGATTGACTCTTCCCCGCGAATGGCGGTGGACGGACGTAAGGGCGGAAGTCCAGGTTAAGGAACAGTACTTCGAGCCGCTGGCCGTCCGGCGCGGCTTGGTTAACGCTACCGAATACAGTCGACGGGGCCTGAATTCAGAGGAATCTCGAAGGATTTGGCAAGTTTTGGGGGAAGAAGCAGCCCGACGGGTTCCCGCCATCCGCCAGAAATGCCCGGAGGACTTTGACGCCCTGGCCCAGCGGCTAGCGTCCGCCGTTCAAGCAACTTAAGTGAGGTCATCATGGCACAGAGAACTGCATTGAAACCCTGGCACGAGGTGGTAGAACTGCGGGACGACCTCAAGACTGGCGAGCTATCTTTGTCCATATTCGCCGCTGACCTGTACGACGTGGTGATGCAGAAGGGCCTCCGGCCTGTCTACGAAGATCCAGCGGAGTTCTTCGCCCTCACCTATCCCACGTACAACCTCCGGGAACTGGTCAAGGATGTTTGCCTGCGCCTGGCTGGACGGACCGACAAGGCATACCGGAAGATTTCGGTGAACTACGGCGGTGGCAAGACCCACTCCCTCGTTACTCTTTGGCACCTGGCCCATGCACCGGAAACCCTCCCGGACCTTCCTGCCGTCCGGGAGTTTGAGGCCCACATTGGTTTCAAGCCTCCCAGGGCCCGTGTGGCTGCGCTGTGCTTCGACAAAATCGACTTGGAGAAGGGCATCGAGACCCCGGGACCTGACGGTGCCCTCAGGATGCTGAAACACCCTTGGAGTGTCCTCGCCTACCAATTGGCCGGGGCGGATGGCCTACGGCTCATCCATGCTGATGGCAATGACGAGGAACGGGAGACACCGCCGGCAGAGCCGTTGCTCGTGGAGTTGCTGTCCAAGCCTCAAGAGGAGGGGCTTTCTACCCTGGTGCTGTTGGACGAGGCGCTGATGTACCTTCGCGGACAGGTCGAGGTATCGCCAGGCACACGGGGAGGACTGGTGAATTTCTTCCAGTACCTCACCCAAGCGGTAGTAAAGGTGGCTCGCTGCTCCATGGTCGCCTCCCTTCTGGCGTCGGACCCCAGAAAGCACGACGACTTGGGCAACCAAATTTACCGGGAAGTGTCGGAGGTGTTCGGGCGGCAAACGGAGGAAGATATCAGTCCCGTTAGCAAGGACGACGTAGCGGAGGTGCTCCGGCGCCGTTTTTTCAAGCCCGATTCAATTCGGGACCCCAGCGTCTTCCGCCCTCACGTAACTTCCGTGGTGGGGAACATCGCCCTATTGGACGAGCAAACTCAAAAGGCCCGTCCTTCTGCCGAAGAGCGATTCCTGGGAAGTTACCCCTTTCACCCCGACCTCACGGAAGCCTTTTATACTCGATGGACTCAACTCGATGGGTTCCAGCGGACCCGGGGAATCTTGCGTACCTTTGCCATGGCGTTGCGGGATTCTGAAAAATGGGACACCAGCCCGCTGATCGGATCAAATGTGTTCCTGAACGAACCTGGCAGGAGCGACCTTTCCGAGTCTGCCAACGAATTGGCGTCCTTCGCCAGTGTGGATACCGGCACAGGTTCTCACCAGGAATGGCGCCCAATTTTGGAAGGAGAGCTTGCCAAGGCCCGTACTGTCCAGTCTGAAATGACCGGGCTACAGCACAGAGAAGTGGAGCAGGCGGTGGTCTCCGTGTTTCTGGGTTCCCAGCCAATTGGCCAAAAGACCCAAACCCAAGAGCTGATGATGCTGGTAGCGCCGACCAAACCGGACAAGATAGAACTGGAAAGGTCACTGCATCGCTGGACAGAGCTGTCTTGGTTCTTGGACGAAGTGGAAATAGGGACGGCAGAAACATCACAGGATGGGGCTAGGGGTCTGCCCAAGTCGTGGCGGCTGGGTAATCGCCCGAACCTGCGCCAGATGCACGACGACGCCTGCGTGAACCGGGTGCTGCCCGGACGCGTGGAAACAGAACTGTTGGAACACATCAGGAGACATCGGTCTCTGACCAGCGGGGCCTCTGCTGCCGGTGCAAGGGTACACAACCTCCCAGACCGGCCCCGCGACATTTCCGACGACGGAGACTTCCATTACGCTGTCCTAGGTCCAAACGCAGCTTCCGAATCCGGCAAACCAAGCGCAGAAGCTCGCCGCTTCATCAACGAGACCACGGCCCCAGATCGGCCCAGAGTAAATCGCAACGCCATCGTCCTGGCTGTTCCATCCCGGGACGGCTTGGATTTAGCAAGGGATCGGGTCAGGGAACATCTGGGTTGGTTGGAAGTGAGAGAACTCCTGAAGGGTCAACCGATTGACCCAATCCGTGAACAGATGCTTGTCAACGAAACTGCCTCCGCTGAAAGGCGAATCGCCGATGCCGTTAGTCAAGCCTACTCGGTTGTCGTGACCGTCAATGAAAGCAACGAAATCCAGGCGTTCAGGATCGCCGTGGACAATGATCCGCTGTTCCTTACGATCAAGGCCGACCGCCGCTCTCGGATACAGGAAACCTCCATCAGTTCGGAGGCTATGTTGCCGGGCGGCCCCTATGATTTGTGGCGAGACGGGGAAGATTCTCGACAGGTCAAGGACTTAGTAGGCTCATTTGCTCAGTTTGCGAAACTGCCCAAGATGCTACACCAGAAGGAGATATTGGATACCGTCGCCCAGGGAATTCGAGAAGGGATTTGGGTCGGCCAATTGATGCGTCCAGACCGGACGGTGAAGACCGTCTGGCGCACTGCTATCGAAGAACAAGTTTTGAGAGACCCGGCCCTCGAGGTCTTTCTTCCTGAGTCGGCCACTCTCAGCGATATTGACCCTGCCCTGCTTGGCCCCGAAAGTCTTCCAGGTCTGTGGCCTACGGATGAAATCACTGTCCAAGACGTTATCAGCTATTTTGCAGGTGGCCACTCGGTTGTAGTACCCAAAGAAGGGTATGAAGACACCGCGTTCATTCCCAAATGCGACTCGCGGGCCGTCGAGGAGGCGATTGCAGATGCCGTGGAGCGAGGATTGGTATGGTTGACAAACGGTCCCGCGTCCATATTTGGTGAAACCGTGCCTACAGGAATTCTCAATTCTAGTGCCACCTTGAACGCGCCGCCGGCGCCGGTTGCCGTGACAGAACTGACCGAAGCCGCGATCCCCAACGCTTGGAAAGGTGGTAGGGCTAATGTTTTTGCAATCGTCACTGCATTGTCCGCGCAACGAGGGAAGCCCTTGCCGTGGGTCGTCGTTCAGTCAGCGATCAATTCGGGCATTAACACCAGGTGGATTGAACTCGCCCCCGATAGCCAGCCATGGCCGTGCGACTTTGCCAACGCCCAGCATGTAGTCGTTCAGGCAGCAACAGGCTCGGGAATTCTGGATAGCCGAGGGGGACAGTATGCCCCAGATCGATTGGGGACAATCACTGCCGAAGCAACTTTGGAAGCCAACGGAGTTCAGGACTTGGCTGACAAAATACCGGGCATTGCAATGGCTGCCGTAGGACATCAGCTCAGATTCAACATCCAAATCGAACTTGGAGGGGAAAATCCCCCGAGTCCTTCGATCGTGGAGGCTATCAATTCTCTGCTGGCCGAGGTGTCCGAGGATCTGAAGTTGCAGTAGCCATGTAGCCAATTCGTGGCTGCAATCAATAACGAGTTCATGCCTTCGAGAATGGTACCGCCTATCGCCAGGTTGGGCCCGTTCGGGAGTTCCCAGACCCGTTGGTGGCGAGAAGTTGATGGATACCGAGTACTAGAGAACCCAGTCAGCCGGCATATCAACGAAAGCTTGAACTCGGACACTGTGCTCCTGGAGGTAGTGGAGATCGCCTGCGTCCTGACCGCCTCTCGTTACTGGGCGATCACCACCTTGGACGGGTCGGTCTGTCCCTGAGGTTCTGTAACTCCCTCCAATAAGGGCGATTAGACAAAATCAAGGCCCTGCCGAAACGGCAGGGCCTTGATGACGGTTACCGGGTTTCGCCAATGCTCCGGGCTAGAGCGCAGCTAAAGCTCCAGAGCGAACCTCAGCGTGAAGGTTCTTGATTTTGTCCAATTTGGTGGGCTTGACTTGACGGTAGGCAGTACCATCTTTGAGATGTGGATGGGGCTGTAGGCCTATATCAGGGATCGGTTTAACCAGTGATAGATGAACAAAAGGGGTGTTTGAGTGACTTAGGGCTGTGCAAAGTCCGGCCTGCTCGGCGAAATTCTCAACCCGTCTCTGCTTTTGTGGTTTGGGCAGCTTTGCTATCGGTTGTTGTCATAGAATCCGCACTTGTTGAATTTCACGACCCTGCTCACTTCTTTCAAGAATCCATACAAAGTCACCGTTTGGCCGGCATCCAACGATAATATAGATCGCTCGCTGGAAAACTCGCAGTCGAGCCTCGTGTCTCGTTGGAGCGGTCTATCTTCAATGCGAAACCTAACCGTGCTCCCATCTATTTCCGTGATAGGGCCAAAGAAGCTGTGCACTTCCCGATTTTCTTCCCGAAGCTTAGAGCGGGACTCATTGAGGGTCTTGTCGTCAAGCAACCACTGGTATAGTTCTACTACCGGCCGGGGAGCTGGAACTTCAATTGTTACAGGTTCGCGACACCCGATATCCAACAACATCGGCATAGCGGCTATCATGGCGGCTAAGACCAGCAGGCTGCGGCGGCACGTGCTTTTTCTTTCCATGGTGGTCACCAGATGGGTAAGGTATGTCAATTTCCACGGCATGACAACCCATTGGACTAGGGGTGGACACTCTGATTTCTGTCATCTCCGGTCTGAGACAGGGCGAGCGAGTGTTGGCACGCCTGAAAATGACTCCTCCGAGCGCTGAATGGTTCTTCCAACATAGGGAGAAATCGCCCCAGGGTCCGGGCCGAACCGGCCAACTCCTCTCGTTTTCATCATCGAAAGGCCAAGGGCCCACTGAAGCTACTCCCGAGTAGATAGTCACTCGGATAGCGAGCCTGTTCGAATTTCGATAGGGTATCCGATTGAATGGTGCTAAAGCGCTTCATAGCCCACGCCGCTCTTGCCAGACAATGAGGTGCCACGCCCAAGCAAATACTGGTCGAACAAGTGGTTCTTCACTACCTCCCCGAATGCAGGGTCGTCGGTTATCCGCTTGTAAAGGTCGAAATTCAGGTCGATGATTTCCTGGATGACCTGCTCCACCTTGTGGTCAAAGGTAATCCGAACGTTCTCCAGCGTGTTGACCTTCGTGGCGGTCTCCAAGGCAGCGTCCTCCTCCAAGCGTTCCATCATTCTGCCCAGGGTTATGCGGTGTTCGGGACCCAACTCGATACCGAAACGCTCGTTGAGATCAGCAATGATGCGTGAGAGGGCTTCCAACTCTTCCGGTGTTCTTTGTCCTGGTTCCTTGGTCCGTACCGGGTCTAGTTTGTCTCCCTTCCGTTCCAGCGCAACTTTCCCGCTGGCAGTCTGCTGGACTCGGTAAGACTCCATGTCGATGTTCTGCTGGATTTCAAGCGGCAATTCTTCGCGGTCAACCCTGAGCAACCGTCGGAGGTGCCGAGCGAACACGTAGAGCCTCTCAAGGTCAGCGTCAAGGAAGGTAATCACCTGGGCCAAGAAGGAATACAGACGCACATAGTCCGTTACCTGACCCCGGAAATCCTGCCGCTCATCTTCCTGAAGCTCGGAAAAGCGTTGGACGGACGGAGCCAGCGCGGCATAAAGCTGAGCCTGAGTTGAACCGGCGCCGAAGAACACTCCGGCAAAGGCATCCACATCCTCATCGGTGAAGACCGGGTAAGTCTTCAGCCTCGTCTGAACCTCATACAGCAGGTTGGGGTCGGTCGCCTCCGACAAGATTGTCGTTTCATAATATGGTTGGAAGGCGGCCTGGATGTCGTCAGACTCGTTGGCGAAGTCGATGACCATGGCGCCGGGCTTGTCGGAGTGTGTCCGGTTCAGCCGGGAGAGGGTCTGCACCGCGTTGACACCGCCCAGCTTCTTGTCCACGTACATGGTTTGCAGCAGAGGCTGGTCAAACCCGGTCTGGAACTTGTTGGCGACAATCAGTATCCGGTATTCAGGAGATTCAAACGTCTTAGCGGTCTGGGCCTCCGGTATGCTGTTCATGCCGGCTTCCGTATAGGACTGGCCGCTGTCATGCACTGTACCGGAGAAGGCCACCAGCGACTTGAACGGGTTGCCAAGCTCGGTCAGGCGCCGATCAACAGCCAGCTTGTAGCGGACGGCGTGCAGGCGCGAGCGCGTCACAATCATCGCCTTTGCCCGGCCGCCTATTTCGCTCTGGGACTTGCCGGTGAAGTGCTCGACCATGATTCGGACCTTTTGGTCTATGGCATGCGGGTGCAGGTCCACGAAGGACCGGAGCAGGTAAGAGGCTTTGGACTTGTCGTAGCGCGGGTCGTCCTCAATGGTCTTGAGCAATCGCCAATAAGCCTTGAAAGTGGTGTAACTTTCCAATACGTCCAGGATGAACCCTTCCTCGATGGCCTGGCGCATACTGTAAAGGTGGAAGGGCGCGAAAGAGCCGTCGGGCCGTCGGGCGCCGAAAAGCTCCAGCGTCTTCGATTTCGGGGTGGCGGTGAAGGCAAAGGTGGAAACGTTGGCCGGTTGCTGCCGCCTCGCCATTTGCGCCAACGCCGCGTTGTCCAAGTCTTCGTCCTCCGGCGCGGGGACGTCGGCATCCTCCCTTTCGGCCACTTCCAGGGACGGCACGGCAAGCACGTCTCTCGGCCCCTGGGTTCCCTCGCCGGACTGCGAGGAATGGGCCTCATCTACTATCAGGGCGTATCGTTGGCCTGGCAACTCGCCGATTTCCTGGGCAATGACTGGGAACTTCTGGAGCGTGGTGACTATAATGGTCTTGCCGGACTCCAATGCCTCCTTGAGCTGCCTGGAGGTAGTGTCCACGTTCTCCACGACGCCCAGAGTCTGCTCGAACTGTCGCATGGCCGCTTGGAGCTGGCGGTCCAGCACCCGGCGGTCGGAAATGATCACGATGGAGTCGAATACCCGGCGGTCCTCCGCATCGTGAAGAGTGGACAGTTGATGGGCCAGCCAGGCGATGGTGAAGGTCTTGCCGCTTCCCGCCGAGTGCTGCACCAGGTAGCGTTGCCCCGTTCCGCGCTGCCGGGCGTCGCTCACCAACCGTCGTACACAGTCCAGTTGCTGGTAGCGGGGGAAAATCAGGTATCGCTTGCCCGTCTTCCGGCCCCGGTCGTCCTCCTCCTCAACCTCGTGGATGAACTGGCGCACCAAGTCCAGCACGCTGTCCCGCGTCCAGGTCTCTTCCCAGAGGTAGGCGGTGGCGTAGCCGTGCTGCGTTGGCGGAACGGGCGGGTTGCCGGCGCCGCCAAACTTGCCTCGGTTGAAGGGCAGGAACCGGGTCTGCGGCCCGGCCAGTTGGGTAGTGACATAGACCAGATCGGGGTCAACGGCGAAGTGGGCCAAGCAACGCCGGTAGGAGAGCAGCGGCTCACGCGGGTCCCGGTCCGTCCGGTACTGGCGGATGGCGTCTTCCACCGTTTGCCCCGTGAGAGGATTCTTGAGCTCCGCCGTGAAGATTGGGATGCCGTTGAGGAAAAGGGCCAGGTCCAAGCTCTGGTTGTTGCCCTCGCTGTAGTGGAGCTGCCGCACCACCGAGAAGACATTGCCCCGGTGGAGCCGCCGGGTTTCTTCGTTCAGGCCGCTGGACGGTCGGAAGTAGGCCAGCCGAAACCGGCAGCCCATGTCCCGGATACCGTGGCGCAGCACGTCCAGAGCGCCCCGGCGGGCTATCTCGGAGGCCAGGCGCTTGAGGAACTGTTCCCTCACGGCGGAGCCGTGATGCTGGGAAAGCCGCCGCCACTCCTGGGGCTGCGTCACCAGCACAAAGTCCAGCACGTCCTCCGGGATTAGACACAAAGCGCGGTCATAGTCGTCGGATGTCCGCTTCCGATAACCGCCGGGCGTTGGGTCCAAATAGGGGACCCGTTCATCCCCAATCAACCTTTCATCGCTATGGACAAGACAGGCTTCGATTGCGTTTTCAAAGGCCTTTTCCGAAACTTCTACTTGCATCGTGCCTCCTTCTCGATAGTATGCAGCCGCGACATATTCAGCGTGACCAAATTGGCAATCCGTTTGATTTATGGTTTAGCCTTCAGATGCTCCCGGTCTGTGTGCTACGCTGGTTCGAGAATCGGAAATAACCGTGTCGTACTTTTGCAAGAAATCAAGAAACTTGCCCTGGTTTCCGTCGAAGGTGCTTACCCACTTGACGATCCCTGCTGGAATCACGGATCCAAACAGCCGTGTCATGTGCAGATTTTTGAAACCATCCATGTCAATTGGAATATCGTTCTGCTGAGCAGTCGTCACAGGCAATAATCTCTTGACTTTGCCGCTATGGACTTTGCGAGAATCAAGGTTGGTCATATGAAGCAAGGAATTTCTAAGCTCCCAAAGCTCGTTCGATGAGACGCCTAATGAATCCAAGTCACAGAATCTGTTGAGCCATCGAACAAAGCAATCGTTTACGGAGCCAAATTCAACGAATCCCAGTGTATCAATCATGATGAAAAGCAGCTTGAGAGCGGAGACATACTTCTGGTTTGTCCACAGGACCATGATTGCATCCATGAAGTCGTCGTCAATTAACTGACCAAAATCGAACCCGGAGGTCGTCCAATAGAGTCTGAGGTAGTCAGGCACAGCCTCGTGAGGTTGAGCATGGGAAACACCTTCAGCTCTTGGCTTGCCGTCAATTACGTGCGTAAGGCAGTAGATTGAGTCGCCGACTATCTCCACAACTTGAGGCGCAACGCGGTCCAGAGCGCCCAGTCGCAACGCGAAGTCAAAATCTGACCTCTTCACTGGTTCCGGGAAGTCCATTAGTTTCGCGATTTTGGAGTCGGCTTCTACCTTGGATTGCAGAAAAGCCGTAAGCTCTCGGTACGAACCCTCCACTGTGTAGGTTGCCCATCCAAAAGAGTGAATGCATTCCCCATCACCGTAGGTAAAGACGTTTACGATACATTCTTTCACGCTTCTGCCTCCTCTCTAACGTCAATCCGACCGGTGACAGCGGCAGAAATGAGGGCGCTCCGTAGCTCTCTCAAACGCTCGATGGCTTCCCGGATTTTGGCGACGAGGGAATCAAGCTTCGCTGTTTCCCGCTCCAGGGAAGCGGCAATAGCTTGTTGTTCATTTTTCGAGGGCCTAGCGAACACAAGATCTCCAATTTGCTCGAAATTCAGCGCATCACGGGAGACACCGTTCTCGTTGTTGAATATCTGATCCTGCAACGGCCGAGACTCTATTGAGTAGGCCAAGAATTTCGGTTCATCCTGCTGCTGATTAGGGCGGATAATGCAGACGTGTTGGTTCACATTGGCATCTTTGCCGCTGAGTTTAGCAACGCAGCTTCGGCCTAGCGATGCCCCTGTAATGTTCAGTAGTACGTCACCTTCCAATACGCGGCTACCGGCCATCTCATCATCAGTATCACCGTCAATGTACGCGACGTCGGTAAGCCGCAACCCGCCGAAGTGCACGTTCTGACTGCGAAGCAGCATCACTCCATCATCGACGTATCGCTCCGCGCCGCCTTTCGGAGTCTTTCCGCTTCCAACCTTCCCAACCAAGTGCTTCAACCGCTTAACTTCCCAGTGTGCCGGAATCTCCCCCAGCCACTCGACGCCGGAGTCCTTCATCGGCACATCAGGGTCGAGGCCCCTGGTGACGGCGCGGGTGATGAGGGCCGTGCGCTTTTCCTGGAGCAGTTCAATCAGCCGTTCCTTCTTGGCAACCAGCGCATCAATCCGGGCCGTCTCCCGGTCCAGGAAATCAGCGATGGCGCGCTGTTCCTTGAGGGGTGGGACAGGGAACACTCCCTCTCGGATAGCATCTCCAGTCAGGCCGAAACGGGTTATTCCGTTCGCGGCAGTCTCGTACTGGTTCCCCGGGCCAGTGGCAGAGAACGCTCGGCTAAGAAAGGCCCCATCGCAGTGGCCACCGGGCCTAATGTGGGCAAGATGGTAGCCACAAAGGACATCTGGGAAGTTTTCTGAAACCACTGCCGAGACAGCGATGTCAGTCCAAGACTCTGAGTCCTTCGTAACGAGGACATCACCCTTATGAAGGGAGAAGCGACGAATCTGGTCTTCGCTTGCAGTGGCGACCATAAAATCGACATCAGATCTGATTCGCTCGTTGTAATATACGTCCACGTAGTTGCACAGGCCAACAACGGCTTGGCCTTCCTCCGATTTCTTATCCACATTGCTGAGTTGTACGGTTGCCAACGTCTTGAGGCGACGCACTTCCCAATGCGCCGGAATATCCCCAAGCCACTCAATGCCGGAGGACTTGTAGGCTGGGTAGGGCTGGTATTTTGCGTTCAACGTCGCCATGTCAACTTGCTCTTGCCTAGTTCTGCCAACCCCGGCGACAATCGCCGGATCGGTTGTCTCGGAAAAGGTGAAGACCGTCATCCGGCCAGGGGGTTCTGTTTCTTCGCTGAAACGCCGTGTGGATTTTCGGGAGGATTTTCCTGGACAGTCCATTCCTGGGCCAGTCGTAAATGACGGCAAAGGGGTTGTCGCCATCGATGTTTCTCGCCAGCCGAGGCGGGATCAGGCGAGGATTGCGGTCGCTAGACCGCTTGCGATAGTCCGGGTGTGTGGGCAATAGCAAACCAAGAAGGCCGCATCTAGGGTTGTTCCGTCGGTCAATTAGACTGGCCGAAACCTCCCAATCCACGTGTTTGCGCTGCCAGGTACAGCGGCCAATCAGGACAATGGTGACGGTGGCGTCCGCGATGTGGTCATCGCGGATTCTCCGGCGTATTTCATCCAGAGGGAGACCTTCATCGTGAATATCTCCCTGGCTGACGGACTTGTCAACGAACTTGCTGTCCAACGCCTGAACGAGCCGGTCTTTGTATTCTTGGTCGTCCGCGTGGTAGTAGCTGATGAATACCTTGTGCCTGGGGACATCGGACATCGTCACAGGCCTCCTTTTGTCAGTGGCGTGTCAGAGGGAATAATGAGCAGCCAAGTTAGCAGTATCGTTACGGTTACCAGTAGGTAGAACGGCCATATCGACACCGAACCCAGCAGACACCGCATAATCAAAGGCAATCCCATGCCTGACGGGACTACCCTGTAAAGGTCGGCGGACTCCAGTTCGCTCTGGTGCAGCCTTCCGACGAAGGCGTTTTGGGATCTGATGAACGCCCGTTCCAGCGCCAGGTAGTAGGAGTCCAAGAACAGGAACAGCAGGGTTGGAACCAGTGCTATCAGGGCGTGCTGCGGCTCCGCGGTCCGGGCCACCAGCACCAGGGTAGCGGCCACGAGGGTAACGCACCACACCTTGCAGGAACGGCTGTTCTCCGCCATCCGGTTTATCACGCCCTGCATGATGGTCAGGTGGGTCTGAACTGCGGAGGACTCTTCGTTGAGGCGCGGATTATTCTTCACCTGGCACCCCCAACGGATAGTCGGCTGCCCAAGGCCCGCCCGCAGGCCAGTGCAGGTCAAACGGCTCGCCCGCCAGGATACTGTCCCGAACAGGCCCCAGGAAGGACTGGATACGGCTACCGATGTCCTCGAATGCGCTGGGTGGGAGACGCAGCAGCCCGCCCTGAAGTCCATATGTCGTCCAGTAATTCTGCCGTTGCGGGTTTGAGTAAAACGCGGGCGTAAGCGCTTCAGGTAACTCAGCTCCCCAGGGTGTGCCGCGCCGGTCAAAGCACCGCGCAACCGCCTCCTGCAACTCGGGACCGTCAAAGCCGAAGGTTTCGGACAAAGCCCATAGGTCGTAGAAGTCCTTCATCCGGCTGTTGCTTGCACCCAACTGGACCATTGCCTCGAACTTCTCAGCAATGGAAGATGCCTGGGGGTAGGTGAGCAGAAAAGGCGCCGGAAGGCCACCTATAAGGACAGGCAACTGGGCTTCTTCCGGTCCGGGTATCACCACATCGCCAAAGCCAAAGTCCACCTGTACGTTGCACTTGGCGTTCCCCAGAAAAGCAATGATGGTAGCGCGCTGCCCGCCATACCGCTGGCCATCCCGAATCGCTGAAATCTTCAAGGTGCCGACGTCGAGAGCCATTCCGTCTTCAGGGCAGGAAACGTTGCAGATGGTCCCCATTACGTAGCGAACGGTTTCCTCGTCGTTGTCTCCTAAAGTCAACAGGTCAATGTCCCGCGTTGACCGATAGGGTTCGTCCATCCATAACGCCAGCAGGCTCGCACCCTTCAGGATGCACCGGTCCCGGACCTCCGACTCCCCCAGACGGTAGAGGAACCGCTCGCAAGCGTAACGGTCCAGAAAGAGCTGGAACTCTGTCCCTTCGGTTCTGGCCCTGTTGAGCAACCGTGCTCTGATCGAAGCGGCGATGTTGGTTGTCATAGCACCCCGGCTTCCATAATGGCACTGAGACGGCGCGAGGGCAGAACCTCAAGAGTACGCATTAGCCCGGCGGTCGTGACCTTTCTGCCATCAATAGCCTCACGAAGCGCCTCCACCGCTGCTTCTCGCCCGACCAGGCGTTGGAACCGGAAACAGTCAACTATCGTGCGAGCCGGAGATGTAATGCGAGCTGGCACATCCTCAAAGCTGGTTTCCTGTACGCCATAGGTCAAGGCGGCGGCGCTGAAGCGAACCAAGCGGACTCCTATTCCCTTGAGCACGGGGGCTTTTGCCTTGTGCGGAATGGCAATCCAGACTTGGCGGGGCATGTGGGTGCCAATCTCATGCACCTGGAGCGCCGATACCAGGCAGACTATGGCGTTGGGGACCCGGGCGCACACGGAGGCAATCGAGTAACGTTCCGTGGGTTCAGCTTCCGCCAAGCGATAGAGGCCCCAGCCTATTCGCTCGACGGTTTCATCCGCCTCAAGTTGCCTGAGCCGGTGGTAGGGTATCCCCAGCGGCTCCAGTTGGCTGGGCCGGAAGAAATTGCCGATGCCGGCTTCGTGAAGGATGTCCTGGGTAAGTTCGACGGCCATTGCGTGTCAATCCTGTCGGTGATCGGGATTGCCTCATAGCCATTTTACAAGAACGCAATGAGTTTGTAAAAAGGTCGGCAAAGCATTCAAGTTTGCCGACCTGTTTTAATAATCAGCGAACGGCCAATCCATCAAGCGGATACTGACGCCGTAATCTCCCCCAGCATTCGAACGATGTCCGTTTCAATACCCTGTATGTCCGCCTCTATGTCCTCCAGTGGACGGGGCGGGGAATACCGGTAGAAGTAGCGGTTGAAATTGATTTCGTACCCGACTATCCCAACCTCTCCGTCCCTGGCGTCTCTCTTGGAATCATCAATCCAGGCATCCGGCACGTGGGGTTTGACTTCTCGCTCGAAGAAGGTGTTCACATCCAAGGCCAAGGGCACACGTTCAGTATCCCGCAGTTCCGGGTCCGGCTCCGGTTTGCCCTCCTTGTCGGTGCAAATGGCTGCTGTTTCGTCACGCTCCGCCAAAGCGTTGAGGACCGCTTTGCGAACGGGAGCAGATAGCTTTATCTCAGCGCGCTTCAATGCGTCGTCAAGGATTTCTTCAAAGTCCTTCCGGTCCTTTACCACAGTCTCAGGCAAGGCATTCAGCATCTTTCGGAGCGACTCCTGTAGCCGGCGTCCCCGGTCCTCTTCCTGATTCGCCGCATATCCCTGCTTCCTGGACTTGGCCAGTGCTTGGAACCCCCTTTCGTTTTCGAGCCGCGCGATGCGCTCGGGAGTTGCCTGGAAGTTGAGCCGTAGCGGGCGTTCCACTGTAATCTTTCGGAATCCGAAGTGGACTGTGGGGAAGATGCGGCTCACAACGGTATCTTCTCTCCCACTGTCTTTGGCAACGCGGCGGATTTCCCCGTCCCGGCAGGCGTCAAGGATTTGCAGAATGTCCCGGACTTTTTCTGGAGGAACCTGCCGACGCTTGTCGCCCAGGCTTCGAGGCATCGGAGTCCAGAATTCGGAAGCGTCGATGAGCTGCACCTTGCCCTTGCGTTCCGGGGTTTTCCGGTTTGTGAGGAGCCAAACATAGGTGGCAATGCCGGTGTTGTAGAAGAGTTGCTCGGGTAGGGCGATCAGGGCTTCAAGCAGGTCGTTCTCGAAGACGTAGCGCCGTATCTCACTCTCGCCGCTGGCCGCGTCCCCGGTAAACAAAGGCGACCCGTTCATAATGATGGCGATGCGCGAACCGCCTTCCTCCGGGTCTTTGGCTTTCGCCAGCATATGCAGCAGGAACAGAAGCTGACCATCGCTGATGCGCGGGAGGCCCGGCCCAAATCTGCCGGCTGCGCCCCGACTATGTTCAGCGCGAACCGAGCTTTCGTCCCGCTTCCAATCCTTCCCATAAGGCGGATTGGCAATCAGATAGTCGAAGGTTCTGGCCGCGTGCCGGTCGTTGGAAAGAGTGGTTCCGAAAACGATGCTGTCGGCGTCCCTGCCTGTTGGGTCTTTCATATACAGGTCCGATTTGGAAACCGCCCAAGTCTCTGGATTCACTTCCTGCCCGAAGAGGTGAATCTCGGCATCTTGATTCACCGGACCAGTCAGTAGATTGCCGCTATCCAGGTGGCCGACGTTGATGCGCTCCTTGGCGATGGTCAGCATTCCACCGGAGCCGCAGCAGGGATCATAGACGGTCCGCACCACACCGCTGCCGCCGATTCTGTCTTCATCGCCGGCGAGCATGAGGCCAACCATGAGGTGTACCACATCCCGGGGAGTGAAGTGCTCACCTGGATTCTCGTTCAGCGCCTCGTTGAACCGGCGGATCAGCTCCTCGAAAATTGTGCCCATCGTAGCGTTGTCAATGTGGTCGGGATGAAGGTCCACATTCCCGAATCTCTCCAGTACCTGGAAGAGTAGGCCCGCCTCGTCAAGCTTGCTGATGGTGTTGTCGAAGTCGAACCTTTCCAGTACCTCCCGCATGTTCTGGCTGAAACCTGCGATGTAGTTCCTCAAATTGGCGGCAACGTTAGGGGCGTCGGCCAGCAGCAGGGAGAAGTCGTACCGGGAAGTATTGTAGAAGGCGAACCCGGAAGCCAGGCAGAGTTGGCTATGCAAATCCTCCAACCCCCTGCCACGGAGCTCGGCCTGACGCTGGAGCACATCCTCTTTGGTGGGACCGAGCACGCAGTCCAGCCGTCGGAGCACGGTGAGCGGCAGGATAACGTCCTGGTACTTCCCCCTCTTGAAGGTGTCCCGAATCAGGTTCGCCACTCCCCAAATGAAGTTGACAATCTCACTGTGGTTCATGTTTTCGACACCCACACGGCAACACCGGAAAATTCAGAGGTTGCCATTTACCTCACATTTTAGCAGTCTTGCGGCATATTCTGCGGCATGGGAACGCTTGTGTTCAAAATTGTTCAGCAGATACGCTGCTCTTCACAGTCGAGCATAGCCTTCCTAGTCTCGCCACAGGCCCAGCGTAATGACCCGCCGCAGCAACCTGGCGAGCTTCGCTCGTCGCAGGTCCCCCTGGGCTTCCGCCAGGGCATCCCGCCGCCAGCGGACGTGATCGGCACGGTGCGCGTCATCCAAGGGGTAGGTATCCGGCGGCAATGTCAGGCGGTACTCGCCAATCATTGCGGCCTCCAGCTCCCACCGGCGCACGGCGGCCTGCGCCCGGTCAACGCGGCTGGCGCCTTGCCTGCCGTCTGTCCGCAACCTGCGCCATTCGGCAACCAAAGGCGCCGCCAGGCCGAAGGCGAACTCCTCGTCGGGCTGCTCCTCCAGGGTAACCACCCCGGCATCGGCCATTCCGGGTCGGCGCCGGGGCGGTCTCCAATCCTGATCCACGCCGTCGGTCCGGTCATGGCCATGCGCATCATCGGCGTCAGCGTCAACGCCGACAACTTCGGCAGCATCTCCCGACTGGCGGCTGTCTTCCAGCGCGGCAAGCCTGCGGGTAAGTAGCTCCAACTGTCGCGCCTGGTCATCCGTCAACTCCCGCAGGGCGGCGTTTTCCTCCTCCAGTTCAGCCACCCACTGACACAGGGCCGCCACTTCGCCGTCCGGTGGACCGTCGCCATCGGTAAGCTCCGTTTCACCACGGCCGTCACCGCCTTGTTCCCGGAACTCTGCCAGCGCCCGCCGCATTCGCCGGGTTACCTCCCGGTATCGCAGCAGAGGACCAGGGGGCGGAAGTTCACCCCCAGCACCTGCGCGGCGGGCACCCGGCCCCGTTCCTCCACCAGGGCGTCCAGCAGGTCCAATAGGGCGTCGTCCGATAGGGGAGCCTGTGGCTCAACTTCGGGTTCTAGGTCCCACTCCAGGGCGGGATCATCGTGGTCTTTCACGGTCATAACCGCCGCTCAGAACTGCAATCTTCGCACTGCAATCCCTGCAATATCGTGATTATAGAGGCGCAGTAAATTCACTGGCCGGAAATCTCCTCGCTGCCGCCAAATAGACCCCGATCCCCGTGGGAAATGACCTGGGATTGTATTCTGCAATCTTTTCATTTCTCCTTTCAGGGCACCCACTGCGGGAAACCGCCAGCGATGATTGTAGTCTGACACGTCAGGGGTTTCCAATAGGGTGCCGCCGGACCGCCGCTCCGGTCTTGTCAAAGCCGCCGGCAGGCGCACCAAAAGCCCAGTACCATCACGGGCGGGATGTCCATCGGGACGGCGTTGATGACCGAGACGGCTTGTGCGTCCCTGGTTCGTCACCGACAGGAGCGAATCGACGTGGTGAACGCATTTCTTGAGCAAGCATCCGCAAATGATGTTAATCCTGCCTCTATGATGTTGTTGACTACATTATGGCCCTGGTCGGCCCCGTGCGGGCATCAAGCGCACCCGGCTTACGCCGCCTGTAAGGTAAGAGGCCCCGTCAAGGCGACGGCTCTGTAATAATGGAGACCGTGCCATCGTCCTCTAACTCGTACCAGATCAAGTACTTCCCTTCAGTCGTCTGTGCTACGGCTTGGCAGAATATCCCATGCTCAGCGGTAGTATTCGCGTCCGGGTCGGGGATGATTTCAAGAATCCGAAATCCATCGAGCAGCTGTCCGGTGTCCGTATCTTCCCAATCCGCGGGTTCCATCGCCCAATCGTGAAGTTCTTGACAGTCGATTTTCCCCGACCTGCCGTCGCCACACATGGAGGCAATAAGTGCGATAACGATCCCAATCAATATTGCGGCGAGGAAGCCGCCGCAGCCGACGGCATATTGGCAGCCCACCTCCTTAAGCAGACCTTTGAACCATCCTCCTCTAGCTTTTCCTACATGAGAATCGTGATCGACCGACGACTCCGAGAGAGCATCGTCTGGTGCCTCCGGTACCGAACGCTCAAATGGCCCGAACGTATGGCAATGTGGGCATACTGTGGTGCCCTCTTCGACATCCTCACCACAATAGGAGCAAGGTTTTAGCGCCATCGCCGGAACCCCCTTGACCTGAACGGACCCTTTCCCAGTTTCAGGACATGCCCGGAAAAAGCAAGGGGACAGGGTACGCCGGTCTAACCCAGGTCCCGCTTTTCAATTCATACGTCTTGACAGGACCCAACCGGTGGATGGCAGCGCCGATTCAACCCGCTATCCGCTGCTTCGCCCGTTCCTCGCCAACTCTCTTCGCCGTCGCCTGGAGCGCTTCTATTGCCGGCCAGTTCCATGTCATTCCCAAGTGGAATGCCGGTATGTCCACGATGGCGACGGTATGCGAGTCCAAGGCATCTGCAATGTCTCCAGGGACTTTCACCCTGGCGTCAGGCTTGAATTTGTAGACCGTCAAGCACCCCTTGTCTCGGAACTTCTTCATCCACTCATGGTCCACCGGCACTTCTACTGCTGCCACGCCGTCCAAGGTGATGGTGAACGCGCGAGGTTCGCCGTAGGATTGGGGCATCTTCCGTCTTTTGATTATCGCGGCAACCACCGATGCTCCTGAATCTTGCCACTTTCCGGCGGTCATCACCCTTGGAAAAGCGAAGACTATGTTCGACAAATCTCGGTCCTGCCGAGCTTTGGCTATTTCATCGTATATTTCGGAGCACACAGCTTGGCTCTGCTTGCTTGCGCGTTTACGTCTGGACATATTCTGTTAGCTCCACTTCCTAAACCAAGCACTCCTTGTTTGCGAGGCGTTGCCAAAGACGCTCAGGATGCGATCTTCTCACGTCCCCGTACATACCACAAAATTGCTTGCAATACCATTCCTTACAAGGCATTCCGAGCGAATGATTTCTCCTGGACAATGGAATGTTGAACCGCGCTCAAGGAGGAACGCCAATGCCAACCAAACAGCCGGAACCGCCGGCGCCGACCGAGCACGCCGCCGCAGACGGACCGACCCTCAACGACGCCATCCGCGACCACGTGCGGACATACGCCCTATGGCACGGCAGGCCCCAGGCCGCCCAGCATTTCGGCGTGCCCCGCCACTCCTGTGGCGCTTCCTGGAACGGGGACACCTGGGCCGGTCCCTGCCCTGAGCGGTGATCAAAGCCGTGAGCGACCACCCCGGCGCCGCCGCGGTGGCGGAGTGGGCCGTGACCGCCATCCGCCGGGTACAGCGGCGAGCCGCCGGTGCCAGGCCACTGGCGGCGACCCAGGAGGACACGTTGGGGTTCCTGTGAGCCGAGTCGGTACTGACAGTTGCCCACTGACGGCGACGACTTCCGGCTGTTACGCTGGAGGCATGGCCTTCTCACGAGAGCGCATCCTGGACGCCTTGGCCCGGCTGTCATTCATCGACGCGGGGGAACTGGCCCTGGTCCTGGGCGAACCGCTGGCGACGGTGCACCGCGCCCTGTCCGCACTGCTGAGAGACGGCCTGGCGCAGCGGGTGAGCCACGGCACGGCCCACCTGCCCTCCAGCCACCGCTACTACCTCACGAAGAACGGCGTCGCCGAGGCCGCCGATGTCCTCGGCTACGACGCGCCATCGGACTTCGTGCGGACCTATCCCGCGTCCCGGCAGTGGCTGGCATTGCTCATACGCCGGATGGACGCGGTTGCTTCCGTATACCGCCTGGCGGCAACGCTGTCCCCGGGCGTGGACGGCCTGGAAACCCAGGTGGAGTTCCAGCGCCGGGGCCGTTTCGACGCGGTGATCACCCTTCACAATGGCCGCAGTTTCGGCGTGGTGCGCCAGGGACTGGCGCTGCGGCGCCGCTCCCTCTACGACCGGCTGCGGGCCATCGCCGAGTACCACTACGCCCGCCGTCCCTCCGTGGTGCTGGTGCTGGTTCCCAGCCCCTGGGAGCAGCGGCTCACCGACGAGTTCTGCCTCAACGCGGATCTCCGGGATTATTTCGTGGGCGTCGAGCGCCGGGAGACCCTGGAAGAGTGGGACCGCCTGACCTGGATTTCATCCAACTGGGTGATTGGCAGGATGTACCGCACCCTGGAGCAGGTGGTCTCCCAGGCCGAACCCGGCGGACGGTTTCACCCGGAGGCGCCGGAGCGCAAGCGGGCGTCCCTGCCCGACCCGGAACGGATGGTCAACGCTGCCCCGGCCTTCGGCATAAGCCCTGCGGCAAAACGCGCCCTGGACCTGATCACCGACCATCCCATGATACCCCGGGAGCACCTGGCCCGCTGGCTGGGCGTCTCCGACGGAAGGGTCAGCCAGATGACCCGCAGCCTGACGCAGACCTGGGGCCTGGTGGAACAGCACGGTAGGCGGAGCGACGTGCGCTACACCCTGTCCGACCGGGGCATCGGGTACATCACCCGCCGGGACCGGGCCCAGCTATCCACCACCATGGCCGCATGGAGCACGGAGGAAGCCGCCGACAATCACGGACAGCCCCGCCCCCTGGGACACCGCATCCTCACCTGGCAGCGCCAGACCGGCCACGCCGACGGCATCACCTGGTTCCTGTCGGAGCTTGCCGCCGAAGCGAGGACTGAAGACGCCAGCGAGCTGCAATGGTCCATACCCACCGCCCGCTCCGACCGGGCCTTCAACCGGGGCGAGGACGCCATCGCGCCCGACGCCGTGGGACACCTGCTGGTCAACGCCCTGCACGTGCCCTTCTACCTCGAGCACGAGCTGCGCGCCCGCCACCCCAGGGGAGTGGCCGCCCGTCTGCGACCCTACATCCGCTACTACCGCTCCGACGCGCCCCGGGATGACCAGCCGCCCTTCCCGACCACGCTGTTCGTGGTGGACACCGAGGAGGTGGCGGAGACCTACGCCAGCACCGCGTCCCGGATGCCGGCGATGACGCTGCCCATCCTGGTGTCCAGTAGGGAGCTTCTGTCCTATAGGGGGCTGCTGGGCCGGTCCTGGCGTCCCCTGTGGGAACCGGAACGTGCGCCGCTGGCGCTGTGCGAGTTGGGGGCATACGAGTGGGACAAACTGCGCCGCCGAATGCATCAGCGGGAGACACAGCAAACATGCTGATACGGTATCTTCTACCCGCTCTGTTGTCCGGGGGCGCAAACTGTCCTCCGGGGGTGATTTCAGAGGTTGGCCGGGAGGCCGCGACGTATCATTGTCCCCTGGTTTCAGGTACGAAACGGGCTGCAATGCCCCTTGACCAATCAATAATTGCATTCTTGCAAGTGTGAGAAACGGCGCTAAAACAACGAGGGTGATTTTGGCAAGAGTGCAATCGCCTGACGCATCGCCGTTTACGAGGTGATTTACATGTCAGATAAGGTCAAAGACGACGTCCACTGGGTGGACAAGGGGGAGGCGGCGCGGGAGTTGGAGGTATCGCTATCGACCCTGGACCGGATGATCCGCAAGGGCGAGGTGGAGGTAGGAAGAGAAGGCCGGCGGGTGTACGTGAAGCTGCCCGGACCCCGTTACCCCAGCGACCGGGAGCTGCTGCGCCAGTCCAGGGCCAGAGTGGAACGACTGGAGCGGACGGTGGGGGAACTGGCCGAGGAGGCGGACCGGTTGGAGCAGGAGCGAGACCGGGCCCGGGCGGAGACGGACACCGCCTTAGACGAGTACCGCAAGCTGGAAGAAGTGTTGGTGCGGGAACAGAACGGCCACCAAAGAGCCAGGCGCTGGGTTGCCCGGCTAGGCATCGCCGTCGCCGTGCTGGTGGTCTTGCTGGCGCTCACCGTCCTGGTGGCCTGGTGGCTGATCACCTAGCGATGCGGGTCCGTGTAAGGGGTTGGAACGCCGCGCTGACTGACCGGGCGCAATTGACGGCGGGGTGAAGATGAAGGATAATAGTAAGACAAGACAATACCGCAGCAGGTCAGGCAGAGACCATGCCCCCACGCAGGATTTCCAGGACCATCACCTTTTCGCTGCCCCCGGAGATGTACCAGGAGGTGCAGCGGGTGAAGGAGGAAGAGGGACGCGACATGAGTGAGTTGGTGCGCGAGGCCCTCCGCCTGTACATGGAAGACCGGGAACTGCGCCGGGAGCAGCGCCGACAACGGCTGCGCTCCCGCCAGAACGAAGGCAGCTAAAGAGGATAGGGGAGTTGGATGAGATCGGAAACCGAACTCTGGCGAGAGATTCACAAGGCATCAGAGTCGTTAGCCTCCTTGGCACAGGAATCCAATGCAGCAATGGACAGGTACAGAGGCATTCCATCGGCAAACGCCGTGGCATCAGGTGAGCTACTTCGATTTGCAGACCCTTCGGTGCTTCAAGAAGCCTACGACAAAGGGTCACGCGCTCTTGTGGTGGCATGTGATTACGCTTTGGTGCTTGACCGGTCACTCGCAGAGTCTATCCTCTCATTTTCGCCCTGGACTTGTTTAAGAAATATTCTTGAGTCGTGCTCAATGTGCATCTGGATGCTAGACCCCAGCATAGATCCAGTAGAGAGAGCCATTCGGACCTTGAACGTTCAAGTGGAAGAAAACCGAAGCAAACGTACGTTCCTGCGAAAGGGCCTTGCCCGTAATGTAAATAGTCAGGAACTCACCAACTTGATAGCAAACGCAGATGCGCGCGAGGGGCAACTAAGGGCTCAGGCTCAGCAGTTGGGCATCAAGGAGAAGCAACTGTCTTTGATGTCAAGCGGAAATAGCGGTGATTGCAGGGTCCAT
>VXTR01000040.1 GCA_009837355.1 Chloroflexota bacterium | reverse complement strand
CCCTAAACCCGAGTTCGCGGATCTTTGCGCCCACCGCCTGCGGGAGGTGACGTCATGAGGCTCTCCATTCCCTCCCCGCTTCTGCGCCCGTGGTCGCTGCCCGGCTTGGCTGCCCTGCTCCTCCTCATCGCCGCCACGGTGGTGATCTGGGCGGGAACCGGCCCCGCCGGCGCCCAGGACGGGTACCAACCCGACGAGCAAGTGGTATCTGACGTCTGGGGCTATGCCCGGGAAACGGATAACGGGTTCGCCCACGTGCTGCGCTGGCTGCGGGCGCTGCATACCTTCGGCGCTATCGAAGACATGACGGCCGCCGAGGCCCAGGGCTACGCCGAGCAGTACACGGCGGAGCGGTGGGACCCGGTGGTGGCGGAGCTGGAGCGGCTGGAGGCCGACGACGGCTACGAGCCCGACCAGCAGGTGACCGCCGACGTGTGGGACTACGCCCGGGAGACGGGCAACGGGTTCGCCCACGTGCTGCGCTGGCTGCGGGTGCTGAAGACCTTCGGCGAGGTTTCCGACATGACCTCTGCCGAGGCCCAGGGCTACGCCGACCAGTACACGGCGGAGCGCTGGAACCCGGTGGCCGCCGAGTTGAGTAAGCTGGAAGCGGCGGCCACGCCGCCCAACCGGGCCCCGGTGGTAAATACCGAGGCCGGGCACTACTATGACTTCACCGGAATCAACAACGCGCCCCGGGGCGTCCTGGTCAGCAAGCCCTTCCACGGCGTCTTCTCCGACCCGGACGGCGACGAGTTGACCTACTCGGTCGCTATACCCGGCGACCAGAGCCACCTGGTGGAATTGCTCGAAGTGGTCCGTGATGAGGACGTTCCGGTCCAGGAGGACAAGCCCCGGGAGGACGGAATGCTGACCCGGGTGTGGTTCCGTGCGGAGGCGGCGGCCGACTGGAAGGCCCTCGACCCGCCGCTGATGAACTGTCCGGTGGTTCCCGCCACGGTGACGGCCACCGACCCGGAGGGACTGTCGGTCTCCCTGGACGCGCCCTTCCTCATCCGGTGGGAGTGCTATCCCGAGGTGGTGAGGGCTACGGCCAGCCGGGAGGCCATCGCGCTGACCTCCGACTGGGAAGTGGAGAGTGACCCGGCGCCCAAACCCGAGCAGTTCACGGCGCACATGGTCAACGGGGACGGGTCTCAGGGGACCGTCGCGGTGAGCGACGTGTCGGTGAAGGGCAAGGTGGTGCGGCTGGCGCTGGCGTCGGAACTGGCGGAGGGGCAGAGGGTGACGGTGGATTACGCCGACGACTACCGCACGCCCTTGCGGCTGGCCGGCGGAGACGACGGCACCCGCGCGCCCGGCTTCACCGGGCAGCCCGTCGCGCTGGACGTATCCGGGCCGGCCTTCGCCGCGGCGAAGGTGTCCGGGGCAACGCTGAAGGTGACCTTCAACGAGGAGTTGGACGCCGAATCGACTCCGTCGGGGAGCGCGTTCACGGTGTCGGCGCGGCTGGGGGGCGGCGAGGCGCGGAGCATCGCCGGGACGGCCACGGCCAGGGTGGAGGGCGCAGTGGTCACGGTAGGCTTGGCCGAGGCGGTCCACGGCGGGCACACGGTGACGGTGGCCTACGCGCCGCCGGAGGACGACCCGGTCCGAGACCTGGCCGGCAACCCGGCGGGGGCCTTCTCCGGCGAGGACGTGACGAACGAAACCCCGGCGATCGACCCCGGAGCGCCGCGCATGGCGCTCATCAGCGCCACCATCAAGGGCGCGACGCTGACCCTGGCCTACAACAACGACGTGCACCTGGACTGGAACACGAGATCCGTGCCGGACGTCAGCCGCTTCGCCGTGACGGTGAACGGGGAGACGGTGAGCCTGGCGGCGAACAGGCCGGTCTCGGTGAGCACCAGCACGGTCATCCTGACCCTCAAACAGGCGGTGAGCGCCAGCGACACGGTCACGGTGAGTTACACCGCGGACTGGTGGGATTCGATCCACAGCTTCGGTCACCGATGCTGCGGCTACCTGTACGCGGACAACCTTACGAATCATCCGGTGACCAACATCATGTCGGACGGCAGGGCGCCGACGCTGTCCGCGGCGGCGGTGGAAGGGGCCGGGCAGTTGGTGTCCGTAGTGGACTCCAAAGGCGCGGTGGTGACGCTGACCTTCGACGAGCAGTTGGACCCCAACGCGGAGCCGGCTCCGGAGGCCTTTTCCGTGACGGTGAACGGCGTGCCGGTGAGCTTCCGCTCTTATTCCTGGCGAAAGGGCGGGAGGCCGGTGCCGGCGTTGTGGGACCCGGTTCCGATATGGATAAACGGTCATACGGTGATGCTGACCCTGGCCGGGAAGGTGGCGGTCGGCCATGAAGTGGCGGTGCGGTACGAGCCGCCCCAGAGCGGGGCGAAACTCCAGGACCTGGCCGGCAACCCGGTGGCGGCCTTTGCCGCCACGGAGGTGGAGAATCGCACCAGGACTTCGCCGCCCCTGATTGCCGACGCCTGGAATTACGCCCGGGACACGGAAAGCGGCTACGACCACGTGTCGCGCTGGTTGCGGCTGCTGAAGACCCTGGGCGCCCTGGCGCAGATGACCGCCGCCGAGGCTCAGGGCTATGCCGACGGAGGCTTGCCGCGGTGGGCGCCGGTGGCCGAGGACCTGCGGAAGCTGGAGAACGCGCCGGGCGACTACCAGCCGGACGCGCAAGTGATTGACGACGTTCAGGGCTATGCCCGGGAGACCGGGAAAGGGTTCCCGCACGTGCTGCGGTGGATGCGCACGCTGCAGGCCTTGGGCGCCCTGGCCGACATGACCTGGGCCGAGGCCCACGGATACGCCAACCAGCACCAGGCCGCCCGCTGGGACCCGGTGGCCGCCGAACTGGCCTCAATGGATGCCGCCAAAGCAAGCATTCCAGTCGCCCCAGCCAACTTCGCCATCAGCGGAGCGCCGGGCAGTCTGGACCTGTCGGCGACGTGGGACGCCCTGGAGGGTGCGACCTCCTACAAGCTGGCCTGGCGTCAATCGGGTGAGGAGTTCGAGACCGGCGATGCCAACACAGTCTCGGAAACCGAAGCAACCGTCACCGTGTCAGGCTACGGCCAATGGGTAATGCAACTGCGGGCCTGCAACGAAGCCGGCTGCGGCCCTACCGCGTGGCTCCCGATAGTGGTGTCAGCGGACGCGGCGCCGAGGACTCCGACCATAACTCCCGTCTGCTACCGAACACCGGAAGTGCGCGAAATCCTGGCGAAGTATGTCCGCAAGGAGTGCGCTGACATTACCGCCGCTGATTTGGCCGAAATTGACAAGATTCGCTGGGGGGATCTAGAAGAGTTGACATCCTTGAAGTCCGGGGATTTCGATGGTTTGTATAACCTTGAAGGGTTGTACTTTCTTGATCACCAGCTGACCACGCTGCCGGAGGACATATTTAATGACTTGCACAGTCTGCAAGAGTTGCAAATGTCAATTTGGCATGGTCCTTTTGGCGGACGCGAAGGACTGACGGCACTACCGGAGGACGTGTTCGCCGATCTGTCCAACCTTAGAGAGCTTGACCTCGCTGGCAATAGGCTGCGCACGCTGCCTGACGGCGTCTTCGACGGCCTGTCCAGCCTGCAAACCCTCAATCTTGAAGTAACCAGTCTGACCGCACTGCCTGAGGACGTGTTTGACGGCCTGTCCAGCCTGCAAACCCTGATACTGGAAGACAACGAACTGAGCACGCTGCCTGCCGGAGTCTTCGACGACCTGTCCAGCCTGCAGATCCTGAACTTGCACGGGAACGATCTGGCGGAGTTGCCTGACGTATTCGACGGCCTGTCCAGCTTGCAAACATTGAACTTGGGAAGTAACGAGCTTTTGACCACATTACCCGAGGACGCATTTGATGGCCTGTCCAATCTGCAAACCCTGGACTTGCGCTATGGCGAGCTAACCGCGCTGCCCGAGGATGCGTTCCACGGGTTGTCCAACCTGCAAACCCTGGACTTGGGCTATAACGACCTGACGGCGCTGCCCGAGGATGTGTTCGACGGGTTGTCCAACCTGCAAACCCTGATACTGGACGACAACGAACTGACGACTGCACTGCCTGAGGACGTGTTTAACGGCCTCTCCAGCCTGCAAACCCTGAACCTAGCGGACGTGTTTCACCGCGGGTACACCTGGAAAACATGGCACCTTGAAGGTATCGACGTGACCGCGCTGCCCGAAGACCTGTTCGACGGCCTCTCCAGCCTGCAAACCCTGGACTTGGGCCATAACGGCCTGAGGACGCTACCCGAGGATGCGTTCGACGGCTTGTCCAGCCTGCAAACCCTGATGCTGGAAAGTAACGACCTGACCGAGTTGCCGGAGGACGTGTTCGATGGCTTGTCCAGCCTGCAATCGCTAGACCTGTCCCACAACTACCTGACCGAGTTGACGGAGGAAATATTCGACGACCTGTCCAGCCTGGAATCGCTGGACCTGCGCTTTAGCCGCCTGTCGGAACTGTCTGCCGGCTACTTTGACGGCCTGACCAACCTGCAAGAGCTGGACCTGAGCAACAGTGGTCTCGCCACGCTGTCCCACAGTGTGTTCTCCGGCCTCAACAATCTACAGGAGTTGAACCTGAGTCAAAACGACCTGACCACATTGTCTGCGGAGATGTTCAACGACCTGCCCCAACTTAGAAAGTTGGACCTGTCAGACAACCCCGGCAGTCCCTTCGGCCTAAACCTCAGGTCTGGCATCTGGGTCGTGGAGTAGCTACGCATGACCCACTGAGGGCCCGCAGCACTCGCTCCACCGAGCCGCCACCGGTTAGTCTCTAAGTCGCTGACCGGCGGCGGCGCAGACACGGACGCTCACCTGTTCCATACCGGTCTGGCACTGCTGCAACCGCAAAGTGAACTGTCAGCTGGTATGCGGAAAAGGGTTAAACAAAAAAAGGGAGTTCACAGATACAAGCCGCCAGGGCTTCCGTTCCGCGCCGCCCACGAAAGGGGCGCCGACTGCAGGCTCTCAGTTGTTCCGGAAGGAGGCGTTCCAGGGCTTCAGCACATCCACATGGGGGACCAAGCCCGGCAGGGCCCGCGTCAAAGGAGAGACCTGCAATATGAAGACCGGCTCCTCCGCGCCCCGGGTATGGCTCAACCCCGTCGCCGTGTGGGAGTTTCTGGACCGGCTCGACATCTCCCAGAACCAACTGGCCCGGCTGGCGGGCATTTCGCCCGGCCACCTTTCCCTGCTGATGAACGGCATGCGCATCCCTGCCCCCAAAGTCAGGCGGCAGTTGATGCGGACCCTGGGCGTGGACGACTTTCGCCGGCTGTTCATAATGAAGCGGCCGGCGTCCGTTGGCGAGAAGGCGGAGCGGAGCGGCGCCATAGACACTTCTGCCATGGAGGCATTACGGCCGGGCGGGCACGGGCCTACATGCGGCGGATGCCGTTGGCCACTCGGGAATTACTGAGCATCCTGTAGGAGCACCGGAAGCTGTCCTGCACGAAAAACGGGTAACGCATGACATTTTCGTGTAGAACAGTCTGGGTCGTATTCCCGAAAACGCTTTATTTTGTTTCAGAGGGTTGCGTTTAAATGTTTGCAACATTCAGTGGCATGGTCGGGGGAATTGGGCTGCTCTTCTTTGGCATGTGGTTGTTGTCTGAAACCACGAAGACGGTAGCAGGCCCCAGGATCCGGATTCTGGTGAGCAGGTTGACCGGCAACCGCTTCGCGGGGTTTGGCTGCGGCGTGCTGGCTGGGGCAGTTACGCAGAGCACGGTGGCGGTGACCTCCATCACCGTCAGTATGCTGAGAGGAGACCTCATTTCGGCGCGTCAGGGCTTTCTGCTTACTATGGGAGCGCAATTGGGTGTCGCGTTCCTGATTTTGGTAGTGGCCTTCGATATCAGGGCGCTGGCTCTCTACGTCCTCGGGGCGGCGGGGGTAGTAATCTTCCGCACAAGAAAGGTGAGCTATCGGGAGACCGGCACCCTGCTGTTCGGAGTAGCGTCTGTGGTGTTCGGTTTGATACTGATCAAAGAGTCTGCTGCACCGTTGGCGGACCAATCGTGGTTTCAGGAAGCGTTGGAATTTTCGACCCGGTCTCTGCTGTTGGCCCTGCTCATCGGCGCGGTCCTCACCTTCATCGTGCAAGCCGGTCTCCCCGTCATGGCGTTTGGTATCGTCATGGCCGCGGCGGGCCTAGTGGAATTCGAGCAGATACTGATGTTTGTCTATGGCGCCTACATCGGCCTCGGGTTCAGCATTATGACGATTGCATTGCAGGTAAAGGGCACTGCCCGGCAGATTGCAATGTTCTCGGCGGTGCAGACACTCTTCCCGGCAGTGATTTTGGTTCCGCTACTCTATGTCGAGTTGTACTTTGATATACCTCTGGTGAAAGCAGGGATTCATTCCTCCGGCCTCGGCTTGGCGTCGGGGATAGCGCTGGTCGTTATCCTCTACGGAACGCCCTCCCGTATCGTCGCTCTGGCCGCCCCGGATTGGACGGTTAAGCTGTTCTCTCGCTTCTGGCAAGCCAGTGAGGGGGAGCAAATGTCGAGACCCATGTACATCCACGACCGGACGCTGGACGATGCTGGAACGTCCCTTGACTTGGCCTACCTCGAGCAAAAGCGAGTTCTCGGTATGCTTTCTGGTTATCTTGAAATCGCCAGAACTAGGAAGGATTCTGGCGGGATACGCCAGTCGACGAAGGAACTCAATGCCCGGATCGGCGAATTTCTCGCTGAACTTGAGCTACGGCATCCCAATCGCAGCGTCGAGCGCCGAAACTCAGTACTGAGCCGTCAGAAGCTGGTTACCTGGCTGGAAGAGCAATTCTCAGATCTCTGCGAATCACTCCAGGAACTTCCGGAAGACTCGCCCTTAGGTGACTTGCGTATCTCCCTGATTGAGGGCCTTGACGGTGCCTTTCTTGTCTTTCTGGAGGCGATGGAAGACAGCGACGAAGACACCTGGTCTTTCGCTGAACAGCTAATGGGAGACAGACGAAGCCTGATGCGGGGAATCAGGACGAGATATCACGAAGCCGGAGTGGAAGAAGGCGGTGGACAGGGCGTCGTGAAGGCAACCAATTCGGTCGAAAACATTTTTTTCTTGCTGGCACAACTAACCAGGGAATTCCGAAGCGGTCCAGTCC
Source organism: Chloroflexota bacterium (assembly GCA_009837355.1). Lineage (GTDB taxonomy): Bacteria > Chloroflexota > Dehalococcoidia > Lucifugimonadales > UBA3495 > Bin87. The sequence goes on along the minus strand of VXTR01000040.1, from coordinate 1,062 downwards.
TGTGACTTGAACAAAGTCCTTGTCGCCGGATCCGTCCTATTGCGGGACATTACTGAGACTCGGCGGGTTCGGCCAAACCATCTTTTGACCTTGACTCGGTTTCCCTTTAGTTGGCGAAGGGCCCAATCAATCTCGGAAGCACGTCTGGTGCCTCACTTTGCGGACCAGATACCGGCAGGACCTGCCCAATTAATATTCGGAAGCGTATTCCCTCGCAAAGACGATTCTGACCACAATGGCGGTTCTCGCCTATGACGGGGCTGCGCTCAGCCCAAGTATGTTTGCCACTGTGGAAGCACACGTGGTCCAAGACATCTCCGCCGCTTGCATCAAGCCGTTAGCGAGAGTTGGCCTGATCATACCAACTGGACAAAATCAAGAACCTTTCACATCAGGTTCAAAATAGCGGAGTACCCGTCCATTGGGTCTGCGCCACTCGTCGGATAAATTGCGAGCCCCCGCCGTGTCGGCGAGGGCGTTTTCTTCAGGCTGGTCAGACCTGAGGAGGGCAGACCATCAGGTTTCAATATCAGGGAGCATTCATTCAATCCTAGGCTTCCGGCTTTCTGCCAGCGTCTCCCCCACGGGCATCCAGTAGCCCACTCGGGACGAAGTCCAGGCTCTCGTTGACCCGGAGGCTCGCCCGGCTGAGTAGGGCCAGGCACTCCTCCAGTTCCCGAATCCGTTGGTCTCGCTCGTCGGGCAGGTCCAACTCAGCGCCTCGAAGGGACGCGAGGCGCCAATGAGGGTCGCCTTCGCGCCGCGACAACCTGCCTTGGCGGCAGCAATAGTACTGGCAAATTGGAAAAGTGCCAATAAGTCATAGAAATACATAGCAATGGTGACGTAAGGGAAATATAAGGTGTCGTACGATAGTTGGCGCCTTTTACTTTTTACCCAGCAGGAGGACGGGAGAGACCCTGATGCCCTTGACTCGTCAACATTGCGTTGCTCTTGATGGCGCGGCTGCCGGCGCAGCGGTCTTTAGCCGCAACTCCGTTGTAGCCATTTCGGGGGGGGGGGGGGGGGGGGGGGGGGGGGGGGGGGGGGGGGGGGGGGGGG
>VXTR01000066.1 GCA_009837355.1 Chloroflexota bacterium | reverse complement strand
TTTGCGTTTTATGTGCCAGCGATTATATCATACCCCGCAGAAATTGGACAGAACCGCCGGGCAATATTGAGGGGGATTGCCACTCGCCGCAGTGGCAATCCATTCAGTTCTGGAGACCACGTCACAATCATCAAGCACACGGGCCCGAGATAAATGATACATTTGTTCTAGCAACGTCAACAGGAAAAAGACCGTTAGGGATGGCATTCCCCAACGGTCGGTTCCCACAGCGCACCCTTAGCAGAGGTCAGCTCCGTGGTACTCACGGATGATATATCAGCCGGCCGCGATGCGCAAGGCATTGGCCTTGCCGATTCATGCCGGTATTCCGGCCAATCGCCATCTTCGCCCTCGCCGAAGAGCGGCGATGGCTTTCTGGCCGTCGTCGTCGGATCGGTGCAGCGGCGCGCTGGTACCTTGGTTGCCACTCTAGACAATGCCCACCGGACAGACGGGCGAAAGGGATACGGTGCGATGGCCAAACTTAGCGCACACTGCTTACAGCACGTCCTGAACATCCGATATGCCAACCGGTTCTTGGCCGAACTGGACGCCAACCCCAAATGGCTCGCACTGTGCGGCTTGAATCAGGCACCATCAGAGAGTGCCTACTCGCGCTTCAAGAAATTGCTTTCCGCACACCAGAATGATATCGACGAGATTTACGCCGAAGTAGTGGTCGAAGTTGGGACCGAGCTGGGGCGCCTCCAAGCCGCGGGAATTGTCCCGGCCGACGCTCCCGTGCTGGGCAAGTACGTCGCCATGGACTCCACCGATGTAGAGGCCTACGGCAACCCGCGACGGCACCGGCCGGCAGACTCGGATGCCACGTGGGGATACCGAACTCCCAAGAATAAGAGCGAAACCAGCAAAGATGTTGAGCTGTTCTACGGCTATAAGGTGCACGAGGTTGCGGACACATACTACGGACTCCCGTTGGGCGGAATCGTCCTGCCGGCCAACGCAGGAGACGGGCCTCAGCTGCCTAAGGTCCTGGCGGAAGTCCAACGTCTTCATTCTTGGATGTCAATCCAGTACCTCGTCGCCGATAAAGCCTATGCAGGGCTGGAACGGCTAAAGCACTTGGTTAACCTCGGCATCGTTCCCGTCGTCGCCGTGCCCCGCCCACGCAAGGACGAGGATGGGAGCAGACTGTTCGACGGTATCTACACTGCTGACGGTCGTCCCACCTGCTTGGGCGGGAAACCCATGGAGTACGTCAGGACAGACCCCGAACAAGGCCACCTGTTCCGCTGCCCCGGGCAGGGATGTGCCCTTAAGCATAAGATGGATTGGTCGCGCTACTGCGACTCTGAGGTGTGGGAGAAACCGGAGGGGAGGCTGCTACGCATCGTCGGAATCCTGCCCCGGTTCACCGATGAGTGGAATCGGATTTACAAGATGCGACCGGCAATCGAGCGGTATTTCCGCAGCGGCAAGCACTCGCGCCTGCTGGACCAGCACCAGTGCTTGGAGATCGAAAAGGTCAGCCTGCACGTGAAGATATCCCGCTTGTCCTACTTGGCGACTGTGCTGGCCCATCTCAAAGCCAACGACTACGCCAAGATGCGGCGTATGCGGGTGGGTTAGCAGCGGCACCGTAACTGCATCCGTTGTTGACTACCGAATTGCCTCGGACATATCCTGGCGAGTGGCCACACAAACAAGTTCCTATGCGCGGCCCTCCAGTGCCATTATGAATCAGAGAATCCTGGTCGTAATTACTGTTGTAACCCTGGTGGCGGCAGGGGCGATTTTTCTGTGGGCTGAGTGCGTACCTCGCACGAATAGCCTAACGGAGGGAATCGATTGGGAACGATGGAAAGACGACTACTGCGAGCTCATTCCTTTGGGAGTCCACTTTCCAAAAAAGCTTGCTTTAGCCTTCGTAGGAACGGCGTCTTTGCTGGTGGCTGCGGTAGGGGCATATCGCACCCGCAGGTGTGTAAACGCGCTATGGCCTGTCGGTATAGGTGCTCTATTGTCGATAGCTGTACTACTAGGATGCTGATGTGCACCAACGCCAATATCAGCATCAGCAATACCACTAGGAATGCGATCGTCATTGTCCAATCCAAGATAGCACCTCCAAGTTGATGGACGGTCGCAAGGTCCATGTGAGATGAATGGGAGGGGTCGGGAAAACGGAGCTACGATGTCAATCGCGCGATTACGGAAATCGTCGCTTATACAACGAATTTCAGCCGCTGTTCAATCACAACGGCAGTTTCACAATTTTCTCGGAATACTGGCAGGGTTGACAAAACGATTGTGCCCGGCCTACGGTGAACCTCCAGTAGCGGGCGACTCAAACGGGTTTGCCCCGCCAACGGAGGAGTTTAACCATGGTCGCCGCTGACGAAACAACCGAAGGCAACGGGAGTTTATTGGACGGGAGTTCGAGGGAAGACGACCGGCCGTTCATCGAGGTCAGCTCGATTTGGAAGGTTTTCGGCAGGAACCCAGAACGGGTTTTGCTACCTGAGTATGCCGACAAGGACAAGCCTTTCTTCCAGAGCGAATTCGGCAACGTGGTGGGGTTGCAGGACGTTTCCTTCAGCGTGAACCGGGGCGAGACCTTCGTGATTATGGGGCTGTCCGGCAGCGGCAAGTCAACGATGGTGCGCTGCCTGATACGCCTGATTGAACCCACCGCCGGCTCGGTGGTCATCGACGGTGAAAACATCACGCAGATGTCGGACAAGGAATTGATGGAGTTTCGCCGGGGCAAAATCGCGATGGTCTTCCAGCACTACGGCCTGCAGCCTCACCGCAACGTGCTGGAAAACGCCGGTTGGGGACTGGAAGTGCAGGGCGTGACCAAAGAGGAGCGCAACACACGGGTCCGGGACGTGCTGGAACTGGTGGGCCTGGCCGGGTGGGAAGACGCTTACCCCCGGCAACTGTCCGGCGGGATGCAGCAGCGGGTCGGCCTGGCCCGCGCCCTGGCCGTTGACACGGACATCATGCTGATGGACGAGCCCTTCAGCGGCCTGGACCCGCTGATTCGCCGGCAGATGCAGGATGAACTGCTGCGGCTGCAAACCGAGCTTCACAAGACCATCGTGTTCATCACCCACGACCTCAATGAAGCCCTCAAACTGGGCGACCGCATCGCCATCATGCACGACGGGCAGGTGGCGCAAATCGGCTCGCCGGAGGACATCGTGCTCCGCCCCGAGGACGAATACGTGGGCGACTTCACCCAGGACGTGCGGCTGGAAAGCGTGCTAACGGCCAGCAAGGTTATGGTAACGCCGAAGGCCACCGTGATGGGGCATCAAGGGCCCCGGGCCGCCCTGCACACCATCGGCAACGGGGACGGCGACGCCGCCTGGGTGGTGGATATGCGGGAACACTACCTGGGATTGCTGACCATCGCCAACGCGGAACGGGCTCTGCGCGCCGGAGTGCGGCGGTTGGACGAGGCCTGGGAGTACGTTGACCGGGAATACGGCGCCGTCAGCCCGGCAACCACCTTTGACGAACTGATACCCCTGGCCATGGGCAGCGATTGGCCGGTGCCCGTCATTGATGACGACAACACACTGGTTGGAGAAGTGCACCGGAGCGCGCTGGCCGAGGCCATCGCCGAAACCTCCAGCCCCAACACCGACTACGAGGCCAACGCGGCGGAGAACGCGGCCCTGGCCGCAGAGTAGGGGGGCCGGAAACGCTCTCCAACCCCCGCGTGCAATTCTGAGGAGGGAAGCACATGGCAGCGATAACCGGAAACCGGGCGGACAGCGCTGCTGCGCCTGCCACCGAACCGCAATCCGGCGAACCTACGCCGCGTTTCGCCCTGGGCGACGTGCCGGCCAAATACTGGTGGTTGGGCGGCGCAGTCCTGGTCATCGCCGTAATGATCATCAGCCTGGCGATTTGGGGTCCGGGGATGGAATATCCCACCACGGTAACCTACGTGGCATCCAGCGACGGCTCCACCAGCTTTCCCCGGTCGCTGCGCGACGTTACCGGCGACGCCATTGACGCCGGGACCAAGTGGGTGACCGTGAAAGGGGCCTGGCTGTTTGGAGGGATAAAGACCGCTATCACCTACGCCCTGAACTATCTGGAGGACGGCTTGAAGTGGCTGCCCTGGCCGGCGCTGGTGCTTGGCTTGACCCTAGCCTCTTTCGCGGTGGGGCGCTGGGCGATGATGTTTTTCACGGCGTTCGCATTTCTGTTCATCGGCTTTATGGGCCTCTGGGAGCCGATGATTGACACCGTCGCGTTGATGGTGGTGGCCGTGGCGCTGTCGGTGGGCATCGGATTGCCGCTGGGAGTGCTGGGAGCGCGCAATCAAACGGCAGACCGGATTATGCGCCCGATCCTTGACGGGATGCAGACGATGCCCAGCTTCGTGTACCTGATACCCGGCATCCTGTTCTTCGGGCTGGGTAAGCCAGCCGGCATTTTCGCCACCATCATCTACGCGGTGCCGCCGGTCATCCGATTGACCAACCTGGGCATACGGCAGGTTTCACCGGAAACCGTGGAGGCGGCCCGGTCATTCGGGGCATCGTCGCTGCAGCTGTTGACCAAGGTGCAGGTTCCAATGGCATTGCCGACGATAATGGCAGGCGTGAACCAGACCACGATGATGGCCCTGGCCATGGTAACCATCGCCAGCATGGTGGCGGCGGGCGGCCTGGGCGACAACGTGCTCCGCGCCATCCAGAAGAACGAAGTGGGCAACGGCGTAATCGCCGGCCTGTCCATCGTGTTCATGGCTATCGTGATTGACCGGCTGACGCAGGCAGTAGCCCGCGGACGGCAAGAGGCATTGAGCGCCGGGCACTAGGTCGGCGTAACATTCAATGACCATGGCGGATACGAAATCGCATCATTATGTAATGCGATTCGTGCAACAATCGTCGGATTGACAACGATAATCAACGTTGGGATAATCAGCCTCACCAAACTGTAGCGCCGGGAACCCCGGCAACTCACCCTGAGGGAGGGAATCACTTTGTTCACCAAGTACAGATTATTCGCCCTGGCCATGGCAATGGCCCTGGTTACGGTTCTCGCCGTAGCCGCTTGTGCGCCGGCCGAACCCCAGACCATTGAGGTTACCCGCGTGGTGACCGAGCAGGCGGCTCCTGTTGAGGTCGAGGTCACCCGAGTAGTGACTGAGCAAGAGCAGGTCGAGGTTACGCGGGTCGTAACCGAGGAAGTGGTTAAGGAAGTCGAGAAAGTCGTCGAGGTCGAAGTTATGGCTCCTGAAGGGCCGAAAGAGACCATCATTTTCGGCGACCTGAACTGGTCCAGCGCCTTGCTGCAGAACCGTATCGCCCAGTACATCGTCGAGAAGGGCTACGGCTATCCTACCGACGTGAAGTTCGGCGCGACGCTGCCCCTGTTCCAGGGTCTGAAGAATGGCGACACCGACGTAACAATGGAAATCTGGCTGCCCAACCAGAACGAAGCCTGGAACGAAGCTCGGGAGGAGGGTGCAGTGCTTTCCGTAGGCCAGAGCCTAGGCAAGGACTGGCAGTCGGCCTTTGTCATTCCGGCCTACCTGCAAGAGCAGTATCCGGACCTGGACAGCGTGGAAGACCTGAAAGACCCACAGTACAAGGAACTGTTCCAGACCGCGGAGACCGGCGACAAGGCTCGCCTCGTATCCTGCATCATCGGCTGGGCCTGTGAAACCGTGAACGCCGCACAGGTTGCGGGCTATGGCCTTTCCGACCACGTGGAAATCATTAACCCCGGCGACGGCGCCGCGCTGAACGCCGACCTGTACGGCGCGTATGAGCGCGAGGAGCCCTGGCTGGGCTACCAGTGGGGCACCAACGACCCGGCGCTCATCCTGGACCTGGTTCGCCTGGAAGAACCGGCGTACAGCGATGCTTGCTGGAACTCCGACAAAGCCTGTGGCTACCAGGACGCCACGATCCTCATCGCGGTCAATCCCAACCTGCCCGGCGAGGCTCCCGACGTAGTTGAAATGCTGCGCAATTGGGATTTCAACATCGACATCTACAAGGAAGTTGCACGCTGGCAGGGCCAGAACCCCGATGCCGACGTCAAGGCAACGGCCCTGTGGTGGTTGAACAACAACGCCGACGTATGGGGCGGTTGGGTTACCAACGAAGCCGCCGAGGGCATCCAGGCCGCGCTGAGCACCGGCGAGGAAGCCGACGGCTGGCCCACCGAGTAGTCGCACGCGCGATTCACTCAACCACGTTACCCACACGGGCGGGGCGGTCTCTACGCAGACTGCCCCGCTTTTTAGTTATCAGGAGGCTGATGTGCTGGGTAGAACCGCAATCATGTCGCCGGTCGTCCTCTTGGCAATGGCGCTAGTAGCCATGGCGATTGCCTGCTCGCCAGGGGCAGAACCACGAGATGTCCAGTCGTCGCCGGGCGCGCCGCTGCCGGCAACACAGGCCATAGTGGCCACAATTGCGCCTCCCAAAGAGCCAATCGTTTTCAGCGACCTGAACTGGGACAGCGCCCAACTACAGAACCGTATCGCCCAGTACATCGTGGAGAAAGGCTACGGCTATCCGTCCCGGGCAGAGTTCGGCGGGACGCTGGCGCTCTTCAGGAGCCTGCGTCAGGGTGAAATTGACGTAGCCATGGAAATCTGGCTGCCCAACCAAGATGAGGCCTGGGTAGACGCGCAGGCCGCCGGAGACGTGATTTCCGCAGGTCGCAGCCTGAGTAGCACCTGGCAATCGGCTTTCGTCATCCCGGCCTACATCCAGGAGCAGTACCCCGATCTGGACAGCGTGGAAGACCTGAAAGACCCCCAGTATCGTGAACTGTTCGCCACGGCGGACACCGACGGCAAGGCGCGGTTGGTATCCTGCCTCGTGGGGTGGGCCTGCGACGAAGTGAACACGGCGCAGGTCGCCGGATACGGGTTGTCGGAGCACGTTCACGTCGTGAACCCCGGAACCCGTGAGATTGCCAACGGAGAACTGTACCGCCTGTACGAGAAAAGGAAGCCCTGGCTGGGTTACCAGGAGAGCCTGAACGAGCCGGTGCTGCTGTTGGACCTGGTGCGGCTGGCCGAGCCGGAGTACAGCGACCGGTGCTGGCACACGAACAAAGCCTGCGCCTATGAGGACGCCACCGTACTGATCGGAGTTAACCCGGAGCTGGACGGCCGAGCTCCGCAAGTGGTGGATATGCTGCGCAAGTGGCATCTGGACACCGAAAGTTACACCGGGCTGGCCAGGTGGCGAATCGAGCAGGACGCGAGCTATGCCGATGCCGCTATCCGGTGGCTGAACAACAACGAAGACGCATGGGCGCAATGGGTTACCGAGCCAGCCGCCGAGGGCATCCGGGCCGCGCTGGCCGCCGGCGAGCGCGCCGACGGCTGGCCCGGTGAATAGATTACGGATACCGGCTTTCTGCTACAATTGCAGCCGCGCAACACACTATCTACCAACACGGGAACGGGCACGCCAATGACCGCTACTGCTACTCAACTTTCCGATGAAACGCTGGCTACACTCAAAGCCATCCCAACCCAAACCCTGATTGACGGGCTATGGGTGATGGGCTGGCCCATGAGCATGATTGAGGGAGCCAAGCCATTGCAGCCCGGCCAGCACATGGCCGGACGCGCGGTTACGCTGCGTTTCGTCCCTCACCGTCCCGACCTGGCCGCCGACAAGCCCAAGGGAGCCGACTCCGCGGAGTACGTGGCTTTCGAGCTGTGCGGCCCCGGAGAGGTGCTGGTGATTGACGCCATGCGCTGGCTCTTCAGCAGCATCGGCGGCGACATCAAGTTTTACCGCCTCTACCAACGCGGCGTGGGCGGCTTGGTAACCGACGGCGCGGTACGCGACACCAACACGCTGAAAGAGTACGGCTTTCCCGTCTATTCGGCCAACGCCACCGCCAAGCAGGGGCCGGCCGAGTTTTGGCCCTGGCAAGTGAACGACTGCATCCAGTGCGGCGGCGTGCTGGTCCGGCCCGGCGACGCTATCGTCGGCGATGACGATGGAGTGGTGGTGGTTCCGGCCAGCGCGGCGCAGGAGGTCATCAACATCGCCCACCAGCGGGAAGAGGTTGAGGCGGTCATCAAGGCGCAACTGGAGGTTGAGCAGTGCTCGCCGGGCAAGTACTATCCATTCAACGAAAACACTTGGAAACTCTTTGAAGAGAAGACGGGCAAGCAGCCTTACCGATAGGAGAATTGAAATGGCGCGACTACCACTAGCATCCCGTGACACTACGCCGGCCGGCCAGGAGGCTGCCTTCGACGAAATCACCCAGAACGGCAGCGCGGTGCCGCCCTACGGCCCCGGCTCGGTGATGACCCACGTGCCCGAGGCCAGCAAGCACGCCACGGCGCTGAACCAGTACCTGCGCAATCACGCCAGCCTGCCGATGAAAGCAGCGGAGCTGGCGATGCTGGTCGCCGCTCGCGAGATGGACTGCCAGCACATCTGGAACGCCCACGCCGCATCGGCGCGGGACGCTGGCGTTCCGGCCGCAGTGGTGGACGCGATCCGCGACAAGAAACCGCTGCCGGAATTGGCGCCGGACGAATCGGCGGTAATCAATCTGGGCCGGGAGATCCTGTGCAATCACCAAGTGAGCCGCGGCGGCTACCAGAGCGCGCTGGAGATTTTCGGGCAGCAGGGCACCATTGAACTGACCCTGGTGCTGGGCAACTACACCATGCTGGCCATGGTCATCAACACTTTTGAGACCGACCTGCCGCCCAACCGCACCGACCCGCTGTTGCAGCGGATACCGGGCTAACAAGAGCAGGAGCGAATGATTATTCGCCCTTACACATTTTTGCGATAGACCTGCACCCGGTGGCGGCAGGAATCCACCACGTAGATGCGGCCCTGGGCATCCACGTTGATTGACGTCGGTCCCCAGAACCGGGCCTCCACGCGGGCGGAGGTTTCCCGGTGATGGTCGCGCCAGGGGTTAACGGCCGGCACCAGGTTGGCTTCCCGGCGTGCCCTGGACTCGTCGGGGTTAGCCGCCAGGTAGTCCTCCGCCCATGCTGACGTGGTGGCGTCGCCGTGGAGAACGGCGGCCACTTCGCCATCGGGGGCGAAAATCTGCACCCGCTCGTTACCCCAATCGGCAACGTAGATATAGCCGTCGCCGTCCACCGCCACTGACGAGGGACGGCTGAGTTGCCCCTTGCCCTCTCCGGAGGTACCCCACTGGCCGACGAAGCGACCGGACGACGTGAACGCCTGCACGCGGTCGTTGCGCCAGTCGGCGACTAACACGTTGCCCTCGGCGTCGCAGCACAAGCCCCAGGGCGTGTTGAACTGTCCGGCCTGGGCCCCGAACTCGCCCCAGCCGTCCAGGTATTCGCCCTCCGTGGTGAAACGCTGGACGCGATGATTCAAGCCGTCGGTAATCAGCAGCGTACCATCGGGGGCGACAGTGATGGCAGCAGGGCGATTGATTTGGCCCGGCTCGTCGCCGACCTCGCCCCAGTACCGGAGAAAAACGCCATCGGGGTCGAATATATTGATCCGCTGTAAGGCTTCATCAGTGACGTAAAGCCGGCCATCGGCAGCGCGAGCTATACCGCTGGCCCACCAAAATTGACCGTCTTCAATGCCGCCGGTGCCCCATTCGCCGACGTAGCCTTCGTCAACGGTACAGACGCAGACGCGCTTGTGTTCCAGGCGGCCCACGGACTCCGGCCCGCCCCGGTTCAGCACGTACATCACCCCATCATCGCCCAGGGCGAGGTCAATAGGGTGGATGAACCCACGCCCACGGTAGGCCAGGAATCCGACGGTATGGCTGTAGGCGAACGACGCGGTTGCGGCGGCTGTGGTCATGCCAACTGGTACTCCCGGGAGGCGACGATAAGTTGCAGCATTTCGGAGATTCGCTCTTCGGCGCAGGCGGCGGCTTCGGGCCGGTCGAAGCGGACTTCGCCCCAGGGCGCGGCCAGAGCGACCAAGCTGTCCAGGGTTGCATCCGACACTTCAAACATTCCCAGGGCGTCCAAGCACGCCTCGGCCAGTTGCTGCGGCGCGAGGTTGTTGCCGGCGGATTTTACGCGGTCGATGACGGCACGGACGCCGGGCCGGGAAGTATCGCGCATCTCGGCGCCGGCGGCGTTGATGCGTTCCACCAAGTTGCCGGTGTCGATCCACTCCATGCCGGTGTGCCAGCCCTCCACCGTGGGCGGGTTCAGGATTTCCTGCCCCATGAAGTTGACGTCCATGGCCAGGTTGCAGATAGTCCACTCCGGTGTGCGATGGCTGCCGGCCAAACGCGCCGTGCCGCCCACCAGCTCGGCGGGGCTCTTGACCCGGCCCAAGCGAACGGATTGGTCAACAAAGAAGTCGGACAGGAACATACGGCGCATCACGGCCCGTATATCGCCCTCGGTGCGCGTGAACTCGTCGGCCAGGATGCCGATGGCCTCCTCGTCCGGCCGGTCGGAAACGAAGAAATTGTAGAGCTTGCCGGCAATGTAGTGGGCCGTGGCCGGCTGCCGGATGATGATGTCGATGACGTCCTGCCCGTTGAACGCTCCGGTGTGGCCCAGGAACGTTTTTTCGGTGTCGTCGTGGTCGTCGTCGCGGTAACGGAACTGCCAGTCGATGCGGCCGTATGGCCAGAAGGAATCGCGGCTGGCGCGGATGCTCATGTACTCGGTGTTCTCGATTGTCCATCCGGTGAAGGAGCGGGCGGCGGCCTTAACGTCGTCCTCGGTGTAGTTGCCGATGCCCATGGAGAACAGCTCCAGCAACTCGCGCCCGTAGTTTTCGTTGGGAGCATCCCGGTGGTTGTCCTTGTTGTCCAGCCAGAAAATCATGGCGGGGTCGCGGGACAGCTCCAGCAGAATGTCAGCGAACTTGCCCAACCCGTGGCGGCGGAAGGTATGGGTCTGGTTGACCACCGCCTTGGCGTGGTTGAGCTTGCCGTAGGCGGTGGCGAAAAGGCCGTGCCAGAACAGCGCCATTTTTTCTTCCAGCGGTCGGCGCGAGTTGATGATGCGATAGAGCCAATAGCCCTGGCTGCTATCCAGCAGCATGAGGCTGTTCTGGTCAACGTGATAACGGCGGATGAGGTCTTCGATTTCCAGGTCGGGCTGCTCGTCGGGATGCAGCAGCTCCTCGACAGTTGCCTCGTAGCCCTGGGCCACGGCCCGCTCAATTTCGGCGCGGGTGGGAGTGAAGCCGGCCCGGCGCAGCAGATGAGCGATGCGGACGGTTTCGGAGTCAGCCAGAGTAATTCGTTGGGCGCCCAACTGAGCATCACGCGTCAAAGTCATACCAATTGCCTCGTGGCCCACGGCCTACATCAGGTTCCAGCGCGGGTTGGCGTCCACCAGCTCGCGGAGGTAGTCAACGAGCCAGGGACGGACTTCCTCGGCCATGTAGAAAGTCGGCGCAATCAGCTCGGATTCGTCTTTTACGATGCCTTCCTCAATGCAGCGGGCGGCCACGTCGGTGCCGGGCATCACGCTGACGCCGACGCGGAGGTTGGCCAGGGACGGCTTCAGCCCGCGCAGGAACTCCAACTTGTTCTCGACAGACTGCCGGGTTTCACCAGGTTCGCCGAATTGCTGCGAGATGGTGTAATGCAGGTCGCCGGCTTCGCACAGGTCGGTGGTCTCCTTAAGGGATGCGTAGCGAGAGGTGTCGTTGTCGCCTTCGTGGGGGTCGCCGCCGCGGGTGCCGCCCATCATCACCAGGCCGCAACCGGCTTCCTTCATCAGACCAATCAGCTCGGCGTCGCAGGCGTAGGGAGCCAGGCAGGTGTTCCAGCGCACTTTGACTTCGGCGTCCATGAGGGCGTGGCACAGGTCCTTGGCGTGTTCCAGCGGTACGTTGAAGCAGTTGTCCACGAAGAAAATCTTCTTCAGGCCATACCGGTCGGTAACCTCTGCCACTTCCTCAACAACCTCATCGATGGGACGAATCACCCGCCACGCGCCTTCGGGGGTACGTATATCGTCCGCAGAAGTGGGATAGTAGAACCCGCCCAGCTTGGTGAGGACGCTGACGCCGAAGCCGGCCTTGGCGTACCTGGACATATCCAGGTCGTCCAGGCTGGGACGTTCGATGAAGTCGGACGAGCAGCGCATCCCGTTATAGACCAGCTCGCCGCTTTCGCGGTAGAGCAGGCCGGTCATCCCGCGATAGTCGGGCTCCCCAACCTCGATGCGGTTGGCCAGGTCGGCGAAGGTTTCTCCGGCGTCGCCGGCGATGCCAAGGTCCGGCTGCACGAAGTCGAAGACCTGACGGGGCATGATGCTGAAAGCCGGCCCTCCGCAAACTATCGTTGCGTCTGAGATGGTCCGTATCCGCTCAATGACGCTTTTGGTGATAGGCAACTGCCACTGCGGGTCAACGTAGCTGTGATTGCTCAGGTTCCTGATGGAAATGCCCACCAACTCGGGATTGAAGTCCCGCACCGTCTGCTCTACCTCATCCAGGTAGCTGTCGCTGGCGAACATGAGGTCAACCAGCTTGACTTCGTGGCGCGAGCGGTCGATGTGGCCGGCGACGTAGGCCAGTCCGATGGGAATGGGCTGGGCGCGCATACGGCTCATAACGCGGTTGTGTCGGTTGGTGGCAATCAGCAGGATACGCATCGGAAACTCCCTGGCGGCGGCGGGCGCGACGAACGGATTCGTCCCGATTGTACACCAAGGTGGATGATTAGACTATGCAGCGTTCCACTCCGTCCGGGTGTAGGTTAGGACGCGATAGCCGGCGGCGGTCAGCGGCGCGGCCAGCAACGTACCCAGGAAGCCGAAGAAAATGCCGAAGAGGGCCAACGCCAGGATTACCGCCAGCGGGTGCAATCCCAGCGCCTCTCCCTGCATCCTCGGCGCAAGCAGGGTGTTCTGCAAAGCCTGCACTGCCAGGTAAATCGCAAGCACAAAGGGCAGCTTTGACAGGTCGGCCAGCGCCATAACCAGGCCGGCGACGACGAAGAAAATCGTGGGGCCAACTATGGGCACCAATTCGGCCAGGCCCGCCAATATGCCCAGCGGCAGGGCCAGCGGCGCGCCCAGAGCCCAAAGGGCGAGCCAGACCACCAGGCCGACTATCAGCCCCAGCAACAGCTGCATCCGAATATACGCGCCGATGGATTGGCCGGCCAGATGCCCTATCTCGGAAAGGTCATCACGCAACGGGCCGGGGAGCAATCTTCTGACGCCATTGCCCAGAGCCGCCGGCTCATACATCAAATAGAACAGGATAATGGGAGCGGACGCCAGGCCGATGACTTGCGAGATTCCGCTTTGCGCAATCCGGGATACCTTTTGCAACGCGACGAGGCCGGCATCGCCCAGGCCGGCGCGGAGTTCAACCAGCCGGGGGCCTATTTGCTCCTTGATGTTATCGGGAACGCGGTTCTCATAGACGTGCTGCAACTCCTCCCATACCGCTCTGCCCTCGGAGATTATGCCCGGAGCGCGCTCGGCCAGGGTGATTGAGCCGTCCACCAGCCGAAAGATGCCCAACGCCAGCGCTCCCAGCACGGCGAGAATGACCAGCGCCGTGGCCAGGCCGGCAAACAACGCGCGGTTGAGGTTGGGTCGGCGTTTGGCCCAGGGCGTGCGGTCGCCGAGTTTGACCAGCGGCAGCAGCAAATACGCCACCACGCCGCTGACCAGAAAAGGCAGCAGCACTCCCAGCAACTGCCAGACTATCGCCAGCATGGCCAGCGCGACGACCACGGCAGCCACCAGGCGGACGCGCCGGCGTGCGGTATCGGTGAGGTTGAGCGACGCAAGCATAGGCATCAGGTAGCGTGGGTTCGGGCTGGAGCATGGGCCGAGTTCGCTTAACAATGGCCGGCCCTTATGCTACCCTGCCCGACGATGTTCAGCATACTACAACACCTGCGTCAAGCATGGCTAACCGGATGGGCAGCGCGTCGGTTAGTACTCCTGTTTGCATCGCTGCCGGTGGTCATCATGGCGGCGTGCGGAACGGGAGACACCGGGCCGGCCGCCGACACCGTGTACGACTTTCCCATCGTTTTCTACCAGGGCCAGGACGCCGTAGGCTCGGAAACGGCATCGCTATCGGAGCTGCGCGGGCAGCCGGTGGTGCTGAATTTCTGGGCCGGCCTGTGTCCGCCCTGCCGCGCCGAAATGCCGGAGTTCCAGCACTTCGCCGATGAATACGCCGGGCGCGCGCTGGTGGTTGGCGTGGACTTGGGACAATTTTTCAGCCTGGGCAACCAGGACGATGCTATCAAGCTGCTCAACGAGCTGTCCGTAACGTATCCGGCTGGCTATACCGAGGATGCCGCCGTGTTGCCGGAGCTGGGCGTAACCGGGCTGCCGGCTACGTACTTCATCGCCGCCGACGGCAGCCTGCATCGCAAATGGCTGGGAGTTTTGAACGGCGAAAAGCTGGCCGAGATTACCGACGAAATGCTGGCTCAATGAGTCGGCTATAGGAACTGATGATGACGGATAAGACGCTGACCTTCGGCTGCAATCTAAGCGTTGACAACTATTGGGACATTGGCGACTTTGCCCGGCGCGCCGAAGACCTGGGCTTTGACCGGGTTACCGTCGGCGAGCACGTCATGGACGGCAACCCGCCCCGACCCACGATGATGGGCATACCGGCGATGGCCGCAGCGGCCGGCGCCACCACCCGAATCCGCGTGCTCACGGGCATCGTCATCGCGCCGCTGTACCACCCGGTGATGCTGGCCAAGCTGGTGGCCACGGTGGACCAAATCTCCGGCGGGCGGCTGGATTTCGGCATCGGTATCAGCGGCCAAAGGGACACCCGCGCCGAGTTCGACGCGCTGGAGATTCCGGTCAACACCCGGGGCCGGCGCACCGACGAAATGCTGCGGGCCATGAAAGAGCTGTGGACGTCAGAGCACGTGTCCCACCACGGGCGGTTTTTCAACTACGACGACGTAACCCTGCTGCCCAAGCCGGCGCAGGAACCCTACCCGCCCATCTGGGTGGCCGGCCGCAGCGACGCGGCGATTCGTCGGGCCGCCGTCGCCGGCGACGGTTGGTATCCCTACCTGTTCACGGTGAACCGCCTCCGTCGCTCCAACGCCAGCGTGCGGGAAATGGCGGAACACTCCGGGCGCGACCTGGGCCGCTTCCACTGGGGCCTGAACCAGCCGACAGCTATTGACGACGACCCGGACAAGGCCCTGCAAGCCGCCGTCGCCCACGTCGGCCAGCGTTACGTTACGGCGGAGCGCAGCGCCGAGGACATCGCCCGCGCCCTCTGCGTAACCGGCAACGCCGAGGACTGCATCGGGGCCATCCAGGAGCGGGTTGACGCCGGCGTGCGGGATTTCGTGTTCGGCTTTCTGGCCGGTGAACCCGACGACTACTTCCGCCAAATGGAGCTGTTCTCCAACCGGGTACTGACCCACTTCAGGTGATGTAATGAAGTTCGGCATCTACAGTTCCATCGCAGACCCGCCGGCCGGGGAGAACCTGGCCCTGCGGATTGACGAGGTGGTGGACGAGGCGAAGCTGGCCGAGTCATCGGGGTTTGACTCCTGCTTCTTCGGCGAGCACCACCAGGACAAGGACGGCTTTCTGCCCTCGCCGCTCATCGTGTCCGCAGCCGTAGCCGCCCAGACCACCACGTTGAACCTGGGCACCTCGGTCATCCTGCTGCCGCTGCATCACCCGGTCAAGATGGCGGAAGACGTCATCACGCTGGACCTGGTATCGCGGGGACGTTTCATCCTCGGCGTTGGCCTGGGATACCAGCCGGTGGACTTTCGCACCTTTGACACCCCCATCGAACAGCGCGTCAGCCGTTTTGAGGAAGAAATCGAAATCATCCGCCAGTGCTGGAGCGGTGAGCGGTTCGACTTCTCCGGCGAGCATTTCAACCTGGAGGACATCACCATCACCCCCAAGCCATACTCGGATCCCTCGCCGCCGCTGTGGATTGGCGCCAGCCGCGTCCCCGGCGCGCGTCGGGCCGGACGGATCGCCGACGGTTTCGTGGCCGGGCCGAGCACCGATTTGGAAAGCACCATCGCCCTGACCTCGGCGTACCAGCGAGCCGCCGAGGAATCCCGTCGGCAGCCGGTCATCTGCCTGATGCGGGACGCCTGGGTTGCGCCCACCCGGGCCGAAGCCGAGCGTGTGTACGGCCCGGAGGTCATAGACGCCTACAAGTACTACTGGCGCAACGGCCTCAACGAGTTCCGCCGCTACACCGAGGAGTCGCAAATCAACATCGGCAATCTAGGCCCCGACCGCCTGATCCTGGGCGAACCGCAGGAGGTGGTGGACGAGTTCCACCGTTGGCAGGAAGCCACGGGCGCCGACTATTTCCTGCTGCGCCTGCGCCATGCCCACTCCGGCGGCCCGCCCCACGAACGCATCATGGAGGCCATCCAGCTCTTCGGCGAGAAAGTCATTCCCCACTGCCAATAACCGACCCATCCAACCACAGCCAACAGGAGAACCCGCCATGCCCCGCTTTCCAGCCGCCCGCCGCGACACCGTGCCCCAGGAACAGGTAGCCGCCTTCGACGCCATCGTGTCGTCCCGCAACAACGTCGTGCCGGAGCTGGGGCCGGTAGCCGTCCAGCTCCACGTGCCTGAAATCGCCCAGCGCGGCGAAGTGCTGCGGGACTACCTGCGCGCCGGCGGTTCGACTCTGTCCGACAACGTAGCGGAGCTCGCCATGCTCACCACCGCCCGCGAAATGGATTGCCAGTTCATCTGGCACGCCCACGCCGCCGCCGGCCGCCGCGCCGGCCTCAGCGACGCCCTGGTGGACAGCCTGCGCGACAAGGCAGACCTGCCGCAACTGTCATCGGCGGAGTCTGCCGTCATCAACTACGGCCGGGAGTTCTTCCGCACCCGCCGGGTATCCCAGGCCACCTTCGACGCCGCCCGCGCCGAGTTCGGCGACCGCGGCCTCATCGAGCTGACCAACCTGATGGGCTACTACTCGGTCCTGGCCTTCAACATCAACGCCTTCGAGCAGCTGCCGCCCGCGTCGGATGAGCCGTTTTTGCCGGTGTAAAGGGGTGTCCATAAACTCCCTTTCCACCTCAAGGAGGCCAGAACGGTGCTACAGGACATTAACACTAACTCACCCACCGGGTCATACTATAGGTGGGCCCTCTGGGAAGCCGCCCGTGATCGTTGCGAGCGTGGCATGAAACACAATGACGCACTCGCTAAGTGGGAAAAGTATGGGGTTAAGGATAAACCCCTCAAAAACACCGTCGTGGTCTTCAAAGCACGAAATGAGAAGATGGAGGAAGGACTGCTATCAGGCGAATACGATCCCGATACCTTGGCCGATCAAATACGAGAATCGAAAAGAGCAGGGCTGTCATCAGCAGAAATCAAAGATCTGGAACCCGAAAAAGCCTTTTACGTATATGTAATTGGACAACCGGGAACGCATTTTCACAAAGTCGGCAGAACTCAAAATCCTCCAAAGATTAGATTCAATGAAGCTCAAAGAGGGAACCCGTACCAACTCGAGAAGATTGCGAGAATATCGTTCCCCACTAAAGACGAAATGCTGGCTGCCGAGCGAGAGATGCTCAGCCTCGGCAAGCCAGCGCCAGGTGGTCGTGAATGGAGAGCAAATTGGCCCCAGAAAGTAGGATTTGCTATCGCACGCAGACGTGGAGGTTCGGTGCTCAGTTGGCGATGAATTTGGAAGCAATCATTAGCTGCGGCATATGACATGGACCCCCTAATCGCCACCGCCTTGGATACCGCCCGGCAGCGCGGGGCTGAGTACGCTGACATCCGGCTGGTTTCCAACCGGGAGCAGCGCATCGTCGTTCGAAACGGCGTGGTGGAGACGATGACCGCCGATGAATCCGTCGGTTTGGGGATTCGCGCGCTCTATAACGGAGCATGGGGGTTCGCTTCCACCCGCGAGTTGACCAGCGCCGCCGCAGACCAGGCAGCCGGACAGGCGGTGCAGATTGCCCGCGCCTCTGCCAGCCAGAACGGCGCCGGCATGACTTCCGAACAACTCCTCGGCGCTCCGGTAACCGGCCGGGGCAGTTACGCAACTCCCATCGGCATTGACCCATTCACCGTGTCCCTTGACGACAAGCTGGCCCTGCTGCTGGCCGCCGACTCCGAGATGGCCGCCGTGCCGCAAGTCAGCGCGCGGATGGACAACCTGGTGTTCATCCGCGAAGAACGCACCTTCGCCAACACCGAGGGTGCGCACGTCAGCCAAACCATCTACGAGGCCGGCGGCGGCGTGCAGGCTACTGCTGTTGGCAACGGGGAAACGCAGCGCCGGTCGTATCCACAGTCCCACGGACGGCAGCAGGGCTGCGCTGGCTGGGAGTACGTCGTCGCTATGGACCTGCCCGGCAACGCCCGCCGCACCGCCGAGGAAGCCGCCGAACTGCTCACCGCCGAACCTTGTCCGACGGACATCGCCACCGACCTGATTATCGACAGCAGCCAGTTGGCTCTGCAAATCCACGAGTCCTGCGGCCACGCCGTCGAGCTGGACCGGGCGTTGGGCGACGAGGCCGCCTTCGCCGGCACGTCGTTCCTGACCCCCGACCTGCTGCACAACTTCCAGTACGGCTCGGAGCACGTCAACATCACCGCCGACAGCACGGACGCCACCGGCCTGGGCACCTTCGGCTGGGACGACGAGGGGCTGCCGGCCCAATCCACCGACAACATTCGCGATGGGCAGTTCGTCGGTTACCTGATGTCCCGCGAATCGGCAACCCGGCTGGGTCTGTCGTCCAATGGCTGTATGCGGGCATCGTCGTGGAACCGCATCCCGCTGATTCGCATGACCAACGTCAGCCTGCAACCCGGCGCCTGGACGCTGGACGACCTGATTGCCGACACCGACGACGGCATCTACCTGGAAACCAACCGCTCCTGGTCCATCGACGACCGCCGCTACAACTTCCAGTTCGGCACTGAAATCGGGCGGGAAATCAAGAGCGGCAAGCTGGGCCGCCTGCTGCGTAACTGCACCTACACGGGCATCACGCCGGAGTTCTGGCGCAGCTGCGACGCCGTATGCGGGCCGGAATACCGGCAGCTCTGGGCCACTCCCCGCTGCGGCAAGGGCCAGCCGGGACAGATTGCCCACACCAGCCACGGCGCCAGCCCAACCCGGTTCCGCAATGTCCGCGTCGGCGTGATGCGCTGACCCTCGGCGTCCGAATATGCTCGGCCCCGAACACATCGGCTCTCTGCTCCGCGACGCCCTGCGCAACCGGCATCTCGGCGATGCGGACATTTACCTGACCGCAACCACGCAGGCCCTCACCCGCTTCGCCAACAACCGCATCCACCAGAACGTGTACCATGACGACGCCGTGGCCCACGTCCGCGTCGCTTACCAGAAACGCCAAGGCCGCGCCGTAACCAACAACTTGTCCCCCGACGGATTGCGCTCGGCGGTTTTGCAAGCCAGAGAACACGCCAGCCTGATGCCGGAAGACCCCGACTTTCCCGGGCTTCCCAGCGCATCACAGTCCGCGTCCGTTCACGCATATGACGAAGCTACAGCCAGCACCGGCCCGGAACATCGCGCCGCCGTTGTAGGAATGGTTTGCCGCAAGGCGGCTGACGCTGGGCTGGAAGCCGCCGGCTTCTACCGCACCGGCGTAACGGAGCTGGCCGTGTTCAGTAGCCGGGGACCTCGGTACTGCTACCACGCCGGTACCTTCGCCGGCCTGCTGATCACCGCCCGCAGCGACGATTCCGCTGGCTGGGCCAAGGGCGGCGGATGGCGGATAGATGCCTTTGAGCCGGAAGCTCTGGCGGACGAAGCCATCGACAAGGCAGTGCGAGGCCGCAACCCGCAGAGCCTGGAATCCGGCGAATACCCGGTGGTGCTGGAACACTACGCCGTGGACGATATGCTGGAAGCCCTGAGCTTTTACGGCATGGGCGCCCACATGGTGCAGGACGGGCGCAGCTGGATGAACGACGTAATCGACCAGCCGGCGATGAGTCCGTTGGTGTCCATCTGGGACGACGGCCTGGCTCCTTCCGGATGGCCCGTGCCATTTGACGCCGAGGGCGTCCCCAGGCAGCGGGTGAACATCGTTACTGACGGCGTGGTGCAGGGGCCGGTCCACAACAGCTACACCGCCGCCAAAGCCGGCGTGGCCTCCACCGGACACCAGCGCGGCGCCACCGGCGGCCCCACGGCAACCAACCTGTTTATGCGCCCCGGCGACCGCACTACCGATCAGTTGATTGCATCGGTGGACCGTGGCCTCTACATCACTCGCTTTTACTACACCCGACTGGCCCACAACCGGGGCTGCGTGATGACAGGGATGACCCGAGACGGCACCTTTCTGATTGAGAACGGGGAAATCACAACCCCGGTCAAGAACTTGCGCTTTACGCAGAGCTACGTGGACGCGCTGGCCGGCTGCCAAGCGCTTTCCAACACGGCGCACCTGAACCTGAACGAGGCCGGCGTGGCCATGCACGTGCCGGCCGCGTTGCTGGAAAATTGGCGTTTCACGGGGCAAACGGTGTAATCTTGCACAGGACGAAAACGACATTAGAGGCGGAATCATGAGCGACTTGAACAACGACGAAATCCGGGCGCTGGCCAAGGCCGTGGGCCTGACGCTGCAGGAACCGGAGCTGAGCCAGGTTACCCACAGCCTGAACGCCATGCTGGAGGAGATGGCCGCCATCAACCCGCCCGGCTTCAGCCACGAGGAATACATTGCCGTGGTGCAGCCCGCCGATTTGGAGGACGCAGAATGAACACCGCCGAAATACCGTTCCTGTCCGCCTCCGAGCTGGCCGACGCCATCCGCGCCGGCGAGGTATCGCCCGTAGATGCAGTGGGCGCCTACCTAGACCGCATCAACGCGGTTGGCGACAAGCTGAACGCCTATATCACCGTCTGCGCCGACGAAGCTCGCGCCGATGCAAAACAGATGGAAGACGAAGCCGCCGCCGGCAACTTCCGCGGCCCCCTCCACGGCGTTCCCGTCGGCATCAAGGACCAGATACACACCGCCGGCATCCGCACCACCGACGCCTCCAAAATCCGCGCCGACTTCGTGCCCGACGCCGATGCTACCGTAGTCGCCAAACTGAAAGCGGCCGGGGCCGTCGTCATCGGCAAGACCAACATGAGCGAGTTCGCCATGGGGGACCCCATCAGCAGTTGGTTCGGCCCGGCGCGCAACCCCTGGGACACTGACCGCAATCCGGGCACGTCCAGCACCGGCAGCGGTTCGGCCACCGCCGGGTTCCTGTGCGCCACGTCCCTGGGCGAGGACACCGGCGGCTCCATTCGGGGGCCGGCGGCCAACTCCGGACTGGTGGGTATCCGCCCCACCTGGGGCCGGGTCAGCCGGGCCGGCGTGGACGGCGCCAGCTGGTCCACGGACACCATCGGCCCCATCTCCCGCACCGTAACCGACTGTGCCCTGACGTTGCAGGTCATCGCCGGCCACGACCCCAAGGACCGCTACAGCCGGCCGGAACCGGTGCCAGATTACCTGGACGGGCTGGAGGCCGGCGTTAGGGGTATGCGCATCGGGGTGGTACAGGAGCTGATGGGCGGCCACGGCCTGCGACTGGACGACCGCAGCCGCGACGCCGTATCCGCCGCCGCCGAGGTGTTCCGGGAACTTGGCGCAGAGGTCCTCCCGGTCAGCCTGCCCATCGCGCCCTTCACCGGGCCGATAGTCCGCACCATCACGAGCACCGAGAGGGTCAGCCTCAATCCGGAATGGCTGCGCGAAAGGTTCGAGGACTATCATCCCAACACGCGCGTCGCTTTCGCGGTGGGCAACCTGATACCGGGGCAAGTCTATTACAAGGCGTTGAAGCTACGGGCATTGGCCCGCCGCCAGGTGTTGCAGGCGTTCCGCGATGTTGACCTGCTGCTGCAACCCACTTCCAGCGGGCCGGCTGGCCTGCTGTCTGACGAGCCGGCAGTGATTGACAACAAGGAGATGGCTGTTCGGTCGCTGCGGGAGGGCAGCTTCCGCGGCTTGTACAGCCTGAGCGGGTGCCCGGCGCTGAGCATCCCCTGTGGCTTTACGAGCGACGGCGATGGAGCATTGCCGCTGGCCCTGCAAATCGGCGGCCCGCACCTGGGCGAGGCTGCCATTTTCCGCGCCGCCTACGCCTACGAGCAGGCCACACCGTGGCACAAACGGAGGCCGCCGGCGCTTTAACCCTCGTACACCGTCTTGCCGCCGACTATCGTTCGTTCCACCGGGATATCCTTGATTCCAAAGGGGTCGATGGCCGTCGGGTCTTCTGCCAACACCGTCAGGTCGGCCAGCTTGCCCACTTCGATGCTGCCCTTCAGGTTCTCCTCAAAGCCGGCGTAGGCCCCGTTCAGCGTGTAAATGCGGAGGGCGTCCTCCACCGAAATGCGCTGGTTCAGGCCCCACTCCCGGCCATCGCTGTCGGTGCGGGTTACGCAGCTCTGAATGCCCATCAGCGGCTCGAACGGCCCCGGCGGGTAGTCGGTGGCCCCGGTGGACATCACCCCATAGTCCATAAAGGAACGCTGGGCGAACATCCACTGCAGCCGTTCTTCGCCGTAGAACTGCATCTTCTCGCCATGGTAATAGACGTAGGTGCAGAATGGCGTCGCCACCGCGCCCAGGCGGTTCATCCGGGTCAGCAAGTCGGGATTGACCAGGGTGCAGTGCTCCACACGATGGCGCGGGTCTGGTCGGGGATAGGCCGCCTGCGCCGCCTCGTAGGCCTTGAGCACGTAATCGATGGTCGAGTCGCCGTTGGCGTGGATGCACACCTGGAAACCGGCGGCGTGCATCTCCATCACGTTGCCCGCGATTTCATCCTCAGTCATTGTGAGGATGCCGTGGTCGCAGCAGCTGCCCACGTAAGGCTCCGACAGGTAGGCCGTCCGCGACGCAATCGCGCCGTCGGCAACCATCTTGATGCCGCCGATACGCAGCCGTTCGTCGCCCATGCCGGCGGTGATGCCGGCGTCGCGCAGCGCCGGGAAGTAGCGATACCACATCAGCGCGTACACCCGCAGGGTCAAATCGCCGGTGTCGCGACCCTCCTGGTAGGTTCGCAGTTCGTAGTCGGTAACGCGGGCGTCGTGAACGCTGGTGAGGCCGGCGCGGTTGAGCATCTCGCAGATGACGCGCAGACCTTCGCGCCGGGTGTCGGCGGATTCAACGGGCAGGTGATGCTCGCGCAAGTCGTCGGCGGCCCGCTCGTAGATAACGCCGTCCAGCCGGCCGGTGTCCGGGTTGCGGCCCAGCCGTCCGCCCGGCGGGTCGGGCGATTCGTCGTGGTAGCCGGCCCGTTCCAATGCCAGCGTGTTGCCGAAATAAACGTGCCCAGCCCGGTGGGACACCAGGATGGGATGCTCCGCGCTGACGGCGTCCAAGTCTTCCCGGCGCAGGAAGCGGTTTTCGGTGGTCTTGGTGTCGTCAAACTTGAACCCCTGCACCCACTGGCCGGGAGGAGTAACCGCGACCCGTTCCCGCAGAGCCGCTTGTATATCTCCAATAGTGGGCAGTGAACAGTCCGCGGCCATCACGTGGCGGGTCCCGCTGCTGAGCACGTGAATATGGGCGTCGATAAACCCCGGCAACACCGTCTTTCCCGCCAGATCCAGCGTTTTCGTATTCGGCCCCACCAGCGTCGCCACGTCGGTATCGCTGCCCACGCCGATAATCCGTCCGTCGCGCATGGCGACGGCGGTAGCGCGCGGCTGCGACGGGTCAATGGTAATGACGTTGGCCCGGCGGATAACGGTATCGGCGTGGTAGGTGGTCATGGCAGAACTCCTGAAAGTGTGTCCTACTTAGTGGCCGTAGACAGAATGCTCCGCCAATGCCCATTACACCAACTCAGCGCTAGCCTGCTCAGCGAACTCCGGGCGCACGATGCTCTCGTAGGGGTGCGCGCCCTCCACCAGGCCGCCGGCAATCAGGGCGTCGCGCATCCGGTCGAACCCGTTGCGGCCAATCATCGGGTCGGTTGCCCATACCCCCGCACCCTTGTAGCGTCTGACGCCGTCGGCCAGCAAGGCGCGGTCATATTCGGGGAACATAGAAGCGATGCGCTCCGCAACGGCTTCGGGTTCGCTCTCCGCCACCCACCGCTGCGCCCGGGCGTAGCCGTTGACGAACCGCTGCACGGTTTCGGGGTTTTCCGCCAAGTATGCCGGCGTAACCGCGAAGCTGCTGTAGCAAACGTATCCGCTCTCCGTGCCCAGCGTGACGGCGATATGGCCAGAGCCTTCATCGACCAGTTGACCCGCAAATGGGTAGGGTACTTGCAGGTAGTCGGCGTCGCCGTTGCGGAAGCGGCCCAGCATCTCCTCGGCGGAGAGCCCGGCCATCAGGTTCACGCTGGCCGGGTCAACGCCGTGCCAGCGCATGGCTGCCTGCAAAGTTGTGTAGGGAACCGGCGTGAACCCCACCGGAATCAGCGTAGCGCCGATGAGGTCGGCCCATGTCCATCCGTCGGTGGGCCGCCTGGACAGCAAAAAGAAGCCATCCCGCTGATTGATTTCGGCAACGTGCAGCGGTGGCGCGTCGCTGCCTGCGTCCAGGTCCATAAAGCTGCGGCTGATGCCGCTTTGAGTGATGTCGATTTCGCCGGCCTTCAGCAAGTCGGTGCTGGACTGACCGGCCGGGATGTGGTCGAAGTCAACATCCAAGCCTTGCTCGGCAAGAAAGCCGCCCTCGACGGCGACGTATATCGTCGTATAGAACATATTGCGGAAAGCCACCCGCAATCGGATGCGCTCAGAATTGACTTGCTGACTCATTGCATTTGCTCCTTACATCTTCCGGTTATACCGCTACCGGCAGCCTTACGTTGCCGCCGGTGAGCACCACGCCGTCCGCGCAGACACACTCCACGCCGCCGCCCTCGTATTGCTCATCATACAGTTGGGCGTACAGGCCGTCCTGCGCCAGCAACTCGTAATGCGTGCCTCGTTCCACAATCCGGCCTCGGTCCACCACGAAAATCACGTCCGCGGCCATGATGGTGGAAAGCCGGTGGGCGATGGCGATGGTGGTGCGCCCTTGCATCAGCGGTTCCAGGGCCTGCTGCACGTAGCGTTCGCTGGTGGTGTCGAGCGAGGACGTGGCCTCGTCCAGTATTAGCAGGCGCGGGTCGTGCAGGATGACCCGGGCGATGGACAGCCGCTGCCGCTCGCCGCCGGACAGTCGGTAGCCACGCTCGCCGACGATGGTATCGTAGCCGTCAGGAAACTCCATGATGCGGTCGTGGATGTAGGCCGCTTTGGCGGCGGCGTGCAGTTGCTTCTCGGTGGCGTCGGGGTTGCCATACATCAGGTTTTCCCGTATGGAGGCGTGGAACAGGTAACTTTCCTGAGACACGTAGCCGACGATGCCGGCCAGGCTCTCCATCTTGATGTTACGCACGTCAACGTCGTCGATGCTGACCACACCGGACGTAGCGTCGTACAAGCGCGGTATCAGGTACGAAATCGTCGTTTTGCCCGCGCCGCTGGGCCCGACCAGCGCGGCCAGCTGTCCCGGCTGCACTTCCAAGCTGACCCCGTCCAGCGCCCAGAACTCATACCCGTCATCCTCAATGTCGTAAGCCTCTGCCAGCAGGTTCGCGGGATGATAGTTCATTCGCACCTCCTGCAGGGCGACCCGGCCGGCGACCCTTTCGGCCGGCAAATCGACGGCGTCGGGCGCATCAACAATGTCGGGACGTATGTCCAGATAGCCGAAGATGCGTTCAAACAGCGCCAGCGACGATTGCAGTTCCACCGACGTCCGCAGCAGCGTGCTGATTGGAAAGTACAGCCGAGTCTGCAGCGTGGTGAAGGCGACGATGGTGCCAGCGGTCAGACCTCCCGGCCCGAAACTGCCGTAGATGATGTAGCCGGCTATCACGTACACCACCACCGGCGTCAGCGAGAAGAATATCTGCATCCCGGCCCATACCGTCTGCCCGGTCATCTCCCGGCGAATCTCCAAGTCAGACAGGCGCACGTTCTGGTCGTGAAAGCGGGCTACTTCCCGGTTCTGCGCGCCGAACAGCCGGGTCAGCATCACCCCCGAGACCGACAGCGTTTCCTGGGTGATGGCCGTCATCTCCGCCGTTGATTCTTGCACTAGCGACGACATCGCCCGCCGTCGCTTGCCCACCAGGTAACTGAACACCGCAAACAGCGGCGTGATGCCCGCCGCCACTAACGTCAGCTCCCACGACAGGATGGCCATGGCGATCAGGGTGCTGATGAGGATGACCACGTTGGAGAGGATGTTGCTGACCGTGCCCGTAACCACCACGCGAATGCCGGCCACGTCGTTGGCGACGCAGCTCTGGATCTCTCCGGTGCGCTGGGAGGTGAAGAAGCCCAGCGACAGCGATTGCAGGTGCGAATACAGCCGGTCGCGCAGGTCCCGCATCACTCGCTGGCCCACCTGTTGGGTCAGCCAGGTTTGGAGCACGCCGAGGCTGCCCGTGAGCACGACTACACCGGCCATGGCGCCAGCTATGATCCAGAGCAATCGCAGGTCCGGCCCGCCGTCAACGAACAGCGCCGAGTCGAACACCACCTGAATCAGGATGGGATTGACGACTCCCAAGCCGGCCGTAACCAGTATCAGCAGGCCAATAGCCAATACCTGGGGCCAATGCGGCTGAAAGGCGGCGGCAATCCGCCGGTTCAGGTTGGGCACCCGACGGCGGGGACGCTCACCGCCGGCAGCCGACCGGCGCGGCCCGTGAGGCATATTTTCTCGCACCGGACGCATAGCCAGGTTATCCCATAGCCTCTTGCAGCCGGCGAATGGCGTCGATGTGGGCGTCCGGCGAGGTGGCCCCCCGCAGGCCCGCCGCGATGTGCGACGCACCCATTTCCTCCCACGACTTCAGCTCGGTGAGCCAGTCCTCCGGATTGTTGTCGGCGGTGATGGTGATGCGGCCCTCAAAGCCAACGTCCGACGGATTGCGCCCGGCGGCCTCCGCCTGTGCCCGGATTCGGTTCAGGATGGCCTGTCCGCCGGCGTCCGGCGCGAACATGGGGAAGTAGCCGTCGGCCAGCCGGCCGATGCGTCGGATGGCAGCGTTGGGCGGCGTCGGCGACGTGCTGCGGCCGGCGCCAATCCAGATGGGGATGGGACGTTGCACCGGCCGCGGGTTGATGCCGGCGTGGGTGATGTCGTGGTACTTGCCGTGATAATCGATGACTTCCTCAGTCCACAGCCGGCGCAGCACCTCAATCTGTTCGTCGCAGCGGCTGCCCCGAGTGGCGAAGTCCACGCCCAGCGCCTCGTACTCGACGGAGTTCCAGCCCACGCCGATGCCCAGCCGCAGCCGTCCACCGGACAGCAGATCAACCTCCGCCGCCTGCTTGGCCACCAACGCCGTCTGACGCTGCGGCAAAATGAGGATGCCGGTGGTCAGCCCGATGCGCTTGGTAACGGCGGCCAGATAAGCCATCAACGTAAACGGCTCGTGGATGTACGATTCATGCGTATAGGGAAACTGGGGCACCTCTGGATGCTGCTCCGGCACCGCGCCCAGCACGTGGTCCAGAATCCGCACGTGAGAGTACCCCAGGTCCTCAGCAGCCTGGATGTAATCCCGCAGCGCGCCAAAGTCGTCCCCAATCTCAACAATAGGAACCGAAACGCCAATCTCCATACTGGAACCTCCTCCCTGACTGAAAACGAAAGCGGCCCCGCCGCCTCTATAATGTCTCTAGAAGGCCATTATAGCGGGGCGGCGGGGCGTGTGGGATAGATAGCGGTTTTGACTGACAACCAGCCTCGCCAATCTACGCAGGCGAATGTTCCAGGAACCACGAATTCTTGACTAGCAACTCTTCATACCTCAGTATAAAGCCAGTGGGTATAGTGGGTGGGATCTGCTTATCGGGATTGCTGGCATTATAGGCTTGCTTGGTCAGCGCCGGCGACCTGAAAGATTCAGGTCGATCAAGGTAAAAAAGCGCACCGAAACCTTGGGATGGCCAATTCTCGTTTATGGCTCGATAGCGTATGGCATCCAAGCCAATCCGCCAATTGAGAGAGTGTTGCTCGCTAGGGGTTTCTGGGAAATTCAATTTCCTGTCAAGAAGGTCCGCGATCTTATAGAAGTCGAGGCACAAGATTCGGGTGATTCTAGACAGTCCCGGACTGGTACATTCGTTCGTAAAATAGGGAACGAAATACGGTACGTCCTTATTCTTGTGAGAAGGGTGACCAACGTACATCCAACCATTCTCGAATATTTTCGAGTTTAGGAGATCGACGTCTTGAATGCGTACGTCGACGGTTTGATATTCCATGATATAAACCTCCATCAGTTTGTTTCGCCGGTCTATCTTTCGTACAGATATATTAACATATATGAGTCGAAATGTCAAATCTCTCAACGAGAGGGTTTATCAACCGCGGAGCAACCTCGCAGACGTAATATTCCAATCCCTCTTCCTCGCACTCCGCCACCAACTCAGCAATTGTAGCTTTACCCAACTGGCCCAGTTCTTCGCGGCGTGTTTCGCTTTCCTCACCGGGCAGCGGGTACAACCGACACCTCGCTATCGCGTCGGCAATCATCACCAACGCCTCTTCCCGATCCTTGCCTTGGGAAATAGCGCCGGGAATGCCGGGACAGATAACGGCAAAGTCATCGTCCGATTCAATGAGAATCACTTCGTAAAGGTCGTTGTCTTGTTTTGCCGTTGGCATTGCCACTCTCCTTTTCCCAATGATAGCACCCGCCCCCGTCAAATCATAAAGTTCATTTCCCCCACTATCCGCTCCCCCAGCGCCCGGTCGCCGGCGATGGCGACCGAGCCGTCGGCCAACGCCTGCTGCGCCGTCCAGCGTCCCGTGCTCAGCGCGTTGAACGCCGTCAAGTTCATGCTCAACTGCACCGTGGGCGAGGCCGGCGCGGCGTCCATCCGGTAGGCCCGTCCGCCGTCCATGTTCAGCGCAATCGTGCCGCCCACGTCGCCGGCGACTTCAAACACTACCGTCGTGCCGTCGTCGGGCTTCACCTTGCGGCCTACGACAAACGGCATCGCCATCTCCGTGCGCCCGTAAGCGTGCTGCGCCACCGGGCCGCTCAGATGGCCGGGGATGCCCAAAGCTCGGCGGATGTCCTGCTCGTGCACCCAGGCGTCGTAGATGCGGACGGCTAGCAGGTCGGTGTAGGGGCCGCGACCCAGCGGGTTGGGCGTCTCGACGGCGAAGTCGTCCTCGGTCATCGCCCGCAGCGCTCCCAGTCGCTCGGCGGTGATTTCCCGGAACTCCGCCAGCACCTCTACGCCACTGAACTGCCGGCGAAAGTCCACCAGCACCTCGTTGCTCTGTCCGGTGTCGTTGCGCACGTGGGAGGTGTCCGCCGGCTCGTGCGCCGGCGCCGGGCGACCCAGCAGCCGGCACTCGCTGCCCACCAGGTGGGAAATCTGGTCCTGCACCGCCCAGCCGGGACATTCCGTCGGCGTCGCCCACTGTTCGGGGCTGAAGTCGGCGCACAGCGCGGACAGGGACTGCCACACCGTTTCAATCAGGTCAACCATCTGTTGCGACATTTTTGCTACTCCATAATTCAGTCTTTGACCCAGCGGCATTCGGGCAAATGGCCGCGATAGCCGCCGTCCGGGCAGGTACAGGGTATGTCGTTCCGATGCCGATAGCCCAGCGATTCCAGCCAGCCGTTGAAGCCGGGATAGAACCCGTAGCCGTCGTCGATGGCCCGGTAACCGGCCCGCAGCGCCGCGAGCACTTCATCGTGGCTGGGAACCGCAAAATCCCTGCCGATTTCCGCCGAGACTGCCATCAGCGCTAGTCGGTCAACAACTCGACCACGTCCTGGGCGAAAACCATATCCTCTGCGCCCACCTGCTCCGGGTCGTCGGGACTGGTCAGGTAGCGCACGAACAGCCACACGCCATCCCGCGGGTTGGAAACCACTTCGGCGGTTGCGTCGCTATGCAGCCGGATAGTCTGACCCGGCTCAACCTCGAACAGATTCACTATGTCGGCCATAACACACCCGTCAGAAGAAGAACGTGAGATTCTTCGCCAGCAGCACGTTCTGGTCCAGGAATACCTGCCGCTGGGCGATGCGCCATTGGCCATCGGCTCGCCGCAGCATATCCTCGCGCCGGCCCACCAGGATGTCGGTCTCCGTTGCCACCCGGTTGCGGTAGATGATGAACCGGCAGCGCAGGGACACGGTTTCAGGCTCCGCCGGCGTGGGCGTCGCCTCCAGAATCTCCACGTTGGTAACCATGTGGGCGATGCGCGACAGCGGCTCTTCAGCCCAATGCACGCCGGTGAGAATCTGGTTGACCCGGCGGGTCAGTGTGTCCTTGCCCTCGTCGAACCAGTTGATGTCCTGGCCTTCCCGGGTGAACTCCCGTTCCAGTTCGCCGAACTTGACGTTGCGGCGCATGGGAACCCAGTAGCGCACGTCGTCGGTGAGCAGCTCCAGCCATTCCTCGTAGCGGCGGTCATCCAGCAGGTTGGCCTCGTGGTACAGGAACGTCTCCACGTCCTGCTTCAGCAGCAGCAAGGCCAGCGGGTCGTTAGCGACTACCATGGTGTGCAACCTAACAGGTGGAGCCGGAGCCGTTGCCGCGCCGCCATCCGGCCAGCTCGTCCCAATCCCGCGCCGCCATGAAATCGGCCCAGCGAGTGTAAAAACTGCGCTGATTCTGCTCGCCGGCCCGGGCCTTGGTAACGTCCAGCACCGTGCCGGGGATGCGCAGGCCGCCGTCCTCAAAGTCGGTAACGGCGTGGCCCATCCCCATCTGGTAGTTGTAGTGATGGCGCCGGGCCATAGCGCCGCGGCTGGCGGCGTGGGCGTAGTTCCAGTTCTCCATATCATCCTGCTCGGTCAGTCCGCTGGGGCCGGAATAGCGGATGTAGTACTGGCGCAGGAACTCCTTGACCTCCGGCGGCGCGGCGCTGTCCACCAGGAACCACCGCCATACCTCGGTCTGGTCGGGGCCACGGGGGTGCCACACGGCGATGCTGCGCGGCTGCCGGGGCAGATAGGACATATTGGGGAAAATCGTTCCCGGCCCGCCCAGGATGCGCCACAATTCGCCCTGACGTTCCTTGCGGGCAATCTCCGACTGGTAGAAGTAATCGGCAATCACCGGGTCATTCTGGTAAGAGGGCACAGGCTGCGCGTCGGCCGGCCGTAGGAAAACGATGGTGCCGTGCCCACGCTCCGGGAAGGATATGTCCAGGGCCCGGGCATTGTCGCGCTCGCGGGTATCTCGGCGTCCCTGCCCGGATGGGCCGATGCCCACCAGGTCAACGGAGCGGTGGCTGATGTTGTGGTAGCGGTCGCCGATGAAGTTCTCGGCGGGGAACTTCCAGTTGGACGGCACCAGCCACTTCTCAATGCCGCCGATGACCTCGGTGCCGCCCTCCGCGCCGTCCCAGCCGTCAAACAAGATGTCCAGGTAGGTGCGGAAGTCGCCGATGTACTCCAGGAAGTCCGGCGCGTTTTCGTCCCACGTCGCCCAGATTCCACCCTTGTAGTTGGTCATCCGGGGCACGCGAATCAGCCCCCACTGGGACTTGTCCAGTTCCTCGTGGTACGCGTCCTTGTAGAAAGGCACGCCCACCAGCGCGCCGTCCGTGGCGAAACTCCAGCCGTGATACGGGCAGGTGAATATCGGCGTGTTGCCCTCGTCGTAGCGGCAAACCTTCATCCCCCGGTGCATACAGGAGTTTAAGAAGACGTGAATCTCACCCTGCCGGTCCCGGCACAGGATTACCGATTCCTCGCCCATGGAGGACACGAAGAAGTCGCCCGGCTTGGCAATCTGGCTTTCGTGGCCCACGAACAGCCAGGCGCGGGTGAAAATCCGCTCCTGCTCCTCGGCGTAGATGTCGGCGTTGACGAAAATCTCCCGGCTGACCATCCCGTTGTCCTGGTCAACCAGGCCGCTGTACGCGCTAGGCTGAAACGTAATCGCCATAGTATTCCTCCGGGCGCGGCTCGCCCCGCCGAATGGTATCACACTGCCGCAGTCTCCGCCCTCTCACTCGCGTCGCAATTCCACTCCCGCCATCTCTTCCAGCAGCCGCGCCACCACCGGATAGCCCTCGCCGCCCCAACCGGCCTGCTGGGCCCGGCGATACAGCGCGTCCGCCACCGCTCCCGTCGCCGACGGCGCGCCCAACCGTTCCGCCAGCGCACAGGCCAACGCCACGTCCTTGGCTACGATGTCCAGCGTGCCGCCGGCCTGATACGAACCGTCCAGCACTGCGTTGGGAATCGAGTTAAACGCTCGGCTGGCCCCGGCGCTTACGGGGACAATCTCCGCCAGCACCGCCGGGTCAACGCCGCCGAGTTTGGCGATAAGCATACCCTCGATGGCGGCAATCAGGTTGGTGTAGCCCATATACTGCGTGGCCAGCTTGGCCACGCAGCCGGCGCCGGAAGGCCCCACGTAAAATACCTGCGCCGCTACCGCATCCAACGCCGGCCGCGCCTGTTCAAACACCGCCTCATCACCGCCGACCATCATCGTCATGGTAGGCGGTCGGCCACTCACGGGAGCGTCCAGCATAGACAGGCCCCGCTCGGCGCAGGCCACAGCGACCCGGCGGGCCACGTCCGGGTCGTTGGTTGTCGTGTCCACCAGGACCGCGCCGTCGGCCATGGTGGCCAGCACGCCGAACTCATCGCCCAGCAAGACCGACTCCACCTGCGTCGGCCCCGGCAGCGACGTCCAAACCATTTCGCAACCGGCCGCCGCTGCCTCAGCGCTGTCGGCCCAATGAGCGCCTTGCTGCAACAACGGCTCCGCAGCCGCCCTCCTGATGTCATAAACCGTCAGCTCAACGCCGGCGTCCAGCAGGCAGCCGGCCATCAGGCTGCCCATGGTGCCGACGCCAATGAAAGCCTGGCGTTGCGGTAGTTTCGACATAGAGACCCCTTGCTGGGAGCCGCGGTTGGAACCTGTTAACGAGCACGCCACGAATAGCGTCAGTATAGGGATGGACAAGGATGTGAGCAAGGATATAGGTGCTAATTAGCGCGTCTGATCGTGTTATGATTGCGGCAGATCATCCAGGAGAAAGCATGAGATGAAGCCCGATAATGCGTCCCCGTCCAAATTATTCAGTCAGCCTATACGGTACGAGATTCCGCCTTATCAGAGGCGTTACGTCTGGGAGCAAGAACCGCAGTGGGAGCCACTGTGGGAAGATGTGCTGAGTACAGCCGAGGACTACTTGGAAGGCCGCTCAGTACCTCACTTCATGGGAACAGTGGTGCTCGACCATCGCTCTGGCGAAAATAGCGTAACCCAAGCGCGTCCATGCACGGTTGTAGATGGACAGCAGCGGCTCACTACCATACAACTGCTCCTTGACGCCGTACAAGAGGCTGTTGAGCAGCGAGGATTCTCAGATGCCGCAGGCCGCTTGTCTCGGCTGGTGTTGAATGAAGAACTTTTCTGGGGCAACGATCCTGACCGTCGCTTCAAGATTTGGCCGACCGCGTACGACCAAGACGCTTTCCGGCACGCTATGGAAAACGAACTGCCGAGTGAATCACACAAGAATTCGTCCATCGTCCAAGCACACGATTTTTTCAAAGACCAAGTCGGGATGTGGCTGGATACCTCACCAGAGGAACAGAGGCAAAAACGCGTTAAAGCATTAGAGGAAGCTGTTTCCGGACTGCTCGAATTTGTGGTGATTGAAGTACAAGGTGACGAAGATGCAAATGTCATCTTTGAAACCCTGAATGCTCGCGGTACACCCCTACTCCAATCAGACTTGATTCGCAACTTGGTGGTGCACAAAGCCGACATCGGTAACGACGAAGAGGCTGCACTCCGTTTGTGGAACTTCGGGGATTGGTGGCAAGAGGAGGTTGGCAGAGGATTCCAAGCCCGTCCCCGTATCGACATTTTTCTCAATAACTGGTTGACGGTCCGCACGTCAGCAGAAGTCAAAGCCTATGGGGAGTTTCCTGCCTTTGGAAATTACGTGGACCGAGAGGAACCATCCATCGAACACATCGCTCACGACATAGCGCAACTGGCAGTCGTTTATGAATCGATGGAGGTTCCAGGCAAACGAAATCCTGACTACGAGACGTTCTTGCGCAGACGTACTGTAATCCAAGTCGGCACACTCACACCGGTTCTTTTGTGGTTGTTCACCTCAGGTGCGCCCAACCATCAGATTGCGAAGAGCGTGAAAGCGCTGGAAAGCTTTTTAGTGCGACGAATGATTTGCGGCTTGCAGGCTCGGAGCTATGGCCAGCTGTTTATCGGCCTGCTTCAACTCCTCCAAGCCACTGACCCGGCCCAGTGTGGCAACGCGACTATCGACTACCTGAAGGGACAGGGACAAGATTCTAACGCAAGTCTGTGGCCAAAAGACCCATTGATAGCTGATTCTTTCGCCCGGCTACCTCTTTATCGGATGCTGAATCGCGGGCGCCTGCGTCTCGTTCTAGAGGGAATCGAAGACGAAATACGAAGCGGTTGGGCCGAAACGAGAGCAATACCAGAAAGAATAACCATAGAGCACGTTTTACCGCAGGGCTGGCGAGAAAACCGTGATAGCTGGCCTCTGCCATTGTCCGAAAGCTTCAGTCCCGAAGAGGTCGAGTTAGCTACAGGGAGGCGCAACTCTCTGATCCACTCAATCGGCAACCTAACGTTGGCGAGGCCGGAGCTTAATTCGAGCATGTCCAACGAATCGTGGCAAAACAAACGCGCAAAGTTGGACGAGTATTCCGTACTCTCGCTCAACAAAGAGCTACTTGCCCATGTTTCAGCAAAGGGCAGTTGGAATGAGACGGCCATCGCCGCCCGTGCCCGCCGGCTCTGTCAGGCCGCAATCAAAGTCTGGCCCCACGCCGACGGCATCCAGTAGAATGACCTTGTTTTGCAAGAAAGGGATGTAAATCGGTGACTGTCACCAAGACCGCCAAAACCTAATCATCTTTCGCCTAGACGGCGAATTAGTCGACGCCGCCGCTCTCCTGATGTCATAAACCGTCAGTTCAACGCCGGCGTCCAGCAGGCAGCCGGCCATCAGGCTGCCCATAGTGCCGACCCCTACAAAAGCCTGGGGCTTTTTAGAACCAGATTCTAATGACCGCATAAATCGTTCCCGCTATCACTGCTACGCGCCAGGGCGTCCACCCCATCACGCAAATTCGCTCTGTGTACCCAATCAGATAGAAAGGCCAGGTGATCAAGCGAAAGGGTAAGTTCCAAATTGTCATTCGGGTATCGTACAAATTTTCCAAGTCGCGGTCACTGGGCAAACCCGAGTAAGTGGCCGAAATTGCTATCCAAGCGCATATTCCCAGGATAATCAACTGCCAGAGGGCCGGGTCTGAACCATCCTGAAACAGCCACCAGGCATAGGCCATCGTTCCGCTCCACGTTAGCGCCGCCAGGAAAAACGGAGCCATGCCAATCAAGAAACTATGCCAGCCGTAAGGCGGCCCTTCGTGAATCACATACCCGGAACGTCCGCCGCCGGAGTTGAACTCCAAGTAGCTCACCTCCAGTACACGATGACCCAAGATGTAGCACATCATCTGGTGCGCCAGTTCGTGAAAAATTACGCCCGGGAAGGTGATATAGTGCAGGACGAGTCCCGGCCCCTGAACGGCCCATATCGCAAACCAAACCGCAAAATTTATCATCAGCAGTACTCAACCGGCAGTATCTCGTGCGGCGCAGTGATGTGCTGATTGTAGCAGGCACCCGCCCATTTGCGCAAGCAGAACGTGCGAACGCTTCCCTCACTCCGTCGGCACCCGCGCGTTGTAAATCCTCCCGTACTGCACGAAGGCCACTATTGTAGCCACCGCCAGCACGCACATTGCCACGTCGCAGGCGGTAAGCGTCGCCAGGCGGGCCGCCAAGAACGCGGGTCGTTCACCGTCAACGATGTGAAAGACCAGGGAAAGAATCACCCGCAAACCGACGATGGCCGACGTAAGCAGCAGCAAC
Source organism: Chloroflexota bacterium (assembly GCA_009837355.1). Classification (GTDB taxonomy): domain Bacteria; phylum Chloroflexota; class Dehalococcoidia; order Lucifugimonadales; family UBA3495; genus Bin87. The sequence goes on along the minus strand of VXTR01000066.1, from coordinate 5,546 downwards.
CGCCACCGCCTGAGAGCCAGCCACCTTTTCATCGCCGCGCGTCGCCGGCCCTGGGACTAGCGCCCCTGGAACCATGCCGGACGCTTCTGGGAGAACGCCCTTATCCCTTCCTGAAAATCCCCGGTCAACCCGATGTTGGCGATAGCATCGGTTTCAGCGTCCAGCTGCGTCGCCAAATCGGCCTCCCAGCTCCCGTCAAACAGCGCCTTGACCCTGCCGTAGGCTTGCGTCGGCCCCTGGGCCAGGTGGTCGGCGGTTTCCATGGCATGGCGTTCAAAGTTTGCCGAATCGAAAACCTGGCTGACCAGTCCCAGCTCCAGCGCATACTGCGCGCCGATGGGCTGACGGGCCAGATAAATCTCCATGGCGCGCCCCTGGCCCACTATGCGCGGCAACATATAGGTTGACCCGCCGTCAGCGGTGCAGCCGATGTTGGCGTAGGCCAGCAGAAACCGCGCATCCGACGACGCCAGCCGCAGGTCGCAGGCCAACGCCAGGCTGAACCCGGCGCCGGCCGCCACGCCGTTCACTGCCGCCACCACCGGCTTGTCCAGCCGGCGAATTGCCGTTATCACGTCCCGATGCAGCGCGTCGGCCAGACTGCGCAGGTGTTGGGAGAGACCCTCCGGCCCATCTTCGTCCAGCTGGTGGGCAAAGTCGCGCACGTCGGCGCCGGCGCAAAATGCGCCGTCAGTTCCGGTGAGCAACACCGCACGCACGTCGCCGCCCCTACAGGCGGCCAGCGCCTCCCCCAGCTCGGCTACCATGGCCGGCGACAGGGCGTTGCGCGCATCGGGTCGATTCAACCGGATAACGGCCAGCGTCCCCTTGCGTTCAAACTGGATGCGATTTTCAGCCGTCGCCATCAAGCCCTCCGGTATCCGCTACCGCGTTACCGCTCCCTCCGCCGCCGAGGACACCAGCTTGGCGTACTTTGCCAACACCCCGGTGGTGTATTTCGGCTCCATGGGCGTCCAAGCGGCGCGTCGGTCGGTCATTTCTTCCTCGGTGATTCGGGCGTCCAGCCGGCGGTTGGGAATGTCCAGCGTAATGATGTCCCCTTCCCTCAGCATACCAATAGGGCCGCCCACCATCGCCTCCGGAGCCACGTGTCCCACCATCGGCCCGTGGGACGCGCCGGAGAACCGCCCGTCGGTTACCAGCGCGACGGTGTCGCCCAGACCCTGCCCGATGAGCGCCCCGGTGACGGCCAGCATCTCGCGCATACCGGGGCCACCCTTTGGCCCCTCGTAGCGGATGACCACGATATCGCCGTCCTTGATTTCACCCCGCTGTATCGCCTGAAAGGCCGGCTCTTCCTGGTTAAACACCCGGGCCGGCCCTTCATAGACCTTTTCCTGGTGGCCGGCCACTTTGATGACCGCGCCCTCCGGCGCCAGGTTGCCACGCAGAATCGCCAGCCCGCCGGTAGGACTGCGCGGCGCGTCGGTGGTGTAAATCACCGGCTGGTCGTCCACGATGACGGCTTCGTTGATGTTCTCTGCCAGCGTCTTGCCGTTCACCGACATGGTATCGCCGTGCAGCAGACCCGCGTCCAGCAGTCGCTTGCCGATGAGCGCCACGCCGCCGTACCGGCTCAGGTCTGCCATTACGTACTGCCCGCCCGGCTTCAGGTCGGCAATGTAAGGAGTGTTGCGGCTGATACGGTCGAAGTCTTCCAGCGTCAGGTCAACTTCCGCCTCCCGCGCAATCGCCATCAGGTGCAGCACGGCGTTGGTGGAACCGCCCATGGCCACGACGACGGTGATAGCGTTTTCAAAGGCCTGACGGGTCAGAATGTCCCTCGGACGGATACCCTCTTCCAGCATCCTCATGACGGCTTCGCCGGCCCGTCGCGCTTCATCATTCTTGTTCGGGTCAATCGCCGTCAGCGAAGCATCGCCCGGCAGCGACAATCCCATCACTTCAATGGCCGTGGACATGGTGTTGGCGGTGAACATGCCGGCGCAGGAACCCTCGCCGGGGCAGGCGTTGCATTCCAGTTCGGTCAACTGCTCCCGCGTCATACGGCCGGCCGCATACGCGCCCACCGCCTCGAACACGTCCTGGATGTTCACGTCCCGGCCCTCAAACCGTCCCGGCATGATGCTGCCGCCATAGACGAACACGCTGGGAATGTTGAGCCGGGCAATGGCCATCATGCAGCCGGGCATATTCTTGTCGCAACCAGCAACCGTAACCAGGCCGTCCATGCGCTCCCCGAAGGCAACCGTTTCGATGGAGTCGGCGATGACTTCACGGCTTACCAGCGACGCTTTCATGCCCTCGGTGCCCATGGAGATGCCGTCGCTGACGGTGATGGTGCCGAACTCAAAGGGCGTGCCTTCACCCAGGCGGATACCCTCCTTCACCGCACCAGCGATGCGCCCCAGGTGCACGTTGCAAGGCGTGACATCGCTAGCCAGGTTGGCCACGGCGACAAAGGGCTTCTCCAAGTCCTCGGTAGTCAGACCCATGGCCATCAGCATCGCCCGAGCCGGCGCTCGCTCCACGCCCTCGGTAATCTCGCGGCTGCGGTGCTTCAACAGAGCCTGGGGGCTGCGTATGGTAGTAGTCAAAATGGCCTCCTCAACGGGCATAGGCCCGCCAGTGTGCGGCGAATGTGGAACCCGATTATAGATTGGCCCCGCAAAGGCGGCAAGCGAGAGTACGCGGAGCGTTTCAATAATCGACCTGGGGAGCGGTGCTTCCCGCAGGAAGCAATTGGTACTCAAGCACGGTGTTTGACTCGGTTAGCGATAGCTCGCCCTGCTGGTTGATGGCATACTCGGACTCTCGTGCAATCAGCGGCGCATTTTCCACTATCTCCAGCCGCTGTACGTTGGAGTCGCGTTGCCATTCGTAAATCAGGCTGTCCCAGTGATGCAGCTTGCCACGGCCTTTGTACTCCGCGCCTGACCGTTCGGCGTAGTCGGCCATCTGCCACGAATAGGTCAGCCAATCCTCAATAGACTGCCCCTGGTACACCAACAGCATATCCGTAGTCTCCGCTTCCTCTTCAAGCCACAGCGTGGACACCGCGCTGTTGAATTTGCCGTCCGGGCCGACACCGAACCACGTTTCCGTTACGAATTGCTGCGGCAGTCCACCCGATGCCACGCTCTGAAACTGCTCCTTTTTGACATACAGCAGCCGGCCTTCCAGCATCTCTTCGAACAAGATTCTCCGGTGCTCCTCGGGGCTGAGGTCTATCAGCTCAGCGACGGTAGCAGCCCGCTCGTCGGAACAGCCGAACACAGCGGTCATAGAGACGATAACCGCAACAGTAGCCCACGCCGCCGGCAGAAACCGAGCGCAGTCAGCGACCCTCACAACTCAACCGCCATCTGCTACTTTTCAACCTGCAAGACCTGCTCGCCCTTATACACGGCAACGCGCATCGCAAAGTCCCTTTGGAGCGGCCTAGATGCGCAAGGATAGCATACGACGCCGCGGCCAAACGACTGCCCTTGCGCCGTCCGCCAAATTGCGCTAGCATTTTCGCCGAAATCGATTCGCGTCCAACGGCAATTCGCTCCGCGTTTTCGCCACCGAACCAACCAAAGGAGACTGCCTACAATGTTCAACCTCATCGCGTTCCTGAAGCCTCGCACGGCCCACGCCCACTGCGACATACCTTGCGGCATCTACGACCCCGTCGTTGCCAAAATTGCCGCCCAGACCGTGCAGAAAATGGTGCTGCGGATGCAGAGTCTGGAGGCCCCCCAGCCCGGCGCGCCGTCCCCGGAGCGGCAGACCTATGCCAACACCTTCGCTCGCTACATCACGGTGAAAGAGGAGCACGCCGAGAAGTGCAAGGAAGAGCTGCGCATCCTCTGGGCCGACTATGCCTGGCCTAACACTGATGCCAACGAAATCGCCGCCAAGTTCAACGCCGCCCTCAAGCTGGCCGGCCAGTGCAAGCAGACCGTCAGCATGGAAAACGCCGAGGCCCTGGTCGCCGCCTGCGACGACATAGCCTCCGCCTTCTGGGCCACCAAGAGCGTGGAGTACAGCGACCCCAACGCGGCGGCCCGCTACGGCGCCTAAAATCCAACCCAAAACGTCATTCCGGCTTTCTCCGGAATCCGTAGGGGCGAATAATCATTCGCCCCTACGCCTTTATCCCGTTGGAGGCAATCCTGACTAGCCGTATCTCTTCGTAGGTAAAGTCATCGCCCAACAGTTCCTTTACCGGCGTCAGTCGTTCGTCTCCCGCAGTTCTCAAAGCTGCCTTGATGCGCGCTACCCGCCCTGGCGACGGCAACAGTCGGGACAGGTCAACGGTTTCGCCGGCACTTATGATGCGTTCTAAATGCGCTAGCACTGTCCCCGGCGACAATCCGCGTTCCTCAGCAATTTCAGCAATACCCAAACCTTGCTGCAAAAACTGGCGAGTCACTGCTTGCGTACCACCTAGTCGTTGGCCGTCATTGTCTGTTCCCAAGCGGTTCAACCTTGACTGGGTCCCGCCCGGTTGCCGCCCCAAACGCTGAGCAATCTCCGCAACGCCCAGCCCGGCACTATGGAGTTGTCCTAGTTTCTGTTCTTCCTCGGCGGTCCAGGGTTCATACGCTCTGGGATGTTCACGTCGGATTTCTTGCAATCTGTCACTATCAGCAAAGGCACTGACAGGAACTCCCATCCGCTCCGGTTCATTCACGCTCGAGTTTGCGACTTCTGACGCATATCCCTGTATGACTTCCAGAAACTCTTCCCCATACCGCTCCAGCTTCGCCGGCCCCACGCCGGAGACTCTCAGCATATCCTGAGGCTTGGTAGGTCTGGCCGACGCCAGACTCCGCAACGTGGCGTCGCTGAACACCACGAACGCCGGCACGCCTTGCTCATCAGCCAGCTTCCTCCGCAACGCGCGCAACTCGTCAAACAGCCCAGCGTCATAGTCTGCCGCCACGTTGATCAAGCCTGGAGTGTCGCTTCGTGATTCCCGCCGTTTCCCTCTCACAGACGCAATTTCATCCACCCGCATTTCCAGCGTCAAACTCTCCCGGCTCCTCAGCCATTCCCGTCCGACTGCAGTTACACTCACCGTGGCATACTGCCCGTCGGCCCGCCCCAGCATCCCTAGTTCCACCAGTCCGTTGGCAATCTCCCGCAAGCTGCTGCGGTCATAGTCATTTACGATGCCGTAAACGCTCAACCTGTCGTGCCCCAATTCCTTGACGCGCTGCCTGCCACTGCCCAGAAGCACGTCGCTGACGTGAGCGACACCGAACCGTTCTCCGGTGCGAATCACCGCCGACAGCAGCTTTTGCGCCACTACCGTAACGTCCACCGCCGTACGTTCCGCCAGGCAAACGTCGCAGTTGCCGCAAGTTTCGCCGGCCATTGCCTCACCGAAGTAACGCAGCAGATACTTGCGCCGGCAGGATTGCAACCGTCCGTATTCCACCATCTGTTGCAACTGCCGCTCCGCCGTCGCACGAGCATCGCCGGTCATTTCCTGGATGAAGTATTCCTGCTTGGCTCGGTCTCCCTCTGAAAAGAACAGCACACAATCGCTGGGCAACCCATCCCGCCCGGCC
>VXTR01000025.1 GCA_009837355.1 Chloroflexota bacterium | reverse complement strand
GTCCAGTCCGGCCCACCACGCTGTACCGAATTCATAACACCCCCGTTCAGGGCCACTTCCGCCGTGTCCGCACCCCTTATGGGGCTATCTGATGGGGTGGGGATGGCATAGACGATGGTCGCCTTTCCGGGGGCCACCTCGATCTCCTTCACGAAGGACCGGACGAAGGCTTTGGTCTCGGTGAGTTCGCTGGTCCGGAGAAACTCGCTCATGTCGGCGGCGAAGGCGGCCACCATGTCGGCGCTGTCCAGCAGTTCCCTCCTCTCGGCCAGCACGGCCCGGGCATCCTCGGCGGCGGCCTCCAGTTGTTCCCGGCGGTGGCGGTGTTCCAGGATGCGTTCCGAGGCGTCGGCCATGTCCAGGTCGGTGCTCTCCACGAAGTGCCAGATGCGGTCCAGCTTGCGCTTCACATCTTCCAGTTCCGCCTCGATGGTCTCCAGTCGTTCCCGCTCCTCTTTGGCGACGCCGTCCATCTCCTCGTCCACCAGCTTCACCAACTCGCGGATGTTGGACTCGGTGAGGATGTTGTCGCGGATGTTCTCGACGATGACGCTCTCGAAGTTGCGGGCATTGAGCCTGGGGGTGTGGCAGGCGTCCTTGCCCTGCTTGAGGAGGGAGTGGCAGACGTAGTAGGTGTATTTGCCGCCCTTGGCCTCGGCGGCGGTCATGGCCTTGCGGCAGGCTCGGCAGCGGGCCAGGCCACTGAGCAGGTAGGGGCTGGCGGCGCGACGGGGGTTGGTCTGTTTCGGGGCGCGGGAACCAAGCAGTTTCCTGACCTGCCGGAACTCCTCTCCGGTTACGATGGCGGGGAAGGCGTTCTCCACCCTTACCGGCTGCTGTCCGTCCCGGCTCTTCTGGCCCCAGACGAGAGTGCCGGTATAGGCCTCGTTGTTGAGCATGTTGTGGATGGTGGTCTTGATCCACTTCTTGCCGTGGGAATTGGGGATGCCCTCGGCATTGAGGGTCTTGGTGACGTCCAGGACGCTGTTGCCGCTCAGCACCATTTCGAAGACGCGGCGGGCCACGGCGTCGTGGGGCGGGTCGAGTTCCAACCTGGGACGCCTCTTGGCGCCGTCCTGGACGTGGATCTTGCGATAGCCGTAGGGGGCGTTGGTGGAGACCCAGAAGCCCCGGGAAGCGGCCTCGCGCATCCCCCTAACGACCTCTTGAGCTAAATTTTCGCTGCAATATTCGTCCACGCTCTCGATGATGCCCTCCAGCAGCCGGCCGGTGGCGTTGTCCTCGGCCTGCTCGGTGATGGAGACCACGCGGATGCCCTTGCGCCGCAGCTGGGCCTTGAATGCCACGGCGTGCTCCCGCTTGCGGGTGAATCTCGAAAACTTCCATACCAGAATCTCGCGGAATGGGGCTTCCGGCTTGGATCCCGCCTCGATCATCTTGCGGAACTGGGGGCGGTCGGCGATCCTGCCGCTCTCGGCCTCGTCCACGTACTCCCGGGCCACGGAGTAGCCGTTGTTCTTGGCGTAGTCCCTGAGCGCCCGAAGCTGGGCGGCCACCGAGAGGTCCACGTCCTGACGGTCGCTGGACACTCGGGCGTACAGTGCCGCTGGGGTCGGGTCAGTTCTATCATTCATTGAATTCACCTCCTTGAGCATCTTCGTGTTCGGCCTGGCGGGAGCGCCGCCGCATCCTTTCCTTCACGCGCCACTCCCGCTCCTCCATGTACAGGCGGATGGCCTCCCGCAGCAGTTCGCTCACGGTGCGCTCTTCTTCCTTCGCCGCCTGGCGCAGGTGCTGGGCCTGCGGCGGGGGCAGAGAGAACGTGATGGTCTCGGTGTTCCTGGATATTATGGGGGCCATGATTGCTCCTTACGCCGTCCATTATATCACATTGTCTTACACTCTATCAGCGGGTAATCCGCCTCCGGCCTGCCGACTGCCGAAAATTGCAAAGGGCAGCCCAGTCCGCGGACCTGCAACATTTCGCAACCTTGCCATCTGTTGCACGCAGACAAAGGAATGGTAACGACTTCCCTTTTTACAACCGTGGGAAACCCCGGGAACGGCTCCGTTGGTTCCATTGGACACGGTTCTTGGCATCTTGCCCCCACCAGTCAGCATCCGTGGCTGGGAGCTTGTCGCTGGCATTCGTACCTGAATGGCGTACCCGGCGGGTGGTGTGAGTCCCGCTTGTGCTGACGGCCTGACGTGTCGGCTCTGCAACGGATTGCAGTGGCGGGGACGTAACGGGAGGTGATGGCCGCAACTTGCGGCAAAATTGTCCATTCGTGGTTGCGGAGGCGCCCCTACAGGAAATCCACGGCCCAGAAAGATTGTATTTGTGAAACTCGGTACAATGGGGCCAGCGGGGCCCGGTCCAGCGGCGGGTGTTGGGCATCGCGCCCCTTCCCCAGGGCCGACCTTGACCCTTGAAGGCGCTGTCGCACCGCCCGGCTCACCCCATGTCATCGCTCTGGGACGCTGGCCGGTCAGACCAACGGGGATTGCTGCCCCTGGCTGCGGCGGCGACGGGGAGCCTGCCGGAAGGTGGCCGGTACGCCGCCACGCGGATAGGCGACGCTGGTTCCAGATAGTACATCCTCAATGCTCAGGACCTGGAGACGAGGGCACTGCTGGTCGGGGAAGTGTACGGGAGTGTAGATGCCGGCGGACAGGGCCTCCTGACGCATGGGCGCCGTCGGCGGTTGCAGCGTGACGAACACGCCGATCTCCGCCTTCTCCCGCTCCATGTCTTCCCTTGAGCGTGGCGATCATGCCCCGGTTCACGTGGCCGCTTTTGACCTGCACGATGATGCGCTTGGGCCGGCCGCTGTTGTCGTCGAAGAAGTTGATGTAGCCGTCCACGCCGGCGTCCGCGCCGCGCCGGCGGTCGTTGGCCGGCCGGGCGTCCACCAATCCCAGGGCCCACCACTCGAACTGGTAGCGGTCCTGATCGGCCAGGGCGGACGCGCTGGCGGTGTCCGTGGGCTGGCCGACGACCTCGTAGGGCCGCAGCTCGTCGCCGAAGCTGTCCCGCAGCCGGTGGCGCACCAGCGTGATGGCCAGGTGCGTGACGTCGATGCCGATCCACCGGCGGTTGAGCCGCTCCGCCGCCACCGTCGCCGTCCCGCACCCGCAGAACGGGTCCAGCACCACGTCCCCCTCGTTGCTGCTGGCGTTGATGATCCGCTCCAGCAACGCCTCCGGCTTCTGCGTGGGGTAGCCCAGCCGTTCCCGAGCCTGCGCCCCGATGGGCTGGATGTCCGTCCATATCGATTGGGCCGGCATCTCGGGGTTCGATTCGTCCAAGTATCGCTTTCGTTGCGGAACCCTTCCATTGGGGGGCCAGTAAACCAGACCCATTTCGTCAAGAATATCCAGTTTCTGCTGGCTGGTCAGGCTGTTGACATCTCCGGTGCCGGATTGAAGGGCCACCGATCTGGGCACCGCCCAATGCCGTCCCACCTCGGTTGGGTTTACTCCACGCCACGGCTCACCGGAGTCGCCGTGGCGGACCCCCGCTCCGGTCAAATCGGAAAGCCGGTACCGGCCATTCTCGTCAACATGCCTGTAATACCTTTCCACGTAGCTTTCATCGTACTTCTGATACACCTGGTTCCAGGTGTAGGTTGGCGATTTGCTGTAGAAGAGTATCGTGTCCTGGTTCGGGCCGTACCTGCCCGCGCTGTTGTGGGCCGATGTCCGCTTCCAGGTGATTTCGTTGCGGAATTTCTCCGGCCCGAACACCGCATCCAGCAGCAGCTTCAGATAGTGGCTCGCCGTCGGGTCGCAGTGCAGGTAGATGCTGCCCGTGGGCTTCAGGACCCGATGCAGCTCGATCATCCGCTGGGCCATCATGGTGAGGTAGGCCATCATGTCGTTCTGCCCCAGGAACTGGCGCAGGGCAGACAGCAGGTTGCCGGCCTTTTCCGGCCCGTTCGTCACCACGTCCCGGAAGGCCGTCTCCGACTCCCAGCCCCAGTGCCAGGTGTCCTCAAAGGCTGTGATCTGCGCCGCCGATTCCTCGCCCGAGCGTTCGCGGAAGAGCACGTTATAGGTGGCGTTGGAGTTGAAGGGCGGGTCGAGTAGATGAGGTCGACCGACTCGTCGGCCACGTGCTGGCGCAATATGCCCAGGTTGTCGCCGAAGTAAAGCTGGTTCTTCCAATCCGGAACCGTCATTTCCAGAACCGTCTCAATCCGATGATGGCGAGTATAGCATTCGGCCTCTCACGTCATCACGGGTCAATTCCGGCGCGTCATATACGTCAGACGCCGGCTGGTGGCACTCCAGCTACCGAATCGGTGGGGCAGACCCGTCGCCGGATCTGCACCAGAATGCCACTCCGCCGGGCTTTTGGGGTCTGACAAGGTGGGTGACGCTAAAATCAGGTTTGGTCAAGGTGCCTTTACCGGAAGTCCCTGGAACGGGTTCGCGAACAAAGTTGCAACCTGCCCGGGTGGTGATTGGTCAGCTGTTGGCAGGCCACGGGAGGGGCGGGTACTATGGCTCACGCTATACGCCACGCCGGAGCGGTGGTGGGGTTGCCCGTGGCCGCCGATGGCACAGGCGATTGGGAAGTCTTGCAGGTGAGAGGAACCGGGAGGCCGTGCGGCAGTTGCCTCGTTGACCCGCGCGGAAGGCGGCGCGGGCGCGTGGAGCCGCCCGTCAGCCGCTCCCCTGCAGCCGGCGCAGTTCCTCTTCCAGCTCCCGGTTGCGGGCCTCGGCGTGAACGCGACCTTCCCGCTCACGCAGGCGCGCTTGCCGCTCGTCCTCCAGCGTGGGGATGGGCCGTCCCGTGGACGGGTCGTGCATGACCAGCCGGCCCGCCTCCCACCGCAGGTCCAGGTTCAACGCCCGGCTGTACCCCTGCAACACCCCGCTGGGCAGTTCCCGGATTTCAATGGCCTCGTACCGCCCCTCCACCAGCACGTCCCCGGCCAGCTTCGCCCCGTGATGCTCTCCCGTCTCGTCAAAACGCCAGTATTCCAGGATGCCCAGGGACTCGTAGTAGTCCCGTTTGTCTCCTACGTCATTCTCCCCCGTGCTCTCCGACGCCACCTCCAGTACGAAGTCCGGCGCCTTCCCCTGCTCCGACACCACGTACCCGTTGCTGGCCCGGTAGGCCTCCGGGTCCACGCCGAAGGCCACCAGCAGGTCGGGGTACCGCGCCCGTCGCCTGTCGAAGTCGGCGTCCGGGGCGATCCAGTGGTCGGCGCCCACCAAGGTCGTGTCGTAATTCCCCAAGTGCACCCGCAGGCTGTTGGACAGGCCCCGGTGGAAGAGTTGGTCGTATTGCGTCACTTCGTCAGGCTCGCGGTCGGGTATGTCGGGCAGCCGGAAGCGGCCCGGGGCCCTGGGGATCTTGCTGCTGGTGTTGGCGGTGGTCATGCCGAACCTCGGCGGGTCTAGCGTTGGGATCTCGGTTGGCGATGGTCTTGCTCGTTGGGGGCATTATACCCCCGCCGGCGCCGGTCGGGTAGACCGGCGCTATCCCGCATTTCACGACAAGCTCACCGTGACGGCGACCCTGCCCGGCGCCACGCCTTTCCGGCGATGGCTGACCGTTCCAGCCACCGCCAGCGTGCTGGCGGCTCCAACGGCGCCACCGCGTTATTTCGGGGACAGGGCGTCGCTACGTCGCCGCAGGTGGGAGCGGGCGATGATCCGGGCCAGGATGCGCAGCCCCTCCCGTACCTGCTCCCGTTGCTGGGGCGAGTAATCGGGTATATCCCCCTGTGCTGGCGGATTGGCGGCAATTTGCTTGCGCCGTCGCCCGGCGGGTTGATTCCCTCGGCTCGGCTTTTGCCGGTGCCGGTTCCCCTGATTGGCTTTCGTCATGTGCCTCCGTTTGGCGCGGCCTTGCCGTTGGAGCCGCCGCCCGGTCCTTCTCCGTCGTTTCCGTCTGCCCGGTCATTGCGGCGGGCCTCTTCGGTCGGTTCATGGATTTCATTGGGCAGCACGCTGGCTGCTGGCGACGGTGGCCCGCCGGCTGCCCTGCTGGAATCCGGATTGACCATGGTCATGGCTTTCCCTCCCTGCCTCTCGTTGGCTGAAGGCCTGGCGGAGACGCTCCGGCGCCGCCAGAGAGTGTGAACAATCAAAGCCCGCCGCATAACCTCGCGTACGCCCCCACCTTCCTGTGGGGGCGTGCCGGGCCTTACGCCAGCGGCCCCTCCCGTGGTGTCATTGGGGTGTACAGGAGTCGCGTCCGGCAGCAGAAATGCAAGTCAGGACGTTTTGAACCTGGAATCGGGGGAAATCGGCCTTCTACCGGACCTTTCCTGTTAACGGTTTTCGTAAGGACCCGTTCCAAGCTCCGGGTACATATCGCCAACCTGAAACGTGCATTTTTGTCCGAGGGGAAATCGGATACGGCGTGCAATCGCCCTACCTGAAACGAACATTTTTGTATGGGGAGGCGGGAACATGACAGCGGAGACGCCGGGCATCCACCGGAGCGAGAATATCGAGGACCTGCACCACCTGCGGCTGATGGCCCTATTGGACGAGCTGGTGCGGGACAAGGGGCCGCGCCAGGCGGCGGCGGACCTGGACGTGGACCACCGCACCCTGACCGCCAGCCTGGAGAGCGGCCGGCTCACCCGTCGGATACGGGTGGCCCTGGACCGGGCGCTGCTTGACGGGGCCGGGTCGCCGGCCCAGGAGCAGCGGCAGCGAAACGACCTGCTGGCCGGGCGGCTGGATAGGGTGGAGGAACTGGCCGGGGATACCGGCATGAGCCTGGCCGCCGTCCAGGGTGAGGTCGAAGCTCACGGCCATGCGTTGCGGAACATCGAGGGAAGGCTGGCGCAAGTGGAAGTCGGAAGGGACCCGCCGGGTTCGACCCCTTACTTCATTCCGTCCCAAGGGCCGTCTCCGCCGCCGCGCCGGCCGCGCCGCGAGTTCCCCGAACTGGCCACCCTGGAACCCGCCGCTGACGACGAGCAGGTCTTCGGCGACGCCTGGCCCTTGATCCAGGAGTGGCGGGTGCTGCGGCAGCGCCACCCCCACCGGGGCAAGGGCCTAGACTGGCTGCGGGAGGAGGAGCGGCTCATGACCGTGGAACTGGCCCTCCTGGAGGACCATGGCCTGACCCTGCCCCCTCAGGACTATCCCCTCACGGGCCTGGACCGCAACAACCAGACCAACTGGCGCAGGACCACCCTGGCGGAGACCCGCCGGGCCCGCAAGCGGCGGGAACGGTTGCGGTGGCCGCTCCGGGCACTGGCGCTGGCGCTCCGGCTGTGGCGCAGGTAGGTATCTGCCCCGAAAGGTCCGGTTCCAATCCGGTTAACACTTGCCCGGTGGGGCGCGCACGGCCTACCCAGGGGCGTCGTGAAGGCCGACAATATCTGCGTTGTCTGGCTTTTCCAGTGTTTCCCGCCGTAGAAACCTGGGGGTCCCTCCCTCAGCCCGGGTCTTTGCCGCAAGGCCGGCCCACGAGGGAATGCTGCCGACCCGGAGTGTTCAAGTCCTCCGCAGGCAGCGCGGGCCGGTGGTTGGAGTGCTCAATCCCTTCTTCCCCGGCCTTGTCCAACGGGTTGGAGTGTCAAGCCCTTCTCCCGTTGGGCAGTCCGGCGGCTGGAGTGTTCAAGTCCTTCTTCCGCCGGGCGACGTTCAGCGGCCGGGAGCTGATCCCTCCCGGTTGCTGGACACCCGTCCGCTGGCCGGAGTTGATCGCTCCTGCCGACGGGCGGCGGGTGCGGAGCGATTGATCCCGCTCCGTTCCCAACCCAGGCTGTGGCGTCTGCGGGTTCCCCTCGCGGCGCCCCAGCCGGAACCCAAACCCTGCCGGGGCAAAGTTGCCCTGGTAAACGTCAACAACCACAGCGTCAAGGAGGTGCTGAACCGAAACAACACGGCATCCCGGATTCCCCTGCCACACGGCTAACCCGGCGGAGCGGCTGACGCCCTTCGCCCTGCTCTCGTCTTGCCGCCGGAGTAGATAGCTAGCTCCGGCGCGCTCTACAAAGCTGCGGTGTAGCTGCCCAACCACGGCAGCCACCGCCGCTGCTTCCACTTGCCCTGGCCGGTCATTCCCCAACGACGGGCAGGGCGCTTACTGCCGCAACACTGTTCCCCCTGGCCCGGTCGTCGAACAACACGTGGCCGCCAGGCAGCCTGCTTGCGCCCTCCTCGCTCGGGTGGCCCCTGCCAACACCGGCAACGGCGGCCGGCTCGGGCGCGCTCCCAACTCCCGCAACAACCTCTCAGCGCTACTGCTCCTGACCGTGGGCGACCTGCGCCCGGCCGTCGGGCTGCACGCCTGCGGCATTCACTCTCATCCGATCCAAGGAGGTTTCAGTATCCCCAAGCCCGTCGCCCTCCCCGTGGGGAGCGGCGGCAACTGCGGCGGCCTTGTGAGCCGCCACTGACAAACGAACCCCCAACAAGTTCAAGTTTGCACACGAGCGGGGCCGTTGCCTTCCGACCGGAAGGAGGGCGGCCCCGCTCGCTGCGTTTCGGAGGAACGAACATGATCGCCAACAGCGCCAGTATCACCATCGACGCCAACGCCAATTTCCACAACGACCCCAACGCACACGACGATTCCAGGACCCACGGACAGATTCCCAACTCCGGCGCCGACGCCGCCACCGGCCGGGCCGAGTCCCCCCTGGCCGTCGCCGCCAGGGAGCGCGGCCTCAACATCAAGGAACTCGCCGCCCTCATGGGCGTCGGTCCCTCCCACCTGTCCCAGGTCGCCCGGGGCAAGAAGAACCTCACCCCCTTCATGCGGGGCAAGATAGAAGCCGTCCTGGGCTGGGTCCCTCCCCAGGGCGTCGTCCACCGCCAGGGCGGCGTGGTGCATGGCGGACAGAGCACCTACCTCCGGGAGCGGGCCCGGGAACGTGGGATGACCCTGCGGCAGGTGGCGGACCGTACAGGGCTGACCTATGGGTACGTCGTCCAAGTCAGCCGGGGCCAGCGCAACCTGAGTCCTGCTGCCCAGTCCCGGATGGAGACGGTGCTGGACGCTCCGGTGAAGATCGAGGCCGCCCAGTGTCCCGCCGTTGACCCCAACGCCCTGTGGGAGCGCATGGACGCCCACGGGTGGTCGCAGAACGAGACGGCGCGGCGGG
>VXTR01000088.1 GCA_009837355.1 Chloroflexota bacterium | reverse complement strand
CGTGGGCGGCGGCTGTGTGGGAACAGGCGTGGGCGTCAACGTGGGCGGCGGGGTTGGCGTCGGGGTGGTCGTGGGCGGCGGCTGCGTCGGAGCCGGGGTTGGCGTGAGCGTGGGTGCGATGGTCGGCGTCGGGGCGGGCGGCGGCAGCCGGGTCGGAGCCGGAGTTGGCGCAGGCTCGACGCGGGCCGTGATCAGGGGCCATTGGGGCGCTCCGGGCAGCGCGCGTCCCCACACGGCCATAAACACCAAGACCAGCAGGAGGGCGAGGCTGGCTGCTAATATACTCTGGCGCAAAGTGTCAGGCTGCTCGGGGCGGGACGGCTGGCGGATGGGCGAACCGTCCCAGGCGTTTGAAGTCGGCGGCGGCGTCAGGCTTCCGGCGCGCCTACTGGGAGAGTCAGGGTGAAGGTAGTGCAGTGGTCGGGCTGCGGGGCAACCACGGAGGTTACGGACAGTTCGCCTCCGTAGCGATGGGCCAGGGTGCGGCTGATGTAGAGGCCGAGGCCGGAGGAGGTTTTTTCCTCGCTGCGGCCCATTTCGGGCGTCCAACCGCGGGTGAACAGGTGGCTGCGGTAGTGAGCGGGGATGCCCGGGCCATTGTCGGTAACGTCAACCCGGAAGGTTTCGGCGCCGCGGGTAGTTGAAATCTCGATGTAGTCGCCTCCGTAGCGCAGGGCGTTGTCCACGAGGTTGGCGATGATGTGCTCCAGGGCCGCGGCGTCGGAATAGACCAGCCCGAATTCCTGGGGTTCGGACCACCAGGCGATGTCTTTGCCCTGTTCCATCGCCTGGCCGGTATAACGTTCGACGATGCGACTGACCACGGCGGTGGGCTCCACGGGATAGGATTCGGCCGGGGCTTCGGGGGTTTCCAGGTTAATCATGACCTGCATATTGGCCATCATCAGCCGGAAGGAGGGGGCCTGTTCCTCGATTTCATCGAGCAGTTCGTGCACTACGATTGATACGTCCTCGCCGGTGGCGGCGAGTACACCGCGCACCTCCCGGCACTTGCCCAGGATGCGACGCATGGGTCGGCCGAGGTCGTGCTGGAAGGTTTCAAATTGCTGCTCGGTAAGGCGGCTCCAGTCGCCCACGTCCTGAAAACCGTTGGAATGACGCCGGCGCTGGCCGTCGGTGACGTAGGCTCCGACGGCCAGAGCGAGGCCGATTACCACCCCGGCGATGCCGAGGTAGGCCAGCGGTTCCACGGGCCAGGGCTTCGGAAACAGCCCGGTGATGGGGAAGAAAAGCGAAATGACCATGGCGACGAGGCCGGCCACGGCGACGGCAAAGCCGGCGAAGGCCGGCCAGGGATGAGCGCCAATGCGACGGTGGGTCAGGGTTGCCATAAGCAGCCATCACTCCCGGGGCGGCAGCAGGCGATAGCCTCGGTCGCGCACGCTGACGATGAAGTCGTTAGCGCCCAGGGGCTGTTCGAGGGCTCGCCCCATGGCCACCTTGATCTCGCGGATGCGAACCCGCAGGGACGCGCGGGTGTCATCGCCTTCCAGATAGCGTTCCAGGCGGTCGAAGGGAACCACGTTGCCCGGGCTGCGATACCAGGCCTGGGCCAGCTCGCGCAGGATTTCAAAGCGGCGGCCGCGCACGTCGTTGACGGCGGCCAGCTGTCCGTCGGAATACTTGATGAGCACGGCCCCGGCGTCGGCATCGAGGACGATGCGGCTGCCGATGGCGATGGTCTCGGGTTCCGCGCCGACGAGGCGGCGTATCCGCAGGGCGACCTCCTCGGGGGACGCCAGCTTGTCGATGAACTCAACGGGGGCCTCGACCTGCAAGGCGCTGCGGGCGACGGTGTCGCGCTCGACGCCGTGGCTGTACTGGGTGAACATCAGCACCGGGAGGTGAGGCCGGTCGGCGACGATGCGCTTCAACAGGTCGAGACCTTTGAAATGGTCGTCGCGGTACTCGCCCAGCCGGACGTCGAGAATGACGCCGTCGGGCAGGCTCTCTTCAATCTCTTCCAGGGCAGCCCAGAGCATATCGTCGGCGGAGCCATGCTCTTCCTTGCTGACGACGCGGGTGCTCCAGCCTTCATCTTCCAGGCGACGGCAGACCGCCCGGACGATGGCGGAAGTCGCCTCGTCGTCAACAACGAGGATATTGCCGGAGCGGGGAGACATCGCTGCGCTATTCCCGTCAGTTGGGGAGTTGACTGCGGTGGTGGAATACGTCGGCCAATGGGATTGCCAGGCCGGGGAGCAAGGGCGTGGTGAGCGTGTCGCCGGCGGCCAGGGCTGCGCGCTGCACGTACTCGCCATCCTGCAATTCCAGTTGCATCGCCGTATCGTTTTGCTGGTCAATAATCCAGTATTCCGGGATTCCCGCCTCCGCATAGACCTGCCGCTTGCGCGTCAAGTCGCGGCTGCGGTCCGTGGAGAGGATTTCCGCCACGATGGCTGGGACGCCTTCCAGCATTCGCTCACCGACGACTGCTGCGCCACCGTACAGAATGACGGTCAAGTCGGGGGCGAACAGGCGAGGCAATTCGGAGGGCAAGGCGACGTTGACATCCATGTACGCGACGCCAGGACGTTCGGCAAGGCCGCGTAAGTAGGTTTCTATATGGTAGTACAGCGAGCCTTGTACGGATTGATGGCGCGGCCTGGGTCTGGGCATAATGTAGAGCACTCCGTCGTCCAGCTCCATCTTGCGCTTGTCGTCCGGTTCGGGGAGTTCAAGTTCCAGGAACTCGGCGACGGATACTCGCATACCCGTGCGTGGTTTAGCAGTGGTAGTCATAACCGATACCCGCCAGGAGGGTGGCTAGGAGTCCTTGGTGAGGTTGGTGAGGAATTCGGAGTTGGTGCGGGTGCGGGCGAGACGCTCAAGGACGCGCTTGGTGGCGTCGCCCATGTTGGCCTGGTCGCCGCCGGAGGCCAGAGTGACCATGCGGCGGAGCAGCCAGATCTGGGGCACGGTTTCGGCGTCGTAGAGCAGTTCTTCGCGGCGGGTGCCGCTGCGAACCACGTCGATGGCGGGGAAGTAACGCTGGTCGGCGAGGCGGCGGTCCAGGTGCAGCTCCATGTTGCCGGTGCCCTTGAACTCTTCGTAGATAACTTCGTCCATGCGGCTGCCGGTGTCGAGCAGGCAGGTGGCGATGATGGTGAGGGAGCCGCCTTCCTCCAGGTTGCGCGCCGCGCCGATGAAGCGCTTGGCCGGGTAGAGGGCCGCCGGGTCGATGCCGCCGGACAGGGTACGGCCGGAGGTGGGCAGGGCCAGGTTGTAGGCCCGGGTGAGCCGGGTGATGCTGTCGAGCAGAATCACCACGTCGCGGCCGGTTTCGGTCATGCGCTTGGCGCGTTCCACGGCCAGCTCGGCGACGCGGCATTGTTCCTCCACCGACTCGTCAAAGGTGGAGGCGAACACGTCGCCCTTGACGGCGCGCCGCATCTCGGTAACCTCTTCGGGACGTTCGCCGATGAGGACCACCATGAGGATGACGTCGGGATGGTTTTCCGTGACGGCGGCGGCAATCTGGCGGAGCACGGTGGTCTTGCCGGCCTTGGGCGGCGATACCACCAGTCCGCGCTGCCCCAAGCCGATGGGAGCGAAGAGGTCGATCATGCGGCAGGGCAGGCCGCCCTGGGAGTGTTCCAGCACCACGTGGTCGTTGGGGAAGATGGGCGTCAGGGATTCGAAGAGGCGGCGGCCGGCCGGGTTCTGCATTTCCGGGTCCAGCAGGTTGATGCTGGTGACCCGGGTCAGTCCGTAGTGGCGTTCGCCGTCTTTAGGGGGCCGCACCAGGCCGGTTACGGTGTCGCCGGTCTTGAGGTTGGAGCGGCGGATTTGGGACTGGCCCACGAAAACGTCGCCGGCGACCGGGGGATACTGCATAGATCGCAGGAGGCCGTGGCCGGCGTCCATAACTTCCAGGACGCCGGAAGCGGTGAGCTGGTTGCGGTTGGACGCGGCCTGGCGAACCCGATGGAACAGGGCGTCGCGGTTGAGATCGTCCAGGGAGCCGTCGCTGCGCAGTCCGACCTCGGGGGCGAGGTCAATGAGCTGTTCCCGGCTGAAGGTTACCAGGTCGGCGACATCCAGTTGGCGGCCGGACCGGTCGCCGTTGGTATATGCCGGCGCGTCATCGGACAGTTCGTCCGTAGGGGGCGGGGCAACTGCAATTGAGGAGTCGTCGCCAGGGGTAGGTGGGCGGCGGCGGCGGCGGGGCGCAGCGGTGGCCCCGGTGCGGGCACGAACCATATCGTCAGCCTCCGGATGCTTGCTGCCAGTCTCGGAGGAAACTCGCCAGACCGGCGTCGGTTAGTGGGTGTTTAATCATCTGCATAAGTACGTTGTAGGGGATGGTGGAGATGTGGGCGCCGGCCTGGGCGGCGGTAACGCAGTGGCGCGCTCCGCGGATGCTGGCGGCCATAACCATGGTTTCCACGTTCTGCTCGCGATACACGCCGACGATGTCGCGCACCAGGGCCATGCCGTCCTGTCCGATGTCGTCGAGGCGACCGACGAAGGGGCTGACCACGGTGCTGCCGGCGTTGGCGCCTAGCAATGCCTGGTTGACGGTGAACACGAGGGTCTGGTTGATTTGGATGCCGTCGCGGGCCAGGACGCTGATGGCCTTGAAACCCTCCTCGGTGCTGGGAATCTTGACCCAGGGGTTGGGAATCCACTCAGCGATGTCGCGGCCTTCGGCAATCATACCGTCGGCGTCGGTGCTGACGACTTCGACGGAGATGGGGCCGTCGATGATGTCGGCGATTTCCTGGACGGCGGCGCGGTATCCGGCGGAACCGCCGATGCCTTCTTTGGCGGCCAGCGAGGGGTTGGTGGTGATGCCGGAGATGACGCCCAGCTGAGCGCCCTGTCGGATTTCGTCGATGTTCGCGGTGTCCAGAAATAGCTTCATTTGCGGTATCCTCCCTGACTCGGTGATTTCTCCCGACGGGGAGCCATGGCGACGTTGCCGTTATCCCGCCGGAGCGGGGTTTGGGAACCGGGCAGGGGCGTTACCCTCCCGCCAAAGGCGGACGTTCCGCACCTCGCCCTCTTCTCTCAATGGAGAGGGGGTTGCTGTAGTTAATGAGTTGAAAAGGACCACCAGCCGGGGCGGTTGAAGGGCAGCTGCTTACCCTCGCGGACGGTCTTTTGCGCCTGTCCCATCAGCGCGCAGAAGAGCGGATGGGGACGGTTGGGGCGAGATTGAAACTCGGGATGGAACTGCACGCCGACCATGAAAGGGTGGTCGGGAATCTCGGCCGCCTCCACCAGTTCGCCGTCGGGAGACAGGCCGCTCATCACCATGCCGGAGGCTTCCAGGGACTCGCGATAGTTGTTGTTGACTTCGTAGCGGTGCCGGTGGCGCTCCATGACTTGGTCGAGGCCGTAAGCCTGGGCCATGCGGGTGTTGGACTGAGGACGACAGGGATACTGGCCCAGCCGCATGGTGCCGCCGAGGTCGGTGATGCAGCGCTGGCCGTGCATGATGTCGATGACGGGATGCTCGCAGTCGGGGTCAAGCTCCGACGAATTGGCCCACCTGAGGCCGGTAACGTCCCGGGCCCAGTCGATGACCATGACCTGCATACCGAGGCACAGGCCCAGGTAGGGGACGCCCTTGTCGCGGGCGTAGCGGCTGGTATCGACCATGCCTTCGACTCCGCGGGGGCCGAACCCGCCGGGAACCACGATGCCGCAGACGTCGTTGAGGTAAGCGTCGGGGCCGTCGCGCTCCACCGCTTCGGAATGCACCCAGCGCACCTCGGCCTTGAGGCCGCAGGAGGCGGCGGCGTGGCGCAATGCCTCGCGCACCGACATATAGGAATCGGGGTATTCCACGTACTTGCCGACGATGGCGATGGGGACGGCTTGCTCGGCGGCGTTCATACGGTTAACCAGGTCGTACCACTCGGCCAGTTCCCGCTGGCCGTCCAGGGCCAGGGACTGGGAGAGGAACCGACCCAATCCGAACTGTTCCATGATCAGGGGCACTTCGTACACGTTGCCGACGGTGGGCATGGGGAAGACGGCTTCGGTTTCCACGTCGCAGAAGAGGGAAAGCTTTTCCTGGATGCTGGAGGTTACCTCGGTGTCGCTGCGGCAGATGAGGGCGTCGGGCTGGATGCCGATGCTGCGCAGTTCTTTTACGCTGTGCTGGGTGGGCTTGGTTTTCAGTTCTTCCGACGCGGAGATGTAGGGCAGCAGGGTAAGGTGGATGTAGAAGACATTGTTGCGTCCCACGGTGTTGCGCATCTGTCGGATGGCTTCGAGGAAGGGCAATCCTTCGATGTCGCCCACGGTGCCGCCGACCTCGACGACGACCACGTCGGCGTTGGATTTCTCGGCGAGGCCAATCAAACGGTCTTTTATTTCATTGGTGAGGTGGGGCACGGTCTGGATGGTGCCGCCGAGGAAGTCGCCGCGACGCTCGCGGGTAATCAGTTCGAGGTAGGCCTGGCCGGCGGTTACGTTGCTGTCGCGGGTGAGCTCGACGTCGATGAAGCGTTCGTAGTGGCCGAGGTCGAGGTCGGTTTCGCCGCCGTCCCTGGTGACGAAGACCTCGCCATGCTGGTAGGGCGACATGGTGCCGGGGTCAACGTTGAGGTAGGGGTCGAGCTTGATGACGGTAACAGAAAGCCCCTGGCTTTTGAGGATGCGCCCGATGGAGGCAACGCAGATGCCCTTGCCGATGGAGCTGACCACGCCCCCGGTCACGAAGATGTACTTAGTGGGCATAGATATCAAACGAGTTCGACGGCCTGAAACGGCCCGGATAGCCGGGAATGGATGCCGTTGACAGTAAGGGGGACAGTGCAATGTTACAACGGGGCGGCGCGGCGCGTCAAGGAGGTTGGCGACTTGCGGACGCTCACTTTCGGGGGAATTGCGGTGGAACGTGGTACACTAGCCGCCACTTTTATGCTTGGCGGGCCGGACTTGCGCCGGCTGCGTTTCAACAGGGTCGTATATGGTTCCCCCCGACGTTCTTTTTGGCGTGATTCCCGTTTGGGTCGGCGTGTACGCGCTGACCGCTATTGTCTTTGCCGTGGCCGGTTACGCGGTGTATTACCGGGTGTTCCGGCTGGTGCTGCAAGGAACGGCCACCGCCCGGTTCGACCGTCCGCTGACGCGCCTGGTGGGCGCGGCGGCCATCGTGCTGGGACAGCGCAAGGTGTTGCAGCGAGTGGGGCGAACCGACCCGCGCTCCCGGCGCATCGACCTGGCCGGCATCGGACATGCGACCATCTTCTGGGGGTTTCTGTCCTTCAGTCTGTCCTACCTGATTTTCATATTCGGGGGGTCGATATGGCATCCCCTGGGCGAGACCATCCTGACCAAGACCGGCGTTTTGGTGTACAGCATTTACCTGGAAGTGCTGGCCGTGCTGGTGCTGGCGGCGCTGGTGTGGGCGCTGGTCCGTCGCTGGATAGCGCAGCCGCATCGCCTGAGCTTTGACCTGACGCGCAAGGGCGAGTCGGTGGTCATCGTTGGGTTGACCGCCGGATTGATGATTGCCACGCTGCTGGTGCACTCGTTCTACGTGGCCGGCGACGGACACGGCCCGGAGGCGGACGTAATCGTCGGCGGCGCGATTGGCGGCTGGTTCACCGGGATGGGGTTGTCGGCCGGAGCAGCCGGGGCGCTGCAAGCGACGTTCTGGTGGATACACCTGCTCATCATCCTGGGATTCGGGCTGTACATTCCGTTCTCCAAGCACATCCACATGGTGGCCGCGCCAGTGAACGCCTTCTTCCGCAATCTGGAACCGCGCGGTGGTTTGCAAATCCCGCTGATTGACCTGGAGAGCATGGACGAGGACGCGCGGTTCGGGGCGTCGCGGGTGCAGGATTTCACCTGGCGGCAGCTGCTGGACGGGTACGCCTGCGCGGTGTGCGGACGGTGCACCGACGCCTGCCCGGCGAACACAACGGGCAAGATTCTGTCGCCGATGCACATTGTGGAGAACCTGAAGGAGCACATGATTGCCATCGGCCACCAGGGGCCGCGGGACGCGACGCACGTGGAGCCGATGCCGCTGATTGACGGGGCAATTCCGGAGCAGGCCATCTGGGACTGCGTGTCCTGCGGCGCGTGCATGGAGGAGTGTCCGGTGGTGGTGGAGCACGTGCCGACCATCATGGATATGCGCCGAAGCCTGGTGCTGGAAGAATCGCGGATTCCGGAAACGGGGATGAACGCCCTGCTGAGCATGGAACAGCGGGGGCATCCCTGGCGCGGCACGACATTTGCCCGCACGGACTGGGCCGAGGGGCTGGACGTGCCGACCATCGCGGAGAAGCCCGACGCCGAGGTGCTGTTCTGGGTGGGCTGCACCGCCGCGTTGGAGCAGCGGAGCCAGGGCATCGCCCGCTCGATGGTGAAGGTGCTGAAGTCGGCCGGCGTGGACTTCGCCATCCTGGGCGAGGAGGAGTCGTGCACGGGCGACCCGGCCCGCCGGATGGGCAACGAGTACCTGTACCAGATGCTGGCGCAGCAGAACGTTGAGGTAATGAACAGCTACAACATCAAGACCGTGGTTACGATCTGCCCGCACTGCTTCAATACCATCCGCAACGAGTATCCGCAGTTCGGCGGCAACTACGAAGTGCTGCACTACAGCCAGTTCGTGGACGGGCTGATCAAGGAAGGGCGGGTCAAGCCGGTGAAGATGATGGACGTGTCGGTGGCCTACCACGATTCGTGCTTCCTGGGCCGGCACAACGGGGTGTACGACGAGCCGCGCAACGTGGCCAAAGCCATTCCGGGCCTGACGCTGGTGGAGATGTCGCCGCGTTGCCGGGAGCGCGGGTTCTGCTGCGGCGCCGGCGGCGGCCACATGTGGATTGAGGAGAGCCAGGGCGAGCGCATCAACCACGTGCGAACGGACCACTTCCTGGAGACGGGAGCGGACACGGTTGGAGTCTCCTGCCCCTTCTGCCTGCAGATGATGACCGAGGGCATCCAGTCCAAGGGCGAGGCGGACGTCAAGGAGGCGCGGGACGTGCTGGAAATCCTGGCGGACAGCCTGGGGGACGACTGAGCGGGGCGCGGAGCTTACCGCCATGCTGCTGGAGATATTGGAACGCCGCCTCCTGTTTCAGCCCCGGCCGGTTTGCGAAGCGCGGCCCACCGACCTGGGCATGGACTACGTCGAGAGCTGGGCGGAGACCGGGGACGGCCGGCGTCTGCATTGCTGGTACATTCGGGGGGACGAGCGAGCCGACTTGACCTGGCTATGGTTCGGCGGGAACGGCGGCAACCTCAGCCTGCGGGTTGGGGAGTTCGGCGCGGTGCGGAAGCATACCGGGGCCAACATCTTCGGGTTTGACTACGGCGGGTTCGGCGAGAGCACCGGCAAAGCAACGGTGGGGAATACTGCCGTTGACGCAAGAACGGCCCTGGCGCACCTGCAAGAGCGCTACGGCGCGGTTCCGGAGCAGACGCTCTACCTGGGCGTATCAATGGGCGCGGCGGTGGCATTGCGGCTGGCGGCGGAATCGAGTCGGCCCGGCGGCGTGGCGCTGGTGGCGCCGTTTGCGTCGCTGCGGGACATGGCGCGGCGGAGGCATCCGACGCTGACGCTGGGCGGGTGGCTGGTGCGCAACCGGTACAACTCGCTGGCCTGCGTGGGAGACATCGGATGCCCGCTGCTGATACTGCACGGGACGGAGACGACATCGTGCCGGCGGAGCAAGGGCGCAAGCTATACCTGGCGGCTGAGGAGCCCAAGGAGTACGCCGAGATCGCCGGCGTGGGTCACCTGGACATTGGGGACACGCCGGAGTTTTGGGAGGCGCTGCGCGGGTGGGTGGACGGGCTGCCCTCGCCGTCAGGCTAGCGATGTGGTTGGACCAGGGCCAATTTATCAGCGACGCGCTCCTGGGCAATTTCCAAGTCGTACTGGTTCTGCAACCCAATCCAGAAAGCCGCGCTGTTGCCGAAGAAACGCGCGAGCAGAAGGGCGGTTTCGGCGGTGATGGAGCGTTCGCCATGCACGATGGCGTGGATACGGCGCGGGTCAACGCCGATGGACTTAGCCAGACGATACTGGCTGATGTTCATAGGCTTGAGAAACTCCTCGTTGAGAATTTCGCCGGGATGAATCGGCGGTTGTTCCTCAAGCCAGCGTTGCAAGTCGGATGCCATTTGGGGCCTCGCATAGTAACGATTGTTGCTCTAAATCAATGGTAATCTACAATTTCTACGTCCCAAGCATCACCGTCATCCCACACAAAGCAAATCCGCCATTGGTCGTTAATGCGGATGCTATGTTGACCATCGCGGTCTGCTGACAACCGCTCCAAGCGATTACCGGGCGGTACTCGTAAATCGTTTAACGTAGTGGCATTGTCGATGATTCTCAGCTTGCGTTGTGCCTGTCGCTGTAGAGAAGCGGAAAATTGCCGAACGGTATGGGATGCGAATGCGGACTCGGTAGCAGAGTCTTTGAAGCTCTTAATCACGGCTTACTCCGCGTATTGCCGAGGCTCTGCACGATTGGATTCAATGATAGCAATTCCCGCTAATAGCGTCAAACGCTATTAGCGAGTCAAAGGCCGCTGATGGTTTCGGAGCCGTAGTCGAGGACCTGGAGGTCGGGGCGGCTGTTTTCGATAAATTCCACGACTTCGGCCAGCATGGCGTCGGCGTGGTTGGCATCGCTGCTGACGCAGGAGACCAGCAGGGTTAGGCTTTGCCAGGCGTTGCCGTCGGCGCCGGCGTCCTGGGCCACGGAGACGTTGAAGCGGCTTCGGATGCGCTGGGGCAGGCTGCGAGCCACCTGGCGCCGGTCTTTGAGGCTGCGGCTGTCGGGCAGTCGCAATGAGATGCGGGCGATTCCTACGTGCATGACGGTTTCGGTTGGCCTGATTGCTATTGACGACGGTAAATCTGCGGGATAGATTATATTCGCTATGGCAACTATACTCAGCGACGCAGACGCTTCGTCGGAAACCTCGTCTCCCGCAATAGAGGTTCCTGAGGTAGTCATCGACCGATTGCCCCAGTACGTCCGAACCCTGACGCACCTTCTTGAAGAAGGGGTTGAGGTTACCAATTCCCAGCAGCTGGGCGAGCAGTTACAGGTTACGCCGGCGCAGATTCGGAAGGACCTGTCCTACTTCGGGCGGTTCGGCAAGCAAGGGCGCGGCTACCGAGTGCGGCACCTGCTGACAGAGTTGAAGCAGATCCTGGGGCTGGACTCCGAATGGAACGTAGCCGTAATCGGGGTTGGCCGGCTGGGCAACGCCATCCTGAACTACCCCGGTTTCAACCCCGACGGGTTTCACCTGGTGGCGGCTTTCGACAACAATCCGCGGAACGTAGGCCAGGAAGTGGGCGGCATCGTCGTGCAGCCGATGAGCGACCTGGCCGAGACGGTGACCAGCCGGAACATCACCATCGCCATCGTGGCCGTGCCCAGCCCGGCCACGCAATCGGTGGTGGACCTGCTGGTGGAGTGCGGCGTGCGGGCGATACTGAACTACGCGCCCATCAACGCCCAGGTGCCGGCCGGGGTGCGGGTCCGCAGCATTGACCCGGTGCTGGCGCTGCAGTCGATGACGTATTACCTGAACTTCCCGGAGGCGCCGGTGAACGGCTTGCGGCCGGCCGGCTGAAATCAGCCGAGTTGCTGACGCGCCACCATGGAGCGATGGGGGGCGTTGCGGCGGCGGCGGGCGACGGTTACGCGGACCTGGGCCCGTCGGAGCGAGGCCAGAGCCTGCTGGAGTTCCGCTTCGGACTCGCGGTTGGCAACGCGCTGCTGGGCCCGTTCCATTGCCTCCTGGGCGCGGGCTTCGTCGATTTCGTCAACGTCTTCGGCGGCGTCGGCCAGGATGATGACCCGGTTGCCGAGGACTTCCATGTAGCCGCCGGAGAGGGCGAGGTAGGACTCTTCGCCGGCAGCGCGCACCATCAGCTCGCCGGGCTGGAGGACGGTGATCAGCGGGGCGTGGTTGGGCAGGATGCCGAGCTGGCCCTCGATGCCGGGCGCGACGAGGGTATCGACCTCGCCAGAGAAGACCTCGCGCTCGGCGGTGATGATTTGCAGTTCCATAGGCATCGGCAAAGACTCCTGGCCGGTTGTCGCAGAAGGGCTAGGCGGCCTGCATCTGCTGGGCCTTTTCGACGGCTTCTTCGATGGTGCCGACCATGTAGAAAGCCTGCTCGGGGAGGTCGTCGTGCTGGCCGTCCAGGATTTCGGCGAAGCCGCGGACGGTGTCGCGCAGGGCGACGTACTTGCCGGGCTGGTTGGTGAAGGTTTCGGCGACGAAGAAGGGCTGGGTGAGGAAGCGCTGAATCTTGCGGGCGCGGAAGACGGTCTGGCGGTCTTCGTCGGACAGTTCTTCGATGCCCAGGATGGCGATGATGTCCTGGAGGTCGCGGTAGCGCTGGAGCACCTGCTGGACGCCACGGGCGACGCGGTAGTGCTCATCACCCACGATGCGGGGTTCGAGGATGCGGGCGAAGGAAGCCAGCGGGTCAACGGCGGGATAGAGGGCCTGGGCCGCCAAGGCGCGCTCCAGGGACACCACGGCGTCCAGGTGGCCGAAGGTGGTGACTATGCCGGGGTCGGTGTAGTCGTCGGCGGGGACGTAGATGGCCTGGAAGGAAGTGATGCTGCCGCTCTTGGTGGAGGTGATGCGCTCCTGAAGGGCGCCCATCTCGGTGCTGAGGGTGGGCTGATAGCCCACGGCGGAGGGCATCCGGCCCAGGAGGGCGGAGACTTCCATGCCGGCCAGGATGTAGCGATAGATGTTGTCGATGAAGAGGAGCACGTCCTGGTTCTGCTCTTCACGGAAGTACTCGGCCATGGTGAGGCCGGTGAGACCGATGCGGGCGCGGACGCCGGGGGTTTCGTTCATCTGGCCGAAGACCAGCACGGTGCTGCCCAGCACGCCGGAGTCTTCCATTTCATGCCAGAGGTCGTTGCCCTCGCGGGAACGCTCGCCGACGCCGGCGAACACGGACACGCCGCTGTGGACGGCGCCGATGTTGCGGATGAGTTCCTGGATGATGACGGTCTTGCCGACGCCGGCGCCGCCGTAAGCGCCGACCTTGCCGCCCTTGGGGAAGGGAGTAATGAGGTCGAACACCTTGATGCCGGTTTCCAGAATCTCCACGGTGGGGTTCTGGTCGTCGAAGGCCGGAGGGTCGCGGTGAATGGGCCAAGACTGGGCTGCTTCGACCGGGCCGAGGTTGTCCAAGGGAGTGCCGGTAACGTCGAAGAGGCGCCCCAGGGTTTCGGGGCCAACCGGGACGGCGACCTTGTCGCCGGTGTCGGTAACCTCGGAGCCGCGGGCGAGGCCGTCGGTGGAGCCGAGGGCGAGGCAGCGGGCCCAATGGTTGCCGATGTGCTGCTGGACTTCCAGCACCAGACGCTCGCCGGCGTTGTCCACTTCAAGGGCGTCAAACAGATTGGGGAGTTGGTCGGCGGGGAACTCGACGTCCACCACCGTACCGATAACTTGAGCAATCTTTCCGGGCATTTTGGTTCGTCCTCCGGACTTTACGGTGAGAAAGTTGACAACCGGGTCGGCGGCGCGGCTTATCCTTCGAGGGCAATCTGGCCGCCCACCAGGTCCAGCAGTTCGTTGGTGATGCTGTCCTGGCGGAGTTTGTTCATTACGAGGGTGAGGTCGGAAGCCAACTGGTTGGCGTTGTCGGTGGCGTTGCGCATGGCGACCATGCGGGCCGACTGTTCGCTGGCGATGCTTTCCAGGATGGCGTGATAGACCTGCATTTCGACGAATTGGGGCAGCAGGGCGCTGAGCACCACGGCCGGGTTCGGCTCGTAGATGTAGCCGACGCGCTCGGCGGCTTCCAGCGCCGCCGGCTCCACGGGCAGGATGCGCTGAACCACCGGCTCCTGCTGGACGGTGGACACGAAGCGCATATAGGCCAGGTGCACTTCGTCGAACTGGCCGGACGAGTAGCCGTCGATGACCAGGCGGGAGATGGCGGTGGTGTCGGCCAGGGCGACGCGGTCGCTGAGGTCGGTAAAGACGGCCTGCACGGTGTCGGTGTAGCGCACCATGAAGTCGCGGCCCTTGCGGCCCACCACGATGCTGCGGACGGTGGCATCGCTGTCCAGGATGAACTGGGCGACGCGGCGGTTGATGGTGGCGTGCATTCCGCCGGCGAGGCCACGGTCGGGGGTGATGACCACCATGCCGACGTTGTTGACGGGCCGGACCTGCAACAGGGGGTGCGCGGTGTCGTCGTCGTCGGACGGCTGGGCGGCCAGCAGGGCGATAACCTCGTGAATCTTTTCGGCGTAGGGCCGGCCGTCGGTAACCGCCAGTTGGGCGCGGCGCATCTTGGACGCCGCGATCAGCGACATGGCGTTGGTTACCTTGCCGGTGTTCTCGATGCTGCGGATGCGTCGGCGTATGTCTCTAACGCTGGGCATAAAGCCTCATAAACAGTTAGCTGAAGGTTGGCTTGAAATCGTTGATGGCGGCGGTGAGCTGTTCTTTGGATTCATCGGACAGGCTGCCCGTCTCACTGATGGTCTGGCTGATGGCAGGGTGCGTTGCGTTGAGGTGTCGGAGCAACTGTTCTTCAAAGTCGCCGACCCGCTCCAGGGGCACGTCCTCCATGAGGCCGGAACTCACCGCGAACAGGGCCATCACCTGGTCGGCCACGTTGAGGGGGCGATACTGACCCTGTTTCAGCGCCTCGGTGGCGAGCTGACCACGGGCCAACTGCGCTCGCGTTGCGGCGTCGAGGTCGCCGGTGCCGAATTGGGCGAAGGTAGCCAATTCCCGGTACTGGGCCAGCTCCTGACGCATACCGCCGGCCACCTGCCGGTCGCGCATGGCACGGGTCTGGGCGGCGCCGCCGACGCGGGAGACGGAGAGACCGACGTTGACCGCCGGGCGGATGCCGACGTTGAACAGTTCCGGCTCCAGGTAAATCTGGCCGTCAGTGATGGAGATGACGTTGGTGGGAATGTAGGCGGACACGTCGCCGGCCTGGGTTTCGATGATGGGCAGCGCGGTGAGGGAACCGCCGCCGTTTTCGTCGTCGAGACGGGCGGCCCGTTCCAGCAGGCGGCTGTGCAGGTAGAACACGTCGCCGGGGTAGGCTTCGCGGCCGGCGGGACGGCGCAGCAGCAGCGACATCTGGCGATAGGCCCAGGCGTGCTTGGTGAGGTCGTCATAGACGATGAGCACGTCCTTGCCCTCTTCCATGAAGGCTTCGCCCATGGCGCAGCCGGCGTAGGGGGCGATGAACTGCAGAGGCGCGGAGTCGGCGGAACCGGCGTTGACCACAATGGTATGGTCCATTGCGCCGTACTCTTCGAGAATGCCCACCACCTGGGCGACCTTGCCCTGTTTCTGGCCGACGGCGACGTAGATGCAGATGAGGTCGGTGTCCTTCTGGTTGATGATGGTGTCGATGGCGATGGCGGTCTTGCCGGTGGAGCGGTCGCCGATGATGAGCTCGCGCTGGCCGCGGCCGATGGGAATCATGGCGTCGATGGCCTTGATGCCGGTTTGGACCGGGGTGTCCACGGACTTGCGCACCACGACGTTGGGGGCGGTTCGTTCCACGGGCATGGTGCGGTCGGTAACGACGGGGCCCTTGCCGTCCAGGGGGCGGCCCAGGGGGTCAACCACGCGGCCGACGAGGCTCTCGCCCACGGGCACTTCGATAATTTGGCCGGTGGCGCGAACCCGGTCGCCTTCCTTGACGGCGTTGGGGTCGCCGAGGATGGCGGCGCCGACGATGTCGGATTCCAGGTTGAGGGCCAGGCCGAGGATGTCGTTGCCAAAGTCCAGGAGCTCATTGGAGCGGACGCTCTGCAAACCCTGGATGCTGGCGATGCCGTCGCCGACCTGGACGACGGTGCCAACGTCCACGAGGGTAAGTTCGCCGCCGAACTCCTCGATCTGTCGTTTGATGAGAGATACTATCTCTTGTCCCCTGACTGCCATCGGCGAGTCTCCTTGTTTTGGTTAGTTGCGATGCCCGGCCGGGCTTGAGGCGGCGGCGCCGGGCGATTTCACGCCGCCCGCGCGCGGACGACCTGGCGCATACGCTCCAGGCCGGCGGCGGCGCTGCCGTCCAGCAGTTGGTCGCCGATCTGGACGATGAGGCCGCCGAGGATGGTTTCGTCAACGCGGGCGGTGATCACGACTTCGCGACCGACGACCTGAGCGACGAACTCGGTGATGCGTTCCAGCTCGGCGGGTTCCAGTTCGACGGCGGTGGTTACCTCGGCGCGCTGGCGGCCGAGATGGTCGTCCAGCAAATGTCCGTAGCCTTCCTGCACGTCGCGCATGGCGGCGACGCCGCCGCGGTTGACGAGCAGGGACACCAGGTTGCGGACCAGGGGATGCGTCTCGGAAAGCACCTCATCGATGGCGGCGATTTTCCGTTCCTGGGGCACGTCGGCGTGGCTGAGGAACAAGGCGAACTCCTCGTCCTCCAGCACGTCGGCGGCCAGGCGCAGTTCCTGGTCCCACTGCTCAAGTTGTTGATTTTCCTGGGCCAACTCGAAGATGGCCTGGGCGTAGCGCTGCCCGGACAAACGACTTGCCACGGTTTGCAGCCTCCCTGTCCTGGGTTGGGTTGGCGCGAACGGAACGGATTAGTTGCGGCGTAGCGCCTGCTCTCCTTCCACCAGCACCTGGTCGATGAGTTCCTGATGAGTCTGCCGGTCAACGGTGCGCCGGATGATGCGTTCGGCGGCGGTGATGGCCAGGTCGCCGAAAGCGGCGCGCACTTCGTTGATGGCGGCGTCGCGCTCGCGGGCGATGTCGGCCTGGGCCCGCTGGGTGAATTCCTCGGCGGACTGACGGGCGCGGGCCATCTCCTCTTCCCGGTAACGCTCGGAGGCTTCCCGGGCCTGGTCGAGCAGGCGCTGACCTTCCCGGCGGGCCTCGTTCAGTTCCTCCTCGATGGCGGAACGGGACGTGGCGGCTTCTTCCCGGGCGCGGTCGGCGGCAGCCAGGCTCTCGCGGATGCTCTCGACCCGGTTGTCCAGGGCGTTGAGCAGGGGGCGATAGGCCAGGGCTGCCAGCAGAACCAGCAGGATAACGTAGTTGACCAGGTAGCTGATCAGAGAGGGCACATTCAAGCCCAGTTCAACCATGTTGCTACACCACGAAGAGCAGGATGACGGCGACGATGAGCGAGTAGATGCCCAACGCCTCGGCGAATGCGATGGCGAGAATCATGTTGGTGGTGATGGAGCCGGCGGCTTCGGGGTTGCGCCCGATAGCGCCCATGGCTCCGGCGCCGAGGATGCCGATGCCAACGCCGGGGCCGATGACGCCGATGGCGATGGCGAGTCCGGCAGCCAGATACTTGGCGCCCAGGTCGCCGAGGCCGCCCTGGGCCGCGACCGACAGGATTGTCGTAATCATTGAGAGGTCAAGTGCCATTGTTGAAAGTCCTCCGATTCAAAGGTGGCCTTGTGTTTTGGAGCGCCCCCGGGTCGGCAGTACCGGCGCGGGGGTCGTGCACCCGATGTTAGTGGATGTGAGAGGCGTGAGGGTCAGTGCTCCTCGTGGCTGACGGCCACGGACAGGAACACCAGGGTAAGTCCGGCGAAGATGACCGACTGGATGAGGCCCACCAGCAACTCCAACCCGAAGACGAATTGGGTGGCCACGAAGGGCACCAGGAAGGTAATCATAATCACCAGGATTTCGCCGGCGGTCATGTTGCCGAAGAGACGGAAGGTGAAGGAGACTATCCGGACGAGCTCGGAGACCAGTTCCAGCAGGCCAACGAAAACGTTAATCAGACCGGAGGGTCGCCCGCGCAGGATATCGCCGAAGGCGAAGAATTTTTTGAGGTAGCCGAAGCCGTGGGCACGGAATCCCCAGTACTCGACGAAGAGGAATGATACCAGAGCCAGGGCCAGAGGCATATTGAGGTCGGTGCCGGCGGGGCGCACCAGGTGAGTAGCGAGCTTGAATTCGCCGCCCACGTTGGCGCCGAAGCCGACGGCCTGGTAAATGGGGATGAGGAAGATGGCAATCCAGGCGTTGAACAGTACGAAGAAGAATATGGTGGCGACCACCGGGAAAGCGCGACGTCCCATCTCGGGGCCGAGGATGCTGGAGGCGAAGTTAAGGACCAGCTCGAAAAGCATCTCGACCAATGCCTGCAATCGGGTTGGAACGAGTTTAGGCCGGCCGGCGCCTCCGATGAAGAACACGAGCATAATGACGCTGGTAAGCCAGGCCGACAGCATGGTGTTGGTTACGGCGAACTGCATCAGGCCGAGGCCGTGATGGGATTCCTTCTCGCCGTGAGCCTTGTCTTCGGTTTTCTTTTCAGCGACGCGGTAGCCGACGGCGTCCTCGCGGACGGAGGCCGGGAACACGGGGTCGGGGGGGAGGTGGATGCCGG
Source organism: Chloroflexota bacterium (assembly GCA_009837355.1). Classification (GTDB taxonomy): domain Bacteria; phylum Chloroflexota; class Dehalococcoidia; order Lucifugimonadales; family UBA3495; genus Bin87. Next base: position 27,028 of record VXTR01000088.1, on the reverse strand, counting down.
GCTGGGACAGGAAGGAGTCGCCGATGCCGAACATTCGGGAACCCACGGCGCCGACTACGAAGCCAACGATGAGCAGAACCGCCGATATTACGCCGAGCAGCAGCAGTACGCGCTTGGTGGTCACGAGTACCCGTTGCCTCCGTGGTCAGAATCCTGATTGCGAGGTTTGGAGGGAGCAGAGGGTTGCCGGCTGCTGCCGGAGCCATAGATAGCGGGGAGCACCATGCGGTACACCCCGTAAAAGGCGATGATGCTGCCGAGCACGATTCCGACCAGCGTAAACACTATACGCAGGCCAGTCAGCCCGTCCAACCATACGCCTCCAACTATGCCCAGTACAATGCACGCGGCTATGTACCATCCCAGACCGGTGAGCCGCAGGGCGACAATCATCCAATGCGGCATTTCCGATTCCAAACGGCAGGCATGTTAGCATCCGCTTTCTGTCGTGTCAATCGCCGATTTTGCAGAAACCGTAACCAGAGTTACGAAAAAGCCCCGCCAAAGTCGGTGGCGGGGCCGCACTTCAGTGAGAGGCCGGGGCAACGAGCCGGCCCCGGTCCCCGTTACTTGCGCTCAAAGTCTTCCATGTCGAGTTCGTTAATCAGGTCGGTGAATGCGGAGAGGCCCTGAAGCTCTTCCTCGGTTACTTCGGCGTGGGCGCCTTCGCCGGCTCCTTCTGCCGACAAGGGCTGGCCGGTGTCCTCGTCCATAGCGATGGCGGCCTTCTCCATGACCTGGTCGGAGACGTAGATGGGCACCTCGGCGCGGACGGCGACGGCCATGGCGTCGCTGGGACGGGAGTCGATTTCGTGGAGTTGGTCGCCGACCTTGATGACGATTCTGGCGTAGAAGGTTTCGTTCTGGAGGTCGCTGACGAGGATGTGCTCAACGGAGCCGCCCACTGACTTGACCAAATCCACCAGGAGGTCATGGGTTAGAGGTCGAGGCACGGTCATGCCCTGCATCTTGACGGCGATGGCTTCGGCCTCGGTGGGGCCAATCCAAATGAGCAGAAACAGGCTGGTTTCCAGTTCCTTGAGGACCACCACCCGCTGGTAATTCATCTGGCTGATCCGGATGCTGTCGATTACCAGTTCACGCATCTCGCTGCATAGCTCCAATGACCGCGTCCGGCGCAGATTTAACGTTCGGCCGGCGGGCTGCCGGCCGTCACGGTTAAATTCTATACCCCACAGCCCTTTTAGTGTCAAGCAGGACGGAGACCCCGGCGCAGAGCGGAAAACGGTGGCAGCCGGTTCGGCCCGGAGCCGGGCGGAGCCGTTGGCTACCTGGCCCGGATTCGCTGCTCGATGTCATCCGGAGCGAAGTCCTCGGGCGAGGGCAGGGTGGGCGTCGGCGGAGTGTCGGCGGCGGCCAGGGCGGAGCCGGCGAGAACGTCGATGCCCTTGCGGATGGAGCCAGTGGCGGCGGCGAGGTCCCGCTCCAGGTCCCGCAGGGTGCGGAGAGCGTAGGCGTCGGCCTGATTGCGGCGGCTTTCGGCTTCCTGCTCGGCCTGGGAGATGATGCGGTGGGAACGCTCCTCGGCGTCGCGCAGGATTTCTTCCGCCCGGCGTCCCAGCTCGTGGTCGTTGAGGCGGTTGCGGAATTCCTGCTCCAGGTGCTGGCGGGACTGGTTAGCCTCGGAAACGGCGGAGGAGATGATGTCTTCCTTGCGGGAGAGCATTTCCTCGGCGCGGCGCACCTCCTGCGGGATTGACATCCGTAGTTGGGAGACCAGTTCGTTGAGCTTGTTCTTGTCCACCACGACGTTGCCGCTGAGGGGAACGGACTTGCTGGAACCCAACAGCAGTTCAATGCGGTCGATTATGTTGTTGATATCTATGATGTCCTCCGTGGGCCGGCGGCAGGATTGCCGATGACGGCTACCGTTGCGGCCCGCCTGTGGCGGGGAATTTTTCGGCCAAAGCTTCGGCCACGTTGGGCGGAACCATGCCAGAGATGTCGCCGCCCAACTGAGCGACCTCCTTGAGCAGGCTGGAGCTGATGAAGGTGTGTTCCTGGTCGCTCATCAGCGAAACCATGTCGACCTCGGGTTCGAGCCGGCGGTTCATGAAGAACATCTGGCACTCGTACTCGAAGTCGGGGCCGCTGCGCAGACCGCGGATGATGGCCGCGGCGCCGGCGCTGCGGGCGGTCTGGACCACCAGGCCGCGGAACGGACGCACTTCAACGTTCTGCATATCGGCCACCGCGCCACGGAACAGCTCGACCCGTTCTTCGGTGTTGAACAACAGGCTCTTGGAAGGCGTGTCGTAGACAGCGACAATCAGCCGGTCAAAGAGCCGGGCGGCGCGTCTGGCGACGTCCAGGTGCCCCATTGTTGCCGGGTCGAAGGTGCCCGGATAAAGAGCCGTTACCATACGGCGATTCTCCAGTTTTCAGTTGTTGTCCGTCAGCACCGCCGCTCCGTATCGATAGAACGCGATTGCGTTGTCTCCGTAGCGGCGACGGTCGTATTGACGCAGTTGGTCAACGCGGTCCGGCAGAGCGAGCCGGCTGCTGTAACCCACCACGACCGCAGCGTCCGGGCGCAGGGCGCCGGAGTTGCTGAGCAGCTGCAGCGTCGGCGTGGGATCGCCCATGCGGTAGGGAGGGTCCAACAGCGCCAGGCCGTAGAGTTCGGCCGGCGGCGCGTCGGAGTCCGGACCGGACAGCCAGCGCAGCACGTCGGCGCAGTGAACCCGTCCGGCGTCGGCGAAACCGGCGCGGGCGAGATTGTCCTGCAAGTCGCGGCTCTGCCGGCGGTTGCGTTCGACGAAATCGGCCCAGGCAGCGCCGCGGCTCAGCGCCTCGATGCCGAGGCTGCCGGTGCCGGCGAAGAGATCCAGAACGCGGCGGTCGGCAACCTGCCCTGATTCCAAGATGTTAAAGATGGCGGCACGGACACGCTCGGTAGTGGGCCGGACACCGGCCACCGTGGGGCCTTTGAGCCGGATACCGCGGGCGTCGCCGCCGGAGACGCGCATCGTATTGGAATTGCGTGGGGGCATTTTAGGGCCGGCAGGAAAGGTCTTGACGTTGGCAGGGGCTGCGGGTTTTGGTGGATTTTTGGATATTGGCATTATAGTTACACGGCGGCCCGTTTGTCCGCATTGCCGAACCCGTGCGGTCGTGGCAAACTCTTACCGTCAAGCCACAAGAAAATCCGGCAAATCCCGGCAACACCGCGAGGCACCCATGACCCAGCAGCTCCCCCCGGAAGTACTGAACCTCATCGACGCCGCTCTCACCGAGGACCAGGCGTTCAACGATCCCACCACGCAAACCCTGATCCCGGACGACGTGGCCGGCGACGGCATCCTGCGGGCCAAAGCCGTGGGCGTGCTGGCCGGCGGCGAGGTGGCCCGGGCCGTATTCCACCGCATCGACCCGAACCTGGTAGTGAACCTGCTGCTGGAGGACGGCAGCGACCTCACTCCGGGAACGGACATCGCCGGCGTGCGGGGTTCCGCCGCGTCCATCCTGCGGGCCGAGCGCACGGCGCTGAACTTCATGCAGAGGATGAGCGGCATCGCCACCGCCACCAACCGCTACGTGCGGGAAGTTGAGGGCACGGCCGCCCGCATCGTGGACACCCGGAAGACGGCGCCGGGGCACCGTTTCCTGGACAAGTACAGCGTGCGCATGGGCGGCGGCTACAACCACCGGCTGAACCTGGCCGACGGCATCCTGATTAAGGACAACCACCTGGCGGCGCGGGCCGCCCTGGAGGAGCCGCTGGGGGCCGTAGTGCGCCAGGCCATCGCCCGAGCGTCCCACACAATCCGCGTGGAGGTGGAGGTGGAATCGCTGGAGCAGGTGCGGGAGGCGGTGGACGCCGGCGCGCACATCATAATGCTGGACAACATGACGGTGGACACGATGCGGGAAGCGGTGGCCATCATCGACGGGCGAGCGTCGGTGGAAGCCTCCGGGGGCATCAACCTGGCAACGGTGAGGGCGGTGGCGGAGACCGGCGTTGACCTCATCAGCATCGGCGGGTTGACGCACTCCACCGACGCGCTGGACATCTCACTGGACCTGGAGTTTCCGGGGTAGGGTCGGGGCGCCTGGTGGTAGAATGAGGATACGAACTGAGCGACGCAACCCGAAGGCAAGCGCAGCCGGAGGAAAATCATGGGCTGGGAAGACCGCATAGATACCAACCCGAAAGTGCTGGGGGGCAAACCTGCGGTGAAGGGAACCAGAATAGCGGTGGCCCTGGTCTGCGAACTGCTGGATGCCGGTTCCAGCGTCGCCGACGTTCTGGACAGCTACCCGTTTCTTTCCCTGGGGGACATTAAGGCCTGCCAACTTTATGCTGAAAAACACGGGGCTGCACGCCAGGGCCAAGTAGAGATTGACGAGGATGGCATTCATCTTCCGAGCAAGAGCCTGGCCTGGGAGAAAACGCTGCCGCTGCAATCGGAATAGAGACAATCAGGTGCGGTTTCTTGCCGATGCAAATATCCCAGGCGGGGCAGTGGCGGAGTTGAGGGCTCTGGGGCACAGCGTGGTCTATGCCGTAGAGGAGTCACCCGAAGCGGTTGGGTTGAATAGCGTGGGCGTGGGCGGTATATTGCCAGCACTATATTCGCCGACCGGCAAGGAGCATGACCCGATGGCCCGCCTGAACGACGTTACCCGAGACCAGCTTGCCCCCGAACACCAGGAGTTCTTCGACTCCATCGCCAGCAGCCGCGGCAGCGTGCGCGGCCCCTACGGCGTGCTGCTGCACAGCCCGGACCTGGCCGCCCGCGTCGCGCACACCGGCGCCTTCGTGCGCTTTGACCTGGACATCACCGAAGCGCAGCGGGAGATCATCATCTGCGCCACGGCCCGGGAAATCCGCCAGCAGTATGAGTTCTCGGCCCACGCGCGGCTGGCCCGGCAAGCCGGGGTGTCTGAGGACGTGGTGAGCGCCATCGCCACCGGCAAGGCGCCGGAGGGCATGGGTGGCATTGAGGCGTCGCTGGTGCAGTACGTGCAGGAACTGGCCCGCAACCACAAAATCAGCGACGAAACCTTCAATACCGTCCGCGACCACTTCGGCACGGAGAAAACCGTTGGAATTACGGCCCTGATCGGCCACTATATGCTGGTGGGGCAAGTCCTGTCGGCTTTTGAAGTGGACCTGCCGGCCGGGGTGCAGCCGGAAATCACCTAAAGGAGGCCGCCATGTCCGCCGCAGCCGACGGTCTTATCTCCGCGCTGGAGAACAACTTCACCACCATTGACCTGGCCCTGCAAGACCTGAGCGACGAGGAGTTTCACCGCATCCCGGCGCCGGATTGCAACTCGGTGGCCTGGACGCTGTGGCACCTTCCGCGGGTCATGGACTCGTTCATCCACACCCGGCTGCGGGATCTGCCCCAGCTGTGGGACGCGAACAGCTGGGAACAGCATTTCGGGATGCCGGCCGACGGCGAGAACCGGGGCCTGGGCTGGACGCACCAGATGGTGTGCGACTGGCAGCCGCCGTCCCGGGCGTTGCAGATGGACTATTTCGAGCAGGTTCGAACCGCGCTGCGCGAGTATCTGCCCAGCCTGACCGAGGCGCAGATGCAGCAGGCCAAAATCATTCCGCCGGTGTCCGAGCCGCGCACCGTGGCCGCCGCGCTGGGACAGATGACGTGGGACTGCGTGTCCCACGGCGGACAGATTGCCTTCCTGCGGGGGATGTACAAGGGGATGGGCTGGCACCGGTAGCCGGCGCTATGACCGTCTCGGGCGGCCACGGTCGGCGCTGTCCAGCAGGATGGTTACCGGGCCGTCGTTTTCCAGTTTCACCTGCATGTAGGCCTGGAATTCCCCGGTGGCGACGGGCAGGCCGGTGGCGCGGAACATCTCAACGGCCTGCTGGTACAGCGAGTTGGCCGTCTCGGGGTCGGCGGCGCGGGTGAAGTCGGGCCGGCGTCCCCGGCGGGTGTCGGCGTAGAGGGTGAACTGGGACACCAGCAGCAGGCCGGCGCCAACGTCCAGGGCGGAATGATTGAAGCGCCCCTGTTCGTCGGCGAAAATCCGCAGATTGGCCACCTTGTCCACCAGGTAGCGGGCGTCCGTTTCGTCGTCGCCGTCGGCCACGCCCAGCAGCACGACCAGACCGGGGCCGATGCTGCCGGTTTCCGCGCCGTCAATCGAGACGGAGGCCGAGGTTACACGCTGCAGAAGCGCTCGCATCGGGCGGCTCGTCTATACATAGAGAAGGCCGCACCCGAAAGCGCGGCCGGTTGCGTTGGCCATTGGGAAATGGAGATCAGGTTGAGTTGCTGCCGGCCGCGGCGGGGGCCGCCGAACCGGACGACTCGCCGGTGGACGCAGGGGCAGCCTCGGCAGGCTTGGCGTCGTCGCCGGAGGAAGAGCTGCCATTGGTGGAGGCGGATTCGGAGGATGATTCCCGGCTCTCGGAGCTTTCGGCGGGACGCTTGGGCCGGCCGTAGTCGGTGGTATAGAAGCCGCTGCCCTTGTAAATGACGGGCACGGCGTGGAAGACGCGCTGGCCGGCGCCGCCGCAGATGGGGCATTCGCCCTGGCCGGCCTCGCTGAACTTCTGGACCAGCTCAAACTCGTTGGCGCAGACGGTGCACTTGTAATCGTAGCGAGGCAAACCTACCCTCCTTGCGTGTCAGCCGATACGAATTGAAAGCACGGGAAAAGACCGCCTAGCGGCGGTCGGCGGTGTCTCTCGGATAATTCCGAGAGGCGTCCTAGCGGCGCTGCCGGCGGCGGCGGCGGGCGGCGCGCTGGGCGGCCAGCCGTTCCTTCTGGGCCTTGGAGCGGAAAAAGCGGCGGTCTTTCAACTCGCGCAGGATGCCGGCGTGCTGCACCGAGGCGCGGAACCGGTTGACCAGGCTCTCGGGGGGTTCGCCCTCTCGCGGGGTTACGTAAGCCATGTAACTCTCCAATCAAAACGTCCGTTTGCGGATTGTTTAGTACGAAGCACAATATAGCACGCCGCTTGGTATTGGGCAAATTGGCGTCAGGATTCTTCGGCGACGATCTGGCCGTCGGCCATCTGCAGGCGGCGGTCGGCCATGTCGGCCAGCATGAGGTCGTGGGTGGCCGTTACCACGGTAACGCCGCGGCTGGCGCCGATGTCGCGCATGATGCCGCCGATGCTTTCGGCGGTAACGCTGTCCAGCTCTCCGGTGGGTTCGTCGGCGAAGAGGACAGAGGGGCCGGCCACCAGGGCGCGGGCGATGGCGACGCGCTGCTGCTCGCCGCCGGACAGCTCGTAGGGACGGTGGCCGGAGCGTCCCAGCAGGCCCACCAGGTCCAGGGATTCGTTGGCGCGCCGGCGTCGTTCCCGCCAGGACATTCCACCGATGTGCAGGGGCAGTTCCACGTTCTCAAAGGCGGAGAGCAGGGGTATCAGGCCAAAGGACTGGAACACAAAGCCGATGCGTTCGCGGCGCAGGCCGACCAGTTCCCGCTCGGGCAGGGAGGACAATTCGCGGCCTTCAAACCAGACCTGGCCGGAACTGGGCCGGTCCAGTCCGGCCAGCAGGTTGAGGAGGGTGGTTTTGCCGGAGCCGGAGCGTCCCACCAGGGCGACGAACTCGCCGGGGGAGATGCTGACGGTAACGTCGTTGACCGCGGTCACCGCGCTTTCACCGTCGCCAAACTCGCGCACCACCGATGCCGTCGCCAGGGCCGCGCTGGTATCGGTCATCGGGCAACCTCGCTATACACGCGGTTACGCACTGCGGGCTCCGTTGTCGCCGCGCGGGGCAGGTTCCCAGCGTTCGCGGCTGCGGTAGGGCGCCGAGGCGGGGCGCAGGGTAATTTCGCCGCCGTCGTCGGCCATGCCGGTGCTGGCCAGTCCGTCCCAGGTTCCGTTCAGGCTCTGGAAACGCTCGACGTATTCCCGGGGCAGTTGCAGGCGGCCGGCCCGGTCAACCACCAGGTATTCTTCCTCGCGGCCGTCTTCGCCACGGTAGGAAGTGGTCAGGTAGGACTCCGAGCCGATGCGTCCGTCGCGGATGCGAACGACCCGGTCCACCCAGTGGGAGATACCGGCGTAGTGGGTAACGATGACTACGGTGACGCCGAACTGCCGGTTGATGCGCTGCAGCATTCGGAAAACGTCCTCGGCCATGTTGGTGTCCAGCTCGCCGGTGGGTTCGTCGGCCAGGAGCAGAGGCGGATTGTTGGCTAGGGCCACGGCGATGGCGACGCGCTGCTGCTCACCACCGGACAGCTCCGAAGGATAGCGGCGCGTTTTGTCCGACATCTGGAGGGCGTCCAGCAGCTCTTCGGCACGCTGGCGGCGTTGGCGTCGCGCGGCGCCGGCGATGGCCTGGGGGAGCTCGATGTTGTCGCGGACGTTGAGATAGGGCACGAGGTTGCGTCCGGTGGCCTGCCAGACGAAGCCGACCTCCTGGCGGCGGTACGCCACCAGGTCCCGGTCGCTGATGTCCAGCAGGTCGCGCTCGCCGACGCGGATGCGGCCGGCCGAGGGCCGTTCGAGCCCGGCCAGGATGTTGAGCAGGGTGGTTTTGCCGGAACCGCTGGCGCCCACGATGCCGACCAACTCGCCGGCCCGCACTTCCAGGTCAACGCCGCGCAGGGCGACCACTTCCAGGTCGGCCGGCTTGTAGATTTTGAAGAGGTCGTTGGCCTCCACGTAGGGAGGCGCGGTGTCAGCGCCATCGGATTCGGGTTCCGGCAACAGGGCCGGAGACAAGTCCGGGACGGCGGCGGATGCGGCCGCTCTTTCGGGCGCCGCTCCGTTGGCCGAGGGCGACGGCTCTGCGCCGTCCAGGGCCGGGGGATCCGGCTCGGCTGGCATCGCCTCGGCGGGGGCCGGCGACTCTGCGCTTGGGGGTTCAACCGTCGGCTCAGGGGCCGATTCCTGGACGACCGCCGGCTGACGCCTTCCCGGCGGCATGAACTGGCGGGCGTACTCTTCGTTGACTTGCTGCTGTGACGATTCAGACATCAGGCGCCTCACGCCGGTTTGTGGGCCGATACCTTGACGCTGGCGACGTTCAAGGGAACGTCGTTCTCGTCGAGCCGGAGGGCTTCGTCAATGGTGTCGATGTCGGTAAAGCCGGCGGCGGTCATGCGGGCCAGGTAGGTTCCCCGGTATTCGGCGCCGCCGACGCAGGATGCCCAGGATTCGGCGTCGGTCAGAGCCGGGCCGGCCTCGGTCAGGGCGAGCATATCGGAGACGTGGAGGCGTCCGCCGGGCGTGAGCACCCGGTAAGCCTCCCGGAAAACGGCGTCCTTGTCGGGCGACAGGCAGATGACGCAGTTGCTGATTACCACGTCCACGCTGGCGTCGGGCAGGGGGATGTCTTCCAAGTGGCCTTCGATGAATTCCACGTTGGTTACGCCCATGCGGTCGCGGTTGGCGATGGCCAGGGCCAGCATCTCCGGGGTCATGTCCAGCCCGAACACCCGACCCGACGCGCCCACCTGCTCGGCGGCGATGAAACAGTCGATGCCGCCGCCGGAACCCAGGTCCAGCACGGTTTCGCCGGGGCGCAGGTCGGCCAGAGCGGTGGGGTTGCCGCAGCCGGCCGAGGCCGCCATGGCTTCGACGGGGAGGCCCTGCAACTGGGCTTCGTTGTACAGGGTCATGGCGCGCTCGGTATCCGCCGGGCCGCAGCAGGCCGCCGCTTCGGCGTTGGGGGCGCAATCGTCGCTGCCGCAAGAGCCGCGGCCGCAGTTCTCTGCGCCGCAGTCTTGCCCCGACTCCGGGGTTACGTCGGCAAGTTCGATCACCCGCAGGGCTCGCTGACCGTAGTGCTCCTGCACGGCCTGGCGAATTTGATCAGTCGAAGTTCGCTCGGTATTGTTAGGTGTCGTGGTCATCAGCGCCTCCCGACCGGGTTGTGCGGTTGCTGCACGGATTACATTGCTATGCTACGACGGCGGCGGGTTAACGTCAAACCGAACGTCATCAACCGCCAGGACGTTCGGCGGGACGTTGGTACGCTACCACCGGACGGCGCACCAGCGGGGTGAGCAATACCACCGGCAGCATCAGCAGGAGGCCGATACCGGCGTTGACGCCGATGGCCAGGGAGATGGTGAAAGCCTGGGCGATGGCGCCAATCTCCACGCTGCCGATGAGGTGTCCCAGTCCGTTGACCAGACCCTGGGAACCCATGATGCGGCCGCGCATCTCGGCCGGCGAGGACAGGAGCAGGATGGTGCTCTGCATGGTGCTGAACCCGGCCTGGCCCACGCCGGCGCTGAAGAGCAGCAGGAAGGAAACGGCGAACCAGGGCGACCAGGCCACGGCCACCACCCCGACGCCCACGATGGCCGCTCCGATGGCGTAGTAACGTCCGTGGTAGGAGTAGCGCCGGCGGGCGCCGATAATCAGCGCGCCCACCAAAGCGCCGATGCCGTCGGCGGAGCCCAGCAGGCCGCCCAGGGCCGGGCCGACCTTCAGAACGTCGGTGGCGATGACGGGGATGAAGTATTGCAGGGGCAGCACCATGCCGTTCATCACCAGGGATATGGTCAGCACGCCCAGGCAGAACTTGTTGGCGAAGGAATGGGCGATGCCGCCCCGGATGCCCTCCCAGAACCTGGTGTCGCGCACCACCTGGGCGGCGTTGGGGGGCAGCCGCATCTTGAACATCAGCAGGGCGGACACCAGGTCGAGGACGACGAGCATGATGAAGGCGCCGGTGAATCCGTAGAACTGGACCATCAAGCCGCCGGCCAGCGGTCCCAGGATTTTGCCGCCGTTGTTGGTGATGGTCTCCAGGGACATGGCGTGGGCGATGCGTTCCTGTCCGGCCAGGTCGAACAGGGCCGCCCGGCGAGTGGGGTCGTCGAGCACCTTGGCGGTTCCCTGGAACAGGACGGCGAGGAAAATGTGCCAGGGCTGCACGAGGTCGAGAATCAGAAGGGCCAGGATGCCGGCGGCGATAACGAGGTAGCAGGCGTGGATGCCGGCCAGGATGCGCCAGCGGTCCAGCCGGTCGGCCAGCATGCCGGCGACCAGGGACAGCGGCGGCCGGGGGCCGTTGAGGAAGGTTGAAATCAGCCCGACCTGGAAGGCCGAGTCGGTGAGGTGGTAGATGAGGTAGCCCAGCACAATGAGTTCCATGCGCCGGGAAATCTCGTGAACCCACCGGGCCGCCCACAGGTATTGGAAGTTCCGGTTTTGGAGGACTTCCAGCGCCGGAACGTTGCGCATTTGGAGCAATTGGGATGTCTCCCTGCAGTGCTATAATCACGCCGAACAATGAGGACTACCTTGGCGGACTGACGGAAAGATAATGCGATTCGGCCATTTTTTCTACCCCATGAAGTTTGACGATTCCCGCGACGCCCAGGAGATACAAGACTGTCTGGACGAGGCGGAGCTGGTTGAAGCCCTGGGTTTTGACGCCATCTGGCTGGCGGAGCACTACTTCACCGGGGAGTGCGTGTACGGCGACCCGATGGTATTCGCCAGCGCGGTGGCGATGAAAACCAGCCGGGTGCTGCTGGGGTTCGGCATCATTGAGCTGCCGCTGCATAACCCGGTGCGGGTGGCGATGCAGACGGCGCTGCTGGACAATTTGACCCAGGGGCGGCTGATTGTGGGGACGGCCAAGGGTTCCAACTATAACGCCTTTGAGTACCTGGGCTTCGGCACCGACCCGGCGCTGGGCGCGGCGCAGATGGAGGAGGCCGAGGAGCTGATGGTAAAGGCCTGGACCACCGACAACGTTGACTTCAAGGGCGAACACTACCGGGTTTCTTTTCCATCGGTGCGTCCGCGTCCTTACCAGAAACCGCATCCGCCGCTGGCCCGGGCGTGCATCAACCGGGAGTCCATCATCGAGATGGCGCGCATTGGGCGGCCAATTCTGCTGCGGGGTCGCTCGGTGAACAGCACGGCGGCGGACATCGCGCTGTACCGGGACACGATGGCGGAATCGGGGTTCAGCGAGGAGGCCATCGAGCGCAACCTGGATCAAATCTGGGTGTGGCGGGAGATGCACCTGGCCGAGACCGACGACCAGGCGATGGACGAGTTTCTGCCGGCGAACCTGCGGGCCTACTCGATAATGCAGGACTACCGGGAACGGTGGAATCCGAAGGAGTTTCCGATGTCGTACCAGCCGCCGCCGGTGCAGCGGGAGGGGTACGCGGAACGGCCCGACCCGGACGCGGCGGAGAACCTGGTGGGGAGCCCCCGCCGGGTGGCGGAGCAGCTGGAGCAGATGCGGGCGGGCGGTATCCGCAACCTGATGCTGACGAATCGGGGGTTGATGGACCACGACACCACCAAACGTTCGCTGAAGCTGCTGGCGGAGCAGGTGATGCCGAAGTTCCGAGACGCTTGAACGGGTTAACCCCCCATGCTAATCTGCCGACGACCATCCAATACGGAGCCAAGCTTGCTATGAGAATTACCGGCGCGACGACCCGCGTCCTGCAAACCCCCGCCGACAACCCGCTGGTGGTCGGCATCGAGCAGCCCGGAACCAGGGAGTTCGTTACCCTGGAACTGCACACCGACGAAGGCATCGACGGCGTGGGGCTGACCTTTTTCGGCGGCCCGCTGGTGCACGCGCTGCGGCGGGCGGTGGACGACCTGGCGGCCCTGGCCGCCGGCGAGGACCCGATGAACCCGGAAGCCGTGTGGGGCAAGCTGATGGACGCCTGCGCCTCGGCCGGGCCGGAGGGCATCCTGTCGCTGGCGCTGGCCGCCGTGGACATGGCAGTGTGGGACATCAAGGGCAAGGCGTTGGACCAGACGGTTTGCAGCCTGCTGGGCGGTTACCGGGACCGGGCGCCGACCTACGCCAGCGGCGCGCTGATGCGGCCCATGGGCGTGGAATATCTGGCCGAGGCCGGCCCGCGCCTGGTGGAGCAGGGCTTTCGCCAGATGAAGACGCAGATGGGGGCGGAACCGACGGCGGCCCGTGAAGTGGCGCGGATACGGACGCTGCGCGAGGGAATCGGGCCGGACATTGACCTGATGTGCGACATCAACCAGCTGTGGAACGTGAACCAGGCCATCCAGATTGGCAGCATGGTGGAGGAATATCACCTGTTCTGGCTGGAGGACGTGGTGGCGCGGGACGACTACCAGGGCCTGGCGCGGGTGGCCGACGCATTGGTGACGCCCATCGCCGCCGGGGAGTACGTGTACGGCATCCGCTCCTTCCGCCACCTGCTGGAGCAGCGCAGCATCGACATCGTGATGATTGACCTGCTGCGGGCCGGCGGCATCACGCCGTTCCGCAAAATCGCCGGCATGGCCGAGGCGTTCAACCTGCCGGTGGTGTCGCACCTGATACCGGAAGTGCAGACGCATACCATCGCCGCGATACCCAACGGGCTGACGGTGGAATATATGCCCTGGACGCTGCGGCTGTTCGACGAAACGCCGGACATCGTGGACGGCGACATCGTCGTGCCCGACCGTCCCGGGCTGGGTTTGTCCTTCAGCCAGGACGCCATCGCCCAGTACCAAGTCGCCTGACCCAACTGTTGTTTCCGGGTTTTTGGCGGGTTGACAAGAGTATTTCAAAAAGAGTTGGAGGAGTCGAAACAATGGCAACTTATCAATTGCGTATCTACACCATCAACCGTGGGATGATGGACTCCTGGTTGGGTTTGTTCAACGAACACATCCGGCCGCTGCACGACCGTCTGGGCATTCCGGTGGTATCCAGCTACGTGAACGCCGACCGCACGGAGTTCATCTGGATGCGCCGATTCGACAGCGCGGACGACATAGCGGAGAAAGAGGCGGCCTACTTCGCCTCGCCGGAGCGCACGGCGCTGGCCGACCGTCCCACCAGCCACATCGCCAAGATGGAGGTGCGGGTGATGGACGGCGTGGAGGAGACGGCCGGGGTGGCGTAAGCGTTACAGTTTCTTCACCATTTCGCGGTGGGGTATGTCCACTTCCAGGAACATATCCCCGACTTCCTGGTAGCCGTGGCCGGCGTAGAAGGATTTTACGTACTCCTGGGCGTGCAGGGTGATCTGGCGGAAACCCAGGGCACGGCCCTGCGCTTCCAGAAAGGCCAGCACCCGGCCGCCGACGCCGGTGCGCCGCCATCGTGGTTCCACCGCCATCCGACCGACGTGGGGTCCCTTGCCGTCCACGTCGGGGAGCAGCCGGCCGGTGGCAATGACCACACCCTGATGCAAGGCCACGGCGTGAACGGTGTCGGGCGACGAATCGGCCTCGTCCACCTCAACGGCGGCGGGGACGCCCTGTTCGCCGACGAAGACGCGCATCCGCAGGGCGACGGCGCCCTCCAGTTCGGCGGGGGTTTCGACGAGCTTGACGGTAACGTCGGAGAGTTGGCTATTGGTTGCCATCGTTGGCTCCCGCTGCCCGGGCGTGCCATTGGTCGTTGGCGGCGCTCCAGTTGGCTTCCCACTGGCGGCGCATTTCGGCCTCGGTGGCGCCGCCCCAGTAGCCGGGGGACACCAGTGGCAGCGCCTGTTCAACCCTGACCAGGGCCACCGCGCGCACTCGCTCCGCCAGGCCGTTCAGCGAGGCCGGGCCGTTGCGCATCCGCTCCAGGACGGCGGCGTGCACGTCGCCGTCTTTGTGGATCGAGGCCGTTCCCTTGAAACGGTAGCCGCGCCGGGCAAAGACGTTCACCGCGTTGATTTCAATGGCCGGGTTGCTTTCCAGGTTGCGCATCGTGCCCGGCGAGGCCAAATCGGTGAACAGGACGTGGTCGTCGTCCCAAACCATGGTCGTGCCCTTGGGCGAAAGGTTAGGTGTGCCGTCGGGGCAGACGGTGGCGACGAAAATCAGCCGGTCGTCCGTCAAAGTCTGCTTCATGGCGTCAGTGAGAATTCCCATCTTGTGCCGGCTCCTCCCGCTGTGGTTGGTGATTGCGTGGGGTTACGGTTCCCCTGATTTGACATTGTACCTGCCAAATCGTTAGCATTACAGCAATGGGGCAACCCCTACGGGGGTTCGTCCAGCGTCCCTTGTTTCGCTACCAACAGGAGGCCACCGTTATGTTCGTGCGGCGCGACCTTACCGACACCGTTACCACCCGCGAAGGCAACATGCACTTTGTGAAGCAGGGCGCCGGCTATCCGCTGGTGATGCTGCACCCGCTGGGCACTTCCACCTGGGCGTGGAGCAGCGTCATCGACGCTTTCAGCCAGCACTATACCTGTTACGCTTTCGATATGCTCGGCCACGGCAAGTCCGACAAGCCGACGCGCCACTTCAACATCCCGGACTACGCGCAGGCCCTGGACGACGCCTGCCAGATTCTGAACATACACCGGGGCCATTACGTGGGCAATTCGGTGGGGGCCGTCCTGGCCACGGAGATGGCCGCCTCGTTCCCGGACCGGCTGGACAAGCTGGTGCTGGTGGGCTCGCCGGTGTGGGACGCCCGCACGGCGCCGGAGCGTATTGCCGAGACCGCCGCCGGCTACGACGCCGACGGCCTGCCGGTTCCCCGAACCATGGAACAGGCGAAAGAGTCAACCACCTTTGCGGAACCCAGGCAAGAGTGGGTGGACGCCCAGAATGACACGCGGGCCCAGGCCGGCACCTGGGTGAAGAAGCTGCACGAATCGCTGGCCTGGTACGACATCATGGCCCGGCTGCCGATGGTGCAGGCCCGGGAGACGCTGGTGCTGTACGGCGAGGTTGACCGGCTGCGGGACGGCGAAGAGCTGCTGCACAACAACATTGTGCGGGCTCGCAAGCACATCATGCCGGGCGTTGGGCACATCCCGCAGATTGAAGACCCGGAGGGCTTCGTCGATGCGGTGCTGGCCTTCCTGAAACCCGGTTCCTGACTCGAACATCCCGTTGCAGCATTCCCATTCCTGAACCACAAGCGGTCAAACAATCATGCCGAACACATTCGTAAAGGCGCGCAGCCGAAGCAACCGACTGCTCCGCACCACCAAGCGCAAGACGAATGGAGCGGCGGCATCGCTGGTGGTATTGGGCACCGGCACGGCCGGCGCGCGGAGGGCATTGTGGTTTCTGCAGCGCATGGCGGAACTTTCCCAGCTGGGGAAGGTTCAAAGCGTAGTTTTCTACGACTGCAACGAGCTCACCGTTTCCTACGTGCAGAAGTTCCTGCGCAGGTTCCTGGGGAGGTCCAGGCATGGCCATGGTATGCAGGTACTATTTCCCAGCTACGTGCCGATGCCCAACGGATTTATGCGCAACCCCAGGCGGTTTGAGGAATACGAAGGCCCGCTGGAGCGGGACATGGACAACATCGTGGGGCAGGTCGGCGCGCAGTCCGAGAGTTCCGGCCGCTCGCCCGACGTAATCATCGAGTTCCTGGGATTCTCCGGGCACTCGGTGCCCAGCGGGCGGCTGCACCGCAAGCTGCGCGTGGCCTTTCCCGCCAGCGTGCTGCTGCCGGTGCTGACGCTGCCCGAAGACCACGCGTCCAGGGAATGGACCAGGCGCTATATCTGGGAACAGTATGAAAGCCTGCTGGAAGGCTCCAACTGCCTGGTAACGGGGCTGTCGCTGGGTTCTTCCGGCGACGACGACATCAGGCTGAGCACGGCCCTGGCGGGATTTGAAGCTGCGGAGATTGAGGAGGAGGGGGCGGCCAGCAGCCAGCTGGCGGCCGCTTACGGGCGTCTCGTGCCATCCTCCGGCGGGTGGCTGGGCATGGCCACGGTGCGGCGGAAGATGCCGATAACGCGGAAGTTTGAGTGGATGCGCTTTCCACCGTGGTGGCAGGAATACGCCACCGTGAGCTCGGAAGAAGAAACGTCGAGTTCCATCGCCGACGCCATCTGGTCCACGCTGGAGCCGTCATCGCAGATGACGCCGGGTTTGAAGGAACCCTACAATGCGCCCCAGGAAGTGGTGGTGTCGCTGCCGGTGCATCCGGACGCGCTGGAACCCATGGCCGCGGAGACTGCGGAAGCGCTGGAACGCAGCAACTTCTTCGGACAGCTTCCCAACACAGACATTGCCTTCAACACTGCGCGGTTCAGTGAAGGTTTAACCAAAGACCCCTATATGCACGTATCGCGTCTGTATCCCATCCTGGGGGAATTGGCGCCGGTGATGGATATTCTGCATCCCGATCGTGATGCCGAGCAACATACGCAGGCGCTTCCGCATGAAACGGGCTTCGGCTCTTATTACCATATGGACGCCTTTACCTCCATGCGGCCACTTGCATCGGCTGCTTCTGTAGAACCTCCGGATGACGACTGGGAACAAAATGTGCGTTATATTTAGCAAAAAATGGAAATTTTACTAAATAATTGTACTCGTAACCAATTTGACGTGTTCTTACGCCATCCACTATAATGGCCGCGTGTCACGGCGGGGCCTCCGGTCCGTCGCCTTTTACTTAGATTGAAACCTGGCCCTGTTTGACTTGATGTAGTCCAACTGACCAAACGAACTACTGCGTCATAACCGGGATTGTCTAACCTGAAAGGGGGTACAGTACTATGCCGCCTAAATTGCAAAACCGAACCTTCCACATTCGTCGCAATAATCCTCACCGAATTGGGAGTCAGCAGGACCAGATTCGCGACGGCGTACCGCCCCCGATTGTGTCGGTGGCCGTAGGAACCGCCGGCTACAAGCGCAGCTGGAAGTGGGCGATGCGCATGGGCGAGGCCGGAGTGCTTGACCGGGTGCAAAGCCTGCTGATGTATGACTGCAACCAGGGCAGCATCGATGCCATTGACGCGGAAACCCAGGCCATGCGCCGCAGCGGCCGCAACGCGAACCTGCCGGTGATAGTGCCGGGATACCTCCCCAAGGTGGACGGCTTCCTGCGCGACCCCAACGCCTACAAGGACTACTACGGGCTGATTCACCGGGACATGGAACGCATGGTGGATACGGTGGTCCGTCGCGCCGAGGAGGTTGGCTCCCCGCCGCAGATTATCCTGGAATGGCTCGGCTTCGGCGGCCACGCCAAGCTGGGCGGCGTCCTGCACCAACTGCTGCAGGACAGGTTCCCGGACGCGCTGTTCCTGCCCATCATGCTGATGCCTCGAGAGCACGTACTCGAAGAGAATATGCGCCGGGAGACGTGGGGCGCCTACGAGGAGACCATGGGCCTGGCCCGCCCCAGCGCCAACGGAAGCGGCAGCGGGTTCCCGGCCCTGGTTACCGACAACCGCCTGTCCCGGGATTATCAACGCCTGGACAGCAAGCTTGCCGTCGGCCTGGCTTCGATGGAAGCAGGGATGCGGGATCGCATTGACAGCGGTTCCCTGGCCGAGACCGTGGCCAGCTTCGGCGGCTACTCCAACGGCTGGTTCGGGATGCGGGTGATGAACCGGCGCCTGGACGTCGTGGACGTGCCCCAGCGCAGCCGTTGGTTCGGCCCGCTGCGTGGCCGTGAACTGGTGGTGGTCAACGACGACGCCAAGCAGCTCACCTGGGCCACCAAGAAGGCCATGTGGGACATCCTTGATCCCGCCCGCCGGGACATGAACCTGGCCAATCACGACTTCGTTCACGGCGAATCGGTGATGCGCATGGTCATCACGCTGCCCATCGAAACCGCCGGCCTTACCGACATCGAATCCGACGTTCGGGACCAGCTGGACCGGGAAGAGTTTGATCTGGCCTACCCCAACCTTACCTGGTCTTTCGCCTCGGCCAACTTCCAGGAAAACGCCGACGACCGGCACATGCACATATCGCTGTTCTACCCGCTGCAGACCGAGAACATCTACAGCATCACGGACATCATGCACGACACCTACACTCCGGCGCACATGGCGGACGGGCTGCAGCAAACCGGCTTCGGCACTGGCCACTTCATGTCGCCCGGCCGCCCCGACGCGGGTTCCCAGTACGGGTACGTCTCCCGCGGCGCTCAAATCCGCAACGAGCGGAAGCAGCAGGAGCGCGCCGTAGAGACGCAGACCCAGACGACGCAGTACGGCAACGGCCACGAGAATGGCGCCGGCGGTTTCCGCCCGTAGCCATCCCTGCGCCTGACAAACGTTATCGGGGCGACCCTGGGAGTCGCCCCGATATTTTTTTTGGTCGCCTCAGTTGTCGGCGGCCAGGGACTCTTTCCGCGCCTTATCTTTGAAGTGGGGAATGATGTACTTGCCGAACAGGCGCAGGGATTCCATCACCTCTTCGTGAGTAACCGGACCCACCTGGAACAGCGGCATAATCTCGTCGACGCCCATGCGCTCGTAGTCTTCGATGTACTTGATGCAGTCGTCGGGGTTGCCGATGCAGAAGCGGCCGCCGTCGTCAATCAGAGAGCGTGAGCTCACCTCGTCGGCGCGAGCGGTGTCGGCCCGAACGGCCCGCTGGTAGTGCCACTGGTAATCTTCGGGCACCCGGGCCGGGTCGTAGCCCTGCCACACGTAGGAATCGCGGATGCGCTGCTGCTCGCGATACCAGTCGATGATGGTCTCGGCTCGTGCAAAGGCTTTCTGCCGGTTCTCCATGCACAGGCCCACGGTGTTGCCGGCGACGCGGGGAAAGACCACCTTGGTGGCCGGTTCCGGGTTCTTGATGGCGTCGCGGTAAATTTGGATGAGACCCTCGGCCCGTTCCAGGCCGACGCTGGTTTGCGCCAGGCAACCCAGGCCTTGGCGTCCGACTTTCTCGGCGGTGAACTCCTGGCTCACCGCCTGCCAGATGGGCGGGTGCGGCTTCTGAACGGGCTTGGGAATAACTTCCCGGGCCGGAATGTCATAGTGTTTTCCCTGGAAGGAAAACATTTCTTCAGTCCAGGCGCCGGGAATGATTTGGAGATACTCTTCCACCATTTCCGAAACATCGGGCAGGTCGGCGCCGTAGGGCATCATCTGATAGGGGTAGCCGGAGCGTCCGATGCCCAGGTCAACCCGGCCGCCGGAAAGCACGTCCAGGGTGGCCATGCGCGAGGCCACGTGGAGAGGATGGTGCAGCGGCGCCAGCACCACGGCAATGCCCAGGCGCATATTGGTGGTGCGCTGGCTGAGGGCGGCCAGGGTGATGTCGGGCGCGCTGGAGTGGGACCATTCCGAACGGAAGTGGTGCTCCACGAACCAGACCGAGGTCATCCCCATTTCTTCCGCGAAGCAGACCTGCTCCATCATTTCCTGAAACTTGCGGGTTTCGCTGCGGTCGTCCCAGGGCTTGGGCACTTGAATCTGGTAGAAAAGGCCGAGGTCCATACTGTTACACTCCTGCGTCCCGGGTGCTGCAATTATCTTGTGGCATTGTAGCAGTTCAATTGACACTTTTGCCGCCGCCGCCGTAGAATTGCCCGGCGATTGGAACGGCGCCGGCAACCGCGCCGGGCCGCTGCAACACCCTTTTACCCGGTACAAACAAAGGAGACGCCAAGCCATGGCAACCAAAGCCTTTCTGCTGGTCGAAACCGCCGTCGGACGCACTCGCGACGTGGCCAACACGCTGCGCGAGCTGGACGGCATCGAGTCGGTGGACGTGGTCACCGGCCCTTACGACATCATCGCCGTCATTTCCGGCGACGATATGTCCGTCGTTGGCAACCTGGTAACGGAGAAGATTCACACGGTGGTGGGAGTGGTTCGCACCGTAACCTGCGTCGCCGTGGACGCTTGACGCCACGAGGCAGTTCTGACGGCCCCGGAATCCGGCGGGCAGCTGCGACTTTCGCCGGAAAGACGAAGTGAGAGTAGGAGGCCCCGTGGAGTATCGCTTTACTCCTGACGACGACCAGTTCCGCGGCGAATTGCGCCAATTCATTCAGTCCGAGTTGCCCCCCAACTGGGAGGGCGGCGGCCGCTGGCCGGAGGAATACGACTGGGATTTCACCATGCACCTGCGGGGCCGGCTGGCCGAAAAGGGCTGGCTGACCATGCACTGGCCGGAAGAGTATGGCGGACAGGACGCGTCCCCGGTGCGCTCGGCCATCTACAACGAAGAGCTGGCCTACCTGCGGGCTCCCGGTCGAGACATATTCGGCGTGCGGATGCTGGGGCCAACGCTGATGATTCACGGCAGCGAGGAGCAGAAGCAGGCGCATCTGCCGCCCATCGCCCGGGGCGAAATCCAGTGGTGCCAGGGCTACAGCGAGCCCGAGTCCGGCTCCGACCTGGCCTCGCTGAGCACCCGTGCCGTGCGGGACGGCGACGAGTACATCATCAACGGGGCGAAAATCTGGACTACGCTGGCGCATCGCTCGAACTGGATTATGTGCCTGGCCCGCACCGACCCGGAGGCGCCGAGACACCGGGGCATCAGCTTCATCCTGGTGGACATGAAGTCGCCCGGCGTGGAGGTGCGTCCGGTGATCAACATGGCCGGCGGGCACGAGTTCAACCAGATAATTTTTGACAACGTGCGCGTGCCGGCCAGCAACGTGGTGGGCGAGGAGAATCGGGGCTGGTACGTGGCGGTGACGCTGCTGGACTTTGAGCGCTCCGGCATCGACTATTCGGCCATCGCGCGCCGGCTGCTGGACGACACCCGGGAGTATGCCGGCAAACTGTCGCGCAACGGCAGCAAGGTTACGCAGATTCCCTGGGTGCGCCACCTGCTGGCGGACCGCTACGTTGAGTGCGAGGTGGCCCGGCTGATGGCCTACAACGTGGCCTGGATGCAGGGCGAGGGGCTGGTTCCCAACAAGGAAGCGTCCATGAGCAAGGCCTTTGGCAGCGA
This sequence comes from Chloroflexota bacterium, assembly GCA_009837355.1. Taxonomy (GTDB): domain Bacteria; phylum Chloroflexota; class Dehalococcoidia; order Lucifugimonadales; family UBA3495; genus Bin87. The sequence continues at coordinate 5,466 of VXTR01000088.1, read as the reverse complement.
AACGCTGCATCGCTCGGCCAACGCAGTGCTGGAAATCGCCGGGCTGCCGGGAGCGCTGGCCCGCAACGAGGCGCGGGCGCCGTTGAAGGGGCGGCTGCCGGAGAACTGGATGATCAGCTTCTCTCACAAAATCGCCGGCGGCACTTCGGAAGTGCAGCGCGGCATCGTGGCCGGGCGCGGGTTGGGCTTGCCGCGAGGGTAACTGCGCGGCCTAGGCGGCCAGGGAGGCGAACACGGCGGCCTCTTCAGGGGTTAGCTCGCACATGGCGTAGCGGCAGCGGCGCAGTACGCGAAAGACCGTTCGGGTGGTGATGGAAAACCGCTCGGCGGCTTGGGCTACGGAGAGCCCCTCGCCGTGGATGATGGCAGCCATCCGCAAGTCATGCGCCATCCGCCGGTACCTGATGAACCATTCCATATCGTCAAACTTGCAGCGAGACAGGGGGCATTGCAGGCAGGAGCCGGCCACTTCGCAGCCGGTGTCGTGGTAGATGTCGCTGCGCGGCTCTGCGATTCGGCGTTGGCTGGGGGCGCGGGTGTTGACTGCAAACATGGCCATTCTCCGAAACTGACGTTCTAATAATGAGGGCATTATAGAACCGAGGTTCGCCATTCGTCAACCCCCCGCATGGCAGCATAGTATTGGCTGCCCGAATTGGGATGCGGAATTGACGGCGCAGGGGTTGGAAACTGGGGCAGCGATTTTATTGAGCGACACCTGGGGCTTGACGGATGGAGCGCTGAGGCGTCAATATGAACGTACGTTCTCTCAATGGCGAACGGAGTTTTGAAAGGGCGCGGCGCGCCGTGAGGTCATAGATGTTGAACTGTCGTCGATGCAAGTCGGAGAAGTTGTGGGAGCTGGGACGCCTGCAGGGTGTGGACCATCCGGTGTATCGCTGCCGGACCTGCGGGTTCCTGTTCAGTCCGCCGGAGGTGGAGGGGTTGCCGCCGAGGGTTGCGCCGGCCAATTCAGCCCATGACGCGGATGAGGCCCAGCGGCGGCTGGAACGAATCGCGGCGGCGCGCCGTCGCCCCTCGGCGGGCAAGTAGTGGCCCCGTCAGCGACGGACGACAACAAAGAGATTATTGACCCGGTGCGGTTCGCCGAGGAAACCCTGGGCGTGAGCCTGTGGGACAAGCAGAAAGGGGTGCTGAACGCCATCAGGCGCCGGCGACGCGTTGCGGTGAGGTCCGGCAACGGGCTGGGCAAGGATTTTACGGCGGCGGTGGCGTTGCTGTGGTATCTGCACGCCCACGACCCGGGGATAGTGTTGAGCACGGCGCCGACGTTCCGGCAGGTGCGCCACGTCCTGTGGCGTCAGATTCACGCCCTGCACCGCCGCGCGGCGGAGACGTTGGGCGGGAAGCTCCTGGATATCCGTTGGGAGCTGGCGGAGGACCGGTACGCGATGGGGCTGTCGGCGACGGGCGCCGACCAGTTCCAGGGCTTTCATTGCGAGAACATGCTGGTGGTGGTGGACGAAGCGGAGGGAGTGGCCGAACCCATCTACGAGGCCATCGACGCGGTGATGACCTCCGTGAATCCCAAGCTGCTGCTGATTAGCAACCCGACGCGGTTATCGGGCGCGTTTTACCGGGCCTTCCACCAGGAGCAGGGCATTTACGAAACCATCACCATATCGGCGCTGGATTCGCCCAACGTGGAAAACGGGCGTATTGATGTTCCCGGCCTGGTAACGGCCCAGTGGGTTGAGGAGAGGCGCGCCGTCTGGGGAGAAAACAGCGACCGTTTCCGTTCCCGGGTGCTGGGAAGGTTTCCTGAGCGAGGAGCAGACAGCTTGATTGCGATGTCGGACATTGAAGCGGCGGTATATGAGGGACACCCATCACCCCAGCCCTCGCCCGCAAGTAGAGAGGGAGCAGGAGGGTATGACTGGTCGGAGATGTTTCTGCCGGGGATGGGAACGGCCTCGGGTTCGGCGGTTATCGGCGTGGACGTGGCGCGGTTCGGATCCGACCGCAGCGTGGTGGCAGTGCGCCGGGGCGAAGTGGTGGAGGAAATCAGCGTCTTTGCGCGGTTGGACACCATGGCGGTGGCCGGCAACGTGGTGGCGTCGGTTCGCAAGCACCGCCCCCGCCTGGTGAACGTGGACGAAATTGGAGTTGGCTCCGGCGTAGTGGACCGCCTGAGAGAGTAGGGGATACCGGTGCGGGGCGTCAACGGCGCGGCCGCGCCCTGGCGGGACGACGATTGCGCCAACCTGCGGGCGGAAGGCTACCGGGCGCTGGCGGAACGGTTCCGCAGCCGCCGGATACGGATACCCGATGACCCGGAACTGATTGCGGAGCTGGCGGCCCTGCGCTATCGCTACAACAGCCGGGGGAAGCTGCTCATAGAAGGGAAGGACGAAATACGCAGTCGGAGTTTGCCGTCGCCGGACAAGGCGGACGCTTTGATGCTGGCGTTCCTGGATGACCGGGGAGACGAATTCACAAGGATGAACGGGATGGAGAGGATTTGATTGACGATGCCAAGGCGCAGAGGCACTAAGGAGAGTTGGGATATGGTTGGAATTGGGAAGATGTTACGAGCGTTTTCGGAGCGCGGCAGAGGGCGCAACGGTAGCGGCGTTGTAGCGCAGAAGGTGAACCGGGCGGCGGCGCACCGGCTGCCTGGAGACGAGTTGGGGGCGGGAGTCGGCGCCGGCGGCGAGGACTGGGCGCGTCCGGAGTATGGGCGGTACATGGCGACGTCGCCGTCGGTGTACGCGGCGGTGAAGCTGCGAGCCGAGGCGGTGACCCGGCCGCCGCTGCGGGTGTACCGGGTTGAGGAATCGCCCTCACCCCGGTACACCCCCGCCAGGGGAGAGGGAGCCAGCCGGCGGGTTCCGGTGGAGGCGTCGCATCCGGTGGCGCGGCTGCTGGAGCGGGTGAATCCGTGGTACACGCGGACGGACCTGTGGCGGGCGACGGAAATCTACCTGTGCCTGTGGGGTTCGGCGTTCTGGGCGATTGAGCGGGGCGAGGACGGCGAGCCGGAGCTGTGGCCGCTGCGTCCCGACCGGATGGCCGTGATACCCGACCGTCGGCGGCACGTGCGGGGGTTCGTGTACCGGGGCGCGCCGGGGGCTTTGCCTAGCGAGCAGGTGGCGTACACGCCCGACGAAATCGTCTGGCTGCGCTATTTCAATCCGCTGGAGGAGCTGGCGGGGTTGTCGCCGCTGGCGCCGGCCCGGCTGTCGGCGGACATGGGCCACGAGGGGCTGCACTTCAACCGGCACCTGCTGCGGAACTCGGCCCGCCCGGACTTCCTGCTGCTGACCAACCAGGAGATGAACGAGGCGGAGCTGGAGGACTTCTACGCCCGGTGGGAGCAGCGTTACCAGGGGCCGGAGAACGCGCGCCGTCCGGCGGTGGCGTCGGCGGTGCGGGACGTGAAGACTCTGGGGCTGTCGCACCGGGACATCGACTTCATCCAGGGGCTGCGTTGGAGCCTGGAAGAGGTGAGCCGGGCCTACGGCGTGCCCAAGCTGCTGCTGGGCGACTTTGAGCGGGCGACGTATGCCAACGTGCAAGCGTCGGAGCGAATGTTCTGGCGCAACACGGTAGCGCCGGAGGTGAAGTTCCTGGAGGACCAGCTGAACCGGTCGCTGCTGCCCAAGCTGGGGTATCCGCAGCTGACGGTGGAGTTCGACCTGTCGGCGATTGAGGCGCTGCAGGAGGATGAGAACAGCAAGGTGCAGCGTGAGACGGCGCTGCTGGACCGGGGCGTGCTGACCATCAACGAGGTGCGCCGGGAGCGAAACCTGCCGGAGGTGCCGTGGGGCGACGGGCCGGCCAGCGAATAGACAGGGGGAAGGGGCTGGGTTATGCTGGGGCGACATTCTTCGGCAGGCTCAGGATGAGCGAGTATGTTTGAAGTTATTGGCGGCATTCTGGGCGGCGTTGGGCTGCTGTTCTTCGGGATGTGGCTGCTTTCCGAGAACCTGAAGACGCTGGTGGGCCCGCGGCTGCGGATGCTGGCCGCTCGCCTGGCCGACAACCGCTTTGCCGGCTTCGGCTGGGGCACGCTGGCCGGCGCGATTACGCAGAGCTCGCCGGCGGTTACCTTCATCACCATCAGTATGCTGCGTTCGGGGCTGATTTCGACGCGGCAGGCCTATCCCATCGCACTGGGCGCGCAGATGGGGGTGGGACTGATTCTGTTCATCGTCACGGTGGACATCCGGGTGGCGGCGCTGATCGCCATCGGCATCGGCGGCGTGCTCATCACGCGGCTGAACCGGGGCAACTTCCGTGAGGGCGGCGCGATGCTGTTCGGCGTGGCCGCAGTGCTGTTCGGCCTGGTGCTGATCAAGGAGTCGGCGGCGCCGCTGGCGGACCAGGCGTGGTTCCAGGCGGGGCTGGACCTGTCGGCCGGCTCGATCATCCTGTCCTTCGTCCTGGGGGCACTGCTGACGTTCATCGTGCAGGCACTGGTGCCGGTGGTGGCCTTCGGCATCGGGCTGGCGGCGGCTGACCTGGTGGGCGTGGAGCAGGTGCTGATGTACCTCTACGGCTCATACGTAGGCTTGGCCGTCGGCGTGATGGTGGTGTCCTACGGGTTGAGCGGAACGGCGCGGCAGTTGGGGATGTTCTGGGCAATACAGGTATTCTTTTCGGCGGCGATACTGGTGGGGCTGCTGTACGTGGAAGTGTCCTTTGGCGTTCCGCTGGTGGCGGCGCTGGTAACCTGGCCGGACATCGGGCTGGGGCCGCAGATGGCGCTGGCGGTGATAATTTTCGGGATGCCGTCGCGCATTGTGGTGCTGGCGGCACCGGACTGGACGATGGGGCAGTTCGCGCGCATCTGGCCGGCCAGCGTGGAGGAACGGGAATCGCAGCCGCACTACATCCACGACCAGGCCATGGACGACGCTGAGACGGCCCTGGACCTGACGCACCTGGAGCAGCGGCGGGTGCTGGGGATGTACTCGGGCTACCTGGAGTACGCGCGGGAAGGACAGGCGACGGGCGCCATTCGGGATTGGGCGCGGGAGGTCAACGGGCGGATTGACGAGTTCCTGGACGAGTTGGCGCGGCAGCGTCCCGGGGAGAGCAGCGAGCGTCGGAACACGGTTTTGAGCCGGCAGAAGTTAATCACCTGGCTGGAGGAGCAGTTTTCGGCGCTGCCGGAAGCGCTGCTGGATCTGCCGGAGGACGACCTGGTCATGGACGGGTTCCGCATGAGCGTGGTGGAGGGCACGGACGCGGCGATGCTGATATTCCTGGACGCGCTGGAGGAGGACGACGCGGACGGCTGGGAGTTTGTGGAGCAGCTGATGGGAGACCGGCGGTCGCTGATGCAGGAGGTGCGGGCGCGCTACCTGGCGCTGACGCCGGAGGAGGAAGCCGGGCAGCATCGGGCCATCGTCGAAGCGACCAACGCGGTGGGAAACATATTCTTCCTGCTGGCACAGCTGACCCGGGACTACTTGGAGGAAACCCGGGGGAGGACGGGGG
>VXTR01000041.1 GCA_009837355.1 Chloroflexota bacterium | reverse complement strand
CCGGGCTGCAATTAGCCGGGATGGCAGCAGTGGCCGCTCCGGTGTCACGTCTGGTGTTTCTCCCGGGCAGGTAGCTTGCGCAATTAGCCGGGATGGCAGCAGTGACCGCTCCGTCGTGCGATTTTAGGATTAGCTGACTGTTTGGTGGCCGTTGACGACCGCAGTGATGTTGACCTCGTTGGCAGGCTGGGTTGGTTGATTTGATGTGCACAGGGCCATTATGAACAAATGTTTGCCTAGATGTCAAGCGGTGGATGTCAGCGGGATTGTCGGATTTTTAGTGACAGCTCCTATTCGGGGAACTCGGTGCCAGCGTGATAAGATGGCTTTATCTGCGAACCGGATGGAATCCGAGGGCGAAATCATGGGCAATCTGAACGTGGCGAACCGGACGCTGGCGGTGATGGACAACCTGGCGTTTCTGCGCCGGCTGAACAACGAGTGCATCGACCTGATTGCCATTGACCCGCCCTTTGCCGCCAACGAAACCTTTACGGGCAACCCGCGCCCTCCCATCAGCGACGCGGAGTTTGCCGAGGAAGTGGCCCTGGCCCAAGCGCACGGCGTGGAGCACAACGAGGGTCAAGGGGAGACGCGGGTTCACGACATCTGGAGTTGGGACGAGGACGTGCATCCGGCGTGGAAGATGCGGATTGAGGATGATTACCCGTCGGTGCACGCGGTGATCCAGGCCGTGGAGGCGTGCGCCTCTGAAAACGAGGCGGCCTACATCGCCTTCATGGCGGCAAGGCTGCTGGAATGTCGCCGGGTATTGAAACCGACGGGCAGCATCTACGTTCATTGTGACGGCCATGCCAACAGCTACCTGCGGACGCTGATGGACGCTGTGTTCGGGTCGGACAGTTACCGGGCACAAATCACCTGGCAGCGAACGTCCGCGCATAATGATTCCAGGACGTTCGGCAACGTGTCGGACACGATTCTCTTTTACAGCCGCCAAAATCGCATAAACGTCAACGATGTGAGAGTGCCGCTTGATTCCGAATATGTAGAACGCTTCTATCGTCACGAGGACGAACGCGGGAAATTTAGAGTTGGCGACCTCACAGCGGCAGAATTGAGATACGGAGAAACGGGGCAACCCTGGCGAGAATACGACCCAAATCGGATCGGTAGGCACTGGGCAGTTCCTATGACTGGTAATTACGCGGCTTGGATTGAAAGCAACGCCATTCCGGGATACCGAGACATTACCAGCCCTTTGGCACGATTGGATGCCTTGGATGAAGCGGGATTCGTTTTTCATCCCGCCAGTGGGGGTATGCCGAGCATCAAGCGCTATCTGGACAGCAACCTTGGTCAAGTGCCATCGGATATGTGGACCGACATTCGTAACTTGTCGGGTCAGTCTGCTGAGCGCACCGGCTACGCGACGCAAAAGCCGTTGGAACTCTACGAACGCATTATCAAGGCCAGCAGCGATGAGGGGGACGTAGTGCTGGACATATTCGCAGGCTGTGCGACGACAGCAGTTGCCGCAGAGCGGTTGGGGCGGCAGTGGGTTGCCTGCGACATGGCGTATCGGGCTTGGACGATGCTCAAGCGGCGGTTCCTGCAAAACGGTTGGAAAATGTCCGACACAACCAACGCCAGCTATGATGCGATGGCGAAAGTCAGGGCCGCACTACCTGATACGAAGGCCAAGACTATCCAAACCTATACCATCGGCCCCAACGAACTCCCGGAACGAGATGATGTTGACCCCGATCCGCATCATTACTTGCGGCAGGCGCGCCGCGGAGCAAGGCAGAGTACGCAGTCGTCGAGCTGGTCGGGGCGTATCTCCAAAGATGATGCCAAGCAGTTGTTGATTAGGCGGTTCGGCCCGGTGTGCTGGGGTTGCGGCTACGAGCCACGCCGGCCCAACGGCAGCCTGGACGAAACGCTGCTGGAAGTGGACCACATCCGGGCGCGGAAGGCGACGCAGGGCGCGCAAGGCAATGATGAACTCTACAACCTGGCGCTGCTGCATCGCACCTGCAACGGCATCAAGCGCAACCAGATGACGCTGGAACAGTTACGAGAACACAACGCGATGAACTCCCTGCTGTACGTGAACACCATCAACGAATTGGTTGACCTGTACGAGGCGACGCAGTTCGCGGCGGAGCAGATTGCGATACATACGGCGAAGTATGGGTTGCAAACAGAGTTGACGGAATTGGCGTCAGATGCGCCGGAAGCATCAGCACCGCGCCTGATTTGAGGCTGTGGGGACGATGGGCGTTGCAGACGTGGCCGCGCCGCCGAAAGGAATAAGCTTACGGCTTTGCATTGTGCGCCTCCACCAGGAAAACGATGTTGGCGGCCGTCAGGTGCAGGCAGTACTCAGCCAGGTAATCATGAACCTCCACAGAGAGGCTACCTTGCCCATGTGCTCTGCCCGGTTGATTTCGCAGGGTAGGTACTCCGCTTTCCAGAGCAGAGCGCAAGCCGCTGAAATGACTTTCCAGTTCGGACGGCAAGAGATCGTTGTCAAACAACACGCGTACTAGCTTTGAGGCACTGGGTTTCGTGTTATACACCCAATTGCGCCTATCGCAGATGATTTTCATCGTGCTCTCGAAGGCGTTCCCAGCGTTGATGATCGTGTCCCTGTAATTACCTTCGCGGTAGTGCTTGTGGGCGGCCATGAACTCTTCCAAGGCACCGCCGAAATTGGCGTCGTGCAAAAGCGAGATAGCCGGCTCCACAACCTCCGAATGCAGATACTGCGAGTTTACGGCGATTATCTGTCCCCCTTGAAATTGGTAGCCAATTCCATGCTCACGAAAACGGTGGTTCAGTTCGGCGATGGCATCGTCCGCCGATTGCCAGTCCGTGGAATACTGGGCGCGGGTTTGCTTTTCTCGCATTTCTCCGTCCACTTCACGGAAGGATAATTCGATGAGACTGAGAACATCGTCAACGTCTGCACGACGCAACAAAAAAAGCTCGCAGCCTCGTCGATTTGACATTTTGCTATCCCATAGCCTGAACTCTCCCATCTCTCTGGCAAGGGTACGGTGCATATTTTCCCATATTCTGTCGGCGGTGAGCACCCTGGCGGATCTCCAACCGTCATCGTTTCCGATTGTATCCTGCCAAATGTGTGCCACTTGAATCCTGAACGGATCTGGCAGAACGTCGTCCCTATAAATTACAGGCTCGCCTGCGTTTTCGGCCTGTTGCTTGCGCTTCTTGAATGTAGGATAAATGGGCATGATAGTCCTCGATGCTCTTCGTATTCAATTGGTGTGTAGGCTCGGCCGTCGCCTTATTACAGCGTAGCACATTCATACGGCGTCCAAGTGCTCCAGCGCACTCCGGTACAGGCGGCCTGTACCATGCCCGAAAGCCAAACGGGTTGTCGTTGCATGCGTGACCACGGTCATCGCCGTAACGGTCGCCAGCAATGGCGATTGACGCTACCGTATCATCATAGTTAGCCCATGCTAGAATGGCTGGAAAGGGATGCTCGGTATGAGGAGCGACAACGATGGCGACCAGGACTGTAAATGCCAGATTCACCAACGGGGTGCTCGCGCCGTTGGAGCCGCTGGACCTCCCCGAAGGAGTCCTGGTGGAGCTGAATATACAGACGCTGGATGCCTCCAACCCGGATGCGCCGGCCGACGGTCGCGATGAGGAAGAAGACGCGGGGCTGTTGCAGGCCATGCTGGAAGTCAGCATCGACGATCCGAACGACTTCGTTAGCGAAGCGGAGGTTATGGCGACGCTGCGGGGCTGAGCGAAATTTATCGCAGTTTCCCGTAACGGGTGAGGCTACCCTTATCCTTCAGGCTTCAAGTCTTGCCATTCTGCGCCGCCGTGCTCCCGGTAGTCGGCCAGCGCGTCCAGGGCGTCCAGCAGATCCAGGCGTTCTTCAAGGGCTTCCAGCGCGGCCAGGTCGGAGACTGGAACCAGCACGGCCACGGTCCGACCGTCCTTTTCCACGGGAATCCGCTCGCCCTCGTTCTGAATCCGTGCGGCAACGTCGGACACGTCCTGCGGCATATTCAGCGCCGTCCCACGGCCCGGCCCCTCGGCTTGAGTTGCCATACCGATTGTCCTCCTGCTGAGGTTGCGTCTGTGGCGGCGTGAACCGTTGCACAGGTGGCATTATACGCCTTTTGGGTTATCATAAGGCCAACTGCTATTGGGAGAAATCAACTATGCCAGAATACATACCGTCAACCAGCGACTGGGTGCGGGAGCAGGTGGAGCTTTACGAGGGCAGCGGCGGCACGGAAGGCACCACGCTGCGCGACACCGGCCTGCCCGTCATCATCGTCACCAACAAGGGGAACCAAACCGGCGCCATCCGCAAGACGCCCCTGATGCGGGTGAAGGACGGCGACAACTACGTGCTGGTGGGTTCGCGGGGCGGCGCGCCGCGCAATCCGGTGTGGGTGTACAACCTGCGGGCCGACAACAGCGTGGAAATCCGCGACGAAACCGCCGTGTACGCCATGCGGGTGCGGGAGGTCATGGACGACGGGGAACGGGCGCGGCTGTGGGACCTGGCGGTGGCGGCCTTCCCGCCCTACGAGGAATACCAGAATCGCACCACGCGCAAGATTCCGGTGTTCGTGGCCGAGCCGGCGTAACTGCCCGTATCACGCAGCGAAAGTCGTTGCTTGAATCGGCGGTAGGCAGTATAGTAGTCGGAACATAGGTTGCGCCGGTCCGCCTTCCTTGGGTATTGGAATCACTGTGCCCGACGAATCAGACCCTAGTAGAGTGCATCGTGATTACCGACCCAACGGAGGGACATTGTGGCACTATCAGACATGATGCTCGTATGCAGCGATTGCGGCGTCGAGTTTCCTTTCACCGTGGGGGAGCAGGAGTTTTATGCTTCCCGCGGCTTCACCAACTACCCCAAGCGTTGCCAATCCTGCCGTAACGCCCGGCGCGGACAGTCCAATGGCGGCGGCGGCGGTGGCTTCGGCGGCGGACAGCGGGAATCTTTCCCCATCACCTGCAGCCAGTGCGGCATCGATGCTACCGTGCCCTTCCGCCCCCGCGGCGACCGGCCCGTCTATTGCAGCGATTGCTTCTCGCAGATGCGCAACTCGTAACCCGACGGCAACGGGCCGGCTGACTTTAATTCAGCCGGCCCATTCGTTTCCCTTACCTCAACCCTCTCCCGCAAGGGGGGAGGGAGTTTAATTATGCCTTATCAGGACTTGCGGGAGTTCCTCGCCTTTCTGGAAAGCAAGGGCGACCTGCGGCGCGTCTCCGCTCCGGTCAACCCGGAGCTGGAACTGACCGAGATTGCCTACCGGACGCTGCGAGCCGACGGGCCGGCCCTGCTCTTTGAGAACGTGGTCGGCCACGACATGCCGGTAGCCGTCAACCTGTTCTGCGCGGAGCGGCGGATGAACTGGGCGCTGGAGGTTGACGATGCCGACGACCTGGCGGCCCGCCTGGAATCCATGATCGACCTGGCCCTGGGCGGCCCGCCCCAGGGCATGATGAACAAGCTGCGCGCCCTGGGTCGGCTGGCCCACGTCGGCGCGTACCAGCCCCGCTCCGTGCGCAACGCTCCCTGCCAGGAGCGGGTGATTACCGGCGAGGACGTTGACCTGTACGCCCTGCCCGTCATCAAGTGCTGGCCGGAGGACGCCGGGCCTTATATCACGCTGCCGCTGGTCATCACCAAAGACCCGGAGACGGGCACGCAGAACTACGGCATCTACCGGATGCAGGTGTTCGACCGCAACACCACCGGGATGCACTGGCAGACCCACAAGGTGGGCGCGCGACACTACCGGGCCAGCAGCGAGCGACCGAACCCTTTACCAATGGAGGTCGCCGTGGCCCTGGGCGGCGATCCCGCGTCAATCTGGACCGGCTCGGCGCCGCTGCCGCCCGAGGTGGACGAAATGACCTTGGCCGGCTTCATCCGCGACGCCGGCGTGGAGCTGACGCCGGCGGTGTCCGTTGACCTGATGGTGCCGGCCCACGCCGAAATCGTTCTGGAGGGCTACGTTACGCCCGGCGAGGAACGCGTCGAGGGGCCATTTGGCGACCACACCGGCTACTACTCACTGGCCGAGCCGTATCCGGTGTTCCACGTAACCACCATCACCCGCCGCCATAACCCAATCTACCCGACGACCTTCGTGGGCCGTCCGCCGACGGAAGACTACTGGATGGGCAAGGTAACCGAGCGCGTGTTCCTGCCGCTGATACGGCTGATCCTGCCGGAGGTGGTGGACGTCAATATGCCGGCCGAGGGTATCTTTCACAACCTGGTGCTGGTGTCGATGAAGAAGGAGTATCCCGGCCACGCGCGCAAGGTGATGTACGGCCTGTGGGGGCTGGGCCTGCTGAGCCTGACCAAGGTCATCGTGGTGGTGGACGACTTCGTGGACGTGCAGAACCCGTCGGAAGTGGCCTGGCGAGTGGCGAACAACGTCAATCCCGGCACTGACCTGGTCATCGTGGACGGCCCGATTGACGACCTGGACGTGGCGTCGCCGACGCCGCGGTTCGGCAGCAAGGTGGGCATCGACGCGACGCGCAAGGGGCCGCAGGAGGGCTATCACCGCGAGTGGCCGCCGGACATCGAGATGAGCGAGGAGATTCGGCAGCGGGTAACGCAGCGGTGGGAAGAGCTGGGCCTGGACGACATCATCCCGCCGGCCAACCTGCGGTAGGCGCTTCAGCCAGCCGTTGGCGCCGGCATGGTTTCCAGGTTGACCTCGACTTCGATCTCGAGGATGGCGACCGGGTCTTCGTCTTCCAGGTCGTCGGGTACAGGAAAGTATCCGCCGTAGTCGTTGGGCTGTGAACGGTGGTACTCAAGGGCCTGTTCCACGGACATTTGAGGCGGCGGAACCGGCTCGCCATATTCGTGGGTAACTTCGATGTGGCCCTCGATGGCCTCTTTGATCATCTCCTGGATACCGTCCCAGGTTTTGTGTGTGGAGATGCAGCCGGGCAGGTCAGGAGCATAGGCAGCGTAATTGTTGGGCGTTCGTTCGAAGACGACCGCATAGGTAAGTTTCATCACTTTGGGCATCGTCAATCTCTGGTAATCAGGGGCCTATGTTACCATAGACGCCATGGAGAACGTTCGCACGCGCCCCGGCTCGCTCCGGGCGATTGTCGGCAAGACGCCGCACTATCTCAACGCCATCAACGTGTCCGAATCGCTGTTTGCGATGCCCTTCGGCTACATCGGGATGGTGTTGGCGTCATATCACCTCCTGGGCACCGGTTGGCCCGGTTGGCACACGTTCGTCTGGATTACCCTGGCCTTCCTGGGCGTGCGCACGCTGGGGATGTCGGCCAACCGCATCATCAACGCCCGTGAGGACGCCCGCAACCCGCGCACGGCCGGCCGACACATTCCCGCCGGCATCCTGAAACCGCTGGAAGTGGGCGGCATGGCCCTGGGCGGCGCGGCGATTTTCTTCATCGCCGCCTGGCAGCTGAACCCGCTGGCGCTGATGCTGTCGCCGGTGGCCGCCGCCTACGTGGTGCTGTACTCCTTCGCCAAGTATTACACCTGGCTGTGCAGCTTGATGCTGGGTTTCGCGCTGTCCATCGCCCCCACCGGCGCGTGGATTGGCGTTACCGGACAATGGGACTGGCAGCCGGTGCTGATTACCTTCGCCGTGATGATGTGGGCCGGCGGCTTCGAGACCATCTACGGCACCCTGGACTACGACTTCGACCGGGCCAATGACATCAAGTCCGTCGCGTCCCGGTTCGGCGTCCGCAACGCGATACGCACCACCCGCGTCCTGCACACGCTGGCGGCGGCGGCGCTGCTGGTCGTGGGCTTCTGGCTGCAGCTGAACGTCTTTTACTTCATCGGCTGGGCCATCGCCGTTGTCCTGCTGGTGTATGAGAACAACCTGGTCAAGTCGGGAGAGCCGGCGAAAGTGGGCAAGGCGTTCGCGTTCAACAAGTACATATCAACGCAGCTGCTGGGATTCACGATTCTGGCGGTGGCGCTGCCATTTGAGGGGTTCCTGCCGTGGTGAATTTCTCCGCCCCTCCCGTAATCGTCGGCATCACCGGCGCCAGCGGGGCCGCCATCGCGCGGGAGCTGATTGACGCCCTGCTGGAGTTGGAGCAGCCCGTCGTCGCCGTAGCCTCCAACGCCGCCCGCATGGTTTGGCAGGAAGAGCTGGACGAACCGTACAACGACGCGGCGGCCCGCTGGGTGGAATCGCCCCACTTCCGGCAGTACGCCATCAGCGACCTGTTCGCGCCCATCGCCAGCGGCACGTTTCCCACTGCGGGGATGGTGATTGCGCCGGCCAGCATGAACTCGGTGGCGTCGTTGGCCCACGGGCTGACGCCCAACCTGCTGCTGCGGGCCGCCGACGTTACGTTGAAAGAACGCCGGCCCCTGACGCTCATCCCCCGGGAAACGCCGCTGCACGCCATCCACCTGGAAAATATGCTGACCCTGGCCCGCATGGGCGCCACCATCCTGCCGCCGGAGCCGCCCTTTTACCTGAAGCCCCTGGACATCGGCGGCGTGGTGCGGTTCGTGGCACAGCGCGCCCTGGTGTCGCTGGGCATCGCCGACCGCCTGCCCGACGATGTGCAGTACCACGACCGCGAGCGGTAAGGGAACGGGTTCCGCGCCGGCCATGCCCACCATCATCTACCAGGTCGCCATGAGTTTGGACGGCTACATCGCCGATGTTGACGGCGGCGTGGACTGGCTGCCGGAGGGCGGCGCCGACGACTACGGCTACCAGGAGTTCTACGCCGGCGTGGTCGCGCTGGTGATGGGGCGGCGCACCTACGACCAGGCGATAAGTTTCGATCAGTGGCTGTTCACGGGAAAGCCCATCTACGTCTTCACCTCCAATCCGCCGGAGGACAACCCTCACGACGTTAGGTTTGTGCAGAGCGACCCCGCCGATTTCGTCAGGGACGTTGCGTCGCAATACGAGGGGATGGTCTGGCTGCTGGGCGGCGCGAACCTGGCCGAGCAGTTCCGCCGTGACGACCTGATTGACGAGTATATGCTCCACGTGATGCCGACCATCCTGGGGCGCGGCGTCCCGCTGTTCGGTGGCGATGCCCCGCATACCGCGCTGGAACTCGTCGCAACGCGGGCCTTCGACGACGGCGTGGTGATGCTGCACTACCGTCGCGCCGGAGCATAGCCCCATGGCTCACCTGCGCGGCGACGACAAGCGCCGCTACGTGGCCGAGATGTTCGCCCGCATCTCGCCCCGCTACGACCTGATGAACTCGCTGATGACCGGCGGGCTGCATCACCGCTGGAAACGCGAGACGGCGCGGTTCACGTCGCACGGACTGCAGGGCGCGGCGCTGGACGTGGCCACCGGCACCGGCGACCTGGCCTTCGCCCTGGCCCGCTGCCCCGGCATCGACCGGGTGGTCGGCGTTGACCTGCTGCCGGAAATGCTGGCCATCGCAAGGGGCAAGCCGGCGGCCGGCGATGAGCGCAACGCGCCCGCCGGCTTCACCATCGGCGACGCGTTGAGCCTGCCCTTCGCCAACGATACCTTCGTCTGCGCCACCGCCGGGTTCAGCCTGCGCAACATGGCCGACGTGCCGGCCGCCATCGCAGAGATGGCGCGGGTGGTGTCCCCCGGCGGACGGGTAACCACGCTGGAACTGACGCCCATGCCGCCGGGCGTCCGCGCCGTTCTGGGTCGGGTGTACTTCCACAAGGTGGTGCCGCTGCTGGGCCAGCTGGTGGCCGGCGACCGCACCGCCTACACCTACCTGCCCAGCAGCGTGGACTACTTCCTCACCGCCGAGGGCCTGGCCGAGGTGTACCGTCAGGCGGGATTGGTCAACGTGGGCTATCGTCGCCTGGGCCTGGGCGGCGTGGCCCTGCACTACGGCGAGAAGCCGGCAATCAGGTAACGGTAACGGCTCCGCCGGCCCAGGCGTCTATAGTTACGCGTTTTCCCCAAAGCATCGCCATGCCCAGGAGCGGTTGGCTCTCCGATTCAAAGACCGGAACCGTCCGCCTTTGACCGTCCCAGTCCGCCAGCGCGGCATATACGGCGAAGTCTTGGGTCGAGCCATCGGCCAACTCCGCAGGACGGCTGCGCAAGTAAGGCAACTCTAGCTCCTCAATGATGGATAAAGGTAAAGACAGATGGCCTGTGAACCCGGTGTCCAGTAGAAATTCGATGGTGCGACTGCGATTCGGCGCGACAATGCTGGCAACCGATACGGTGATTTCGGGCCACCCGGTGACGGGTTCTGAACCCTGCGGCCGGACGTTACCCCTGATCATATTGGGGGTACTCTCGCTCGATGATATCGACCAACTCGGCGAGATCGTCGGGGTCAACCTGTCGAGGCCGCTTAAGGTCTATCGGCGGCGTCTCCGGATAACCAACCAGTTCCGCCCAGATTCGAGCGTCAGGCTGCCGCTTCCGCAGCATGGCAAGGGCATTAACGTCATCGCCGCTAATCTCAAAGTCGCCGCTGTTGACGTCGATGTACACCGTCACGCCCTTTTTGGTCGGCTCCACCAGGTGGCGGACTTTCTCGTCGTAAATCGCCCGACCCGCAGTTGCGATTTCATCGCTCTTGGCTTGCATAATTTTGCCCTCTGTGCCGCGATTGTACAGGAACCGGCGCCGCAGCGTCCATTGTTCGCAGGCTACCGGTGGCAGCCGGTCATTCGCGAGGACCGTACCAGCGGTCGAGAACCTCGTCCACCTGGACGGCTACGGCGTCGGATGCGCCGGCCTTGAACGCAGCCTCTACGTGGCAGATGGTGAGGTCAGTGCCTTCGCAGTCATCGTTGTAGTCCTCCGCTTGTGACTTCAGCCACAGGCTGCGGAAGCCCTGTCGGAAAGTACCTTCGCCCAGGGTTTGATAGAGGTCAACGAACAGCCGCTCGCCCAGCGAGTAGTTGCAGCGGAACCAGTTTTGCGCCACGGTCTCGCGCCAGGTTTCCCGGTGCACGGCCAAACCTTCCAGCTCGGCGATGGTATCGGCGGCGGCGCAGGGGTTGCTCCTTACCCGCACCGGCTCGTCGATGCGCGCGTTTTCGGCGATGGACTCGAGGAAGACGGCCGGCCCCTCATCCAGCCAGTCCCGGCTGTTGCCGCGCCAGTAGTAGTGGGCTACCTCGTGGGCGATTGTAGAGGGCGCATAGTCCCACAACCGGCCATTTTCGACGTCGTAGTCCAGCGACATTGCGATGTGCGTGCCGAAATTGGTGCCGGCGCCCCCGCCGGAGCGGACGTTGGCATCGTCAAAATACAGGGGACGTAGTTAGTGGGGAACGGCTCGCCCATAAACTCTTCGATGGTGCGGACGCTGTGCTCCAGATAGTCCATGTTGGGAGTTACCTGGTCGCGAATGCGGATGACGGCCAGCAGCGTCTCACCGGACAGCGGCAGGTTGATGACGCGCTCTTCCAGGCGCACGCCGGTTCCCCGCAGCAGCACGTCCACCGATTCGGGTCGGTACGAGTAAGTGCCGCCCAGCAGGGCCACGATTTTGGCCTCATCGTCGGTGATGCCGTCCTTGAGTCTGGGGTGATTCATAATCTCCAGAAAAACGGTGGTGTCGTTGCCCTCCAGTCTTGCCAAAGAGCGCACCGCCGCCGCGTCTGCGCCCTCGAGGCTTTCCAGAAAAGGCATATCCAGTATCTCAGACGCCTTTGCGATAATGTCCGGTCGAACATTATTGCCTTGCGTCCATACCACTGAGTACAACCGCCTGACGGTCATTGCTTCGTCGCTGCTGATTTCATCCGCCATCCAGGGTTTTTGCAGAATTGCGCCGGCCAGGTCGGTACTCCACCAGGACAGCCATCTCAAATACTCAATGGCGATGGCCTCGTGGTGAGTAACGCTGTCATGCAGCCACGGCTTTTCCACCAGCGCGCTGAACGTATCCGGATACCACCGCGCCGCCGCAATCAGCAGTTCCGCGGCCTCGCGTTCGGAGTCGTCAACCCCATCGGCTACCCAGGCCAGGCCTTTGAGTTCATTAGCCAGGGCTCGTTTGTTCCGTTCCAGCCAGGCGGCGTTTTCCAGTCCGGCGATGGGGCTGGGCGGCGTTGGCGTGATGGTGGGGCGTGGCGTAAACGTGGGACGCGGCGTGTGGGTCGGCGTGGGCCGCGCCGTTGCTGTCGGTTTGGGCTTGGGCGTGAAGGTGGGCGCCGGCGTGTTGGTTGGCGGCACCGGCGTGGCGGTGGGCATCGGTTTCGCGGCAACCGTGGGCGCCGGAGTGAAGGTGGGTGTAGCGTCCGGTGTCGGCGCCGGCGTGGCCGTTACGACCACAACGGTCTGACCGGCCGGCGCAGCAGTGGGAACCGCCGTCGTCTCAGGTTCCGGAGCAGTGCAGGCCAGGACGGCCAAGCTCAGCGCCAGCAACACGCCCAACGCCGCCGTCACAGCGCCCCGCTTGGCCCGCGATTTGGAGCAGGAAGTAAGCATAGACAACAATCTAACATATTGTTGCCTCTCTTATGCTCAATCGCTTGCCCCCTTTCCCGGCAGTACGATATACTGTGTGAGCAAGTTTATTCCGGTGAGCGCAGTGATGGCTGACATTTTCGACAATCTGCAACCTATCGTGGAACGCTATCGGGCCATTGAAGTTGAGATGGCGCAACCGGAAGTGGCCGCCGACTACGCTCGGCTGGGCGAACTGAACCGGGAACGCTCCGGTCTGGAGGACCTGGTCGCCATCGACGTCCAGCGGCGCAAGCTGTCGGAAGAGCGGGCCGACCTGCGCGCCCTGGTGGGCGAGGGCGGCGACGCCGAACTGGTGGAGATGGCCCAGCTGGAACTGGAGGACGTTGAACAGCGTCTGGCCGCGCTGGCCCAGCGGCTGCGCATCGCCCTGCTGCCCAAGGACCCCAACGACGAGCGCGACGTCATCGTCGAAATCCACGCCGCCGCCGGCGGACAGGAAGCCTCGCTGTTCGCTTCCGACCTGTACCGGATGTACCAGCGCTACGCCCAGGAACAGGGCTGGAGCGTGGACATCCTGGACTCCAACGCTTCGGATCTGGGCGGGTTCAGCCGCATCGCCTTCTCGGTGGATGGCCGCAACGCGTTCAGCAAGCTGAAGTTCGAGGCCGGCGTGCATCGCGTCCAGCGGGTGCCCGAAACCGAGGCCCAGGGGCGGATTCACACCTCCACCGCCACCGTCGCCGTGCTGCCCCAGGCCGACGAGGTTGAGGTTAACATCAAGGAAGACGACCTGCGCATCGACATCTTCCACGCCGGCGGACACGGTGGGCAGAACGTGAACAAGGTCGCCACCGCCGTGCGCATCGTCCACGAACCCACTGGCATCACGGTGGTGTGCCAGGACGAACGCTCCCAGTACAAGAACAAGTCCAAGGCCATGACCATCCTGCGCAGCCGGCTCTACTCCGCCGAGCAGGAACGCCACCAGGCGGAGATTTCCAGCAACCGCAAGGCGCAGATTGGCAGCGGCGACCGCAGCGAGAAAATCCGCACCTACAACTACCCGCAGGACCGCATCACCGACCACCGCATCAGCCTTTCCACCCACGGCATCCAGCGCCTGATGGACGGCGGCCTCAACGAAATCATCGACCGCCTCATCACCGCCGACCAGGAGCGGGAACTGGCGGCCATCTCGGCGTAATGCCCAACCTGCGCAGCGTCATCCAGGCGACCCACCGCACGCTGGAGTCGGCCGGCATCCCCGACGCCCGGCTGGAGGCCGAGGTGATGGTCATGGACGTGATGCGGATGCCCCGCCAGGCCATCTTCGCCGAGCAGGAATCCCAGGTGGCCGCCCAGCAGGAGGCACAGTTGGCCGCCATCGTGGAGCGCCGGCTGACCCGCGAGCCACTGGCCTACATCCTCAACTACCGGGAGTTCTACGGCGTCAACCTGCTGGTCAACCCCGACGTGCTGATTCCCCGTCCCGAAACCGAAACGCTGGTGGAGCACGCCTTGTTCATGGCCCTGATGGGCATGGAAAGCCGGGAACTGGTCATCGCCGACGTGGGCACCGGCACCGGAGCCATCGCCGTGAACCTGGCCATCCACCTGCCGGCGGCGCGCATCTACGCCATCGACGCTTACGACGCCACGCTGGACGTGGCCGCGTACAACGTGCGGATGCACAACGTGGCCGACCGGGTTACCCTGCTGAAGGGCGACCTGCTGGAACCCCTGCCGGAGCCGGTGGACGTCATCGCCGCCAACCTGCCCTACCTGCCCACCGCGCGCATTCCGACGCTGCAGCCGGAAGTGCAGTGGGAGCCGTCAGCCGCCCTGGACGGCGGAGTTGATGGCCTGGACCTGATTCGCCGGCTGATTACGCAGGCCGCCACATCGTCCGGTTCCGGCGATGACCGGCTGAAACCCCACGGCGTCATCCTGCTGGAAATGGACCCGGAGCAGATGGACGACGCCAGGGGCTTGGCCGCGGAGCAGTTCCCGGACGCCGAAATTACCGCGGAGCCGGATCTGGCCGGCCGGGAACGGGTGCTGTCAGTCAGCCTGGCAGGCAGCGACGACGGGTATTAGGGACGGCGTTCAGCCGATGGCGCGGTTGCCCTGGCGCAGCCGGTCGGCGTCCAGTTCCGCGTCGGGGTCGCAGATTTTGACGAACTCGCTCACGTCGCCGACGTAGGGGGCCTCGCCGCGACAGAGCCGCATATACTCCACCACGCGGCCCAGGTTGACCGTCCCGTCGGTTCCGGTAAAAGGGGATTCGCCGGCGCCGGCCTCGTCGGTCAACTCCCACCGCCCCGGGCCAGTGCCCTGGTTGTTGAACCAATCCCGTTTGAGCACTCCGTCAACGTCGGGCTTGCGGTCCCCCATGGCCAACTCCACCGCCTGCCAGAGCTGAGCGCGGCGGACGGGTTCATTGCGGGTAACCAGCACGTCGCGAACAATTTTGCTGGCCATGAGGGTGATGCTGTCGTCGTTGCTGACGTGGTATTCGGCGTTGGCAGAGTCTGTCATTAATTCACCTGTGAAACGGGTATTGGTCTGTTTTATGTTGCCCCATGGCAAGGCCAGCGTCAAGACAGCCCCTTGATTTCCAGCGTGCGCACTGCGTCGGCCTCGAAGTCGGCGACGCGGATGGCGTGGTTGTTGGTGTCGGCGACGTAGAGCAGCGGCGGGCGTCCATTGCCGAACACGGCGAAGCTCAGCCCGCTGGGTTCGCTGAACGTGGCCAGCTGGCCGGCGCCGTCGTGCAAACCCATGGCGCCGGAACCCAGCACCGTCTGCACGGAACGGGTCAGGGGCAGCACCTTCTTGATTTTGTGGTTATAGGTGTCGGCGATGAACAGCTCGCCTTGATGCCACTCGATGCCGATGGGATGCTGCAAGCGCACGTGATGCTCCACGCCGTCCCGGTCGCCAAAGGCGAACAGGTCAACGCCCACCAGCGTCGCCACCCGCCCGGTAACCGGATCGATGCCGGCGCTGCGGACGCTGCTGGTCTCCGAGTCGGCGAAGTACAGGATGGCGTCGTCGCCCCGGTCTTTGCCCACCACGATACCGCTGGGCTGGGCCAGGGTCGCCTGGGCCAATGGCCCGTTGTCGATGTTCTCCCCGCCGGTGCCGGCGTGGGGCTGCACGATGCCGTCGGCCAACGACAGCCGCCACAGCTGGTGGGTGCCGGCCATGGCGATGTACAGCGTGCCGTCATGATGCGCCAAGTCCCAGGGGCTGCTCAGCGCGACCTGCGGGCCGGGGCCGCTGGCGCGACGGTCGTGCCCCTGCTGTCCGGTGCCGGCGATGGTGTCCACGGTGGCGGCAGTCAGGTTGACCCGGCGGATGGCGTGGTTCTCCGTGTCGGCCACGTACAGCGTATCGCCCACCAGCTCCATGCCCTGGGGGTGGTTGAAGGCAGCGGCGGCATAGTCGCCGTCCACGAAGTCCTCCGCACCGCAGCCGATGACGGCCTGGGTCTGTCCGTCCAAATCGGTGAAGACGATGCGGTTGTGGTTGGTGTCGGCGATGAACAGGCGGTTGCCAGGGCCGTCGGCCAGCACCTTGCCGGGAAAGGCCAGGGCGGACTCCTCCACCGCGTCGGGCGTGATGCCCAGGCTGCGGCGGTCAATCTTGCCCTGGGCGTCGAACTCGGCAATCATCCGGCCCAGCAGATCGTCAAAGGCTTCGTAGGGCAGTTCGCCCTCGTGCTTGCCGATGACCTTGCCCTCCGGGTCGATGAACATCAGCGTGGGCCAGGCGCGGCAGGCGTACTGGCGCCAGACCTCAAACTCGGCGTCGTTGACGATGGGATGCTTCAGCTCGTAGCGCTGGGCGGCCAGCAGCACGTTGTCGGCGTACTTCTCGTTAGGAAACTTGGCGGAGTGCACTCCGATGACCACCAGCTCGTCCGCGTACTTCTCTTCCATTTTCCGCAACTGCGGAAAGACGTGCACGCAGTTGATTCAACAGTAGGTCCAGAAGTCCATCACCACCACCTTGCCGCGCAGGTCGGCCATGCTCAGGGGGCGGTCGGTGTTGAGCCATTCGACGCTGGCGGGGAAGTCCGGCGCGTTCACGGTGCCGGCAAAGGATTGGGTGGCCATAGCGGAGTCTCCTAGGCGGTTGGCGCGATAGTCGGGATGGGGTCGCCTAGCGCGGGGGCTGTGTCTCGAAGGCCAGGGTGGCGTAGCGCATGAAGATAGCGCCCACCGGCTCGCCCAGCGGCGCGTTGGCTACCAGCACGGCGATGACGTGTTCCTTGCCCGGCTGGCCCGGTTCCTCCAGCAGCACCCGCTTGGGGGTGTTGTTGCCGGTTACCGCGCCGATGTTGCGGTCGATTTTGCCGTCGATGTACACCTCGCCGTAATTGTCCACGTTGGTCTCGAACCAGACGCGGCACTGGGACACGTCCTGCCCCTTGACGGTTTCGGGCATGGTGAACCGCAGGCGATACCAGGCAAAGGTGAAACCGACGGAATAGCGATGCTGAAAGTCGGCGCCGCTCGCCCAGCCGGAATCGTCATAGTCGGGCAGGCGGGCGTTGCTGCCCAGCATCTCGGCGACCAGGCCCTGGTTGGGCTCGCCGGGTTCCAGACCCTGCGCAATGCGCCAGCCGTCGGACTTGATGACGGCCAGATCGTCCTTCTGTTCCAGGTCAAGGGCTACTCGGGGCATGGGTGATACTCCTTTTGTGAGATTTAACTGGTTACGCCTTCAAATGCTCCGCGAAGAACTCCAGCGTGCGCGGCCAGGAGCGGTCGGCGGCCTCCCTCTGGTAGCGGGGTCCGGTGAAGTCCATGAAGGCGTGGTCGGCGTCGCGATAGACGTAGAACTGGTGCTGCTTGCCCAGCCGGTTCAACTCCTCGTCGAACTTGCGCATATCGTCCTGCGAGGGATTCTCGTCAACCTCGCCGAAGTGGAACAGCATCGGGCAGTCGATCTTGGCGGCCAACTCGAAGGGCGGCGTTTCGCCGGCGCCCCAGGTAACCAGCAGGTTGCCGCCGTAGTAGGGCGCCACGGCGTTGAAGTGCGGATTGCTCGCCGCCGCGAGCCAGGCCACGCGTCCGCCCATGCAGAAGCCGGTTACGCCGATGCGGTCACTCACCGCGTCGTGATTGCGCAGCCAATCCACGGTGGCGTTGATGTCGGCGACGATGTCCGGGTCGCTGAGCACGTCCCAGGGACGGGGGCGCGGGTCGGCGTTCATCACCTCGTCGGAGTTGCGGTGGTACAGGTTGGGCGCGACGGCTGCATAGCCCTCGGCGGCCAGCCGGTCGCAGATGGTGCGAATGAACTCGTCAACGCCGCCGCCGTGCTGCGCCACCACCACCGCCGGATAGGGCGCGGAGAAGCCGGCGGAACTGGACGGCACGCTGGCGTACATATCCATCTCGCTGCCGTCAACGGTAAGCTTTTCCCAGAAACTGGCCATGGTGATGCCTCCTGATTGGTTAATACCAGTTATAGGTTGCGTCGGGTCTCTGTGACCAGGCACGCTGTCCCTTGCTCCTCATTGTCGGGCCGAGAGCTGTCATCTGGCGAGTCCACTCCGCAGTGTCTGTATGATGCCACATACCATGTCCAGGGAATACCCATTCCACGTTGAGGGTAGCGAGCATATCCATGGTATCTGCTAAAACCTCCCAAGAGTGAAAGGTCTGATCCGGGAAAACGTCAAGCTCGGCGCGACGCTGGTTCCAGTGCAACGTGTCTCCGGTGAACAACAGACTGTCGTCGATGTGATATGCCACGTGGCCTCTGGTGTGTCCGGGAGTCGGAATGGACAGTACACCGGGGGCGATAGGGGTAGGCTCGTTGCCGGCGGTCAAATCCGTGGCCATAGGAGCGGCGTCGGCGTCAGACTCGCCAATCCAGACCCGCGCGTTGTAACGTTCGGCCCAACGGTCATAGTCGGCAACGTCGTCGCGGTGGGTGAGCAGGACGTGAGCGACGCCGCCCAGGTCATCAACGCTGGCGGCTAACCGTATGGTGAACCGGGGAGAGTCGATCAGCAAGTTGCCTTCGGGGCGAGACACCAGGAAAGAATGAGCTGCGAATGATGCGAGGGCGTTATTGCCCAGTGCGAACACCCTCTCGGTGATGAGATGCGGAAAAACGCCGGCTGGCCCTTTGGGTTCTACACGGTTGCCTATTGACCTGGTGGGGCAGGCGAAGGCAGCGCGCCACATGGCGGCTTTCTGTTCCATATCATCGGGTTGACGGATGACAACAGAACGGCCCGAGTTATCCATGCCTATCAGGTCGGGAGCCCAGTTACGAGCAGCGTCACAACGTATGCAACGGGTGTCCACGAACCACGGGCCGTCAACGTTGTCCGGGTGAGATTGATCTATGCGCGGCATCATCAAACCCCATTCGCGCTCTAGCCTTTCAGGTGCTGGGCGAAGAACTCCAGCGTGCGGGGCCAGGACGTTACGGCGGCATCTTCGTTGTAGCGTCCGCCGGCGGGATTCATAAAGGCGTGGTCAGCTCCCGCATAGGTGTAAAACTGATGCGCCTTGCCCAGGCGGGACAGCTCGGCGTCCAGCTTTTTCATATCTTCCTGCGAGGGGTTGGCGTCAATCTCCCCGAAGTGGAACAGCATCGGGCAGTTGATGTTGTCGGCCAGGTCGAAGGGCGGCGTCTCTCCGGCGCCCCACGTGGCCATCAGGTTGCCGCCGTAGTATGGGACCACGGCCTTGAAGTGGGGGTTGGATGCCGCGGCCAGCCAGGCCACGCGCCCGCCCATGCAGAAGCCGGTAACGCCGATGCGGTCGCTCTGCACGGCATCGTGATTGCGCAGCCAGTCCATGGCGGCGTTCATGTCGGCAACGATGTCGGGGTCGCTGAGCAGCGCGCCGGGACTGGGACGGGGGCCGCCGTTGGCGGATGCGGCGATGGCCTCGTCGCTGTGCCGGTGGTACAGGTTGGGCGCGACGGCGGCGTAGCCCTCGGCGGCCAGCCGGTCGCAGATGTCCTGGATGAAGGCGTCAACGCCGGTGGCGTGCTGGGCCACCAGCACGGCGGGAAACGGCGCGCTGAAGCCGGCGCTGCTGGACGGCACGCTGGCGTACATATCCATCTCGGCGCCGTTGACGTTAAGTTTTTCCCAGAAGTTTGCCATTATTGACCTCTCAATCGTACCGTTCGGGTGAGCTGTGTTACACCAGCCCCTCCGCGCGCACTTCGGCCAGCGTGGCCTCGAAGGCCGCCAGGGTGGCGTCGATGTCCGCCTCGCCGTGCGTGGCCGACACCAGGAAGGCGTCCCGGCCCATGATGTCGATGCCGTGGTTCTGCAGGCCCCGCTTGATGCCGGTAACCGCCGCCGACCCGGCCGCCGCCTTGATGCGACGGTTCACGTCAGCGCCGAACTCGTGGTCAAAGTCGCCCTCGGCCAGGGTGAAGTGAATCATGGACGCGACGCCGTAAGCGTGGCCGCTGACTTCCATGCGGGTGAAAACCTCGTTCAGTCCGGCCTTGAGGCGGGCAGCCATGGCGTCCGCCTGGGCGTTGATGGGATCGGCGGCAATCATTTCCAGGCAGGTTGCGCCGGCCACGGCGGACAGCGGGTTGCCGTTGAAGGTGCCGGGATGATAGACCCGCTCGGTGTTGTCCCACTGGGGATCGCCGCGCTGTGCAATCATGTCCACGATGTCGGCCTTGCCGCCTACCGCGCCGCCGGGCAGCGCGCCGGCCACGATTTTCGCCATGGTGGTCAGGTCGGGGGCCACGCCGTAGCGCACCTGCGCTCCGCCGGAGGAGGCGCGGAATCCGGTAACCACCTCGTCGAAAATCAGCACGACGCCATGCCGGTCGCACAGCTGGCGCAGGCCGGCGAGATAGGTCGGCACGTCAAAGGGCAGCTGTCCGTAGTGGGCGCCGGTGGGTTCCAGGATGATGGCGGCGATGTCGGAATCGCGCTCCATCGCCTGCTGCGCTGCGTCCAAGTCGCCGGCCGGTAGGATGACCATGCTGCCCCATGATTCGGCGGGGATGCCCGGCGCCGGGCGGTCGGAACCGGCCATGGCGTAGTCGTGCCAGCCGTGGAAGTGGTCCTGCAGCTTGATGACCTTGTTGCGTCCGGTGTAGGCGCGGGCGAGGCGCATGGCCATCAGCGTGGCCTCGGTGCCGCTGCTGTGGAAGCGCACCCGCTCGATGGCCGGCATCAGGTTCATAATCGCCCGGGCCCAGCGCACTTCCTCGTCGGTGCACGCGCCCAGGTGAGTGCCTCGGCGAATCTGCTCGGCCACGGCGTCGGCGATGGCGGGGTGAGAGTGGCCCAGCAGCAGCGCGCCGTGTCCGGAAACGTAGTCAATGTACTCGTGGCCGTCCACGTCCCACTTGCGCGGCCCCTGGCCGTGGGTGATGTACAGGGGGAACGGCTCGGCGTAGCGGTTGTCGTGGGTAACGCCGCCGGGGAAGATGCTCACGGCCTCCC
Organism: Chloroflexota bacterium; assembly: GCA_009837355.1. Lineage (GTDB taxonomy): Bacteria > Chloroflexota > Dehalococcoidia > Lucifugimonadales > UBA3495 > Bin87. The sequence continues at coordinate 25,177 of VXTR01000041.1, read as the reverse complement.
GGTAACGTTCGGCGGAGCCGGGGTGATTGGCAATGTACTGTTCCAGAATGGTGGTGGTGGACATTTTCCTGCTCCGGTGTTCGGGGGTTTTCGCATTGTAGCACGGGGAGGGGTCATACGCCCTATTCCGGGTCCGTGGTCAGCTCCGGCGGGCGCTTGATGAACAGGAAGCACGCTCCCGCCGCAAAGGCGCAGATTGCCCCCGGTATGATGGCGTAGTCGTAGGTTCCGAAGCGGTCGGCCACCCATCCCGCGTACACCGGCGACGCCACCAATGCCCAGGCGTAGGCGAAGGTGATGTACCCCCGCAGCGTGGCGAACCGGGTCCGTCCGTAGTACTCGCCCAACGCCGCCCACACGATGACGCCGGCGCCGTCCATCATCCCCTCGCACAGCACGAACCCCAGCACCAGCGTGATGCCCACCGCCGTCTGCCAGTCGCCCTGCCACAGCAGCAGGTAGCCGAACCCTTCTACCATCAGGCTCAGGGCCAGGATGGCCTTCTTGGAGATGCGGTCGCCCAGGTAGCCCATGGCCAGGCGGGACACGAAGTTGATGAAGGACATCACGCCAATCAGGTTGGCCGCCATCTGCGTGCTCATGCCCTTGTCCTCCACCAGGATGGGGAACAGGCTGATTAGTATGCCCAGCGTGGCCGTCTGACGCAGGCCGGCGCCCAGCAGCAGCAGCCAGTAGGCCTGTGTCCGCAGCGCCTCGCGGACGGTGTAGTCCCTGGCCTCCCGCCGCGCCACGCCGCTTCTGCCGCCACCGCGAGCCGCCGGCGGACGCGTCGCTCCGTCGGGAAGCAGGCCCATGTCCTCCGGCTTGTTGCGGAACCAGTAGCACAGCGGCAGCAGGATGACGGCATAGAACGCGCCCGAAGCGATGAGGCCCCACTGCAATCCCGCCTGGTCGATGAGCAGGTTCATCGTCGGTATCAGCGCCAGCCCGCCCAGCGACGCCACCGCCGCCAGGATGGAGATGGCCAGCGCGCGCCGGCGCTGGAACCACTGGTTCAATCCGGCGAAGCAGGCGTGCTGAAATCCCATGCTGTTGCCCAGCGACACCATGCCCAGATAGATCAGGGCAAACCCCCAGAATCCCGGCAGCCAGAAAGCCATCACCAGGTAGCCGGCGAAGGCCAGCAGCAGCGACGGCACCAGCACCTTGCGGTTGCCGTACTTGTCAATCAGCCAGCCGGCCAGCGGCCCCTCCAGGCCGCCCTCGGCGCGGGCGATGGAGAACACCAGGTTGGTCTGCGCCTGGGTGATGCCCAGCTGGTCGCGGATGGGCAGCACCAGCACGCCGAATCCGCGAAAGAAGATGCCGCTGGCGAAGAAGGACATGGCCGAGGTGATGGCTACCATCCACCAGCCATAGTAGATGCGCCCGCCGGGGGATGATTGCCCCGGCGCGGCAGCCGTGCCGTCTGATATCGCCACTACTCGAACCTGCCTCAACGCGGCGCAATAATTCACCCGCCAGAGGCGGGTCAGCGCGCCACGAGCGCCGCCGGGCAGTGTAACCGCAGACGCCGGCTGGGGCAAACATCGGCACTGACATAGAACGGATGCGCCGTCGACCTCTCCGGGGGTACAATTGGCGCAACAACGCAACCGTATCCGGCGCGCCTGTGTGACTCAAATGGTTCGCCACATCATTCACGCCGACCTGGACGCTTTCTACGCCGCCGTGGAGCAGCTGGACAATCCTGAGCTGCGCGGCAAGGCGGTGATGGTCGGCGGCCGGCCCGAGGGCCGCGGCGTCGTCGCCACCGCATCCTACGAAGCCCGCAAGTTCGGCGTCCACTCGGCCATGCCCATGGCCACGGCGGTGCGGCACTGTCCGGAGGGCATCATCGTGCGCCCCCGCTTCGACCGCTACCGGGAGATGTCCGGGCGAATCATGGATATATTTCGCGACGTTACGCCTATTATCCAGCCGGTATCGGTGGACGAAGCCTACCTGGACATCACGGAAGCCGCCGCTACGCAGTCTCCCATCGCCATTGCTATCGACATCAAGGAACGGGTCCGGCGCGAGGTCGGCCTGACCGTCAGCGTGGGCCTGGGCACTGGCAAGTGCGTCGCCAAGATAGCCTCCGACTTGCAAAAGCCCGACGGCCTGGTGGTAGTTCCCGTCGGCCAGGAGGCCGAGTTCCTGGCTCCGCTCCCGGTGGGCGCCCTGATGGGCGTGGGACCCAAGTCGGCGGCGCGGCTGCGGGACGACGACATCCACACCATCGGCCAACTGGCGGCCATGCCCGACGACTGGTTCACCCGGCGGTTCGGCAAGCGCGGCCCCAGCATCCGCGACCGCGCTCGGGGCATCGACGATGAACCCGTGCAAACCTCCCGGGAGGCCAAGTCCATCAGCAGCGAAACCACCTTCCCGCAAGACCTCAGCGAGGTTGAGGAGCTCCGTCCGGTGGTGGACCGGCAGTCCGGCAGCGTGGCGTCCTCGCTTTCGCGCAAAGGGCTCACGGGCCGCACCGTCACCGTGAAAATGCGCCTCTCCGACTTCACCACCTTCACCCGCCAGACCACGCTGCCCAGGGCCACCAACGACGAAGCCACCATCGCGGCCACCGCCTGGATGCTGCTGGAGCGTGAACTGACGCCGGGCCGCGCCTTCCGCCTGCTGGGTGTCGGCGTCTCCGGCTTTACCGACGCGACGGAACCCGAGTCGGAGGACGTTGTGGCTGAGGGTGCAACACTGCAGCGCCAGCTGTTGGGTTTGTAGCCGACTACCGGAACAGGTCCTTGTCCGGGTCCCGCACGATGGCCCGGCTGTCGGCGTCCTCCATCCGCTCGTAGGGATAGCCCTTGATGAGCGCCACCGGCACGCCCAGCAGCTTTCCCGTAACCAGCTCCGCCGTTGCCGCCAGCTCGTCGGCCACCGCGATGGTGGTGGTGTGCAGCTCGTTGCCGTGGGGGTCGAACTCGCCCACGTAGCTTACCACCGGGTTGAAGCCGGCCACGCCGATGGACACGTTGATGGCGCCGTTGCGCCAGGGCCGCCCGAAGGTGTCCGACACCAGCACGGCGGCATCCACTCCCAGCCGCTCCCGGATGGCGTCGCGGATGCCACGGGCCGACGCGTCCGGGTCAACGGGCAGCAGGCAGATGGCGTTGTCGCCGGGGATGTTGGAGGCGTCGATGCCGGCGTTGGCGCAGATGTAGCCGTGATAGGTCTCGCTGATGATGACGCCCCGGTCCATCCGCACCACGCGGCGGCTCTCCCGCAGAATCATCTCGGTATGGCGCGGGTCCCGGCGATGCCCCTCGGTGATGGCCTCGGCCAGTGGCGACGCCTCCACCTCGTCAATAGTCATTACCCGACCCTCGGCCTTGCTGACGATTTTCTGGGTAACCACCACCACGTCGCCGTCCTCGATGGGCGTGCCCTGGGCGGCGGCGGCGTCAATGATCTGGCCGGCCAGGTCGTCCCCGGCCCGCACTTCGGGCAGTCCCTCAATTCCAACGGCGCGAATCTCCGGCGGCATAGCGCACCTCTCCAGCATAGCTATCGGCAGGGTTCGGGCCGTCTATACGACAGCCGACTGACACCAGTTTATCACCTGCGCCAGCGGTGGAGGCAGCGCTATTGTTATGTGGTGGCAGGGCCGGCCGGGATTTGCTCGTAGGAAAACGCCGGAATGTCCATGCGCGCGCTGGCGTGTTCGATGGTCAGAGCGCACAGCCGACCGGCAGCATCCATCTCCAACAGGGTGTCCTCATCCAGGTCACGCGTCTCGTCAACCTCGGCCGGATAAAGTTCGATGTACAGGGTATCGGTATCCGCAAAGTACTTGACGTTCATAGCCTGAACCTCCGGTCAAAGAAGGCATTGTGCACGGTAACCCCATCCGGCAGCAGTACCACCCTCGAATACTTGCCATCCATCTCCGCAATCGGCGCCCAACGCCTGATGCGTCCGTCGGCTTGTACTACCTCACGTACTGGCTCATCAATCACCCGCTGAATCCATTCCAGTGCGATAAAGGAACGGTCGGGACGATGGCGGACCGTCTCAAAGTACCGAGTGAATTGCATTATATCAATACTGCGTAGCACGGCGCAGGGGTTATGACGGCCCTCGTCAACAGGTGCTAGAATAGTACACCCTCGCAATCCGGGCCGGGAGTAACTGCCATGAGCACATCGTCGTCATCTTCAGCATCATCGCGCCGCAAGCGGGTCTATACCAAGTACGGCGACCAGGGCGAAACCAGCCTCCTCTACGGCGGGCGCGTCTCCAAGGCCAACCCGCACACCGAGGCTTACGGCATCACCGACGAGGCCGTCAGCCTGATGGGCCTGGCCCGCGCCCTCACCGACGACGACAAGGTGAAGAACATCCTGCGCGACCTCCAGCGCGAACTCTTCACCGTCGCCGCCGAACTGGCCACCGACCCCGACAAGTACGACCTCTTCCACCAGCACTTCAAGCCCGTCACCGAGGAGATGGTGGACAACCTGGAAGAGACCATCGACGAGCTGGAAACCCACTTCCAGATGCCCCAGGTCTTCATCCTGCCCGGCGGTACTCCCTCGTCGTCGGCCATGGACTCCGCCCGCACCGTGATTCGCACGGCGGAGCGCCGCGTGGTCGCCCTGTCCGAAGCCGGCGGCCTCACCAACCCGCTCATCCTGGCCTACCTCAACCGCCTGGGCGACCTGCTCTTCGTGTTGGCCCGCTACCACGACCGCGACATCCCCATTGAGCGCGCCACCGGCGACCGCGTCTAGTCCCGCATGGCCGCTTCCGCTAAACCCGACGTCGTCATCATCGACTACGAATCGGGCAACCTGCGCAGCGTGGCTCGCGCCGTCGCCAAAGCCGGCGCAACCCCCGTCGTAACCTCCGACCCGGCCCGGGTAGCCGACGCGCCGGGCCTGATTGTGCCCGGCCAGGGTTCCGGCCCCTCGGCCATGCGCGCCCTGCAAGCCCGCGGGCTGGTGCAGCCCCTGCTGGACTACATCGCTGGCGGCCGGCCCTACCTGGGCGTCTGCCTGGGCCTGCAACTGCTGCTGGACGCCACCGACGAGGGCGATGCCGACTGCCTGGGCCTGGCCCCCGGACGCGTCCGCCGCCTGCCCGACGGCCTCAAGGTGCCCCACATGGGCTGGAACACCGTGCGGTTCCAGCGTGAGCATCCCCTGTGGGACGGCATCGCCCAGGACAGCCATTTCTACTTCGTCCACAGCTACTACGCTGACCCTGAGGAGCGCGCCCACGTGGCCGGACTCACCGACTACGGCGTGGAGTTCTGCAGCATCTACGCCCGGGACAACGTGGTGGCGACCCAGTTCCACCCGGAGAAGAGCGGCGACAACGGCCTGCGCATCTACGCCAACTTCGTCCGCCAGGTCTCTGCCGGCTAGCATGGAAATCATCCCCGCCATCGACCTGCGCGGCGGCAACTGCGTCCGTCTCTACCAGGGCGACTACGCCCGGGAAACCGTCTTCTCCGACGACCCTCTGGCCGTCGCCGAGCGTTGGCAGGCCGAGGGCGGCCAGCGGCTGCACATCGTTGACCTGGACGGCGCCCACTCCGGCAATCCCGCCAACCTGGCCGCCATCACCGCCATCACCCGACGGCTGACCATCCCCGTGCAGGTGGGCGGCGGCGTCCGCAGCGTGGACACGGCGGCCGGCCTGTTCGACGCCGGCGCGGCCCGCGTGGTGGTGGGCACCGCCGCCGTATCCAACCCCGAGCTGGTGGAGGAGCTGTGTCGTCGCTTCGGCAGCGAACGGGTGGTAGTGGCCCTGGACGCCCGCGACGGCCTGGTGGCCATCCGCGGCTGGACGGAAACCTCGGCCATCACCGCCACCGACCTGGCCCGCCGCATGGCCGACCTGGGCGTGGTGCGCCTGCTCTACACCGACATCTCCCGGGACGGCACCCTGGAAGAACCCAACTACGCGGCGACGGCGGCCCTGGTTCAGGACAGCGGCCTGGCGGTGATGTCCGCCGGCGGCGTCGGCGCAGCGGAACACGTCGCCAACCTCGTCCCCACCGGCGCCGAAGCCGCCATCATCGGCCGCGCCCTGTACACGGGAGATATCACGATAGCCGATTCGCTGGCGGTGGCGCAGCAAGCCTAGCCGCCTCTCACGCCTGCGGCGCCCCCACATTCCGCACGCGCCCGGCCAGCCAGACCAGTACCGCGCTGACCAGGAAGTAGGCCGCGAACACCCGCCACGCCGCGTCGTAGCTCCCCGCCTGGTCGTACACGAAGGCCGCGAACAACGGCCCGCCCACGCTGGCGATGAGGTAGAACGGACTCATCACTCCCCGGATCGTTCCCTGGTGCCGCCGGCCGAAGTGCGCCGCCCACAGCAGCGGCCCGATTACCACCAGCGACCCACCGGTGAGGCCGTACATCACCCCGAAGGTGGCGTACATCTGCCAGATGGTCGACGAACCCACGCCGGCGAAAATGCTCACCGCGCTGCCGACCAGGGCGAAGATGGCCAGCTTCCAGATGGAGTAGCGGTCGGCCAGAAACCCCCAGGCCATCTTGGACGCGAAGGCGCAGACGCCGTAAATTGCGAAGGATATGCCCGCCTGCACGTCGGAAAACCCCAGGTCGGTCACGTACGGAATCCGGTGGATTATCAGCGCGCCGATGGACATGCCGGACAGCACTTCGAAGGCGACCAGCAGCCAGAAGGCCGGAGCGCGCAACGCCTGCGCCACCGTCCAGCTCACTTCGTCAACCGGCCCGACGCGGTCGTTGGTGGGTTCGGCTGCCTCGCTGGATTCCGACTCAACAGCGCGCACATCCCCGTCGGGCAGCAGTCCCATGTCCTCCGGCTGACGGCGCAGCCAGAGCAGGCACGGCGGCACCACGACAATCCAGGGCACGAAACCCAGCACGAACCACGCCGTCCGCCAGCCCAGGGTCTGGATGAGAAACAGTATCAGCGGTGTCAGCAGCACCGCCCCCACGTTCAGCCCTGCGGTGGCGATCCCCGTCGCCTTGCCCCGGTGACGGATGAACCACTTGGCGATGGTCGGGCTGATGACGCTGTAGCTCAGCCCGGGTATGCCGAAGGTGCCGATGACCCCGTAGAACAGCACGAAGTGCCAAATCTCACGGGTCTGGGACAGCAGCATCAGCGAGATGCCCAGCACGACGGCGCTGCCCGTCATCAGGAACCGCGGCCCGTAGCGGTCCACGGCGTACCCGAAGGCCGGCGACGTGGTGGCCCGCACCAGGTCGCGCGCCAGCAGCGCCGCCGTCATCACCGTGCGGTTCCAGCCCAGCTCCTCAACCATCGGCTTGAAGAAGAAGCCGAAGGTCTGGGCGCCCAACCCGACGCGCATCCCCTGGCTCAGGAACCCGCAGGCGACGATGTACCACCCGTGGAACACCCTGGGCCTGGCGCTGGCGTCGAGCATTGTTGCGTATTCCGTGCAGACACAAAAACCCCCGGAGCCGGGCGGCCCCGGGGGTGCTGCGTCAGCGTTGCGCCGGGGCTAGTCGGCGGTGCCCGTCGCCGTCTGCGCGGCGGCGGCAGCGTCCACGATGGGCTGGTTGGTGCGGGCGTCCACCTCGAAGGGCGAGTACAGCTCCAGCTCCTTGCCCATCTCGCGCACGGCGGGAATCACTTCCTCGCCCATCAGGCGCAGGCTGCGCATCTGGTCATCGTGGGTCATGGCGCCGTCGCCGTCCCAGAAGAACACAGAACCCGGACGCAGGTACTCCAGCACCTCGCGAATCTTGGGGATGACCGTCTTGGGCGTGCCGGTGATGATGGTGCTGTCGGCGACCTGGTCCTCGAAGGGCCGGCGGTTGGTGCCGAAGCGTCCGGCGGGGCCGAAAGCAGCAGCGGACAGGCGGCGGGACGTGCGCGACGTATGTCCCGGCAGGTTCATAATCGCCGGGTTGATGCCGCCCTCGTTGCCGGCCAGGAACGGGTTGCTGACGCCGGACAGGTACTTGCGTCCCACTTCCTCGGCCAGCTCCTCGGTCTCGTCCACGTGCACCTTCCACAGGTAGGCCACGTTCTGCGTGCCTGACTCGTAGCCGCACTCGGCAGCGGTGTCGTGGTACAGCTGGAAGGCCTCGCGGGTGGGCTCCAGCCGGGTGGCCAACAGCACCAGCGGATAGCGATGCTCGGCGCACCACTTCACCGTTTCCACGGACACGGTGGACGGAATCCAGATTTGCGGGTGCGGCTCCTGCAGCGGCTTGGCCCAAGGGTTGACGTAGCGGTAGTGGAAGTGCTTGCCCTCCCAGCGCCAGGGGCCCGGCTCCGTCCACGCCTTGATGATGAGGTCGTGGGCCTCCTCGAAGCGCTCCCGGTTGAAGTTGGGCGGCGAGTTATGGGACCAGCTCTCCCGGCCGCCGCCGCGCACGAAACCCGACACCAGCCGGCCGTGGGAGATCATGTCGATCATCGACAGCTGTTCGGCCAGCCACAGGGGGTCGTCCCAGATGGGCAGCACGTTGCCCAGGATGATGATTTTCACCTTTTCGGTGATGCGGGCCAGGATGGACGCGCCCACGTTGGTGACGCCCTGCATGCAGAAGGGCGTGGAGTGGTGCTCGTTGAGCATCACGGCGTCGAAGCCCATCTGCTCGGCATAGACCTTTTCGTCCAGGTAGCGGTTGTAGAGCTGGGCGCCGACTTCGGGCCGATAGTGGGAGTTGGAGATGCCCAGGTCGGTGCTCTGGGTGCCCATCAGGCCGGAGTTTTCATCCTGCCAGGGCTGCTCGGTAAAATGGCCAATCAGCATAACAGCGGCTCCTTGCGCGCAAACGAATCAAACGAGTCAACGAATGCCGCCAGTGTAGCAGGGGCCGGGGAGTGGGGCAAGGATGGGCCGGGATGGCGGCGATTTTTCGATTTCCCTCTCGTTTCCTCTCATTTCCTCTTATTCAAGTAGGGGATGGTGGTCGTTCTTGGTGGTAAATGGGGGTGTAATGGGCAGTTTTGGGGGCGATTTGGGCGGCTTTGGGAGCCGTTTGAGAGGATTTGAGAGAAGGGCGTAAAGGGCGGTGTCGGGACGCTGGCATTGGGGTTGTTAACGGGTTGGCTCCGTGGGATTTGACGATTATATGGTAGGGGAGAGCGAAGCGTTGGGGCAAGAGGAAAGTGTCAGCATTGCGGCAGGTCGTTCAGCCTTGGAAAACATGCTCCCGATGATAAGCGAGGAAATCCCTATCTGGTGCAAATTTCTCAGGGAGAGAAATCGGACGGCCGTCATAGTGTCCAACCGCGGTTGCGAAAAATGCGTCAGCGGACGCGATATGCTCACGGGACACGCGAACCGTCATATCATCGTTGATGGTTAGCAGTCCCGTATCAAAAGCCTTGTCGTGCAGGACTGACAGCAAGAGGCCGTTCTGCGGGTTGGTTCTGTTGGCTCCGTCGATATGCCACGGCACGATGTGGCTCGCCACGAGCAACCTGGGAACCGCAAGCCCGGTGATACAACACCGTTCGTTGTATGCGCTCAACACCGCCGCCCTAAAGAAATTCTGCCCGATGCGCGCTGTCGTGAGCGTGACACGGTCTTCTCCAACTGGCAAATCGTCGTAGTCTGGTACGACGCGCTCAACAGGTTCTGGCGTGGTTGCCGTAGTTTCAGTAGCGATCAACGCTTGTTCGCACTCAAAGGCAAAGCGGTCCCAATCGCTGGTCATTTCATCCCACATGGCCCGGTCGTTGGCAGACGCGGCCCGCAACCCGCTGCGCCCCGTTGACGTAATCGCCGGGTCAAGGCTGGCGATATTGCCCATCTTCATGGACAACGCTGCCGGCGTCCGCCCAATAGCCGCCGCAACCCGAATAATGTCAGGATGCCGCGAGCTAATCTTGCCGAACGGCATCCGGCAATAAAGCGCAAACGCCACCAGCAACTGTTGGCGCGTCCAGTTCGTGTGGGTAGACACTTTTATCACCTGCACAGAGAGGCATCAACGCTAGAAGGAAGCATCAATGCCAACAGTAAAGTAATTTCCATCCAGAGCGTCAACTCATCCGTATCGCCCCTTTCTATCGCCCAACAGCGTCTAAATGCTCAAACCTCTTCTCCAGCACTTCGCGCGGCACGAGAGGCTCATCGCCATGGACTTTCACGAGCTCTCTGAAAAACTCGTCCCAACTGATCTCGACTTTTTCGCTTTCGCCGTTGATAGTAATATGCGTCTCTATCATCTTGTTGTGAAGGAGCCGTCCTATACTGAAGACCGGTAGACCACCTATTCTTACTAAATGGACTTCCGTTTCGCCTTTGTCTTCGGCATCCTGTAGTATGCGTCTCTCCTTTGTCGTTAGTTCTAACTTTCGATTGAGAACTGCTATGAATTCCGGTAGAGTTCCAACAACGACTGTGCGTTCGTGCATAATTTGTGCGATGGAATGCACGTTCTGCACAGCGAATATTGCGTCACTTCTATCGGAATCAACCGACAGATTCTCAAGCCTTGCACGTAAGACACCTGCAAAGTCTTTTATCCTAATCCTCGATATGAACACAAAGATCGCATTGAAGAGTTCGTGGATCTTCATTTTTGAGCCGACCAATTGGTCGGACCCCAATTGCCCCTTACTGGAGAAAACGTCATGAACAAACTCCCCGGAAACCACGCAATATCGATAATGCTCAAGCGTGTTGAATATTTCAGCTAGTGAAACGCTTCCAGCTGGTTCACTCTCGTAGTCGTAGATTGGTACTGGGACATTGCCCCGACCGCTGAAATCCTCCAACAATGTCCGCACGTGTATTCCAGAAAGAAGTAGGGTGTCTTTCAGGATTTGCTCCTGCTGATGGATTATCGCGTCTGAGTAATCTCCCGGCGGAAGGGTGTAGAGCCCAATACCGTCGCCGGATTCTGTGTACTCAACAGATGGGAAGACATCCGCCGGGATGATCTCGCTCATTTCCCGCAGGCGGCGCGATGACTGATAGATCGGCCTAATGGCTTCGTCTATAGTGTGAAGAAGGCTCCCGTACACAATTTCACGATCCCCTAAGCGCGCCGACGAAATGTACACCGCCTTATTATCCGTAGGCACGTCACCTGATTGCGCCGTGTCGGGCTTCGCCGTAACGATGGCTGCGTACGTGTAGTTACTGCTTTGAGTATAGAGCGTGCCTAGCACCTCCCTGCTACTCCTGTTAGCGTTATTGCTCCGGCCCGGGCGATTACGCCGGCTAGCTCGTCTCGATTGCTTCCCCATGTTCCTCCACCCCTTTGCTCTTGGTTCGTCTTCGTACCCCGCATTTTATCTGCTGCTCGTAGCCAACGTAAACCCGACGCCCTCGCCCCGGTCCCCGACCACCCACACCATCCGCGCGAACCAGCCAGCGGATGCCGCTAGCGCCCCCCGCCGCCTAACCCCCAATCACCAAGTCGTGCAGCGTCACGAACCCGATGGGGCTGCGGTCGCGGTCGACTACTATGGCGCGGGAGACCTGGAATCGTACCAGCAATCGCACCGCGTAGCGCGTCAGCATGTCTGGCGGCAGGGTTAGCACCGGCTTTGACATTATCTCGTACACGTTGACCCGCTCGGGCGAGCGGTTGCGGGCGATTATCTCCCGGGCCACGTCGGATACCAGCAGCAGCCCCACCTCGTCGGTTTCATCCCGCCGGTTGACCACCAGCGCCTCGACGCCGTGCCGCTTCATCAGCGCCATGGCATCGGCCACCGTCGCCAGCCCGTCGATGCTGTGGAGTTGTGGGGCCATTACGTCCCCGACCCTGACCGGGCCTTGCGCGTTCATAGGTCCTGCTCCAGTTCTTCCTGAATGGTGGGCAATTGGGTGACCAGGCCGACGGCGTCCTCAATATCCAGTTGGAACGCGATGCCGGCGCCGGGCTCGGTATCCAGCCGCGCGGCGTCCCGGATGCGCTCCAGGATGTCCCGGGCGCGGGTTTCCACTACCAGGAACAGCAGCATGTCGCGCATACTTTCCAGGCGCAGACCGAGGAAGGTTGTCCCCGGCCGCAGCCCCTCGCCCCGCACGCTGGATATGATGGTAGCGCCGGTGGCGCCGCCGTCGCGCGCGGCGTCCATCACGACGTCGGTTTTGTCGTCGCTGACCAGGGCGACAATCAGCTTCAGCCTCAAGACTCTACCTCCTCCCGACCGCCGGCGGTTCTCCTGCGACCCCACCAGGATGCGCCTATAGCGTAACCCAGGACGGTCATTATGGGAAACACGCTGGCGAAGGCAATCAGTCCGAATCCGTCAATCAGCGGGTTGCGTCCCGGGATGCTGGCGGCCAGGCCCAGGCCCAGGGCGGCGACCACCGGCACCGTGACGGTTGACGTGGTTACGCCGCCGCTGTCGTAGGCCAGGGGGATGATGGTGCGGCTGGACCGGTAGGTCTGCACGATGACAATGGCGTAGGCGGCGATGATGTACCAGGGCAGCGGCGTGCCGGTGACGATGCGGAAACAGCCCAGCGACACGCCGATGGCTACGCCCACGGCCACGGCAATCCGCAAGGGCCAGGCGCGTACCGTGCCTCCGGACACCTCCTCGGCCTTGATGGCCACGGCGATCAGCGAAGGCTCGGCCACCGTAGTCGCGAAACCGATGGCCGCGCCGAAGGCGTACACCACCAGGTAGTCTCTCCAGTCAACCGCCCCCGCCGCACTCTGCGCGCCTGCCGCCGCGTGAGCGGTCAGCTGGAAGGCCATGGTCTCCCCTATGGGAAAGAGTGCGTTTTCCAGGCCGACCAGGAACAGCGCCAGCCCCAGCAGTACGCAGACCAGGCCGGCCAGAGTCCGCCGCAGGTTGGGCAGCCGGCGACGCAGCACGAAGACCTGGAACAGCGTTAACACGGCTACGATGGGCGCCACGTCAAACACCGTGGACAGGATGGCCGGCGGCAGCGTGTGCAGAAAATCAATCATCGGGAAACCGTCATCATGGAACCGTCATCGGGCAATCATGCCGTAGGCCATGACACAGATCATCGGCGTCAGGCTGGCGAAGGCAATCAGCCCGAAACCGTCCACCATGGGATTGCGCCCCCGGATCGACGCGGCCAGGCCCACACCCAGCGCCGTTACCAGCGGAACGGTGATGGTGCTGGTGGTTACGCCGCCGGAATCGTAGGCTACGCCGATGATTTCCGCCGGAGCGAAGACGGTCATCACGGTAACGAGGACATAACCCCCGATAATCAGGTGATGGATGGGCCAGCCCTTTAGGATGCGTATGACCCCCAGCAGGATGGCCAGCCCCACCGATGTGGCCACCACCAGGCGCAGCTCCAGGGCGTAGGAACTGCGCGCCCCATCGCTATCCGAGATTGCTCCGGTTTCCGACGCCACCTGGGCGGCTTCGGCGGCGACGGCAATCAGCGCCGGCTCGGCGATCGTTGCGCCGAATCCCAAGCAGAAGGCAAAGGCCAGGATCGCCCACAGGCTGCCCTTGTTGGCGAAACCCCGCGCCAGCACCTCGCCCAGGGGGAACAGCCCACTCTCCAAACCCTGTACGAAAAGCCCCAGCCCGACGCACACGCACAGCAGCCCGACAAGCACGTTGCCCAGGTTGGGGAAGGGCTGCTGCAGCACCACCAGCTGGAAGAACGCGATTACGATGATGATGGGCGCCAGGTCCCGTATCGTGCTGACGGCCCGCCGCAGCGCCGGTGTCAGGAGCCGGGCGGACTGTCTCATTTACCCGCGCCACTCCTCCGGCGTCTCCACCTGCAGCATCGGCCGCCCGTCGCTGGAGTGCGCCCCAATCTCGCTAATCATCAGCCAAAAGCGCCAATACCGTTATGATACGTCTCTCTTGGGCAACACTTCCTCCAGTTCGATGCCTTTATCTCTGGCTTCTTGTGCTACCCGTTCCAACTGCGCGTCGAACTCGCGCTTGGCCTCCGCGTAACCTTCAGCCCGCGCTTCTGCACGCATTTTCGCCCGCCACTTTCGTCTCTGATCCAATGCCCAAAACATAAGCCTCAATCCGCGTTCCGCCAGGACGGCGACCATGGTGTACAACACCGCTCCCAGGTCTACCTCCCCGGCCATCAATTCCCAAGTGGTCCGCCCCAGCCACTGCCAGTGCGCTAGCCACAAGGTCATTAGCAACGTCGCTGTGAAAATCCCGAAAGGCGCCACCGTCGCATGATGGCGCAGCCACCGCATATCCTCCCATTCATACATCGTTTTCACCAGTCTAGCATATTCGGAGTGGCGCGCTTGGCGCCACGTTGTGCAGGATGATAACCAGCCCCGGCCCGCTCCCGTCAACGACCAAGTGTCACCAAAATCCACCGACCAAACCCCGCAGTGGTACAATCGCCGGCACCCAACCACTCAAACGAGGTTTCCAACTATGAGCATCGACGTTGCCACTTCTATCGCCCGCATCCTCAAGCAGGAGGGCGTCCAGTGGGTTTCCACCTTCCCCGTCTGCCGCGTCAACAACGCCCTGGGCCGCGAGGGCGTGCCCATGATTATGATGCGCGACGACCGCTACGCCGTCGCCCTGGCCGACGCCTACTCTCGCGTTACCGGCGGCGACCGCATCGGCGTCTGCACCGTCCAGGGCGGCGTCAACGGCGCCGGATTGCAGTACTCCTACCCCGGCCTGGCGCAAGCCTTCGAGGACAACTCGCCGATGCTGTGCATCACCGACGGCGTGCCGGCCGGCAGCACCGAGAACACCCAGTTCGACGTCACCACCAGCCTCAAGACCGTCACCAAGTGGTTCGGCTACATCGACCGACCCGAACGCACACCGGAGTTCCTGCGCCGCGCCTTCTCCATGCTGCGCAGCGGACGGCCCGGCCCCGTCGTCCTGGCCGTGCCCAACGCCGCCGCCACCTACGACGAAACCGCCGACCCGTACCATCCGGTCCGCGGCTACAAGTCCGCTCCCGACCCGTCCGACGTCGCCCGGGCCATCGACCTGCTGCTGGACGCCGCCAACCCGCTGATTTACGCCGGCGAGGGCGTCATCTACGCCGGCGCCTCCGCCGAGCTCACCGCCCTGGCCGAGCTGCTCAACGCGCCGGTCATCACCACCCTCAAGGCCAAGGGCGCTTTCCCCGAAAACCACCCGCTGTTCGTTGGCGTGCGCGGCGAGCATCCCATCGCCTACCTCAACAAGAGCGACGTCATCCTCACCGTGGGCAGCAGCCTCTCCCCCGGCCGCTTCACCCACGGCATCCCCAACGCGCCGGGCAAGACCATCATCCAGTGTAACCTGGACGAGTTCCACCTCAACCGCATCTATCCGACCCATCACGCCGTGCTGGGCGACGCTCGGTTCACCCTGCAAGCGCTGGCCGACGAAGCCTCTCGCCGCACCGACGGCGCCGGCCGTCCCGCCGGCAACGTCGTCGCCGAAGTCCGCAACGCCCGTGACGCCGGCCTGGCGGAGTATCGCGAGGCCATGGCCTCCGGCGACGCGCCCATCAATCCCTACCGCGTCTATGGCGACATGATGAAAGTCCTGGACCCGTACAACTCCTTCGTAACCCACGACTCCGGCAACACCCGCGACCAGCTCAGCACCGTCTATGACACGCTGATACCCCGCGGCTTCCTGGGCTGGGGCAACATCTCCACCCTGGGCTTCGGACTGGCCGGCGCCATGGCCGCCAAGCTGGCCTATCCCGAGCGGCAGTCGGTGGCGGTAACGGGCGACGCCGGCGTGGGCTATATGCTGGGCAACCTTGAGGTTCCCGTGCGCCAGAACCTGGGCATCACCATCGCCCACGTCGCCAACGGCGGGTTCGCCGGCTACGGGCCCGGCTTCTGGGGCGACGGCCACGACCCCTACACGCATCGCGTCATGGGGCCGGAGGACGTGAATATGTCCCGGGCCGTGGCCGAGCTGGGCCTCTACGCCGAGCGGGTAACCGAGCCGTCGGAGGTCATTCCGGCCTTCCAGCGCGCCCTGGCCGCCAACGAAACCGGCCAGCCCTCCTACCTGGAGTTCATCTGCTCCCAATACCCCCGCTACGGCGGCTGGTCCCCCAGCCCGGTGGCCCACTGATATAATGCAGTCATGGGCATATTCAACGTAACCATCCAAATCGGCAACCTCAACGGCGAGCACTTCGAGGATGTCGATGTAATGGTGGACACCGGCGCCGTCACGACGGTAATCCCGCGCTCCATCCTGGAGGGTCTGGGCATCACCCCGACCAAGCGGGAAACCTTCGAGTACGCCGGTGGCCAGCGCGTCGAGCTGGACATGGCCGAAGCGCGAGCGATGGTTGAAGGCCGCGAAACCGGCACCTGGGTAATCTTCGGTGAGGAAGGCACGTCGCCCCTCCTCGGCGCCTACACCCTGGAAGGTGTCTTCCTTGCCGTCGACCCCTACAACCAGCGCCTGATCCCGGTAGTAGGCTCGCTGAAGTAGCGGCAAAACCGCTAGACGTCAACTCTGATGTCAGCTTCGGCTAGCAGCACTGCGTCGTTGGGATGACGCAGCTCTGTGCAACGCCTCCCCAGTTCATCATCGGCGCATTGCGCAAGTATTCTTGATATGTCCCGCCTGTCGTCGGGGTTTACAGGATGCGACGGTGTGGTACCAACTGCCGGTGTTGTAAGCAAGTCGATAAAGAAGGCCGGGTTGACAACGGTCTGCTTAGTTCCGTCTGGAAGGAAGATAGGTAGCAACTGTTCCTCTGTGGGAACGCCTTGATCATTCTGCCACCGCAATTTGTAGATAGCGAGGGCCCCCGAACTGTAGCCGACTAGATTGGCTTGCTCTCCTTTGAATTCCGGCGACTTGGCGAAATCAATTAGATTGGAGAAGAAAGCGCTGGCAAAGTCCATTGGCCGGGCGTTGGCACGGCGAATTTGCGGATCTCGCGTGGCGGTAACTCGTACTATGGTGCGGTTTTCAAACTCGTCGTAGTACTGGCCTCGCATATCCATTGGCAGCTCTAGTTCCAATACACGTCCGTTATACAGGCGCTCTCTGATACGGATGTTGCGAAATGGAAGAACTCCTTCCAAAAAGGACATCACATCCTCAGGCTCAAACCCGGTAAGAGCCATTGCTGCTTGGGGGTCAAAGCCTTCTACGCGGGCAAAGAGTTGCTCCTGCTGTGCTCTCGCCTCTTTGGCTCGATCAATTGCGGTTTCAATTTCGTCATCAGTACGGCTTATGTCCATCGCCCGATTGTCAGCCAGAATGGACGCCATATCGATGCGCTCAAGCAGTTCGCCGATAATCTCGTCATGGAGGCCTTCTTGAAACTCCGTACTTACCGAAGCCATTTCTTCCGCAATGAGGTCAACACGGTCCAGCATCTTGCCCAACGCCTGGCTGTCGAAACCATCACTCGCCATCAGGTTGAATACCAAAACCCGTTCCTGCTGGCCGTAACGATACAGACGTCCTGCCCGCTGTACCAGTCGTGCAGGGTTCCAGGGCAGGTCATAGTTGACCAGAATGTGACAATTTTCGTGCAGGTTGAACCCTTCCCCACCAGCCTCCGTGGATACCATGAATTGTGCTGATTCGTTGAACTGGTCAATATTTCGCCTTTTTTCTGCCAAATCCATAGCGCCGTTGATTTGAGCAACCTTGCTTTGAGGATAGAGCTCCTCCAACGCGCTAACCAAGTATGATTGTGTGGCGCGGTATTCGGTAAAAATCAGCAACCGCTCGCCTGCCTGATGCAGCGGTTCAACGATTTTCGACAAAAACTGTGCCAACTTGCGATCATCGGCTTTGACTGTTGTCCCTGCTGCCAGCAGTTCGCTTATCTGCTGCTGTTCGTCGTCAAAGAAAGACGCAGCGGCTATATCGGCCAAGCTGTCCAAGTCATCACGACTGTCGGTACCGTCTTGAAAAGCGTCTATGTTCAAATTGTCCCCGAAAGGAGATCGTATGTCATTGGGTGATTGGGTATTATCGCCACCTTGCAAACGGGCGAGTCGCCGCCGTAGTGCGCGGTCGATGGCAGCTATGCTGGAAGAGGCGAGCTTGCGGTAAGTAGTCATCACGAATCCGATGGCCCGGCCTGCGTTGCCCCCAATGGCCGCAGCGTCATAGCCATGACGCAGGTAATTCTGCAACAGAGTGTCAAAAGAGCGGGCTGTCTCTGAGAAAGGCACTTCAATCCGTCGGGTGTCTTGTCCCCGGAACAGGAAATCACCTTGCGCGTCGGTAACTAGGCTCTTCCGATTGCGCAGCACTATTTCAGCAACCACCGATGGATCCGTGAAAGCACCAGCCAGGCGACGCGTTAGATCGGGGCGTAGCAAACGCAATAGGTGTGCGAACCGTTCATGGTCTCCCTGATGAGGTGTGCCGGTGAGAAATATGAACTCGTCCGCCATCCGGCGCAGCCTTTCAGCCAGACGATAGCGCTGCGTGACGGCTTGGCCGGCAATCTTACTCAAGTGGTGAGCTTCGTCGAAAACAACTACGTCCCAAGATTCACAATCAGTGTCAGCGACCAGAGGCAAATGATTGTCGGATTTGGCACGGTCAATGGACATGATGACTTTGTCGTACCGGTGCGTAGCCCAGTCGCCCGGTCGTTCGATGTTGAAATCTTGACCGTAGATGCGGAAAGCCTCGTTGAACTTGTCCTGCATTTCATCTTTCCATTGCTGTACCATTCCCGCGGGGCATACAACCAGCACCCGGCGCGCTTGCCGTCGTTTAGCGGCCAGCAACAACCCGACCTCAATGGTTTTGCCCAATCCCACATCGTCGGCGATTAGCCAATCTCTGCGGTCGGACGTCATTATGCGATGCACCAAGTCAATTTGATGAGGTAATGGGTCAACGTCAAAGCGGTCAAGAGCACCGGTTAGTTGGTTCCAGGAATCTAAAGCGTAGGCTAATGCTTTCAAGCGAAAACGCTCTGCACTATCGGCATCGGGCGCGCTTCTGCGAATAAGCCGCAAGTTCTGGTACGGCAGCCAAGCCGTTTCGCCGGTGTTGTGCAGTTGCACCAGAACTTGCTCCCGCCCCGCGATATTGCGGGCGTTGGCCACGCTGCCCCGCCCTAACGGCCGGCGTGTGTGAGAACGGGGAATGTCCTGGACTTCGTCACCCTTGCGGAAACCGCTCCGCAATTCCGACACTAGGTGCCATTCCGATGTTCCACCACTGCCCCATCGCACCTGTACAGAATCAAGGCGACTGGTGTCGTCCCCATGACTCAGAACGACCCCTCTGGCTCTCGGATAACGTTCGGGGTCGGTGTGGGCTACGCAGCATCCGACGACAGGGATGATGTCTGTTGCGTGCTGATAGGTGCTCATATCGGCAGCTTCCTGAAATCCACCGGTTACCTTTTACCAACCTAGACTATCATGCCACTCGACGGGTTCGTACCAGTTTTGCTCGGCGAACCACAGTGGAGGGCCACAGCGGTAGAGATGATGACCGTCATTCCACCGATGCTCTGCTGCTTCGTCATCCCTATGGACCGGCGCGTACCATTCGATATGTCGTTGCCAGTTATCACCGGGAGAGAATCTGGCACGGAATACCGCAAAAGATGCAAAAGAACGGAACCCGTGTTGCCATAAACCCAAGTCTAGCCAATCAGCCAGCCAAGTTTCATCAATTACTTCGTGCGGGCCATGGTCCAGCCTAAGCTGCACCAGTTCATACGTGTCGTCCCGGGAAAGGCTGTCTCGGTTGCGCACCGGATACCAGCAGCGGGCACGCCAGTCCCAATATGAGTGCTCCCACCAGTGCGGGCTAGATTCCCAGTGTGCCCGAAACCGCAGGAATAGAAGTAAGCTTTCGCCCGTCCATTGCTGGTTATCCAACCACGGCAACCAATGGCGCAGGCGATTGTATCCGAGATCCTTCAGCAACTCTGCAACGAGATGTCGCTGAGCCGCGCTGGCCGAATCTATCCCAGCAACCCACTGATCAATCCGTAGCTCAATTCCCAACCCATCGCCTTCGTCTTCAATGACGTAAAGCGGCTGTTGCAACTCGCCATCGTACTCTGCCAGAGGTTCCGGATCATCCCACTCGAACTCGTCGGCCTCAATTTCGTCTAGATCGTCCTCCCAATCCGGCAAGACATCTAGATACTCTCCGTCGCCGACAACATCGTCCACCATGGGCGTATCATCCGCGCCCAACGCATCTAACGAATCCGGGTACGAATTGCTAATAGATTCGGGGGGCATCGCTTGGGTACCTACTCTCAAGAGGTCGTGAGCCTGTCCACGTTGGCCTACCCTCGCAAAAACCCCTCCACAACCTCCACGAACCGCTCCGTTGCTTCCAGCTCCGGGTGGTGGCCGCACTGGTCGATGACCTCCAACCGGCTGCCGGGGATGCGACGCTGGTACTCCTCGCCGGCCGACACCGGCACGATGCGGTCCTGCGCGCCCCAGACCAGCAGCGTCGGCAGCCGCTCCAGCCGGTACACCTGGTTCACCAGCCCCGGGTCGTGCATGTACGGACGCCACGACACCCGGCAAGTCGTCTCCATCGCGTTCTCCCACCGCTCCAGGATGTCCTCCTCCGGCTCGGCAGGACAAACCGTCCGGTACTCCGGCGTCCCGTCGGCGTCCAGCAGCGAGTCGCGGATGAACATCGGCGGCGTAACCTCGAAGATGTCGTAGATGTCGCCCTGGGGCGGTCGGATGCCGCCGGCGCCCACCAGGATGAGCCGTCGGAACTGCTGCGGACACATCGTCGCCAGCTCCGCCGCCAGCCAGCCGCCGAAGGAAAACCCCATCAGGTCGGCCCCTTCCAGCCCCAGCTTGTCCAGCGCGCCCAGGTACCAGATGGCCAGGTCGTGAATCTTCATCGACCAGTCCAGCTGGTCTGACCCGCCGATGCCCGGCAGTGACGGAATGTGCAGCGTGTGGTTCCGCGCCAGCGCATCGTGATAGCGCAGCCAGCCGGGGTGCCCCAGCTCGTCGGGGAGGATAATCAGCGGCGGGCCGGAGCCGCCGGCAACCACCTCCACGTTGGAGCCGGCCACCTCGGTGATGCTGGAAGTCCAGGACTGGGTCGCAGTAGTCATAACGTCAAAAATCCTTCTGGTGGGTGAACTCAAAACTGCATCATCATAGCCGCCGGCCTACCCCAACGCAACCCGCCAATCTGGTATCATCAGCCTAACCATCCCCAAGGAGCAACGTACCCAAGGAGCAACGCCATGCCCACCATCGACTGCCAGGTTCACGCTTACCGGCGCAACACCCCCGAACACCCTTGGGTCGGCTTCCTCACCGGCCCCGACGAAGTTACCGGCGACGACATGGTGGCCGCCATGAATGCCGTCGGCGTGGACGGCGCCATACTCATCTCGCCCTTCGCCATCTACGGCTACGACGCCAGCTACGCCCTGGAG
The DNA here is from genome assembly GCA_009837355.1 of Chloroflexota bacterium. Taxonomy (GTDB): domain Bacteria; phylum Chloroflexota; class Dehalococcoidia; order Lucifugimonadales; family UBA3495; genus Bin87. Next base: position 3,882 of record VXTR01000041.1, on the reverse strand, counting down.
GTGTACGCGCAGCATCCCACCAAGTTCGGCCTGGTGCGGCCTTTCGATCCCAACTCAGATTCCATCGACGCCGACGTGGAGCAATGGACGTCCACCCCCGGCGTGGTGGGCTGCCGCATCATGCTGGCCGGCAACGACTACGAGCCTGACCACCCGGGACTGAACGCCATCCTGGTCGCCGGCGGACGGGCCGGCGTCCCGGTCAACATCATGGCCGCGGGCAAGCTCCCCCTGCTGCGTCAACTGGCCCAGCAGAACCCCGATACCCAGATTATCATCGACCACCTGGGCCTGGCCCAGCCCTTCGACCCGCCGCCGCCGGCCGAACCCTTCGCCGACCTGTCCAACGTGCTGTCCTGCGCGGAGTTGGACAACGTGGCCATCAAGATTTCCGGCGCCGGTACCCTCTCCCACGCCGGCTTCCCCTATCCAGACATCTGGGAGCCGGTGCATCGCATCTTCGACGCCTTCGGCCTCGACCGCTGCCTGTGGGGCACCGACTGGACCCGCGCCGTCAAGCTGCTCACCTACGAGCAGGGGGTGGAGGCCTTCCGCCTTACCGACACGCTCTCCGACTCCGACCGCGCCACCCTGATGGGCGGCACCCTCACCAGAATCTACAACTGGTCCCCGTCGTAATCACCCCGCCGTGAACCGCGCCGCTTCCTCGGAGCCGCCGGTGGCATCGCCCTCGCTGTACGAGTGTGCCCCGGCGCCGGCCAGCGCGCCGCCCTGCACGATGAGGTACTCCTCGCGGATGGGCCGGCCGTCCAGCCAGCACTCCAGAATCTCCCGCACGCCGGCGGCGTAGCGCGCCTGTGCCGACAGCGACGTGCCCGACGTGTGCGGCGTCATCGCGTGGCCCGGCATCGCCCGCCACGGATGGTCGTTGGGCGCCGGCTGCGGGAACCACACGTCGCCGGCATAGCCGGCCAGCTGCCCGCTCTCCAGCGCCCGCACGATGGCGTCCCGGTTGCAGATTTTGCCCCGCGCCGTGTTCACGAGGTACGAGCCGCGCTTCATCCGGCCAATCAACTCGTCGTCGAACATATCCTCGGTCTCCGGATGCAGCGGACAGTGGATGCTCACCACGTCGCACACGCTCACCAGCGACTCCACCGTGGCGTGATAGGTCAGGCCCAGCTCGGCCTCCACCTCGGCCGGCAGCCGGTGCCGGTCGGTGTAGTGCAGGTTCACGTCAAAGGGCTTCATCCGCTTCAGCACCGCCAGCCCGATGCGTCCGGCAGCCACTACGCCCACGTCCATGCCCTCGATGTCGTAGGAGCGGGACACGGCGTCGGCGATGTTCCAGCCGCCGCGCACCACCCAGCCGTACTGCGGTATGTAGTCGCGCACCAGGGCCAGCATCTGCATCACCGCGTGCTCAGCCACGCTGATGCTGTTGCACCAGGTAACCTCGGCCACCGTAATGCTCCGGTCGATGGCCGCCTGCAAGTCAACGTGGTCGGAACCGATGCCAGCGGTGATGGCGAGGCGCAGGTTGGACGCCTTGGCAATCCGCTCCGCCGTCAGGTAGGCCGGCCAGAAGGGCTGCGAGATGACCACGTCGGCGTCCACCAATTCCCGTTCAAACACCGAGTCCGGCCCGTCCTTGTCCGACGTAACCACGTACTGGTGGCCCCGTCCGGTGAGGAACGGCTCCAGCCCCAAGCCGCCGGACACCGAGCCCAGCAGCTGTCCCGGCGTGAAGTCGATGCCCGACGGCGACGGCAGCGTCTGCCCGTCGGGATAGCTGCTCAACGCCGGTATTCCGTCGCGGGCATAACTCGCCGGAATGCCCGTCACCGGGTCGTCATAGAGAACGCAAACAACCTTCAACGCGGAACCGGAACTCATGGGAACCTCGCAAAGCAATGGAGCGGGCGATGGGATTCGAACCCACGACTTTTTGCTTGGGAAGCAAACACTCTACCACTGAGTTACGCCCGCTCGACAACAGAACCGAAACAGCCACGACACGCCATCACCCCCAAACGCCAGTGTGCCACACCCCAACCCCTACGGCAACCCCCGATCTGTTCCTATTGACCTCCCCTTGCCCTCACCTTAATATCGTTTTAACATCGTTGCATCTTTTTTCACCCCGGGGCTTGAATATGACAATCTGGAGCATCATACAATGACGGTTATGAGCGGAGGCGAAGCTCTGGCGGCGGCCTTGTCCGCCGAAGGCGTCGAGGTCGTGTTCGGGATTCCCGGCATCCAGATTTATGGAATGGTCGCCGGACTTCGCGACCATCCCGGCATCAGGATGATTGCCACCCGCCACGAGCAGGCCGCCACCTACATGGCCGACGGCTACGCTCGCGCATCGGGGAAGCCGGGCGTAGCCATGGTAGTCCCCGGCGTCGGTCTCTACAACGCCGCCTCCGGCCTGGCCACCGCCTACTCCCGTTCCTCCCCGGTGCTCCTGGTCGCGGGGCAGATCCCCCGCGGCGCCATGGGACGAAACATCGGAGCCGTCCACGAAATAGCAGACCAGGCCGGCACTGTGAAGTCGGTCACCAAGTGGCAGCGCCTCGCCATGCGACCCCGGGACGTACCCGACGCCGTGTTCGAAGCCTTCCGGCAAATGCGCACCGGTCGCCCCCGTCCCGTACTCATCGAACTCCCGCCTGAAACGGGCGTAGAGCGCGAAGAAGTCCAACTGCGCAACCCGGCTCCCATTTCCCGGATTGTGCCCAGCGCGGAACAGCTTCGAGAGGCCGCCCGCGTCATCGCCCAATCCCGGTTCCCCATTATCTTCGCCGGCGGCGGAGTGGCTCGCTCCGACGCCGAGGATGCCCTGGTTAAACTGGCCGAAGCTACCAACATTCCCGTTGTAACTTCCGCCGGCGGCAAGGGAACCATCCCCGACCGTCATCCCATGTCCTACGGCGCCTGCCTCAGCCCCAGGGGCGAACGACAAGAGATGAACCAACTCCACGGGGTGATGCAAGCCGCCGATGTCGTTATTGGCATCGGCTCCCGCTTCGCGCTGGGCAACCCGGCCGGCGAGGCGTCCACCCTCATCAACATCAACATCGACGATTTCGACCTTACCAGGATTCAAAGCAACACCATCCCCTTGCACGGCGACGCCAGGGCCACCATTGAAGCGCTGCTCCCCCATCTTGTCGAAGCCGGCGCCGGCGACCGACCCTCGCCTGCCGAAGCGGTAATCGCCGCCCGGCGTCTCATCGCCTACTACGACATCCGGGACAAGGAACCCCAGTATCCAATCTTAGAGTCCGTACAGAGCGCGATTCCGGAGGACGCCTTCGTCGTTTGGGACGTATCCCAGTGGGGATTCTACGCCCGTACCCACTACCAGGTGCATCACCCCAAAACCTACGTCGATTCCGGCTATTCCTTCAATCTCGGTTCCGCTTTCCCCATCGCCCTGGGCGTCAAGGTGGCCCGGCCGGAACGCCCGGTGATTTGCATGGCGGGAGACGGCGGATTCCTGTTCAACTCCTCGGAACTTTCCACCGCCGTAAAGTACGGCATCAACGTGGTAACCGTCGTCTGGCGGAACGATTCCTACGGCAACGTGGCCGGAGACCTCGACGATTTCTTCGGCGGAACCTACGAGACCGACCTCCACAACCCCGATTTCGTCGCCCTCGCGGAATCTTTCGGCGCCGTCGGAATGCGGGCCGACAGTCCTCTGGACCTCCAACGGCTGCTCCCGGAAGCCCTGGAACGACAAGCTCCCGTAGTCATCGACGTTCCCTTCGGCGAACTGCCCATGCCTCGCGCTCCTCTGATTGCGCCCCTTTACGCCGCGCCCTGGACTCAACCCCAGCAAGGCCTGCTCCCCATCTGACCGTCACACCGAGCCCGCCGCCGCCCACGTCCTCCCCCGGGTTTCCTACAAGT